>JBKOUZ010000133.1:0-7171 GCA_046723715.1 Acidobacteriota bacterium | reverse complement strand
ATTGCGGGCTGAAGTTTCTTCACAACCTGTTCGATCGAGTCTTTGCTTTGCGGGAAAGCCCGTTCAGGAGAGTTGCTCTGGCCCAAGCCCACTTGCCACAACACTGCGATCAGCAGCACAGGCAGGATTACTTCTGCTTTCAATCGGGCACCGTACTTCACGGCAGGATCTCCAGTTCGTCGCGGGACACCCAGCCGTGCTGTCCCTGGTGCGTCTCAACCCCAAACCAGTACGGAGTGGAAATCACGATCAGAACCTCGGTCCCGCTCGGGAGCGATACCAGTGTTTTGGCAGTGCGGAACGGAGACGCTTTCAAAGGTGCGCCCGGGGATTTTACCGTCCGCTCCACCTGCCGCCGAAGCGACTTCAGATGCTCTTCCGGACTCTCGCTGGGCTTTAAGTCGGCCATCCGTGGTTTCGCCCCAGACGGAACTGCGTCGGCGGGCACCCGGCTCTGAACGGGCAGAGATGGTGCAGAGCTTTCTTTCCGGAGAAGTTTCGCGTTTACCTGGGTCCCCTGCGACGCGGCCTCCGCGGCCTGCTGCTGCAGCACATGCAAGGTCTCCAGGCGGTCGTGAATATCTTTATATTCCGCTCCCTCGACGGATCCATTGGAAAGATGCACGGTGTGCCGGAAGTCCTCCACGAAAATCGCATCGATCCGCAGCACAGTATTTTTTTCGCCCTGAGGTTGCAGCACATAGCGCACAGCAAGGGTCCCTACATCGCCGCTTTCCTTGAAATTTCTAGGGTCCAGCGCATGAGTCCGCACCTTGTAGAATACGGTTCCTCCTTCCTGCCACGTTGGGAAACCTCGCACGGATGTGGCTACCTCCGCCCCCGTGACATATTCCTCGCGGTCATACTCTTTGCTGCCTCGAATGATCCCACTCTGGGTGACCTCGTTGACGGCTTGCGTGACATCGGCGACCGGGAATGGCACGTTTACGATCAAACCAGCCCCGTATTGTGTCGTATCTTTCGCGCGAGCGTGAACGATTGGTATGCCCGACCAAAGTGCAAGAATCGCGATGAGGATTAAGGCAACCTTGTCGCGCACGTTGCCGCGCGTCGATGACGCGCAAAGGAATCTCGCGTTCGCCATTCCCGGAAAGGTAAGGCCCCGCTTGGAAGAGAAGGTCAATGTTAGTTCTCCTTGATAGCGCTGGGTGAGCGTGTCTGTCAACTGGATAAGAGCCGCCGTCTGCCTCTAATCGAAAGAGAGCTGCCCGTTGTTGTCATGAACTTGTAAAATCTTTGCAAATTTTTCTTGCAAGATTACGAAGAATGGTAGTAGATTCGCTCCCGGTAAGGTGGCAGGAACGGTCTAAAACGTTTTTGTTGCTGCAAACCGTCCTGCCTCGAGGGGAGGGGTTCTCCTCGCTGGTTCCTCTGCCTTGCCCGCGCTATACCTACCATTGAATTTGTGGGAACTTAAGTGGGTTCGGTAACGCGACGTACAGAAGGAGTACGGCATGCGCATGGGGACGCTGTCTCGCCAGTATTCGTGTGCGGCATCGGCAATTCCGTTCACCCTATCAGCACTCTTCGTGGTATTGGCCTTCAGTCCGCAGGCTAATGCGCTTCCGGCTTTCGCCCGGAAATACGGTCTGCGATGTTCCGCCTGCCATGAATCCTTTCCGATGCTGAATTACTTTGGCCAAAAGTTTAAAGACAACGGCTACCAGCTCATGAACGATCGTGACGCCCCGATCTGGCAGAATGCCTCTTACTGGCCGATCACCTTGCGCATGACTCCATTCTGGAGCCGCGAGAGCGTCAACAAAGTCGCCGTCGATAGCGCTCCAACCGGAGAACAAAAGATCACCACTACCGGCTTCAACCTCGGCGGACTCGACATCTTGGCAATGGGTACACTGGAAAATAACTTTTCCTTCCAGCTTGTCCCTTCCTCCGATGAGACAGGGGCCTTTCACTTCGAAGCGGTCAATGTGCGCTTCGACAACCTATTCCACAGCCCGTGGCTGAATGTGAAAGTCGGCAAGTTTGAACTCGATAGCTTCATCTCGGAGAAGCGGAGCCTGACGCTGTCCAGCAGCGGTGGTGGCTATCAACTGTTCCATTTCATTCCTGTCGGAGATGGCAACATTTTCGGGCAGGTGGGCGACAACCAGCTTGGCGTCGAGTGGATGGGTCACTCCGGGGATGATCGTACACGCCTGTCCGCAGCCGTATTCAGTTCCACCGATGGCAATGTTGATCTGCCCTATGGCCAGAACTCCTACAGCGCATTCTTCGCAGGAAGCCAGGCTTTCAGTGCTGGCAGGCTCGGAGTGCAACGCATCGGCGGTTATGCCATGTATGGTGTTGCCCCCACCACGTATCTCACCAGCGGAGGCGTTCCGATTCCGGGCTCCGGCATCGGAAACAAGACCTTCAGCCGCGTGGGCTTTGAAGGCCTGTTCTATGTCGGCCCGCATTTGGATTTCCAGGTGTTCACCCAGCATGGTTCCGACAGTGCATGGTTCGGAGCGTGTTACGGCGACATCATCACCGGCACTTGCGATCCCGCTTCGCAGAACAACACGACTGGTGTTCTGCCCGCGGGCGCCCGCAATCCCACCTGGAACGGTGCGTTTGTTGAAACGCACTACGTCTACAGCCCGCAGCTGACCATCTTCCAGCGTTCGGAATGGGTCCGGATGTCGCAGCAGGCTTTCGCCACCATTCCATCCCACGTGGGCGACATCGATAACTATGTGGTTGGCTATCGCTATAACCCGTTCATGACGAGCCGCGCCGGTTTTGCCTTCCACAACGAGTATTCCTGGATCCGTCAACGGGGAACATCGCCGGTCAGCGGAACAGACTTGAGCAGCAACAGCCTCATGCTCGGATTTGACTTTGACTTCTAAGAGGGATGCATGCGAACAAGACTGCACCTGTCATTGCTTTGTCTCGGCACCATGCTCACGGCATTTCCCTTGGCCTCACTGGCGCAACAAACTCAAGCCGACTTCAGCGCCCGGATGGGTATGGAGAGCCATATCGGCAACGTGACCGGGCATGCCAAAAACGCGCGATACGACTATCGCCGCTATTGCGTCGGCTGTCACGGTGAGCGTGGAGACGGCATGGGAGAGAACGCTCCCTGGATTGATCCCAAGCCGCGGGACTTTCAACTCGGGATCTTCAAATGCCGCTCCACTCCCACTGGGACTCTGCCGACCGACCAGGATTTATCTGACACGATCGCCCGTGGACTTGATCGTTCGAATATGCCGCAGTGGAATACCTTCACTGCACAGCAGAAGGCCGACCTGGTCGCATGGGTCAAGCACTTTTCTCCTCGCTGGGTGAACGAGAAAGCGGGCACGCCGATCGAAATTCCTAAAGAGCCAGAGGTTACGCCTGAGCGCATTAAAAATGGCCGCGAAGTGTTTGCCCGAGTCCAGTGCTGGAAGTGCCATGGGGTGACGGGCGAGGCCAATGGACCCTCTGCCGCCACGCTGCAGGATGATCTTGGACGTCCCCTCGCTCCGTACAACTTCACCGACGGAGGCCGGCCGAAGTGCGGCTCTTCCGATCAAGATATCTACCGTATTTTTATGACGGGGCTGGATGGCACGCCGATGCCCTCCTTCGCCGATAACATCAAGCCCGACGAAGCGTGGGATCTGGTCTTTTATCTGCGCGCGCTTATGTCCCAGCCCAGCAAGGAAAAGGCGATGGCCAGGCAGCTCGGCCTGAAGCCGGTTGATCCAAATGCGCCCGCCGGTCAACAGTGACGGTGCCACAAGGGGAGAGAGCATGAACAGAATGCATAAATTCGCAGCTGGCTTTACGGCCGTACTCTTCGTCTGTTGCGCAGCGTTGCTGTTGAATCAAAGAGTCAACGCGGCGGCCGAAGGCAAGATTACTGGTACGGTGAAACTTGATGGCACGGCTCCGCACATGAAGGGCCTGGACATGTCAAAAGATCCGTACTGCGCAAAGGCGAATGCCAACGATGCGCCGAAAATGGAAAACGTAGTCGTGGGCTCGGGCGGGGGTCTGGAGAACGTGGTGCTCTACATTTCCGAAGGTTTAAGCGGCGCAGCCTTGACTCAACCAGCTACCGCCGTCCCCGTTTTCGATCAGAAGAATTGCCGCTACACGCCTCACGTGTTGGCTATGAATGTTGGCGAAACTTTCAAGGTGACCACCAGCGATCAGACTGCTCACAACATCCATCCTAATCCGAACCCGATGACGGGAAACATTCCGTGGAATCAGTCGCAGCCCCCGGGAGCGCCGCCCGTGGAAAAGAGCTGGAAGGCCCCGGAGATGATCGAAGTGAAGTGCAATATCCACCCTTGGATGCATGGCTGGTTCGCAGTGGTGAAGGGGCCCTACGCCACTACCGACGCCAGCGGCAACTACACGATCAATAACGTGCCCCCGGGAAACTACACCGTCACGGCGTGGCAGGAAACTTACGGTACGCAAACGCAGAAAGTGACCGTTGCTGCGGGCGCCCCGGCCAAAGCCGACTTCACGTTCAAAGCGAAGTGAGAATTAAGCGCGGGAGCCGCTAGGGTTCGCCCACTGCGGCTCAAGCGCCATTCACAAGAAATACGCTAAATCGCTCAAAACGAGGACACCGTGGCGAAACTCTTCGCAATTACCATCTTCGTAATCGCAATTGTCTCCGCAATTCCCATCCTGCGACATACCTGGTGGATGCCGGAGGACATCTCGACCCATGGCGCCCCCATTGATGAGCAGATGTCGGAGACCATGGCTGAGGCGGGTATCTCATTTCTCGCTTCGCAGTTGATCCTGGGATTCTTTGTCTGGAAATTCGCCAACCCTCGCCCCGGCGACAAGATCAAAAGCTTTCCCGGCGGGGCCAAAGCCATGGTTTGGGCCGCGATCCTGCTGGTCGGAACTGAAGTTCTTGCACTCGGTGTTTTTGGCGTGAAGGCCTGGGCAAATGTTTACTTCACGCCGCCCTCCCCCAACTCAATGCCCGTCCAGGTGCAAGCCGGCCAATTCGCCTTTTACTTTCGTTATCCCGGGGCCGATGGAAAGTTCGGCCCCACACATTCAGAAATGATCAGCGAAGCCAATCAGAACTTCTACGGAATTGATGTCGACCACGACCCCGATTCCAAGGACGACATCGTGACCGCGGAAATGGCGATCCCTGTGAATCACCAGATCCACCTGCTCATGCATTCGAAAGATGTCGGCCACTCCTTCTTCGTCCCTGAGTTGCGCATCCAGCAAGACTTCGTTCCGGGGATGGACCTTTCTGTGCATTTCACAGCGACCAAAGTTGGCCGCTACGAGATTGTCTGCACGCAGCTGTGCGGTCTCGGACACTACAACATGAAGGCGTATCTCTCAGTGCTGTCGCAGGAAGATTTTGACGCCTGGCTCAAAAAGCAAGCCGCACTGCAGTGATGCGGAACAGCCGCGGCGTTTGCGGCGAACAGATCTTTGTTTGAGGTGAACCTGATGCATGACACTTCGGCGCATGTCCACGCAGCACAGCATTCTGCGCCCACCAGCTTCATTCGGAAGCACGTATTCAGCCTCGACCACAAAGTCATCGGCAAGCAATATTACGGGCTCGCTCTGGTGGCCGTGTTTGTGGGCATGGTGCTCTCCTGGCTCATGCGCATTCACCTCGGGTGGACGAACTTTGCCATACCGGGCCTGCATCTGCTCACCAAGAACGGCGCTCCGGGCGACGTGATGACCCCCGAGTTCTACCTTCAACTGATGACCATGCACGCGACTATCATGGTGTTTTTTGTGCTCACCACCGCGCCCTTTGCGGCTTTCGGCAACTATTTTCTGCCGATTCAGGTGGGCGCTGAGGACATGCCCTTCCCCCATTTCAACATGATGTCGTTCTGGGTCACGTTCACCGCTTTCCTGGTGCTGATGGCGTCCTTCTTCGTGGGCGATGGCCCTACCCTGGGAGGCTGGACGCAATACGCCCCCTTGAGTGCCGTGGGACAGATAGCTGGTCCCGGAGAAGGCTCCGGAGTTGTGCTGTGGGCTCTTGCCATTGCGATTTTTTGCGTTGGCCAGTTGCTGGGCTCCCTGAACTTCATCACTACGACGCTGGACATGCGAACGCGAGGCATGAGTCTCTGGCGTCTGCCGCTCAGTGCGTGGAGTTGGTTCATCACTTCCTGCATGGGTTTGACCGCATTCGCCGTATTGATGCCGGCATGCATCCTGCTGATTCTCGATCACGTGGCCGGAACCAGTTTTTTCGTGCCGGCCAATACCGTTATTAACGACCAACTGCAGCCGCACTCCGGCGGATCAACCCTGCTCTGGCAGCATCTGTTCTGGTTCTTCGGGCACCCCGAGGTTTACATCGCGATCGTACCCGGCATGGGAATTGTGTCGCATGTCCTGGTCACGAACATGCGCAAACCCATGCTCAGCCACCGGGTGCTGATTTATGCGATGGGTGCGCTAGCTGTGCTGAGCTACATGGTCTACGGGCACCATATGTTCGTAAGCGGCATGAATCCGGTTTCCTCGCTGGTGTTCTCGTTCCCGACTTTGATCATCACGATCCCTTCAACCATCGTCGTCCTTATCTGGATGGGAAGCCTTTACGGCGCTAAGTTGCGGATCAACTCTGCTTCGCTGTTTGCCCTGGGTTTCATCTCCATGTTCATCAGCGGTGGCATTAGCGGGTTCTTTCTCGCGCAGCCTTCGACCGACATCATGTTGCACGCCACCTATTTTGTGGTTGGACATTTCCATCTTGTGATGGGCGTTGCCGCGATGTTCGGAATCTTCGCGGGAACCTATTTCTGGTTCCCCAAGATGTACGGCCGCATGATGGATGAGAAACTGGGCAAGATTCACTTCTGGTTCAGTTTCGTCGGCGCTTACGCGATTTTCATGCCATTTCATTATCTGGGACTGGCGGGCAACGTTCGGCGCTATCAGGCGTTCGCACCCGAGTACATGCAGCACCTTATTCCGCTGCACAAATTCATCACGATAGCTGCTTTGGTAACCGGGGCGGCGCAGTTGGTCTTTCTTTATAACCTGTTCATCAGCCGCTTCAAGGGCGCACCTGCTTCGGACAACCCGTGGCAAGCTACGTCGCTGGAATGGAGCACGCCGACCACCCCGCCGCCCCACAACAATTTTGGCAAGAAGCTGCCGGTGGTCTATCACGATCCTTATC
>JBKOUZ010000102.1:0-25890 GCA_046723715.1 Acidobacteriota bacterium | reverse complement strand
CGAAAACGTGCAGTACATCGAATACATGCATACCGCCGACCAGGGCGCCGCTCCGGACCTCGCCACAAAAATCGGCTGGGACGACGATTTCGCCCGCATGCGCGAAAAGTACCTGGCTGGCGGATTGAAAGAAGTCGCCATTAATACCAGTAAGGCCCTGGCCGATGATGATGCCCGAGCCCACTCCGCGATGAAATGCGGCACTGCCGGAGCCGAGCCGGGATGCAGTGTTACCGTCCGGTACGTTTATCAGGTATTGCGTGGACTCTCGCGCGAAGCCGTGTTCGCCCAGATTCTTCTCGGCTTCGAACTGGCCTCGTCCGATCCGCATTTCGTCGGACTCAATCTCGTGATGCCGGAAGACTGGTATGTCCCCACCCGCGATTTCCGCGAGCACATGGCCATGCTCGACTACCTGCACGGTGTCTATCCCAAGGTCCACATCGCGCTGCACGCCGGAGAGATTGCTATGGGCCTGGTCAAACCAGAGGATCTCTCGTTCCACATTCGCGAGTCGGTCGAACGCGGACACGCCGAGCGCATCGGCCACGGCGTGGATGTCATGCTGGAAAAAGATCCCATCGGCCTGATGAAAGAGATGGCCGTTCGCAACGTGATGGTCGAAATCAACCTCACCTCGAACGATCAAATCTTAGGCGTAAGCGGCGACGACCATCCTCTGCCGGCCTACATGAAATACGGCGTCCCGGTCGCGATCTCAACCGATGACGAAGGCGTAGCCCGCTCCGACATGACCCATGAGTATCTGCGTGCGGTCCAGGCCTATCGCCTGCCCTACAGTGAACTGAAACGCATGGCGCGCATCAGCCTGGAGCACAGCTTCGCGCCGGGACGAAGTTTGTGGACGTCCACGAAGGGGGCATTTAGTCCGGTTGCAGCTTGCGCGAGCGATGTCGGAGCCAAGCGGTCACACGCTTGCACAGAGTTTCTGAATCAAAACGAACGAGCCCGCGAACAATGGAAGCTGGAAACCGCCTTCGCCGAATTCGAAAGAAGATTCTGATGCGGGCGGCCCGCTTCGCACACCCTCCGCGCCGCAGGCTTATTTCGCATGTTATCCTGACCCTCGCGTAGTCTCATGCCCCGCAAACGCATCCTGATCGCTTCCCCGCTAGCCTGGACCACCCTCACCGCGCCAGTTCCGCATCCCCCGCTGCCCGTGCTCGCAGAGCGTGGAGGCACTCAAATCCGGACTCCGCCGCCCACGGCAATCATCGACACCCGCGAGCAAAACCCGTTCTCCTTCCGGCGCTTCAAAGGATGGTTCGCCAAAATCGAATACCGCGCACTGCGCCTGGGCGATTATTCGATTGAAGGTATGGAAGACACATGCACGGTGGAGCGCAAAGATCTCGCGGACCTGATCTGCTCCTTCACGAGCAACCGCGCCGTCTTCATCCAGCGCCTGCGCCGCATGGCCGAACTCCCGCACAGCCTGCTAGTGGTCACCTCGTCGCTTTCTGAAATTAAGTCCGACTATCCTTACCGCGCCGCCAATCCCAACCGCATCACGCAATCCCTGATCGCGGTCCTCACCGGCCTGCGCCTCCCATTCATCTGCACCGACACCCACGAACTGGGCGAAGAGATCGTCGCCTCCTACCTCTATCAAACCTTTCTGTATGATTGGCTGGACAAAAACGGCCACGGTCGCCAGTTGGCAGACGGTGATCTGTAACAATCTGCGGTAGAGACGTAGCTTGCTGCGTCTCTGCGCCACCGCATGTGAACGCTAACTTTGCCGATGCTTCCAGCCGAGACGCTGCAAGCAACGTCTCTACGACGAACAGAATCGCCACCCATGTCCGACATTTACGCGCTCGCCGATAACGCCGCAAAAGTCGTCCTCGCTCACACTCCGCTCCGGCCGAAAATCGGCTTGGTCCTCGGCTCCGGCCTCGGCGCTTTCGCCGACTCACTCTCCGAGCCCACCAAAGTCCCCTACTCCGAGATTCCCTCCTTCCCTCAGTCGACCGCCATCGGCCACGCCGGCCGCCTGGTCATAGGCAACGCCGCCACTGTCCCCGTTGCCGCCATGCAAGGCCGCGTCCACCAATATGAGGGATACTCCGCTCAACAAGTCGCCTTCCCCATCCGCGTCTTCGCCCGCATGGGAGTCAAATCCCTGATACTCACCAACGCCGCAGGAGGTATCAACCTCGGTTACTCGCAAGGCGCGTTGGTGCTCATCCGCGACCACATCAACCTGCAGGGAACGAATCCCCTGGTCGGTCCCAACGACGACCGCTTCGGCCTTCGCTTCCCTGACATGACGCACACCTACTCTCGCGAATATCGCGAGATCGCCCGCGAAGAAGCGGCCAGACTGGGAATCATGTTGCACGAAGGAATCTACGCGGCCCTGTTAGGACCCAGCTACGAAACACCCGCGGAAATCGAGCATCTCCGCCGTATAGGCGCCGATCTCGTAGGAATGTCCACGGTAGCCGAAGTCATCGCCGCCCGTCACATGGCGTTAAATGTTCTGGCGATCTCGTGCGTGACCAACATGGCCGCAGGAATCCTAAACCAGCCGCTCTCTCACACAGAAGTAATGGAAACGGGAGAACGAGTGAGATCCATCTTCGAATCGCTGTTGAAAGCCGTGCTCCCGAGAGTGGCACAGTCGACGTAGCAACAATCCTTGCGCTGTCCGCGCACATCGCCCGACACTCATTTGCGTCCCGCACGCGGAATTGCCAGAGACACGGGCGGCTTGACTCCGTAAATCGCCGCAAAACTGTTTTGGTTCACTGCCAGCGCCAGATGCCCGCGTGAGTCGATATAAAGCAGCGGCTCGTTTACAGGCACGTCGCTGAATGTCTTCACGAACTTCAGCCGCAGATCTTTATCCCCGATTTTTATCGACACGTCCTGCCCGCGCTGATACCCAAGTTTCAGAAAGTCCTCTGCACTCACGTTTGTGACCAGGTTTCCGAACGGACCGTCCGTCGCGATCACCATCCCACTCAGCCCTTGATCGCCGATCTTGGCACTTTTCAATTCCAGGCGCACGAGATCCTTGACCGGCATCTCCGGCCCAACCCTGCTCCAGTCATCGCCGCGAGCCATGTGCGCGCCCACGGGAGAAAAAATGTCCCGCCCATGAAATGTCGATGAGAGCTTGCTTCCGATCATCCAGTTCGGATTCGTAATCTCGCGGACCGACTCGATGCCATCACGCTGCTCGACCAGAGTCAGTAAACCGTTATCCGGCAAAACGAAGAATTGACCCCGCTTCGATCGCGCCACAATCGCCTTGCGCGTACTCCCAACCGTCGGGTCGACCACCACCACAAAGACGGTTCCGGCAGGATAGTAAGGAGTCGCGCCAAAGAGGAAGCGCGCGCCGTCCCCAATCGAGAAAGGCGTCACCTGATGCGTCAAATCCACGATGCGCACCTCGGGCATAATTCCGTACATCACCCCTCGGCAGATGGCCACCGAGTCATCGACCACGCCGAAATCCGTCATGAAAACAATAGTCGGCGGATATTTGTGACCCGCGTCCACTGCAAACGACGCTCGCGACCAGGCGCTCAGCAGCAGCATGACAATGATCGTCACCCGCAGCACCTTGCTTTCCGCATCCCCTTCCCCATATGAAACCGGTTTCGACAATTTTTCCTCGCTGACTGATTTCAACCAACGACAACTGCCATCTGCAGGGCTGCATCGAATCAATGCCGCAGCCGCTGAGGCTTATTTTCCTTTAGAAGATTCACTATTCTAAGGCAACTCGATCACCGGCCCTGAACAGCTGTCCCCGGCACGCGTCTATAATTCCTGAGGAATTCAATTCTTGGAGGACTTCATGTCGCAAGCTATCCCCGAGAAGTACAAAGATCTGTTTCAGAAGCGCGCCTTTGCCAGCCTCGGCACTCTTATGCCCGACGGCCGCCCGCAAGTCACTCCGGTCTGGTGCGATTTCGACGGCGATCACGTCATATTCAACTCCGCCCGGGGACGGCAGAAAGACAAAAATGTGAGGCGCGATCCGCGCGTATCGCTGGCCATCATCGATCCAGAAAATCCCTACCGCTATCTCGAGATCCGCGGCCGCGTAGTCGAAATCACGGAAGAAGGCGCTGCCGAACACATCCACAAATTGGCGAAAAAATATCTCGGCGTCGACAAGTACCCCTATGGCCAGCCCGGCGAAGTAAGAGTCCTCTACAAAATCAAACCCGAACACACCACGGTTATGGGATAAGGTACTCTCCAGTTCGGGTTCCAAGTTTCAGCAGCTGTAAGTTCCGAGCCGGGGGCGTGAGATCTGCCCTTACGAAGAGCTTTATCTTGCGAGTGTCACAGTTTGAAACTCGAAACACGAAACTTGAAACTTAACTGACTCCAAGGACTTCGCCATCCGCCCCTATAACCTCTGCTTTCTCGGTTTGGGTAATGTCAATCGCACTCTCGTGCAACTGCTCGCCGAGCGTGCAACCGAACTGCGCGACAGGCACGGGATCACATTCCGCATCACTGGCGTAGCTTCGCGCCACCTGGGCTGGAATGCGAACCCCGAAGGGTTTGATCCGCCGGCCTTAGTTGGCGCGGGTGCCTGTGAAATCCTAGGCTCGAATCGAAACCTCACCAATGTCCGCGACTGGCTCGACGCCGCGCAAGCTGACGTCCTCTTCGAGGCCACCTCCCTGAACGTAGAAACCGGCCAGCCCGCCATCGACCACATCCGCGTCGCTCTCGAACACGGCGCCCACGCCATCACGGCGAATAAAGGTCCCATTGTTCACGCCTACCGCGAGCTTCGAGACTTAGCCGCGAAGCAACGCAAGCGTTTCCTCTTCGAATCCACGGTCATGGACGGCGTCCCCATCTTCTCCCTCTTCGCTCAACTTCCCGCCATCCACCTGCTGGGCTTTCACGGAATCCTGAACTCTACGACCAACGTGATCCTCAGTGAGATGGAGCAGGGCCTGAGTTTCGAAGACGCCCTGAAAAAAGCCCAGCAACTAGGGATAGCCGAAACCAATGCCACCCACGACGTTGAGGGCTGGGACGCAGCGGTGAAAACCGCGGCCTTAGCTACCGTTCTGATGGATGTTCCGATTCGCTTGGATGAAATCGACCGCGAAGGCATCCGCGATCTTACGCCACACGCCCTCCGCAATGCCCGCCGCGACGGCTGGCCGTTCAAGCTAGTCTGCCGGGCGCAACGCACCCCAGACGGAGTAAAAGCCAGCGTCAAGCCGGAAAAAATTCTCAGCACTCAACCCATGGCGCGCATAACCGGCGCGTCGTCCTATATCTATTTCGAAACCGACATCTTCCCCGGCCTGGCGATCACCGAAGAAAATCCCGGCCTCTATGCGACCGCTTACGGCCTGTTAGCAGATTTCGTAAGATTGGTTATGTAGCCCCGCACGCCCTCGTCCGGGGTTGCGCGCGCAGCGCGCAATGCAAGCCAAGCATTGTCAGCTTCAGGAACGTATTGAATAGCATGGTGAGGTAAAGCGTGCGCCTGGAATTCGAACCGGGCAGTATCCTCATGTAACAATAGGCGTTCCTATGCCGACCTCCGAACAACTCGCTCCCGCCACCCTCGACCTCACCCACATTCGCGCGCAGTTCCCGTCTCTGTCTCAAACCGTAAACGGCTATCCCGCGGTCTTCCTGGACGGACCCGGCGGCACGCAGGTCCCGCAGCGAGTAATCGACGCGATCGCCACCTATCTCCGCCAACACAACGCCAATACGGGCGGAGCCTACGCCACGAGTCGCCGCACCGACGCCATGATCGCCGAAGCGCGCGCCGCCATGGCCGACTTCCTGCACTGCGGCGCCGACGAAGTCATCTTCGGTCCCAACATGACTACCCTGACCTTCGCCTTGTCGCGCGCCCTCGGTCGTGAACTCAAGGGCGGAGACGAAATTCTGCTGACCCGCCTGGATCACGATGCGAACGTTTCCCCATGGCTCGCCATGGCCGAGGATCGCGGAATCACCGTCCGCTGGGTGGACTTCCGTGACGAAGATTGCACGTTAGACATGCAAGACTTGGCGAGCAAGATCAATAAAAATACAAAGCTCGTGGCAGTCGGATACGCCTCCAATGCGGTAGGAACCATCAATCCGGTAAAACAGATCGTCAGCCTCGCCCATCAAGCCGGAGCCCTCGCCTATATCGACGCCGTTCACTACGGGCCTCATGGCTTGATCGACGTCGCCGCGCTCGACTGCGACTTCCTCGCCTGCTCCACCTACAAATTTTTCGGCCCCCACATGGGAGTACTCTTCGGAAAACGCGAGCACCTCAAGCGTATTCGTCCCCATAAAGTTCGCCCCAACACAAATGCGATTCCCAACTGCTGGGAATGGGGCACGCTCAACCATGAATGCATCGCCGGAATCGGGGCATGTGTGGAATACATTGCGGATCTGGCCAGAGTGCCCCAGCCGTCGCCCTTTTCGAAAGGCGGGACTCATCACTCCCAACTCACAGCCCGCCGCGCCGCCATTGAATCGGCCTACGCGGCGATCCACGAGCACGAGCGCGCCCTTTTGCAAAGAATGATGTCAGGTCTGAAAGAGATTCCAGGACTGAAGATCTATGGCATCACCGATCCAGCACGCTTTGACCAGCGCTGTGCTACTTTCGCGGTTCGCGTCGATGATGGTAAGCCCGGACATTCCCCACTGGAACTCGCGACCCAACTTGGCGAGCGCGGATTTTTCACCTGGGACGGCAACTATTACGCAATCAACGTCACCGAGTACTTCGACGTGGAAAAATCCGGAGGCTTCCTCCGCATCGGCCTCGTGCACTACAACACCATTCAGGAAGTTGATCGCCTGGTTGCCACCCTCCGCGAGATTGTTGAACGGTAGAGTGCTTCCTGCCTGCAGGTTTAAGCATGACCTGCCGTACGAATTTCGCGCCAAAAACGAAACAGCCCGGAAAGATTCCCGGGCTGCAGACTACTCTCTTCGAGGTCAGCGAGGTGAGATTTTGCCTGGCGCGACGACGTCTATGGCCAGCGCTTCGCGGTATCTTCCCATCCGGCTGCCCGCACTGGCTGCGGAGCTGGCATTGGGGGGGCTGAAGGGACGGTGATCCGGGCAGCTTGGGGTCCATTCACCGCGGTGGGTAGAGTGCTCTTGCTCGCTTCCCCGTTCTCTTTTTCTTCGGACAGTAGCGGAGCTACCAGACGCAACGCTTCGACTTCTTTTTCCAAGCGCGTCAACTCCATCTCTTTCTGCCGCAAAACTTCGTAAACATTTTTCATATCCTGGGCACCTGCGAAGTCTGTCGTGTTCGAAAACCTAACTGGAACTTTAGCAGAGTTACCTCTGTTGTCAAGATTTTCCAAGGGTCCTCCTGTATTGACACGTACAAGTCGCGTCTGGTAGTTGGCGCACCTCTGAAACTCCGGAGCGCAGGATTCACGTGCGAGCGGCCCGAACGCAATTCGAGCGTCTGAAGACAAATCGGAAAAGGTCCGATAGAACCCTATCGGAGCAAGAAGAATGCTGCTAACAGCGCAACCAGAAACATCACGCCAATTACGTACTTATGCGCCGAAATCCATGACGGCGAATCATCAAGGCCGCTGCTCAAAACGAAGCTCGAGCTGACACTCTCCGCAGCAATCGGCGACGATGTTACTTCGGTAACCGTCCCATCTTTGCGATCCAAAAGAACAGGGCTCGCTTCTCTACTCGATTCCGTCACCTGCTTGATGTTCGCTGCCGCAATAGTTGGATTACCCTCCGTCACGCTCATCGCACTTGAAGCCGGAACCGGCTTTGCGTTCGCCGGTGCAGCCGCGAAACTTCGTCCCTCCTTTTTCGCAGTGACCGTGTGCGGGATCGCACCTGTCGGCATGGGTTGCGTCCTCTTCAACTGTCCACGCCATCGTTTCTCTTCGCATTCCACGCACAACACACGGCCACCTGAAATCGGGAACCCGCAAACTTCACACTTGCGCAACCCTCGCAGCACAGGAGGCACATGGCTCTGATCACTGTCCTGGGGAGTTTCTAAATCACCTGCGCTCTCAGGCACCGACCACAACAAAGGCTTCTTGCCATCAGCACTGTCGGGCTTCTGGGAGAAGTCGGTGTTTTCTGCTGATGCCTCAACTGAAGCCACCCTTCCCGCAACCGAGAATCCTGCCATTGCACCATCTGCCACGACCGTAGGAGGCTCGAAGCCCACGATCTCCGGATCCGTTTCCAGCAGGTCCCCTTCTTCGCGCTTGGAGTCGCCCGGCAAAGTAGAAACCGCAAGATTGCTGTCGGGCGCTGCTATGTCAAGGATCTCGTCTTCGACCTGTTCTTCTGGCGCGGCAGTCGTCGCATCCGCAATGGAACTCTCATGCGCCTTCAAACTCTCCGGGAGGGCCACCGTAAGTTGCGCCAGCCGGACCGCGGTCTCCACCATCTCCCCCAGCCGTTGCATTGCCGAGAGATCCCGCTCGCCAAAGGCGTTTGTCTTTCCGGAAAACAGCTCAAAAACGCCCAGCACCTCGTCATCGTGCACCACGGGCATCACCACGACGGATGCAATCCCCAAATGCCGGCAAACCTCGCGATTCACCCGCTCATCTCGCTCCGCGTCATCGCAGCGGAGCAGCTGTTTGGTGCGCACACTCTCGCCAGATAATCCAAATTCCGTGGAAAGCAGCGCTCCCAACTCCGGCGCGTTCGCACCTGTGCTGGCGCGGCAAAGCATGTCGTTCAGTCCAGAACGGCGCAGCGCGATGGCCGCTCCAGTCGCTCCGGTGATGAACTGTGCCCGGTCCGCTAACAATTGGAGGGCGGCGTCGAGATCGCGTTGCGCCATCTCGGCCAGCGAGCGTCCCACATCTTCTCCGCGGACGCTCGGCCACGAAGGCACCGACCCCGCAGCGCGCGCTGCGAGAAGCGCTTCAGTAACACTGGAATGTGGATTCCGCGCTGAATAATTCTGTGGCACTTTTCAACCCCGGGCGTCAATTCTCTTGCAAGTCATTGATCTGCTTGTGAAAGATTGCGTATTTGGAGTCTCCCTCCCACGCAACACGCTGTCAAGATTCCGTTCCCTCAGAGGTACTAAGCCCATCGCGTAAGAGCCCCTGCGTAGCGGCAGACGCCCCTCGTCCGTTCCGCGAGCGCAGTGAGCGTCTCGGCGTCTTCCGCTATTCGGCTGCGCCCCAGATCGCCTCCAACGTGCGGAGCCTGACACTCGCAAGAAAGCACGCTACATCGTCACCCTGGGCAAAGCGAAGGATCTATGCACCTTGTTGCCGCGGACAATTCCAAAGATCCTTCGCTTTGCTCAGCATCGCAGCAGGTCGCCACGTATGGGACCGCAATGTCGGCGAGCAGGAGAATAAGCCCGAATCTCGGATCCCACTCCTACCGGCGCCTCCGCAGCGCCGACTGCGCCAACCGGTTCGCCTCCACGTTGAATTCCCGCCGCACATGCGAGATCGAGAACTTCAACGACCGCGCCAGTTTCTGGCAAGTCCAATGCAGGGAATAGAGCCGGGGGCTGCGGCAATCGTATTCTCCAGTCATCTGCCGCACAACGACCTGGGAATCGGAATAAACGTGGAGTTTGCGGGCTTTGAGCGCAACTGCGTACTGCAGAGCTTCCATTAACGCTGCGTATTCGGCGACATTGTTATCCTGGTTCCCAATCCACTTCGCAATGCGAACCGGACCCTGCGCCAGACCGCTGATCACCACCCCAATGCCGGACGGGCCTGGATTTCCCAGGCATCCGCCGTCCACATAGGCAACCAGTTCGGTCACGTCAGATTGGCTCTCATCGACCTGGGGAGCAGCCCAGCCTATCTCATTCGGCTGAGATAAATTGGAAACTCCGATATCTGCAAGATGCGCCATGCTCACTTCACCGTCAAGACGATTATTTGGTTCCCTTTCAGCGCTTTGTAGTTGCTGCCAAGACTGTGGATTTTAATGTGTAAAAGCCGTTCGTATTAATTCCTGGCAAATCTAAGGTTCTGCTTTACAACCATTTGCGTTTTTCAATTTTCACAGTACTCCGGTCGGCGACTGCACCAATAGTTTGCGTTGACTTTTTTCGTTACTCTGGTAACTTTGCCTACGTCGACGGTCGAAAGGGTTGGCACAATAAAATGAGCCGGTCCGAAGTAGACTGAGTGATTAGCCAGGCGAGGCGACTCGCAGGGCAACCGAACCTGAAAAAACCGACGGATCTGCGAGGTTCAGTTGGGGTTCGGGACTGTGAAAGCAGTGATCGCATCAAGGGGTCGTGACGGTACATGCTTCCACGTTGTTAGCTCCCTCGCAGGAGCTGGCGGCTAGAGCATAACCAATGTCACGGCCCTTTCAATTTTTCCCCCCGCCTTCTTGTATTTCCATAACGTCTGGACAATCATTCTGGCTCCTCTTTGCACAGAATCGGTCGGCCGCTCTGCGCTCCTACAGCCTTCAGGGTAGAACAGGCCGCCGGTCACAGCTCTGGTTTGTGGCGTGGTTTGGCGCTTTACTTGGTTCACCTGTTGTGCTTGGAGGGTGCAGACATATAGTCTTTGCGCACTCCTCCAGGAAAGCGAGTTCCCCTTCTCTGTGGGGTATGTAACCTATGGCAATGCATAAAGGCATGGCGCAAGGTGAGTTAAGAAAAGGTGATCCCTATGCGCAAGACGGTCCTCATCGTGGACGACAATACTTTCATTCGTCATGCGCTCTTTGAAATATTCCAGCGCGAGACAGACTTTGAAGTTTGCGGAGTAGCTGAGAATGGACGCGAAGCCATCGATCAGGCCGGCCTTTTGCGTCCTGACCTGATTGTGCTGGACCTTTCCATGCCCGTGATGAACGGTTTGGAAGCAGCACGAATTCTGAAACAGCTCATGCCTTCAGTTCCGCTGATCATGTATAGCGCCTTAGAGGACCGGTTTTCCGCTCAGAAAGCGCGATTGAGCGGAATCGCCGAACTGGTCTCGAAATCCGACCACGTAACCGTATTGATTGACAAGGTGCGCGGCCTGCTCTATCCGAAAGCCGCCTGATCTTCATGGCTCCTCCGTTCAGAGCCAGTCAACTTCAGAAGCAAGACCAACCTTGCCGCTTCGCAGGAGGCACCATGGAAGGCCATCGTATTGAAGAATTACGGGGTGAACTCGCAGAACTCCTTCGGAAGCAGAACGAAGTCCTGGAGTCGCGAATGTTAGGCAGCGCCAGCGAAACCGAACTTCTAGAATATGAGATAAGACAGGAAGTCGTTCACGAGATATGCGATAAACTGGCCCGCTCCGCGGCGGCCTAGTTGCCCATGGAACTTCCGCGTCACATCATCTCGCACGAGTTTACAGGCAGTTATTAAGCAAACACGATCTGGACGGTACTGCCGCGAGTCTTAGGCACACATCAGCAGACGTCTCTTCGCCGTTCAGACAATGCCCGCCATACGAAACCGTGTAGGCCTCGGCCTCCCTACGCGATTAGTTCTCAGATGGCTGTCATTGACTTGATTAGCCTTCCGCCATAGCATTCTTGCGCATGATCGGTCAGACCGTCTCGCACTACCGCATCACGGAGAAACTCGGTGGCGGTGGTATGGGGATTGTCTACAAGGCCGAGGACACACGTCTCGGTCGCTTTGTGGCCTTGAAGTTCCTGCCCGAAGAAGTCGCTCGCGATCCCCAAACCCTCGAACGTTTTCGCCGGGAAGCTCGGGCTGCCTCTGCGCTTAATCATCCGAATATATGCACCATCTACGCCATCGACGAGAGTGACGGCCAAACTTTCATCGCAATGGAATTGTTGGAAGGAAGCACGGTCAAGCATCTGATTTCAGGAAGGCCCTTGGAAATCGAGCTAGTTCTGGACTTGGGCATTCAGATCGCGGACGCTCTGGATGCGGCCCACAGCAGGGGCATCGTGCATCGCGATATCAAACCTGCAAACATCTTCGTCACCGGTCGCGGACAGGCCAAGATACTCGATTTCGGCCTGGCAAAGCTCACAATGAAACCTGACATGGGCGCGGTCCCCTCGGCACCTACCGCGACCTTCGATGAGAACCTGACTAGCCCCGGCTTCGCGATTGGAACGGTGGCTTATATGAGCCCGGAGCAGGTTCGCGGAAAGGAACTCGATCCGCGGACGGATCTGTTTTCCTTCGGTGCGGTTCTCTACGAGATGTGCACGGGAATGCTGCCGTTTCGTGGCGACACGTCAGGAGTGATGTTCGATGGAATTCTGAACCGCCCGCCGGTTGCTCCGGTTCGTTTGAATCCGGGAGTCCCAGCAAGGCTCGAGGAAGTCATCAACAAGGCGCTCGAGAAGGATCGGGAGGTGCGCTGCCAATCCGCGGCGGAACTGAGGGCCGACCTTAAGCGTCTGAAGCGGGACACAGAAACCGGAAAGATCCCAACCCATATCCCGTCGAGCGTTGGCCCGCGTCCTGCCGCCAGAAAATGGTGGCTGATGGGAGCCGCGCTCGTCAGCCTCGCGCTCGCTGGCTTACTCGCGGGATGGTTCACATGGCATCGGAAGTCGCCATCCGGGATGCCGCAACCGCCGGCCCTTTCACAACGACTGACCACCAATCCTACCGAGAATCCAATCTCGGCCTCAGCCATATCTCCAGATGGAAAATACCTGGCTTATTCCGATAAGACGGGCACCTATCTGCGCGTGATGTCCACGGGAGAGACGCACTCTTTGCTATCGAGCAATACCGATGTGCAATTCCTGGGATGGTATCCAGACAGCACACAACTGCTGGCCGCCTGGTCATCTTCCGCGAACACTAAGATGGGACTCTGGGTATTGTCCATTCTGGGTGGGAACCCACGGCAGATCAGTGATGAGGGCTGGTCAGCTTCGGTGTCTCCGGATGGCTCACAAATCGCATTTCTCAAAACAGCGAGCTTCGGAGAAACAGGCCAGGAAGTTTGGTCCATGCGAGCGGACGGAACCGATCAGCGCAAGCTTATTCCCCGCTCTCAGGACGGAGCAGTTTTTGCTTCGCCGGTTTGGTCTCCCGATGGGCAATGGATCTCCTACACCAGGCTTCACTACGGACCATACAGCAATGACATCTCAATAGAAGTTTTCAACCTGAAGCACGGAACTAGCAGTGTGGTTCTCAGGGAGCCACTGCTGGATTGGGCTCTCAAATGGCTCGCCGACGGGCGGCTGCTTTACGCGAAGGACGAACCGCCGCCCAGCCAGAACACCTCGAATTTCTGGGTAGCACCGATGGACTTGAAAACCGGCCACATCAGCGGGATTCCATCCAGAATCACAACTGGCGACGACTTCGTAGATCAACCCAGCCTCACGAGCGATGGAAAGCGTTTGGTCTTTAACCGCCTTAAGCCGCAAACCGATGTTTACCTCGCGGAATTCTTCGCCAAGGGGCCGCGTCTGGGCACGCCGCGCCGCCTTACCTTGGACGACTCGGACGATTTACCTTTCGATTGGACCGCGGACGACTCGGCGGTGTTGTTCGTCTCCAACCGAACGGGGACGAGTAACGTCTTTAACATTTTCCGCCAACGGATTGATCAAACCTCTGCCGAACTCCTGGTCTCCGGCCCAGAGCAAAAGACGATTTCGCGCCTAAATCCCGATGTTTCTCAGATCCTCTACTTAGTGCCGACTAGCCCCAGAGACGATGGCGACCAGCAGCGCGCCGAGGTCGCAAGAGGGGGACAGCTTATACGGCTGATGCGAGCGCCCGTCAACGGCGGCCCGGCCCAGACGGTTCTTGAGGCTGCGAACATTGTCAATCACCAATGTTCGCGCTCTCCGGCTGATGTGTGCATCTTCAGCACCGCAAACGCGGGGAGCCTAGTTTTCTCGCTGTTTGATTCTCTTTCCGGCAATCCGCGCGAAGTCGCCAAGCTGGGATCGACGGGGGACTGGAGTCTTTCTCCAGACGGGACTTCTATCGCCTCAGTGACATTCAGCGCCAACGACAGCCGGATTCAGTTGATCTCGCTCTCGGGCAGGCCCACTCGTGAAATTGCAGTAAAAGGCTGGAACAGCTTCACTTCGCTGGACTGGGCAGCAGGGGGAAAAGGCTTTTTCGTTTCCAGCAATCCTACGGGTCGTTTGTCTACTCTGTTGCACGTGGACTTGATGGGGAATGCGCACCCGCTCTGGCAAGTAAAAAACTTTCAAGCCACCTGGGCGATCCCTTCCCGGAGCGGAAAATACGTGGCGATTCCAGCCCCCACAATCGGCAGCAATGTTTGGATGGTCGACAAATTCTAGAATGGCGCTCTAAGACTCGAGCGCGCCGACCCGATTTCGCAATCGAAACGCGCGCAAGCACCCAAAGTTGGAACAACACAGGTGATTCCGGGCCTCTGTCCCATTGTGGTCCTGTATTTTCTTTAGAAAATCGTTTTACTAAGCCCCCCTCCGCTATGCAATAATTCCTCCGCATCATCTCTGCGGCGGCGAACTCGTCTCTGCGGAAAATCACTTGCTGCAATTGTGAGGACGGAAAATCATGTCTAAGAATCCCCTGTCCCGCCGTCGATTTATTCAGCTCGGCACCGGCGCGGTCGCTGCCACTACCGTCGCGAAGAATATCCTGCAACCTCACCAGCTTTACGCTGCGCCGCGTCGCGTTGCCCCCAGCGACACCGTGCGCTTCGCCTCCATTGGCACCGGCATTCGCGGATGCGAACACCTCCAGGCTTCGCTGGACGTTCCCGGGATCCAGTGCGTCGCGGTCTGCGATCTCTACGATAGCCGCCACACCGCCGCGCAGGAAGCCGTAAAGAACCCCAGCGTCGAGGCGGTCCGCGACTACCGCAAGATTCTCGACCGCAAGGATGTTGACTCGGTCCTCATCGCCACCATGGACCACCAGCACCGCCGCATCTTCGAAGACGCATGCGCCGCCGGCAAAGACGTCTACTGCGAGAAGCCGATGTCGCACACCGTGGAAGATGGATTCGCCATGATGGAAGCCGCGCGCAAGCACAATCGAATGGTCGCAGTCGGAAGCCAGCGCGTTAGCTCGATCCTCTACGCTAAAGCCAAGGAGATTTACGATTCCGGTAAACTCGGCGAAGTCTTCTCGATCAATGCTTACTGGGACCGTAATTCGCCAAGCGGCGCCTGGGTCTATCCCATCCCGCCCGATGCCAGCGAAAAGACCATCGACTGGAATGCGTTTATCGACGGCGCTCCCAAGCACCCGTTCGATCCGGTCCGCTTTTTCCGCTGGCGCTGCTACACCGACTATGGCGAGGGACTCGGAGGCGACCTCTTCGTCCATTTGATCTCCGGCATCCAGTTCATCACCGGCACCAATGAGCCGGCCCAGCGCGCCCAATCCGCCGGAGGCCTGTTCCACTTCAAGGATGGACGCGAGTTCCCCGACCTGATCGAGACTCTCTACGACTATCCCAATTTCCGCATGACCCTGCGCTGCAACCTGAACAACGCCGGCGGTGAATTCATCGGCTTCTATGGCACCAAGGGCACGATGATCATCAAAGATGCCACCCTAACCTACACGCCGCAGAACGTCCGCCCAGAACCCGAGGATTACTCGATCTTCGGATGGCCCAAGGCGCTGCGCGATCAGTATCTGGAGAAGTGGCATGAAGAGCATCCCGACCCCAAAGCTCTGAATTGGAAGACGGAAGAGGAAGGCGAAAGCTATACCGTGCCTCACGGCTACAGCGACACCATCGATCACCAGGCAAACTTTTACAACGCAGTGCGCAGCCGCAAGCCGGTAGTAGAAAACGAGGTCTTCGGCAACAACGCCGCCATCGGATGCCACTTGGCCAACTACTCATACTTCAATAAGTGCGTAGCCGTCTGGGATGCAAGCAGCAAGAAAATCGTAAAAAGCTGAAGAAGAGAAGAGAGTGTGAAGAGAGTGCCTCACCCTTGTCCCGCGATTGCTGCGGGACAGGGTGGGGCTTTTGACTTCTTTTCACCACCCCCAGGCATGGCGCCGGGGACAGTCCTGCCAAGCCTCAGGGACGAATTCCATCAGAGTTAGGGCACACCGGAACTCTACTGCTTCTTCTTCGGTAAATACTTCTTCTCGATCGAACCAACCACCACGTAATTCGGATCCACCATCTCGTTCAGATGCGCTTTCCCCACCTTCGACAACAACTCATACGCGTCTAACTCGGACAATCCATAGTCCCGATGCATCCAATGCACCAACTCAGTGAACGCGATGCGAAAAGCATCGTCCAGCGGACGATAAGCACCCACCGTCATGATCGCATCATCATTCTCGAACTCTGGCCACTCGATGTGCCGCCCTTTGATCACGCTCAACTGCACGCGCGCCTTCAGCGGCACTTCAATCGCAGTGCCCGCGGCCTCGCCGTCTCCCATAGCGGCATGCCCATCGCCTAAATACAGCAGGCCGCCCTTCACGTTCACCGGAAAATAAACCGTATTGCCCACACTCGCTTCAGGAGAATCCATATTCCCGCCAAACTCCGCCGGCACAACGGAAGTGCGCGCCTCCCCATTCGCCGGAGCCACGCCTAAACATCCAAAAAAAGGATGCATCGGAATTTTTACGGAAAAATCCGAATCCAACGCCTTGAAGGTCGCAGTATTATCCGCATGATTGATGGGATAGAACCAAAGCTTCTCTGGCAGCGGCGCCTTTTCCAACATAGGCGTGTATTTCGACGAACTGATCGATCCAAAACCCGGCGAGAACGCGCCCACCCCCATGTCACCGTCCACTTGCAGGTCAAGAATTTTCACGGCTAGCGTGTCTCCGGGTTCCGCTCCTTCCACATAAAAAGGACCGGCCAGCGGATTGTCTCCCTTGGCCATCTCGAGCCTATCGCCCGGTTTCCTGATCCCGTTTCCAAAACAATCCAGCGTGTTGGTGTCGAGGATATCGCCAGACTTCAAATGCGCCACCGGCTCCGCCGTCGCAAACAGATATTTCACGTTGGCGGTAGTCGTGGTGTAGTGCACAACATTCTGAGCCCAGCCATACGACGTGACAAAAAGCACCGCGAGAGAGATTAAGAAACGCACGAGTCCCCCAATCCGCTCGATGGTATCAGTAAGCTCGATGCACAGCTTGTCACTGAAATTCGAGGAACGACCGGGTGGTGCCCCACCCTTACCGCGCTCTATGCGGGGGTGGGGACTTTGAGTTCCAGTTAAGAGCGGCAGGAAGGAGGCAAAGCGCCGTGAAAGCGCTCCGCGAATCGGCAACGCAGGCGCGTCTGATGTCTGACTGTAAACATCCCCATTCTCAAGCCAAACCCGGTCTCGAATAGGCCACCCGCCCGCCGGAATGCATTAATTCGAGCATTTCCTAAATGCCGTTGGAGAGAAGCCGTCGCCGGGCTAAACCTATCAGCATTACTAATCCAGATCCCATCAGGCCCAAAGTCCCTGCTTCGGGGACTGCGCTGACTGGCGTGCTCGCCGCGGAGCATCCTGGAGAGCTACCGCCGCATAGGCGTCCCAACACGGCGATGCCTCCCGCAATCACGCCAGTCATTCCTCCATTGATTGGCTCAGTCGAGGAATTCATGTCTTTCAGGAACCATAAAAGCGACCTGAGGACTGCACCGTTAGTCGAGTCACGGCACATCGAAAGTAGGTCTGTCCTCAATGCGCGACTGGTGCCGGATGTAGGGAAATCGAGTTGTCTATTGATACCGCAGGCAGCACCTGGAGCAAGCGAGCTACCGCTTGCGTCGCTCGTCATGGTTCGTTGGTCCCGATCATCGGTTATGGTCGTTGCCGAGGCAGCAGGCAAGTTTGCAAGCATTGCAGCCGAAAGCAACAGCAAGGTTGGCAGGTAGCTATGGCACACGACGGCGTCTCCTTCTGATAACAGCGATTTGCGAAGAGTGGTTTCTAGCGGAGTGAATTCCAGATCATGTACGCCAATCCAACAGAGGAAATTCCGACGCAGGGATACGGCCAAAACCCAAAAAGTTCCTTCAGGACCTCTGCTCGTGAATTCGTGGGGGAGTGCGGCATGCTGCTCATTCGAGAACTTTCTTTCCGCGTTGCAATGTTTGGTATCTAACCAAGCTGTCCCGACGACAACAATCAGGAAAAGTGTGTATTTGCGCCGGAGCCGCTTCTGGGGGGACGGACTCCCTCGTCCGCGCCGCCGTGCAAGCGCTGCCTACCAAGCAGCCGCACCAGCGTAGCGAAGTTCGTAAAGGACGGCTGGATACCCGTGCAGGTGCTCGCTGTACTGGGCAACTTTCACGCTGCCCCCGCTTTCGCCCTTGGTTTGCGCTATCGTTATTCCTATGCCGTTCCCTCGTCCCAAAAGGCGGAGTTACTCCGAGGATGAATTGTACGAATATGCTGTGGCCGCGCTGGCGCGCAGGATGCGCACCGTAGCGGAATTAAAGCGGCTAATGCGGGGACGCATCGAGGAGCCGGAATCGGAGTATGGCGAGACTCTCGTCGAACTCGTAATCCGTCGGCTGAAAGATCAGGGATATCTGAACGACTCGCAATATGCCGCTTATTATTCCTCCATGCGCCGCGACAACCAGAAAGTTGGACGCATGCGGGTGATCAAGGAGTTGAAAATTCGCGGCGTGCATGGAACGGTCATCGAGCGAGAGGTTGGCGCTGCATACGAAGGCGTCATCGAGGAGAAGCAAGCGCGAGACTACCTTCGCAAGAAGCGGCTGCAGAAACCCAAAGATCAGAAGCAGGCCGCCCGCATCTTCCGGCAGCTGGCGCGCGCCGGATTTGCCAGCAAAACGATTTTCACGATCCTGAAGAAATGGGACGTGGACGATGAGATGTTAACCGCCTTGGAGAACGAGGCACCTGAGTCTTCAGAATAACGACACAATGATCGCCGCCGAGGACGCGGAGTAAATACCCTCTGTTCATTTAGAATTGATTCTTCCATGCTAACTGGCTCTGAAATTCGCAGGAAGTTCCTGGACTTTTTTGTGCAACGGGGACACAAAGAAGTGCACTCGTCGTCCCTCGTCCCGGCCAACGACCCCACCCTGCTGTTCACCAATGCGGGAATGAACCAGTTCAAAGACGTCTTCCTCGGACTGGAGAAGCGCGACTATTCGCGCGCCACTACTTCGCAGAAGTGCGTGCGAGCGGGCGGCAAGCACAACGATCTGGAAAATGTAGGCTTCACCAACCGGCATCACACATTCTTCGAAATGCTGGGAAATTTCTCGTTTGGCGATTACTTCAAGAAAGATGCGATCGCCTACGCCTGGGAATTGATTACGTCGCCGTCATGGTTCGGAATCCCGAAAGACAAGTTGTACGTGACCATCTTCAAGGGCGAAAGCGGCGTGGCGCGTGACGCGGAGGCTTATGACCTGTGGGTGGGGCAGGGTGTGCCCAAGGATCGCATCTACGAGATGGGATTGAAAGACAATTTCTGGCAGATGGGCGATACCGGGCCCTGCGGGCCCTGCAGCGAGATTCATTACGACATGGGCGCGATCGCATCGGATCAGGGACATACCGATTGCGAGTTCGGATGTGATTGCGGACGCTATGTGGAGATCTGGAATCTCGTGTTCATGCAGTTTGACCGCGATTCGTCGGGCAAACTGACGCCGCTACCCAAGCCGTCGATTGATACCGGCATGGGTCTGGAGCGGGTAGCCGCGGTGCTGCAGGGAGTGATTTCCAATTACGACACGGACCTGTTTACGCCGCTGATCAAAAGGGCGGCAGAGTTGACGGGAGCGGGCGGACGCGATTCGCGCTCCACACGAGAGGGGGCTGCGCTTCGCGGGAGGGGCACCTCGCCCGTCCATGCCGAGCAAAGCCCGGCAGGCGTCAGCCATAAGTCGGCAGCTTCCCTACGCGTCATTGCCGATCACTCGCGTGCCGCCACCTTCCTCATCTCTGACGGCGTGCTGCCATCCAACGAAGGCCGCGGCTATGTGCTGCGCAAGATCATTCGCCGCGCAATCACGCATGGGCGTTTGCTGGGACAGACTAGGCCCTTCCTCTACCAGATGATGTTTTCCGTGCGCGATCTGATGAAGGACGCTTACCCGGAATTGAACGAGACCGCGGATCGGGTCTCGAAAACTGTGCAGGTGGAAGAGACGCGGTTTGCTCATACCATGGAGGTCGGAGTGGAGAAACTCGAGGCGCTGCTGCAAGCGTCGACTGAGAGACTCGCAGGTGAAGATGCATTCAGGCTATACGACACATTCGGCATGCCTCTGGACTTCATGCAGGATGCGGCGCGCGATCAGGGAATCGAATTCGATCGCGCGGGTTTCGACCACGCCATGGACGAGCAGAAAGCTCGCGCCCGTGCATCCTGGAAAGGCGCGGCGAAGCAGACCGCCAATCCTGCGTACCAACAGCTGCCTAAATCTGACTTTGAGGGATACCGGCAGACCCGGTCCGACAATTGCGAGGTGCTCGCCATCATCCACAACGCCCAA
Organism: Acidobacteriota bacterium; assembly: GCA_046723715.1. Taxonomy (GTDB): domain Bacteria; phylum Acidobacteriota; class Terriglobia; order Terriglobales; family Acidobacteriaceae; genus Sulfotelmatobacter. The sequence goes on along the minus strand of JBKOUZ010000102.1, from coordinate 5,482 downwards.
GGCGTGCCTGAACTTAAGGCGGGAGAAGAAGGGGAAGTCATTCTCGATCACACTCCGTTTTATGCCGAGGCCGGTGGGCAGGTTGGAGATCGCGGCTGGCTTTACTCCGACGATCACAATACCATCGTCGCCGACGTTAAGGGATGCTACTACCCGGTTCAAGGAGTACGCGCGCATCAGGTGATTGCGAAATCCCCGATTCGCGTCGGCAATAAGCTCGATGCAGTCGTGAACACCGACATTCGGGAATCCACCATGCGCAATCACACGGCAACGCATCTTCTTCATGCTGGATTGCGCGAGGTATTGGGAAAGCATGTGAAGCAGGCCGGATCCCTTGTGGCTCCCAATCACCTGCGATTTGATTTCTCGCACTTCACGGCTGTCGCCGACGAAGAGTTGCAGGATATTGAGGACATCATCAACAAGGAAGTTCTGCGCAATCGCAAGGTGGAGACCATTGCCGATGTGCCGATCGATGTCGCGGTGAATCAGTATCACGCGATGGCGCTGTTCGGCGAGAAATACGGCGAAAAGGTGCGCGTGATTAAGATTGGGGATTTCTCGACGGAGCTTTGCGGAGGCACGCACACCGCAGCAACCGGGGAGATTGGGCTCATCAAGATATTGAAGGAAGGCAGTGTGTCGTCGGGCGTGCGGCGCGTCGAAGCGATCACCGGCGAAGGCTCAGTGCAACACTTCCGGAAGGATCATCAGCTCGAGAATATTGTCTCCGCCTTGGCGACCCATTCCGAGACTGCTTCTCCTGCCGATGCACTGAAAACAGAACTCGAGAAAAGAGACGCGGAGATCAAGCGGCTTACGCGGGAACTCGATCGGGCGCGAATGAAATCGGCTTCGTCTTCGACTGCCAACGTGGCCGAGCGGATCAAGGACGTGAAAGGCGTCAAAGTGCTGGCGCAGCGGGTGGACAATCTGGAGCGGTCGCAACTGCGAACACTGGTGGATCAACTTCGCGACAAGATTGGCTCCGGGGTGGTGGTGTTGGGGTCGGCGTCGAACGGCAACGTCGCTTTGATTGTAGGCGTCACAAAGGATTTAACGGGACGGGTCCAGGCTGGCAAAGTGATCGGGCCGGTGGCGGAAAAGGTCGGCGGCAAGGGCGGAGGGCGCCCGGACCTGGCGGAGGCTGGCGGAAAGGATGCTTCCGCGCTCGATGCTGCGCTGGACGGGGCTTACGGGGTGGTGGAGGGCCTGCTTGCATGAACGTGGACGACACTGTCGGCAGCGCTTCCGGCGACCGGCTGAGCTTCGTAAAACATAAAGGCCAGACCATCTTTGTAGTTGATTGCAGCCATTGCTCGGCAAATGAAATGATGGCGCTCGCTGAACAAGTGCGCGTGGTGGTTGCACGACACACCCGGGGTTCGGTGCTGCTGCTGGCCGACTTTAATCATGCCGAAGTGGATAAGAAGGTGGCCAGGCGCTTGAAAGAAGTGCTCACTTTGGATCGTCCTTTCGTAAAGCGCTCGGCATGGGTCCACGCCGAAAGCGTGCCACACGTCTTTTACGAAAACATCAAGAGCTTCTCGCAGCGGGAAATACCCAGCTTCAAGACGCGCGAAGAAGCGATGGATTGGTTAGTAGAACCCGGCCAGAAGTAATTCCTTCTCCACATAGTTCGATCCAAGCCGCCCAATGAGAATGGCGCCAATCAGCGCTATTATCGGCTTTCCTTCGAGTGCGACTCGATGAGCTTCTTCGTCAGCCAGACCATTCCGAAGATCTGTGTCCATTCCGAGACGATGTTGCCTGCGACTTGCCCCCACTTCGAATTGGGATCACACCTGGCGAACAGCCAGATCCAACCAGCACCTGTGATCACCAGAAAGATGCTCAACGAGTGATCCTCCAATGCACGCGCGACCGGGCGCAACCAGTGATCGGGAGGCACCCGGCTCTCCACCGAACCGATCTCGAACAAATACTTCGTGGCGACGACTGTGACTAGAAGGCCAGTCCAGTCGGCGATTGCGTTGCCGAAGAAGGCGCCCCAATGAGTGCTCGGGTTAAAGCGGATGTAAAGGGTGATCCAGGTACACAGCACGAAAGCGGTCACCAAACTGAGGGAATGTCGATGGAGGAAACTCTTCCTGCGCTTGCTTGGCATAGCTTTTCGATGACAAACGGTGACGATGAGGCTGCTTTGGCACCCCAACCCGAGTCGGGACAGCAGATGCCGCTAGCTGCGCCACCGCAGCGTAACGGGCCCGCTCATGGGGTGCTTCAACTTGGTGCCTGTGCGCTTCGCTTCCAGGTAGGCCGCCTTTAGCTGGAAGTACCATTTCGCGGGACGGTCCGCGTCATCGATCAGCATCAGGTGTGGATTGTGTTTCAGGCCTTCGGCCTGGAGTTCCATGGTGCGGCGGTCCTGCTCTACGAATTTCGCGAAAACATATTTCATCAACCCGGGCACAAAGGGAACCCAGCGAAAGAGATTCCACGCGGCAACTACATCGATGCGGCAGTGGCTGCGGGTAATAGGGGTGACGGTGGTCAGGCTCGAGAACCAGTATTTCCCGGCGCGAATTGTTTCCGTGCGAATGTTGGGAAGCTTGAAATCGATGGTCGTGGTAATCGAGTCGGCATCGGCGTAGAGACGCAGAAGCTTATAGGGCGCGGAGTTTGAGCTGGGAGTATGCGCGCTCATGCGGAAGCCGTTAGGAATGGGTTCGAAGTGCTTCTGCTTCTCATGAATACTGTGGCGGGTGCGCCACCACCATGCCTGGTGCACGAAGGGGCCATGAGCGGGGTCCATCAGCCCGATGATGCCGTGATCAATGCTGACCGGCATTTCGGCTTGCAGGTAGGCGAGTTTGTACTTGCTGGAGAACTTCTCGACTTGCGGCGAAAGTTCCGGCGCTGCGACCGGCGGAGCGAAACCTGCGCCAGGCGGACCGGGATCAGGTATGAAGACCCAGATGAAGCTGTCCTGTTCCTCGCACGGATAGCTGCCGGCGTAGATGCGATCGACTTTTAAATTTTGATCCGGTGTGAGCGATGGGATGAGCTGGCATTGTCCATTGTGAACATCGAATTGCCAGCCGTGATATCCGCATTCCAGATTTTCTCCATCGAAGCGGCCGCAGTTAAGAGGCATGCCCCGATGCGGGCAGGCGTCGCGTAAGGCGAACGGTTGCCCCAGGCAATCGCGGCCGATAACTAGCGGAATCTCCAGCAGCGTAGCCTTGTGCAGCTGCTTGCGATGCACGCGGTCTGCCGGCAGGGCGCGGTACCAGAACCCAGTGAGCATGAGCGCGTCCGTAGCCTGGCATTGTGGGAGTTCGATTTCGGGCATGGGATCGAAGGCTTATGCTAGCATCCGCGTGGGCTTGATGAGAAAGCCATCACCCCAGCGCGGGGATCCACGAAATACTAGCAATGGAATTCATCGAACATTTCCGGCGGCTGACGCGCAGGCAACGCAATACGTTCATCGCGTGCTTCCTGGGTTGGTCGCTGGACGCGTTTGATTTCTTCATTCTTGTGTTCTGCGTGAATGCACTGGCTACGCAGTTTCACAGCAGAGTTTCAGCTATCAGTGAAGCGATCTTCCTGACGCTCGCCATGCGTCCTGTGGGAGCGTTCCTGTTTGGGATGATGGCAGATCGTTTCGGGCGGCGGCCCACGCTGATGCTGGACATCATCGCGTATTCGGTGTTTGAGTTGGCGTCCGCCTTTGCGCCGAGCCTCAAAGTTTTTCTGGTGACGCGAGCCCTGTTTGGAATCGCCATGGGCGGGGAGTGGGGTGTTGGCGCCGCGCTGACGTTCGAGACACTGCCGGCAGAAGGCCGGGGATTCTTTTCGGGCCTGCTGCAGGAAGGCTATGTTGTCGGATATCTCTTCGCGGCACTCGTCTATGGAGCCTTATTTCCAGTCGTAGGATGGCGCGGCATGTTTGTGGTCGGAACGCTGCCCGCATTGCTGGTGATTTACATCCGGAAGAATGTCGAAGAATCTCCAGCCTGGATTGAAGGGCGGACTAAGCCAAAATCTGAGACGGGAGTGGGGCGCAGCATCGCGACTTATTGGGGCAGCTTTCTGTTCCTGGTGATTCTGATGTTCGGATTCAATTCGTTCAGCCATGGGACGCAGGATCTTTACCCCACGTTTCTTGAGAAAAATCATTTCTTCTCACCACAGCAGGTCAGAACGGTATCGGTGATTGCGAGTCTGGGCGCGCTGCTGGGCGGTGTTGTGTTTGGGAGCCTTTCGGAGAAAATCGGCCGCCGGCGGGCGATTGTCATTGCCGCACTGCTGGCCATTCCTATGATTCCGATGTGGGCGTATTCGCACACTGTCGCCTTGCTGGCAATGGGAGGCTTTCTCATGCAGTTCATGGTGCAGGGTGCCTGGGGAGTGATCCCGGCGCATTTGAATGAGCTTTCACCCCCCGCTGTGCGAGGGACCTTTCCCGGCCTCGCTTATCAATTGGGAAACCTGCTCGCCTCGTGGAATGCTGTCATTCAGGCGCGACTGGTGGAGAAGAGATTTGCCGGGAGTTTCCCTCCGGTGCTGGCCGCGACGGTGTTGTTAGTCGCGCTCTTGGTGGCAATGGTAACTGCGGCCGGCCGCGAGCATAGAGGGGCAGACCTTTCCAGTACACGCCGGTAAAAATAATCGATTTTCTACGCCTTAAGTCGCAAATTTGCTTGGTCGGGTATGGCACAAAGGAGTGATTGTCAGGTGGAGGTTCCTGTGGTACTTTCTAGGTAAATTTCACGCCTTCGTCGTTGCAATCATAAGGTCCAGATGGCGGTAGTTTTTTGCGCGAACGCGTGCATCTGAGGTTGCGCCCACTATGAAAGAGATTATGATGGACTCCGCTCCCGCCGAGAAATCGGCGGAAAGAGAGAACTACGGAAACCGTAAGTTGATTCGGCCGACGCTGCCGCGGGTAGAAAACCACGGAAATAATGGAAGCCACAACCTTGGTGCGACGTCGGCATCAGAGCGGCGCGAACGCCCAGATAGACATGATCGCGGGGAACGCATGGATCACCGACCTGACCGCGGCGATCGCGGCATGAGTAACGGAGGCAAGAAACTGGCGCCTCCGGAGCAGACCAACGCTGAGAATTTCTACTATCAAAAGCAGATGCAGTCGCGTACCCCGATGGTAATTGTTCTGCGCGATGGCGAACAAGTGCACGGGATCATCGAATGGTATGACCGCAATTGCATCAAGGTGAACCGCGAGAACGGTGAACCCAACCTCATGATCTACAAGCCAGCCATCAAGTACATGTTCAAGGAAGGCGAGAACCAGTAAACGCCCGGCCGTTGTCATCCTGAGCGTAGGGCGTTGTCCCTCTGAGCGCCTTGTCATCCTGAGCGTAGCGAAGAGGTAATGCTTCGCTCCACTCGGAATGACGAACAAGGGGCAAGTAGAGTCGAGAACAGGCGCAGTGGCTTTAGCCTCCCGGTGGCTGTTGGGATACTTTCGCATGACCGCCTCAAT
>JBKOUZ010000248.1:0-15252 GCA_046723715.1 Acidobacteriota bacterium | reverse complement strand
GCACCTTGGTGATGGCCGCCGTCAACGTCGTCTTGCCATGATCAATGTGCCCGATCGTGCCTACGTTGCAGTGCGGCTTTGTCCGTTCAAATTTCTCTTTCGCCATAATTGCTGCCTCTAGCTCCTAGCTCTACCTTTTTTGTCATCCTGAGGCGACGGTTTTTGTCGCCAAAGGATCGATGCAATCATTCGCAAAACTACTTCGCCGTCCCTTGTACCTTCGCGATGATTTCCTCCGCCACCGACCGCGGAGCCTCTTCGTAGCGCGCAAAGTGCATCGAGTATTCCGCGCGTCCCTGAGTGGACGAACGCATATGCGTCGCGTATCCAAACATTTCCGCCAGCGGAACGATCGCCTTGATCACCTGCGATCCCGCGCGATGCTCCATGCCTTCAATGCGTCCGCGCCGCGAGCTCAAATCGCCCATGATTGTGCCCGCGTAATCTTCCGGCGTCACAACTTCGACTGCCATGACTGGCTCCAGCAGCACCGGAGAAGCCTTACGTGCCGCCTCTTTGAAGGCCATCGACCCGGCAATCTTGAAGGCCATTTCGTTCGAGTCAACATCGTGGTAGCTGCCGTCGTACAGCGTTGCCTTGACATCCACCATCGGATATCCCGCCAACACGCCGCCTTCGAGGGCTTCCTGAATGCCTTGATCGATCGGCTTGATGAATTCCTTCGGCACCGAGCCGCCCACTATGTCGTTGACAAACTCGTAGCCCGTTCCCGGTGGTTGGGGATCGAGATAAATCTTGGCATGCCCGTACTGCCCGCGCCCACCCGTTTGGCGAATGTATTTGCCTTCGGCCTCCGCATGCTTGCGGATCGTCTCCCGATATGCCACCTGCGGCTTGCCGACGTTCGCCTCAACCTTGTACTCGCGCATCATGCGATCGACGATGATTTCCAGGTGCAACTCACCCATGCCGCTGATGATGGTCTGCCCGCTGTCGGGATCGGTGTGAACCTTGAAGGTGGGATCTTCCTGGGCCAACCGCCCCAGCGCCATGCCCATTTTTTCCTGGTCGGCCTTGGTCTTCGGTTCGACCGCAACCGAAATCACGGGCGTCGCAAAAGTAATTGTTTCGAGCGCAATGGGATGATTCTGGCTGCAAATGGTATCCCCGGTGGAAACGTTTTTCAGGCCAACCGCGGCGCAAATGTCACCCGCGAGAATCTCGCTGATCTCTTCGCGCTTGTTGGCGTGCATCTTCAGCAAGCGCCCGATGCGCTCAGTCTTGCCCGTGCGCACGTTCAAAACGCTGTCGCCAGTCTTCAGCTGTCCGGAGTACACGCGAATAAATGTGAGCTGCCCGACGAAGGGATCAGCCATGATCTTGAACGCCAGCGCGGAAAACGGCTCCTTATCGTCCGCCTTGCGCGTGATCGGCTGCCCATTGTCAGGATTGGTCCCGTGCGTCTCGCCTACATCCAGCGGCGAAGGCAGGTAATCGACCACCGCATCCAGCAGCGGCTGCACACCTTTGTTCTTGAACGCCGTTCCCACCACAACCGGAAAGACCTTCAGCGCAATGGTCGATTTGCGCAGCGACGAACGGAGTTCGTCCGCGCTGATCTCTTCACCTTCCAGAAACTTGTGCAGAATTTCGTCGTCATTCTCGGCGATGCTCTCGACCAGTTGCGCGTGAAACGCTTCCGCCTTCTTCTTCAGGTCGGCGGGAATCTCCTCTGTTTCATACTCCGCGCCCATGGTCTCGTCTTTCCAGATGATCGCCTTCATGGCAATCAGATCGATGACGCCGAGAAACTTCGCTTCTTGTCCAACCGGAATCTGAATCGCGACGGGCTTGGCACTGAGACGCTTGCGGATGGTATCGACGGCGTGCTCAAAATCAGCTCCCATCTTGTCAATCTTGTTGATGAAGCAAATACGCGGGACGCCGTACTTGTCGGCCTGGCGCCAGACTTTTTCCGACTGCGGTTGCACTCCGTGAACCGCGTCAAAGACCGCGACCGCGCCGTCCAGCACGCGCAACGACCGCTCCACCTCAGCCGTGAAATCCACGTGCCCGGGAGTATCGATAATGTTGATTCGAATGTCGCGCCAGGTACAGGTCGTCGCCGCGGACGTAATCGTGATGCCGCGTTCCTGCTCCTGCTCCATCCAGTCCATGGTGGCAGTGCCTTCGTGCACCTCTCCGATGCGGTGCGTCCGGCCCGTATAAAACAGGATGCGCTCCGTCGTAGTGGTCTTCCCGGCATCAATGTGCGCCATGATGCCGATATTCCTGCAACGCTCTAATGGGACTGTTCTTGGCACGACCTATATCTCTTTCAACTAATTTGGTATTTGGTAATCGGGTAATTTCGTAATTTGCACGCCACTCGCGGCGGGTAATTACAAAATCACCCGATTACCAAATTACAGGATCTCTACCACCGGTAGTGGGCAAACGCCTTATTCGCTTCCGCCATGCGATGCACATCTTCTTTCTTCTTGATGGCGGCGCCGCGGCTGTTGGCCGCGTCCAGCAACTCGTTGCTCAGCTTGTCGACCATTCCCTTTTCGCCGCGTCCACGCGCATACGAGATAATCCAGCGAATTGCCAGCGATGTCCTACGGTCGGCATTCACTTCCACCGGCACCTGGTAGTTCGCACCACCCACGCGTCGCGTCTTCACTTCGAGCAGCGGCTTCGTGTTCTCAACGGCCTTTTTGAACAGCTTCAGGGCTTCATCGCCGCCTTTGGACTCCAGCTTCGTGAGAGCCTCATAGAAGATGCCCTCGGCCGTCGACCGCTTGCCCTGCCACATCATCGAATTGATGAACTTCGTTACCAGGTCCGACCCGTACACTGCATCCGCCGGCACCGTCCGCTTTGCGATATGTCCTTTTCTTGGCATTGCGCTCCCGTAGAGACGTTGCTTCGCAACGTCTCAGACGCAGCAAGCTGCGCCTATACGCCTATCCCTTCTTGGCCCGCTTGGCTCCGTACTTGGAACGACCTTGCTGGCGTCCAGCGACACCCACGGCGTCCAGCGTGCCGCGAATCACGTGATAGCGCACGCCTGGCAGGTCTTTCACGCGGCCTCCGCGGATCAGCACAATCGAGTGCTCCTGCAGGTTGTGCCCGACTCCGGGGATATAGGTCGTGACTTCAATGCCATTCGTCAGCCGCACCCGCGCCACCTTGCGCAAAGCCGAGTTCGGCTTCTTGGGGGTCTGCGTGTACACGCGCGTGCAAACACCGCGCTTTTGCGGACATCCCTGCAATGCAGGGCTCGCCGTTTTGTAACGAGGCCGCTTTCGGCCCTGGGCCACCAACTGGTTAAACGTAGGCACTCTCGCCACTCCTTAGCCGCACACTCGCCTGCTCGTCGCGCAGGCGGCGGACACAAAATCCACTGTTCTAGACGCGTATCCGTGACATGGCCGACATTCGACCATTACTTCTCACTGCGCAGCCACCCTTATCGCAGGCCTACGCCGAGAGAGATTCTGGATTCCCGTTCAGGCTTTCGCTGCCGACGGTGGCGCCCGGCCAAATTGCGGGGGCACTCCGTTTCGCCAGCCTTGCCCTGCATATCCTTCCGCATAAGGGCGAAAAGGCGCCGCAGGAACGTTTCAGCGAGGAAAGTTTCCGAACCAGATTCCACTTCGGAAACGCATTTCTCTACAGCTCAACTACCGGCCTCCACGCACACCGCCGCAGAAAACCAGCAGCACACAGCAAGCTTGGATGAACTCGCGGAACCTGACTACTATAACAAGTGCGCAGAAACATCGTCAACTCGTCTTTTTGCATCCCACTTGCGGATAGCCAGAGTCGAGGTACAACAAGATTAGATTCACCAGCGTGCTTGCCTGATTCCGGCTCCAGCCTCTAAACTACAAGTTTTCCAATTCATTGAAGAGTTTCTCGTGCTCCCGTAACCAGGATGACGGTGAGCTTCGGCGAGGAGTGCATGGGTAGGTTTCGCTCTGGCGGTCTCGGTTGGGCTGTGGCAATCCTTAGTTCTTTGACCTTCTCGGCTTGCGGTGGCGGCGGCAAAGCCGGCCCGCCGCTATTTGCCGGAAAGATTACTCTTAATCCCTCCACCAATATTTCCCTGGTCTTGGGGGGAACCCTGAATTTCAGTTCCTCGGTTCAAACCGTCTCCGGCACAACTCTCAGTACGCCAATCACCTTCTCCTCGAGCGACACATCCATTTTGAATATCGCTTCAAACGGTGTGGCTTGCGCCGGGCATTGGGACGCCACTTTCAGCACTTGCAGTCCGGGAGGCACGGGCGTGGTTCAGGTCACGGCCACGGCTTTAGGTTCCGCCAGCATTCCGACGTTTGTTTTCGTTCATCCTCCCATCGATTCGATCACGGTCACCGGCGTATTGCTCGACGGAGTTCCTGTTCAGGAACCATGCTTGTCTCAATCTCAGTCCATGACGCTGGAAGCCCACGCCTTCAGCCAAGGCGTGGAGGTGACCGCCTCCGTGGGACCCTTCACCTGGTCACAGAGTAATACGAATGTGGCCACGCTGACCCCCCTCAAAAACAGCGCGTTCAACTTCCCCACGAATCAGGCCACAGCCACCGCCACCGTCCCGGGCATCACCCGTATTTTTGCGTCCGCCTCGGGAGTTACGAGCAGTTCATTCCAGCAACCCACATACCAGCAAACCATTGGCGGGACTCCACAAACCTCTCCAGTGCTCGACTTCTTCGCGACGTGTCCTGTTGAAAATATTGCTCTGGAGGTTGGAGCAGTTGGTTCCGGGCAGACGAGTTTCACAGTCACAAAAGGAAGTTCGGCGGCCTCGCAAACTGCCTTCGCGACTATTACCGACATCATGGGGAACTCTTCTCTTCCGAATACGAATGCTGGCGTCGTGCTGAGCAAGATTCCGCTTACCTGGCTGTCAACACAGCCCAGTGCAATCTCGGTCGGATCAGGATGCACGGAAACCTGCCAGCTTACATTCGCGACACCGGGTGCCGCGAGTCTCACCGCCTCGTGCTCACCTCCAACCTGCAACGTCGGGTTCCCCGAGGTTCCGCAGTCGCTGTCGTCCGCTGCGCAAATTACCGCCTGCAACAACTTTTTTCAGACGCAGTATCCTCAACTGGTCAGCTGCGCCGAGGTGATTCCGGTTCCTGTTTATTCCTCGAGTGTTTTCGTAAACCCTCCGAATAATCCCATCAGCAATCCAATTCCGCTTAGCCCGAATGCAGCCATCTCAGGTGTTGTCAGTGGAAGCCCCGGCCCGACAACCATCCTCGCCGCCAGCACCGGATGTGCTCACGTCCCACCGGCAAATTGCTCTTCCGCCGTCTACTATCTTTCGACGTCAAGGACCTCGGTGGGAAACGAAAACCCCACTCCAGGCTCTCCCAATTCGCTGTTGTTTGATCTGGCCGGCGATAAGGTGATCATGGGCGGTGATTTCGGCGCACAGATTATTGCCCCCTCGAATTTCGGAAGCTCGACTAGCGCCTTCAGTTCGCTGGGAGCCATTACCGGCAAGGCATTGGCTACCACCAACACCGGGTCACTTTCCGTCTTTTCGGACACTCTGCATACGCCCAATCAGGTGTACATCGTCAATACCGCGAACGCGGCCTCGGCGTCAGCCACGCCATTGAACATCAGCGGTGCCACCCTCGCAGCGTTCTCGCCAGATGCTCTTAAGGGATTCATCGTCGGCGGAAGCGCAGCAAGCTCGCTTTACGTCTATTCATCTTTTCAGGCTTTGCAAGGTCCTTTTCCCTTGCAGGGGCCAGGCAAGGCGATCGTATTTTCCCCCAACGGCGCGTTTGCTTTTGTTGCCCAGGCTAGCGCCGGTGCCGGAGCAAACCTGACCGCGTACGCCACTTGCAACAATCAGGTCGCAGCGCCCAGCCTGGCGTTGCCTTCAGATCCCATTCTTATGAAGGTGCTGCCAAATCTTCACATTGACGGTAGCGACTCTCAAGGGAATCTCATTCCCGATGGAGTCCACATTCTCGTGCTGGATTCCACGGGTTTCGACGTTATTACGTCGGCGATCTCTCCCCCCGCGACAGGAACGCTGTGTCCGCAAGGACTATCCTTCGCCCCCGTGCAGCGTATCGAACTGGGACAGGGAGTGCTGCACCCCGTCAACTTTTTCGCCTCGCCTGATGGCACGCAGCTTTACGTGGTGAACGGCAGCAGTTCCTCAATCCTTATCTACAACTTCATTTCAGGGTCTGTGATCGGAGGCATTCAACTTGCAGGAGGAGTTACCCCTCTGAGTGCGGACATGTCTCCCGACGGCGGCACCATTGCCGTGGCCGGCAGTGACGGAATGCTTCATCAAGTTAGCACGTCGCTGGGCGGCAGCGACCTCGTCCAACTCTCCTTTCCCAACAGGCCGAACTTTTTCAACGGCTTTTGCAGCGCAATCCCACCCTCGGGAGTGCCCTGTATCCTCGACACCGTCCTGGTAAAGCCCTAGGAAAGAGGATGGAGGAAATTTTTACGAGCTTGATTTCTAAGCAGAGGTACGGGCCCGACTCTAATCGACGCGGTCATCGAGCACGTTTTTAATTCGAGAAGCGCTGACTACTGATTTCCAAATCCTTGCCGACGCTGTCGAGCACGCCATTCACGAAATGTACCGACTCTGGAGAAGAGAATTTGCGTGCAATTTCCAGCGCCTCATTGATCACGACGGCCCGCGGCGTGTCAGGATAGGCCAGCAACTCCGCGACAGCGGCTCGCAATAAATTGCGATCCACCGCTGCCATCCGCTCCATCCGCCAGTGCTCCGCGTGCTTCTCGATCAGCCCATCAATATCTGAAAGACGATCCGTGGCCACCCGAAACAGATCATCCGCAAACCCTCGCACCTCAGCACTTGCGGTGCCATGTTCCGCCCAAAAAGTCTTGCGCACGTGCTCCGCATCCTGCTTGCCCATATCGGACTGGAAAAGCATTTGCAGAGCCAGTTCCCTGGATTTGCGTCGTGTACCCATGCAGCTCTCGCTATCCGCTCTCAGCCAACGCTGAAAGATAGTTTGATCAGTCTACCGCACGTCCATTTTTCAAATAGGAACTGTGTGAGAATTTTTGTTTGTGAAGTTCTTCTTGAAATTCAGATTAGCAAAACTAGCGCAGGCGTTTGTTCTTGTGATTAAGGCGAGGACGCGGAGAACGCTTGCCGCTTCTGCTTTTGCCGAGGCCTGATAGCTGAGAAGAGATGGCCGTTTTCAGCGACGCCATCTCCACCGCGGTCAGCGCCGCTTCGAAGCCCTTGTTCCCCATCTTCAGCCCGGCTCTATCGATTGCCTGTTCCAAAGTGTCGCAGGTCAGAACGCCGAACGCGTGCGGCACGCCAGTTTCCTGTGCCGACTGTCCAATGCCGCGCGCAACTTCATTGACGATGACATCGTAATGCGCTGTGTCTCCACGCAAAAGACATCCGATGCAAATGATGGCATCGTAGTTTCTAGTGGAAGCCAAACTCCTGGCGGCCGATGGAATTTCGAAGGCGCCAGGTACGCGCACAACCGTTTTTGTCCTTGCACCGGTCCGCCGAAGCGCATCCAGCGCCCCATGCAGCAATCGCTCAGTGATAAAGGCGTTGAATCGCGAGACGACAACAGCGAACCGTTTCCCCTTACCATCGAGTTTCCCGTCAATGCCGCTAGGCGGCTCCGGCGGTGCGCCAAAGATGTCGAGAACTATACCTCCCGGCAGCTTGACTGAGAAAGAGCGCGCAGCAGTCTCCCGGTGTGCCGAGTCACTCACTGTCTTGAAATTGAATTTCTGAGCGATTTGGAAAATTACGTCGGGATTGGGGATGCTAATCGATAACCGATTGCCCCCTTCACTCGACAAATCCGCGGAAAGCATGTTGATGCCTATTGCACCTGCTGCAGCAGAAAATAAGGCCGAGTGACGACGGGTCGGATGACTTGCGCGACGCTTAAGTCCGATCGCTTCGAAAAAACGAATCACCTTCTCGGCGTCGCTGGGACGAATGTTCAGGTAGTCAATATGGATGCTTGTCAGCATTGTCATCCTGAGCGAAGAGAATGGGTCCACGTAGTTTACCGCCGCCACAGTGCACAGATCCTTCGGCGGCAATAGACGTTGCCTCGCGATGACAATAGTAAATGGAGATCAGCGGCATGCGCGTTCATCCGCGACGTAGAACTCTACCTCCCCTTAAACTGTGCCGCCCTCTTCTCCAGAAACGCTGTGGTTCCCTCGGTTTTGTCTTCAGTGGAGCAGCATACGCCGAACAAAGTTGCCTCGAGATACAGCCCTTCGGCCAGGGTCATCTCCATCCCTCTATTCACGGCCTCCATGGCGTACTGCACCGCGAGCGGAGCGTTGGCAATGATCTTCGCGGCAATCGCCTCCGCCCGCGGAACCAGTTCCGCAGCCGGGAGCACTTCGTTCACCAGCCCGATCCGATGTGCCTCTTGCGCCGTAATCATCTCGCCCGCCAGCACGATCTGCATGGCCCTCCCTTTGCCTACCAGTCGCGGCAGTCGCTGCGTCCCGCCATATCCCGGGATTATTCCCAACTTCACCTCAGGCTGTCCCAATTTCGCGTTCTCGCTGGCCAGCCGCATCGTGCAGGCCATTGCAATCTCGCATCCGCCGCCGAGCGCGAATCCATGAATGCAGGCGATGACGGGCTTCCCCAGATTCTCAATCAGATTCAGAACGTTCTGCCCCCGGTGTGTATATTCCTTTCCCGACACCGCATCGTGCTTGGCCAATTCGCTGATATCCGCCCCGGCAATAAACGCCTTCTCGCCCGCCCCGGTGAAGATCACCACCCGGAGGCTTTTATCGTTCTTGATGTCATGGAATGCCGCCCGCAGTTCCTCCATGGTCGCCATATTCAGCGCGTTGAGCACCTTCGGACGGTTCACCGTCACATACGCAATGGAGTTTTTCTTCTCGAGGATGATGTTTTCGAAAGCCATAGGTTTTGCCCTAGATCATAGCTCAATGACTGCCGATTCCCGTTCTGATACTCGTAATCGGAATTATTACGCCAGAACTCTTGACCGGCAATCGAACAGAGAGATACTGAAACCATGCCGGCAAAAATGATATTTTTTCCTATCCTTCTCGCCTTCACGGCGGCTGCCCAGAGCCCTCCGCAGCCTTACAGCGTAAAAGCGGACAGGCTCAGTGAAACGGTAATGGAATGGACGCGCAACAATCCGGCCTCCTTGAAATGCGATCGCACTGCGCTCGACGACCTTCCCCGCACTGGCGATCGCACGTGGGTCGCGTATTGCCTAAATCGTGACGCGAGCGACCCAGAGGCCTTCACCTACGCAACGGCCCCCTTGCTCATGCAAGCTGCCTGGTTCCACAACGACAGTCTCTACCGGGTTGAGATGACTCTGCTAAACGACGAATCAGTCCCTGACCTCATTTCCGCTCTCAAGCAAAAATTTGGCAAACCCGTCTCCAAACAAACAACCCGAGTACAAAATGGATTTGGATCGCTGTTTGAGGAGAAGCGGCTGATCTGGACAAACAAGGTTTCCACTTTGGAATTGACCTACTCAACTGTGCCCGGCCGCCGACCCAGTCTTGCGTTTACCCTTGATACACCTCGAAACGGTTCCCAGTCGAAGCGGGCGCAAACTACCAAGGCCTGCGCAGATATGTAACCCCCGAGCAATATCAGGCCACAGAGAAGTTGCCCACTACTGCGCCAATTCTGAACGGCTCGCAGCATTCCCGGCCGTCTCGATCCGTTTAGCGAGCGTTCATAGCTTGTTTGCCTTGGGATTGTTCGGATCTGAGTAATCATAGAAACCACGGCCTGACTTGCGGCCGTACCAGCCCGCCATCACTAAACGCTTGAGCAGCGGAGGTGACGCAAACCGCCGTTCCTTAAACTCGTCATACATCACGTGCGTGATGTAGTAAGTCGTATCCAGCCCCACGAAATCAAGCAACGTGAACGGTCCCATGGGATATCCGCAGCCCAGCTTCATCGCCTGATCAATATCCTCGATCGCCCCCACGCCTTCTTCATACGCCCGAATCGCATCCAGCAGATAGGGCACCAGCAGCCGGTTGACAATGAATCCCGTCTTATCCGACGTCCGAACTGGAACCTTGCCCAGCTTCTTCGCAAACGTGTATGCCGAGTCATAGACAACATCGGCGGTAGCGATCGTGCGCACGACCTCCACCAACTTCATCAGCGGCACGGGATTAAAAAAGTGCAGCCCGATAAACCTCTCCGGACGCTTGGTCGCGGTCAGCAACTCTGTGATGGAAATCGAAGATGTGTTGGAGGCAAAGATCGCGTCTGTCTTCACGATGCCTTCCAGAGACGCGTACATCTTCTTTTTTTCTTCCAAGTTCTCAATGATCGCTTCGATCACAATGTCGCAATCCGCCAGTTCGGCCTTGGCGGTTGTGCCCTTAAGGCGCGCGCGCGCGGCATCCTTCTGCTCAGCGCTAATTCCTCCCTTCTCTACTGGACGTTCGGCAAACTTGGCCAATGATTTCTCAATTCCGGCAAACCCTTTGTCGAGAAGCTTCTGCTCCACCTCAAGCACGGTGACGTCGAAACCGGCCATTGCGGAAACCTGCGCAATCCCGGATCCCATCAACCCACAACCGAGAACTCCAACTTTCCTGATTTCCATGATTGCTTCCTCGCAACGATCCGCAGTCATCCTGAGCAACGCTGTCATCCTAAGCAATGGCGAAGGATCTGTGCAGCATGCCTGCGAATGAAAAGCGGAATCCATCTCCTTTACATTCAGTGCCCTCTTTTTATCCGTGAGAATCCGGGCAAATCGGTGGCCTAAAAATTAATCAAGCTTTCCACCACCATCGCGATGCCCTGCCCCCCGCCAATGCACGCCGTTGCCAGCCCATACTTCTTTTTCCGGCGCCGCAACTCATAAAGCAGCGTGAGCACTAACCGCGTGCCGGTCGCACCCAGAGGATGCCCCAATGCGATGGCCCCGCCGTTCACATTCACCTTCTCGCGATCCAGACCCAATTCTTTCTCGACGGCCAGATACTGTGCCGCGAAAGCCTCATTCGCTTCAATGAGATCCATATATTCCAGCGACATTCCCGCCTTCTGCAGCGCAAGCTGTGATGCCGGCACGGGCCCACGCCCCATAACTTTGGGCTCGACTCCCGCGTAGCCCCAGCTAACAAGTCTGCCCAGCGGCACCAGATTGCGCTTGCGAGCTTCATCCAGCGACATCATCACAACCGCCGCCGCCCCGTCGACAATTCCACTGGCGTTCCCGGCAGTGACAGTTCCGTTCTTACCGAATGCTGGGCGAAGCTTCGCCAGCCCTTCCATCGTAGTCTGCGGGCGCCGGTGATCATCCTCAGACAGCAACTCCCCCGTCGGCTCGCCTTTATGATTGCGCAGCGGCACAGGCACAAGTTCTTCCTGCAGATGCCCCGCCTTGTACGCATCGTCCGCGCACTTTTGCGAACGCAATGCAAACTCATCCTGCATCTCGCGCGTGATCCCCTGCTGCGAGCCGTACAGCTCGGCGGTATTCGCCATATACGATCCACAATAAGAATCCAGCAACGCCACCATCAGCGAGTCTTCGAGCTTCCCGCCGGGTGCCAGCGTGAAGCCATCCCGCCCGCGAATCACAAATGGAGCCTGCGACATGGCTTCCATCCCGCCCGCGAGCACGACCTTCGCCTCATCCGTCTGGATCATCTGCGCCGCGCTCACGATCGACTGCATTCCCGACCCGCACAGCCGGTTCACGGTCAGCGCCGGAACCTCAATGGGGATTCCCGCCCTCAAACCGACATGCCGCGCCCCGTACAGCGCGTCGCCCGAAGTCTGTTGCGCGTTCCCGAAAACAACATGATCGAATTCCTTCGGGTCAACCCCCGAGCGCTCCATCGCACCTTTGGCCGCAACCGCCCCCAGTTCCTGGGCGGTGAAGTCCTTTAGTTTCCCGCAATACCTTCCAAAAGGCGTGCGCGCCCCGTTGACAATCGCAATATCCCCGGCTTTTAACATGATGATCTCGCAGAACTCCGCCCGAATGGGCGCGAGTCGATTCGCTGAACTTTTTAGTCTAGCAGTCAGCGAATGGAGTTGACCAGAACTCTCAGGCGACGCGATTCATGTCTTCGGTCGCACCTACAGCAGGAACGCGAGCTCTGCGCTCCGCATTGTCACAATCCAAGGCAAGGCTTCTTCTGGCTTTTGAGGTCTGAATCCTGAGGGTCTGAGTTCCGAGGTTCGAGGTCGAAGTCGAACTTTGCTACGCCACCGCTCCGGCAGCCAAAGCCGCCGGCCCCTGCGCCACAACCCGCCCGGGCCCTTGTGCGACGGCCTGCGCCAACGCGTGCTCCGCGCGATTGATAATCTCCGTGACCACATCGATGGGATCGTACTCCGCCCGAATCACTGCCTCCGCAACTCCGGCCGAGAACTGGGCCACAATCCCGTCCGCAGTTCCATCCTTCGCGGGGAAACGCACCTGCGCCACGATCTTCCGCAGCTTCTCGATGGCCAGCAGGGCCTCTTTTTCCGCTGTTTCCCCCAGCAGAATCGCGATGGTCGAAGTGTCATAGCGAAATGCCAGATCATTCGACCGGATGTTTGCGGCAAATAGCTGGCCCGCGCGCTCCATGGCCGCCTGCACCTCAGCCTCGCCGTATTCCTTAATCAGTTCCGATCGCTTGCCGAATTGCATCAATACCACCGACAAGGCCGACGCGTTCTGAATCGCCCTCTTGCTTTCCGCCAGCAACAGATCGATATAAGAAGCTCGCTTCAGCAGCCCCGATTTTTCATCCGTCACCGACAGATTCTTCACCAAGCGGCGCAGTCCGGCATTGTTCAGCGCAATTACCATCTGGTCAGCGAGCGTCTTCAGCACTACCATGTCAGCCTGCTGCCAGACTCGTCCACGATTATGCAGCAGCCCGAGAATTCCAACCGTCTCTTCCCCATCCGTAAGTGGAACCGCCAGAATCGTTGACGCGCCCATATCGGCGACGACCTTCTTCACGGCTTGCAGTTGCGTTGCTCGCGGAGCATCCTGGATGGCCACTGGCTCGCCTCCCGTCACTGCGTGCTGCAGGCAGACCACCAATTCTCCCAGACCTGCGGCTCCAGTCTTTTTATATCCTTCTGCGCAAAATTCATCTATAGCGGTGGGGGACAATCCCGGCTTCGCCATGGCCGCGAAACAACGCGTCGCTTCCCAATGCGAGCCAATCTCTCTGACGGCCGTGTTGAGCACGGCTGGGGCTGTTCCCTGGCTATAGAGTTTTCGCGTGATCTCAGCCACGCGTGTGAAACTGCGCACATCAGCTGCCGGATCCGGAGCAGGCGCGACCGGAGCATTCGGTACAGGCGTTACCGGAGCCGCCGCCGGTGCGGGCACCGGCAAAGCGGCCGCCCCCGCATAACGCGGGGTGACGCCCGCCGACAAGTACAACCTCTGCAGATCTTCGTTCCGCTCCTCTTCCCGAGGAAACAACTCCTGAATTCTCTGCAGCCGCTCCACGGCTTTGTTGCGCATCCCGTACTGCACAAGGATTTCTGCCTGCAGCATCAGATCCTGCAGCGTGGAAGCACCCAGCGTGGGCTCCTCCGCTTGCGTCGGTTCTTCTGCTTGCTTGGAAACGCTGGTGAACCGGGTCGCGATCACCTTATATCGCGCGTCATCAATCTTGCCTTTGAGCATTTCGAGCCGCTTCAAATGACCCGGTTCATATGGATCGACTTCCGCGGCACGATCCAGGCACTCGGCCGATTTGGCAAAGTCTGCGGTGCTGCAGTAAAGATCGAACAACTTGAGCAGCGTTGTGCAGTAATCACTCTCGCGATTGGAAGCGTTGTAGAGTTCACTGAGAAATTCCAGAATCTGCGACGAAACTCGATGTCCCGCCGTAATATCTTCCATGATCGCGATGAATTGCCGTCTCTCGCCGCGCCTCCTCTGGAATTGCTCCAGCTTGCGAGCCAAAGCGACTGCTGCATCATCGGCGTGTGTGTCCAGCAAATTACCAATTAACCCGATCACCTGTTGCACACGCCCGGGATTAGCCTCGAAGAGCTGCCATACGAGTGGCTCAGCTTCGGGAAATCGGCCAGCAGCCACCAGGGCATCTGCATAAGTTTCCTGGAATGCAGGAGTCGCTTGGCCGGCATTCAGCTGGGCCTCCAAAATAAAAATTGCGGCTCCCACTTGCCCCAGCGCCAGCAGACTCTTGCCGTAGGCTAATGCGATGTCGGGGTTGGAAGAGTCTTCCTGGTAAGCCTTCTCGTACCACGGCGATGCGTCGCCACCCTCGCCTGCGACTAAGAGAGCGACCTTCTGGAACGCTTCCGCTGCCAGCTTGCGGTTGCCCAACTCAGAAGCGAGATCCGCTACTCGCATGTAATTCTGCTGGGTCGGTTCGATCGCGATAATTCGATCCAGAATTTGCGCTGATTCCTGCTTCTTCCCGAGTTTGACAACATCTGCCAGAGCCGACTCGTACGTTCCGGCCGCCAATTTCTTGTTCGTGCCCTCAAGCAGTTGCCCGAAGCGGAATTTCTGCTGCCACGTCGGGTTGCCATGCCGCGCCAACTTCTTATAGGTAAGGCTGGCACGCGTTGCATCCCCGGCACCAACCTGCCGCTCAAACAGGTCTCCTAACAGCTTGACCGCTTCCGCGTTACGGTTCAGGGATAAACAAAGGTCAGCCGAGAGTTGCCGTACGACATCATTGTCGGCGTCATCGCGCAGGACCAGCAGGTATTCTTCTAAGGCTTCGGCGGTCTTGCCCTTTTGCAGGAGCTTCTCGGCGCGCTCGACGCGCTTCCCTATCTCGGCTCGGTCCAATCGTCTTGTGATCTCAGGCATGCGAACTTCGGGCGCAGTGAACCCTGCTCCGATTCTAGGAGCCCCCTCCCACGCCAGCAACGTGGTAACGGCCAGTCACGATTACGAAGGTCACGGCTGATTCCGTCTACCAAAGCATTGCGCTGCAGTCACTGGAGCCTGAGCGGCAGGGTCTTTCCGACCGGCTAGGCACACCCCAAGCATCGATGGTTCATAGCATTCGGATTTTTTGTTGCAGGAATCGCTCAGATGGTGCCGGCGAACGGGTCACTTCTTTATCGTCACCAGCAGCACTAATGAGCACAGCCAATGTGGGTTGTAGACGCGATCCGTTGCGCAAAGACCTCAGACTTTTACAGCTTCCTTCCCCTTGATGGCCGTTTCGCTCACCGAGGTAGGGAATGCCTTCTTGATGCGGCTGTGAATTTTGCTGAGTTCC
>JBKOUZ010000156.1:0-25116 GCA_046723715.1 Acidobacteriota bacterium | reverse complement strand
GGATGTCTGGCCCAGCTGGCGCTCGGGCCTCAAGAACAGATCGCAGGCTGCAGTTCACTTCTTTTCGAACGCTTCGAGAGTTCCTGAGCGAAGGGAAATCTCCGTTTTCCCTTGACTGGTACTTATCATGGATGTCCCCGTCGTCCCCGTTTTCCCTTTGTCCCCGTTTTTCCTACGCGCCCGCGATGCGATTCCGCTTGTCCGACCAATAGGTTAACTTACTAGTTTCGGAGATATAATTGACGAGCACCTATGCTGTTGGCGGTGAATTCGGCCCCGACCTGACGCGTTTCTCATCAAACACTGCGATAGGAAATGAAATCTCTTTCAAAAGGAAGGATATTTTGTACCGCCGCCCTGCTGTTCTTTTTCCCGGGCTGCCTTCGATCACAAGTGCTCGATCCGGCCACCATTGCAAAACCGCCGGTCGACTCCTGGCCGAGCTACCACGGCGACTATTCCGGCAGACGACACAGTCAGTTAACCCGGATTACTCGCCAGAACGTTGGGTCTCTCTCGCTGGTGTGGGCATTTCAAACCAGCCAGACTGCAACCATCAAATCCTCCCCACTGCTCGTCGACGGCGTGCTGTACTTCACCGTGCCGGACAACGTCTGGGCTGTCGACGCCCGTACTGGCCACCAGATCTGGCGGTACACATACAAGCCAAACGAAGGTATGCACCTTGGTCATCGCGGGGTCGCCATGTACAAAGGGTGGCTCTACTTCTCCACTCCCGATGCGCACCTGATTTCATTGGAAGCAAAGAACGGAAAGGTTCGCTGGGATGTGGAAGTAGGCGACATCAAGAAGGGATATTGGACAACCATGGCGCCCCTGGTGGTGCGCGATCACGTGATCCTGGGTGTGGGCGGCGACTTGGACAACATCGGCGCCTACATGCGGTCGATTGATCCCGAGACTGGCAAGACACAATGGCAATGGAACACGACGCCTCCTGAGGGCACGCCGAATGCGACTACAGGTGGAACCATCTGGTTAACGGGGACCTATGATCCCGATCTGAATCTTGTCTACACCGGCACAGGCAATCCGACGCCAGTGTTGAACGGCAAAGTACGTCCCGGGGACAACCTCTATACATGCACCATTGCGGCCCTCAACCCGGATACGGGAAATCTTATCTGGGCCTTCCAGCCCTCTCCGCATGACACCCACGATTGGGATGCCATTGAAGTCCCAGTGATGGTCGACGCCGACTTTCACGGAGAGCCACGTAAGCTGCTGATGCAGGCCTCGCGCAACGGCTACTTCTTCGTGCTCGATCGCACCAATGGCAAGAGTCTTCTTACCGCGCCGTTTGGCCCGGTGAACTGGACGTTGGGCGTGGACAAAGAGGGGCGCCCGATTCCGAATCCAGACAAAGAACCAGCGCCTGACGGACGCCTGATCGCACCCGACGAAGGCGGCCTGACCAACTTCCGCTCCCCAAGTTTTGACCCCAAGAATGGACTTTTTATAGTTTCCGCGCGCGACAGTTACTCCCTCTATTTTGCCAAGCCCGCCGACGGCGCTTATGGCTGGGCCGGCGCGGACTACGGACTCTGGGGCAGAGGCATCATCAAAGCCATCGACTACCAGACCGGGAAAATTCGCTGGAGCCACGATATTGGGGAAGGCGCATCGGCCGGCGTGTTGACTACGGATTCAGGCCTCACGTTCACTGGCGACTCCAACGGCAACGTTCTTGCGCTCGATACCAGCAATGGCAAAACGCTCTGGCACGCCGGCACCGGCGGCCAGATCGCGAGTTCTCCGATCACCTACGAACTCGATCACCGGCAGTACGTCCTAACCAGCAGCGGCGGTGTGTTGTTTGCCTGGAGTCAGCCAGAGAGTAATTAAAGCACCGTGCTCGCGATTGTAGTGGCGCGCTTTCAGGCTTCTCAATTGATCTTTATGAAGGTTTTTGATGCCGAAGCTTTCGCAGGCGGTCTGTTATTGGTCGTCTCCGCCACATTCGCAGCCGGGTATATTCCATCCCGCCGCGCGGCTCGAATCAACCCAATCGAGACCCTCCGCTACGATTGACCAATTCGCATTTCTTGACACTTTCGCCTACCACCAATTATTCTAAGTCTTGCTCCTTGCGGCACTTACGCCTCTTGGCGTGCTCCGCGGGCCGTTGCCGGCGCGATCGCCGCGGAGGTTTCGCCATGTTCCTGGACATCAAACAATTGGAACTTCATCCTCTGGATTTTCAGGAGGAGTTTCATCCTGGGGTTATCGACCTGGGGCAAGAAGCCAGGCAGCGTACGCCGCTCAAGGCCTCAGGGCATGCAGAAGTGGTTGAGGAGCATCATGGCAAGCACCAGGTAATCAAAGATATCCGCCTGCGAGGGCACTTGTCGGCTGGGCTGGAGTTGCAGTGCGCCCGCTGTCTGGAGCCGGTGACGCAGGAGATTAAACGAGAATTTGAACTCCTGTATCGACCCCTAGGTGCCGATGCCGGCAAAGACGAGCTCTCTGTCACCGACGCCGAAGCCGAGATCGGCTATTATCAAGGAGAAGGGCTTCTCCTAGAGGATGTGCTGCGTGAGCAAGTGCTGCTCGCGTTACCGTTGAAGGTTACCTGCCGCGCAGACTGCAAGGGGCTGTGTCCGCAGTGCGGCAAGAATTTGAACCAGGAACAATGTTCCTGCTCCAGAGAAGTAGAAGATCCGCGCTGGGCAGCTTTGAAAGATGTCCGCAGCCGTTTGGAGCGCTAAGCGATTAGCTTGCAGCATCTACACTGAAGGGGTGCCCTGTCCTTGTCGCGTTTGTGTGCGACAGGACTGGGACTTCGACCACAGAATTTCAGCGCAGGCCTGTGAGCCTCCGCGAGAAGGAATCCAATCATGCCGAATCCAAAACGCCGTCATTCCCAGAAGCGCACCTCTACCCGGCGCGCTCATGATGCTCTCAAGGGCCATTCACTTTCTGAATGCCCCAACTGTCACGAGAAGAAAATGCCGCATCGCGCCTGCCCCAAGTGCGGTTACTATAAGGGACGCGAAGTTCTCGACGTTGAAGAAGCCAGCTAGTCCTGAACACCATGCCTAGCGTGATCGCGCTGGACGCGATGGGATCCGACCGCGCTCCCAAGCCAGAAATTGAGGGCGCGATCCAAGCCGCACGTCAGTACGGCTTGGCCGTCCTGCTGGTTGGACCGGAGAATATTGTCCGGGCCGAACTGGACCGCCATCGCTCAGTCGCCCGCCTGCCCATTGATTTGGTTCATGCCAGCGAATGCATCACCATGGATGATAAGGTGGAAGCGATTCGCGCCAAGCGCGACAGTTCCATGCGTGTGGGACTCCGCCTGGTGCGGGAGGGGCGCGCCCATGGCTTTGTCACCGCGGGCAATACCGGAGCAGCCATGGCAACGGCGAAGATTGTGCTGGGCGCCGTTCCTGGTGTGGATCGCCCGGCATTGGCCGGCGTATTTCCGACTGCCCCCGGCAATCCCGCCATGCTGCTCGATGTCGGCGCGAATGTCGATTGCACTCCGCAAAATCTGGAGCAGTTCGCCATCATGGGGGATGTATATTTCCGCGCCATGTTCGGAAAGCCTGCTCGTGTGGGTCTGCTCTCTATCGGGGAAGAAGAGACCAAGGGTAACGAATTGACTCGTGAAGCCTTTCAGCGTCTGAAGCACCTTCCCCTCAATTTCGTTGGCAACGTGGAAGGCCGTGACCTTTACAACGGAGAGGTCGATGTAATCGTCGCAGACGGTTTCGTGGGAAACGTTGCGCTGAAAATTTCGGAGGGCGTCGCCAACCTGGTACGTACTGCGCTGAAAGAATCGCTTAAGGCCACCATCACCCGCCAGGTTGGGGCATTGCTCTCCCGCAGTGCCTTCGAAGATTTCAAGAAGCGTCTGGACCATACCGAGTACGGCGGCGCTCCCCTGTTGGGCGTGAAAGGCGTTTGCATCATCACTCACGGCTCTTCCAATGCCAATGCCATGAAAAATGCTCTGCGGGTTGCGGCAGAGTTCGGCGAAAGCGCCATCAACCAGTCAATTGAGCGCGGCCTGGCAGCGCTCCATCAGCCTGCAGTCAGCAGTACTTGAACTCAATTCACTTTTGTCATCATGAGCGCAGCGAAGGGTCCAGGCAGTCTTCGTGAGTCGCGAGGAACCCTTTGCGGATCCCAATGCAAACGATATGAACGAAGCAAGGAAAATCGCTCTCCTCTTCCCCGGCCAGGGCTCGCAAGTCATCGGCATGGGAAAAGAACTCGCGGAGAAATATCCCGAGGCCCGCGACACTTTCGCAGAAGCTGACGACGCCATC
This sequence comes from Acidobacteriota bacterium, assembly GCA_046723715.1. GTDB lineage: Bacteria > Acidobacteriota > Terriglobia > Terriglobales > Acidobacteriaceae > Sulfotelmatobacter. Next base: position 20,818 of record JBKOUZ010000156.1, on the reverse strand, counting down.
GGCTACAAGCTCTCGCAATTGTGCTTTGAAGGTCCCGAAGAAAAACTTCGGATGACTGAGATCACGCAGCCCGCAATTCTTGCTACCTCTGTCGCTGCCCTCCGAGTGCTCGAAAGCCGGATGCCAAAGCCATGCTCAGTAGCAGGGCATAGTCTGGGCGAATACTCGGCCCACGTCGCCGCAGGAACGTTCAGATTCGCTGATGCTGTGCGTACCGTCGGCAATCGCGGCAAGTACATGCAGGAAGCCGTGCCAGTTGGCGTCGGGACCATGGCCGCCATACTCGGCATGGAATTTGAAAAGGTTGCGGCGGTTTGCGACGAGGCGGCCAATGGCGAAGTTTGTTCCCCCGCCAACATCAACTCTCCGGAGCAAATTGTCATCTCGGGCAATACCGCTGCGGTTGAACGCGCCACCAGGCTCGCCGATGAACGCGGCGCCAAACGCGCCAAAATGCTGCCCGTGAGTGCACCATTCCATTGTGAGTTGATGCAGCCAGCGCAAGATCGACTCGAAGCCGATTTGAAAAAGCTGACTTTAAACAAGCCCGTCTATCCCGTGGCATGCAATGTCGACGCCGCCATGGTCACCGACGACAAGCACGCGCTCGAAACGTTAGTACGCCAGGTCACGGGGCCAGTGAAGTGGGAGCAATGCATCCGCTTGCTCATTGCGCAGGGCGTAGAAATCTTTATCGAGGTTGGGCCGCAGAAGGTGCTCTGCGGCCTGATGCGCCAGATCGATCGCTCGAAAACCTGCTTGAATGTTGGCGACGAGGCGACCCTGACCAAGACTCTGGACAATCTAGGCAAAGCTCACGCCTGACGCAGCATTAGTGAAACAGTAGCTCGCAGGGTGGATAACTCAGAGTCTTGTCTGATTTCTCGACCCAGACTTGCGCATGCTCGGTGCGGTCATTCACCACTACATCCACCACGACTCCACTGCCCGGCCCGGGGCAGGTGCTTGCTCCATAGACTTTGTGCGTCTTGATCAAGCCCCACTGACCACCCGGCCCCCAGTCGCGGTAAAACTCATTAAACGGGTACTTGGAATACTTCTCCTGGTGCTGAGCCCAGTTGGGATCATGCATCCAGATGCCGTATGCCGTCTTGTAATCCTGCTTTTGCAGAGCATCAAAAAAATCACCCACCGTCCACTCCTGCGGCAGAAAGCGGAAGAACCAGACAATGACAAACGCAACCGCCAAAATGGCGATCACGGAAATGATCCGCATGGTCTTCTTCCGCGATTTTTCGGGATCGTATTGTTTCGCGTCCAGCAGCGTCATGCGTCTAGCATAACGGACGCAGCGCAAGCATGAAAAGTTCCCACGAAAGAATTGAGGAACTGAGCAATTGGATAATTGAGCAAATGAGTGAATTCGGAATTTGGTAATTCCGTCACTTCTCGGCGCAATGTCCCGGAAAGCGCTGCCATCGGGTTTCAAATTACCGACCGAGAGATCTGTGGACTTTGCTCATGGCAGGAATATGCGGAGATCCTTCGCTTCGCTCAGGATGACAGTGGTGCCCAACTAGCAAAAATGATTAGAGGGTCCTCTTAAACAGCGGGATCGCAATGCCCAGCGTGACTGCGGCGAAGATGGTAAGAAACAACATGTCTCCCCAGACCGCCGAAAGGGAGGTCTCCTTCAGCAGCAGACACTTGAAGCCGTCCACCGCGTAAGTAAAAGGATCGCATTTCGCGATGGCGCGCAGCCACCGTGGGAAAGCCTGAATAGGGTAGACCGAGCCACTGGGGAAGAACAGCAGGGTGTTGAGAATTCCAAACATGGCTCGCGGCACCAGCGGATCCTCAATCCTTACCATCAGCAGAAACATCATCGTATTGAATGCCAGAGATGTCAGGACAATCATGATCAGCAAGCCAAGCGCCGTGAGGGGGTTGAAGATCGTCGAGACGCCTGCCAGCAAGGAACCTATGCCAACGATAATGATTCCGGTCATGACCGCTTTAATGGCTCCCGCCAAATTTAACCCGAGCACCAGTTCGAGCTTGGTAATCGGCGTCACCAGATAGCCTTCGTGGACCCCGCGCGCCTTATCGTCGATGTAGAGCATCCCGCCGCCGATCATGACTGACACGAACATCGCGAGCACCAGCGATCCCGGCAAGAGATATTTCATGTATTCGATATAGGGATAGAGTTCGACGATATCGAGTGCGGTTTGCTGCAGGATACGCGGAGAGGCCGTGGGCTGATTCAGAGCCTCTGTCAGCTGGCTGAGTTCAGCCTCCACCGCCGAACTCATGAAGTTATCGCTGTTGTCCACGACCAGAGCGATACGCGGATGGTTCTCTTCGTACACGCGTCGCGAGAACTGCGGCGGAATGATCACCGCTCCTTGCAGCTTCCCGTTGCGCACATCCTCTACTGCCTGCTTGTCGTCATCGTAGGAAACCGGCACAAAAGTGCGAATATTCGCTCGTACGGAATCGAACGCCTCACGCACTCTCAGCGCCTGTGGTCCGCCGTCTTGATCGACAATTGCCACCTTGGCGTCGCGAATCTTACCGCCAAAAGCGTTGCCCAAAATGATCAACTGCACCAGTGGAAAAATCATGGAAGCGAGCATCAAAGCCGGGGAGCGGAAGAATTTGCGCATCTCGCGCTCCACGATGGCCATCATTCGATTCATAAGAGTCCTGAGTCGCGAGTCGCTAGCCGCGAGGCCTGAGTTGCTGGTGCTGAGTGCTGCCGGGTCGCGTAAAGAATGGTACCTGCAGCCCTATAGGATACCGCGCGCGCCATCCTTCAGGAGACAGTGTGCATCAGAGTTGTGGGTCAGAGAGGCCTACTTTTGCCGACGCAGACCAAACGTGTGCGGAGCCGGAAGAAAGGCGAGGGAGACAGCTTACTAGCTGGAGAATTTGAACGGCACAGAACCCTTCGCATTATCTCCATCGTTTCAATTTTAGCGTTATCCACGTTGATCCTGGTTGGACTCTTCGCGCCCGGGTTGAAATATTCGCTGGTCGTACCTCCCGCAGTTGCGGTTGACGAGCAGGCATTCTTGAATGAGTTGGAACCGTTAGTAAGCTCGAAAATCACGCGCAACAACCAAATTGAAGTCATAGAGAACGGCGAGAATTTTTACCGGGCTGAGTTGGAAGCCATGCGTCAGGCCGGCCATAGCATTGATGTGGAAGCTTACATCTTCCACAAGGGCCAGGTAACCGACGAAGTGCTGGATGTGCTCACTGAGCGTGCAAGGGCGGGTGTGCACGTCAACCTGGTGATGGACGCTCTGGGGAGCCTGTCCACCCGCAAGAGATATTTCAAGCGCCTGAAAGACGCAGGCGGACACGTGGAGTGGTATCACCGCTTGCGGCTGCACAACTGGTTCATCACGAATAACCGCACGCACCGGGAAATCACCATTGTCGACGGTTCCACTGCATTCGTCGGAGGCGCCGGATATGCAGACTGGTGGCGGTTTGGAACAAAGGGCAAACCACGCTGGCGTGACACAATGGTCCGCGTACAAGGCGACGCAGTGCGCGGGTTGCAAGGCGCATTCGTGGAGAACTGGCTGGAGGCTTCGGGACAAATTCTTGACGGGCCCGACTATTTTCCGCTGCTTAAGACTGACCCAGGCAATGTCACAGGCCTGGTCGTGTGCAGTACTCCGTCTTCGTCTATGGGTTCTACACGCGCCCGCGTGTTGTTCCAAACTTTGATAGCGGCTGCCCGCAAATCGATCTACATCACGACACCATATTTCCTTCCGGACCGCAGCATGCGCGAGGAATTAGTGCGCGCTAGAAAGCGTGGCGTGACGGTTAAGATCATTGTTCCTGGCATGCATAGCGATCACGCCCTGACTCGCAGTTCGGGCAGAAGCGCTTACGGCGATCTGCTGAAAGCCGGAGCTGAGATCTATGAATATGAAGCGTCCATGATTCACGCCAAGATCACCATCATCGATCGCGTGTGGAGCGTAGTGGGATCCACCAACCTCGACAACCGCTCGTTCGGCATCAACGACGAAATCAACCTCGGCGTGCTCAATTCGCAGGTGGCGACGAGGCTCACTCAAGATTTCACGGATGACGCCTCGCACTCAAGGCGGGTCACCCTGGCGGAGTGGGAGAAGCGTTCCGTCTTTGAGCGAGCGCTCGAATGGGTTGGCTGGCTGGTAGAACGTCAGCAATGACTAACCGCATTCGCGTGGCGACCTACAACATCCATAAATGTAAAGGGCTTGACGGCCGTACCAGTCCGGAGCGCATCGCGGACGTGATCGCTGACCTAGACGCCGACGTGGTGGCACTCCAGGAAGTTCTGGATGTACAAAAAGGGCGGCCGGAGTTCAATCAGGCCCGACAAATCTTCAGCAAGCTGGGAGGTTACGAGTGGTGCTTTGGAGAGAATCGCAGGCTGCATGGCGGAGCGTACGGAAACATGACACTGAGCCGCTTTCCGGTGCAGCTTTGCGAGAATTACGACGTGACGTGGCGTAATCGCGAAAGACGCGGCTGCTTGCGTACTGACGTAGAACTAGGTAAGGACACAGTGCTGCACGTCTTTAATGTCCATCTGGGCACAAGTTACATGGAAAGGCGTCATCAAGCTCGAACGCTACTGAGCGACGAGGTGCTGAACCATAAAGAATGCTGCGGCCCAAGGATAGTCGTCGGGGATTTCAACGAGTGGACCCGCGGTTTGGCATCGCGGCTGATGAAAGATGCCTTTGAAGTACTCGAGCCAAAGCAGTTTCTACGGCACGGGCGCACGTATCCCGGAATTATTCCGTTGCTGCATCTCGACCATTTCTACTATGACGAGCAGCTGTCGCTGAGAGATTTCCGTTTACACCGAAGCCGGAAGGCGCTGATCGCATCCGATCACTTGCCGCTCGTGGCGGAATTTGAAACGAAAGTTAATAGCACGTGAAATCTACGGAACGGCAATCCGGTTTCGTCGCGATTGCCACCCGAAAGGTGATGAGGTAGTACAAACATGCGCAAGAACGGAAACAACACTGAGAAAGGCTTTCATGTCTTTGCCACACTGGCGGCGAATTTGGTCGGCACGAAATGGGCCTTCCTCGCCGCTCTGCTCGTCATCGCGTTGTGGCTTGTATCGGGACCGTACTTTCACTACTCCGACACGTGGCAGCTCATCATCAATACGGGGACTACTGTCGTCACTTTCCTGGTAGTGTTTCTGATTCAGAACACGCAGAACCGCGACGCCCGCGCCATTCACCTGAAGCTCGACGAAATCATCAAGTCCATTGATCAGGCGCAGAATGAGATGATTGACATCGAGCACCTCTCCGATGAGGAATTGCAGAAACTTGCGGACAAGTATCAGAAGGTACGAGAGGAATGCGACAGCCGGACCCAGCGGCGCAAGCAAAAAAATTGACTCTCTCCCACCCCGGCCACTCCGCGACACCTCAAAACGACAGGCGCGCGCTCAATTGAATTTCACGGCCCGGCGTCATTGGCATCGTGATTGTGCCGAACTGCGGTTCGTTCACAAAGCGATTCGGAGTTCCAAGGTTGACCATATTGAGGGCGTTGAAGGCTTCGCCACGGAATTCGAAGCTCGATCTTTCTGTCAGGTGAAAGCTGCGCACAATCGCGATATCCAACGTGCGCAATGGCGGTCCATAGACCGAGTTGCGTCCCACGTCGCCAAACGTATAGGCGGGGGGAGCAGCGAACGCAGCGGGATTGAACCATGCGGCGGGACTGTGCGTGCCTGGGCCGAAGATCGGCTGGCCGGTATAGTTGGCGCGAATCGGATTTTCCCCCAGTACCGTGCCTGCGTTGGCGGTATCGCCGAAGACCGAGATGGTGAAAGGCATGCCCGACTGGATTTGAAAAACCGTGCTCAGCTGCCAGTTTTGCGTGACCACTCGAGTCCACGAGGAGCGAGTGAAGGCGGGAATGTTGTATACACCGCTTAATGCGAATCTATGGCGCACGTCGCAAGCCGGACCCTTCTCAGCCGCGAGATTGCTGTTGTTTTGCGGAATCGCGCTTTCATCCATGGGGGAACGAAAATCAGGCGCATCACTGAGATTTTTTGCGAAGGTGTAGTTAGCGAGAAGACTCAGGCCATGGGAGTACTTGCGGCGCACGTTCACATATCCCGCGTCATACCAGCTTTGGGCCGTGTCTTCCAACAGGTTAATCGTGCTTACCGGAAAGGTCTGGCTCTGAATGACAGCGTCTGTGCTGCTGGGAATCAGCGTTGTGTTCGGGACGAAGCTCAAAGTCTTGAATGGGCGCCGTGGGCCAAGCGGTCCCGGACCAGGTGGCGCATTATTGATCAGGTGGGAGCGTTGCAGGTGGAAGCCGCGAGCTCCGAGATAGCCGATTTCGAGTGTAGTGTTAGACCCCAAAGTCTTTTCGATTTGCGCATTCCACTGCTGAATGTACTCGGCGGGAGCGTGGGGATCGAAAGCAGTGAAGCTCACCGTCGTAGCAGGCAGTGTGCCTTTACCGAGTACGGGAGTGCCGAAATTAAGCGTATTCGCCAGCAGGGAAGCGGGAGGCGTGAAGTTGTCAGCCTGTTGCGTCTCCGGAAATACGTAGGGCACATTGTGCCGTTGATTGCACCAGGTATTCTGATCCACCGGCGTAAAGAAGATTCCGTAACCTCCCCTGAGCACGATCCCAAACCTCGGCAGGTTCTTGGCGATCCCAACTCGCGGCGCAAGATTGTGCTTGTTTGAATACATAAGCCCCGTCGGATAGCCATTCTCCCCGCCAATAAATACGGACGGCACGCCATTGTTAAAGATCAAGTTGCTGTTGGTTTCTCGAAGATCATAAAGAGGGCTGGTGTACTCATATCGCAGTCCCAGGTTGACGGTGGTAGTGTGAGTCATCTGCCAAGTGTCTTCGGCGAAGCCGTCGTAGCCCCAATTGCGCAGATTCATCTGCGGGACACCTGCCTGGCGTTGCTTGACGGTGGGAAGCGTCAGCAGCAAGCTGGCCAAACCGGAGCCGCTGCCATCGTTGAAGCCAAACTGGGTTGTGTATCCATTAGTAAACTGGTAATAGCCGCGGTTCTGAAAAAAGCCCCACATCGGCCAGATGAACCGCCGCGCATCGCCGCCGAAGCGTAGGGCATGATGGCCATGCTGCCAGGCGAAGGTATCGCGCAATTCGATCGCAGTGTCCCAAGCATGCATGGGGGTGGCGGCGAAAGTGTCCCCGATGCCCGTGTATCCCTGCACGGCAAACCACGGGGCGCCCCAGGCGCCGGATCCACCGAAGCCGATTCCCTGAATGCCCAGTTGGCTCACGATGTCGTTGACGTCGTTGTTCTGAGATGTGTGGTCCATCGAAAGCCGCGACATGGCGAGGGACGCAGTGTTGAGTTTGTTGCTGGAAAAGACGTGCGTCCATCCAATAACCGAGTGCTGGGAGAGATTGTCGAAGTTGGCGCCAAAGCCAGGCAGGTTCTCGGTGGTTGAGGTGCTTCCGTTGCTAGGGGAGAACCCCTGCTCGGAACTGAGCGAGTAGCGCGCCATGATGCTGTCGTTATTGGCGAAGTTGTGGTCGAGGCGAACGGTTCCCTGGTTCTGAAAATGGTTTTCGTTGCGGATATCCAGATAATTATTCGAGTCCCGGCCTGAGGACATGGCCATCATGTTGGGTTGAGGAACGTATTGAAGGAGAAATGCCTGAAGTCTGGGATTGATGCGGTCGCTGGGGATCTGGTTATTGGGAAACTGGCTGCGAGTGTAGGGATAGTTGGAAGGACCTGTGGGTAGGGCCGGATTGTAATTGGGATTGGCGACAGCGCTGGCCGGATCGTAGATCTTCACGCTTGCCATACTGAAATCGCCCAGAATCTCGTCTTGCGTGGGAACCGTGAGCACCTGAGCGTCAGCCTGCGCGAGTCGCAGGCCCTCATAGTTCACAAAGAAGAAAGTTTTCCTCTTTTTGCCCAGCAAAGGGCCGCCGAACGAAGCTCCAAAATTGTTCTGCACTAGGTGGTTGTTGCCCATGGATTGGAATGAACTGGCATCCATGGCGCCATTGCGTAGAAATTCGTAAGCCGTCCCGTGGAATGCGCTCGTACCGGAGCGCGTGACGATGTTGATCTGGCCGCCTCCAGCTCCGCCCATGTCGGCGGTATAACTGCTTGTGGCAACCTGGAATTCCATCACCGAATCGGGAGACGGACTGAGATTCTGCGTATTGAAAGTTGGATCGGTGTTGGTGGCGCCGTCAAGCAGGAAGAAATTAGCGTTGGAGCGGGCTCCCCCGATGACCACTGCGGAGCGCTGGCCGGGTCGCCAGTACAGGGGATTGCTCTGTCCGGTTTGGGCGCCGAAACCAACGTGAGCTCCCGGAACTGTGAGTACGAGATCAATCAGCATGCGGCCATTCAGGGGCAGCTCCTGAATGGATTTTGGTTCCACCACCTCGCCGACTGCGGCGTCGACGGTATGGAGAACATTCCCCACGGCGCTGACGTCGATGCCCTCCTGGACTGCACCAACTTTCAGCGGAACATCCAGCGAGAGTTGCTGACCGACTTCCAGATGCAATGACTTCTGAACAGGTGCGAAGCCTGAGGCTGTCGTGGTGAGATCGTAGTCGTCGGGCAACAGCGCGGGTGCGTAGAACAATCCGCTCTCGTTAGTGGTCACGGCACGAGTGACGCCGGTGCTGAGAGCTTTGAAAAGCAAGGTGGCATGTGCGACGGGTAGAGATTGCGAGTCTCGAACCGTTCCCGAGACTGCGGCATAGTTACTTTGCGCGAGAACCGCGGGAGAGAGAGCCAGAGCAGACAACAGCATCCACAGTGTTCGCATGAACTATGAAGTTCCCCACAGGAAATTCCCGGGCGGCGTTGGAGATCCGGCAGTAGAGGTAAATTCACTCCGTGACGGATTGCGCACGAGTGTCGGAAACTTTAGCGACGAAGTTTACCGGGATCAATAGCAGAAAAAGACTAGTGGCACTGGTACGAGGCTTGTAGTTGGTCTGCGAGCGCAAAAAAAGGAGATTGATGTCCCACATACATCCACTACCAAGTGTTGTAGGCAGTGCCGTCGCTGGCGCTGGCGGTTGACGCGGAGTGGACGTCTGTGATGCCGGGTTCCTGCTGGTCGACGGCCATCATGACATCCTCTTGTACGACTTCCCAGTTGGGTTGGCGGGTGAGGGGATCGAGAGGAATCTGCCGCAGATATCCGGCTGTGACCAAGTCATCGAGAGATTGGGGCGCTTTCTGCTTATCGAGCGTGTACTGCGAGATGACGGAGCGGAGAGTCGCCAAGTTAGAGCGCAAAACGGACTCGCGGGCCTGGACTACCGACTGGTTATAGACCGGCATTGCGACGGAAGCCAGGATCATGATGATAAAGATGACCATCATGAGTTCGAGCAGGGTGAAGCCGCGCGAGTTCCTGGCGATTGAACGGCGGATCCGCGAACTCGGTCGGAAGCCCCACTTTTGGCCGTTCCCGCGAGATTGTGTGCACGCTTGATGCTGCGTGCGCATCGGGTTTTTTAGCAACCCTGACATCTACCAGTCCTTGTATTTTGTGCCATCCAGCCCGGTGCCTTCGGATTTCGTATACACATCAAAAACACTCTGCCCGCCCCAGGAATCGGAGTCTGGATCATCTTGCATCGAGCGCAGGCCCCACTCTTTGCTGTGGGTCATGGGATCTGTAGGAATAGAACGCAGGAAGCGGTATTTCTTGCCGGCTTGGCCTTCCACGCCTTTAACAAGGGTTTCGAGATCGGGGGGATATCCCATGCTGTCGACCTTGGTCTGGAACATCTGGCGGTCGGCGGCTTCTTTGTAGCGATCGATAGCGTCACGCATCTCCCAGAGGTCCTGGCGGAGTTGCTTTTCCTTTTCGCGCTGGATCGTCACGCGGGCCAGTGGCAGGGCCATCATGGTGAGGATGGCCAGGATCGTGGTGGCAACCATCAGTTCGATCAGCGTGAAGCCGTTTGCGCCAGCGCGGGTGGAAAATTTAGAAAGCGTCATATGTTTGGCCCGGCGTGCCGGGCGTGAGCGGAGAGGGAGTGGTCCGAGCAGGACTTAAGCTTATTGTCGCACCTTTCCCGGCCTCCAGCTAAGGTGTCATCTGTTGATTCGGACTAGCAATGGTCCGGCCCAGCCGCCCGGCTATACATGCCGGTCCAATGAACTCCTTCGCTTTGCGGCCTTCCAGTCGTTTTAAAGAGCACGTCCTGCTACTGAACCGATACCGCAGCCTGGGCACCATTCACTGTGATCGCCTGCAGGCCGGGGTCGCGGGCTCCACCGCGGGTGATCGTGAGCGGAGTCTGGCCCGAGGCCTTGGCTTCAAAGGTCATGGTCACTACAGCACCCTGACCGGAAACGCCTCCAGCGCCGGGAGGGCGCGTAGCCGTAATCTGCGATTGTCCCAAGGACTCATCTTCGCGGTGCACCAGAGCGACGGCTTGTCCGTCTTGCGATAAGAATCCGCCGTTGGAGACGTTCACAAGCTGCAGAATCTTTGGATCGTAGTTCAGCTGCACGGGTACGGAATACACGTTCTGCGCGCCGGAAATCAATAGATTCACGGCAAATGTGTTTCCTTTAGTCGCCTGAACGGTCGGGGGATCGAACAGGAAACTGGCCGCGGGATTGGAGGGCTGACCAGGATTGGTTTGCCGCGTCGACGGCTGCGTGGGAGCCGTCGGATTCGCCGGTGCAGGCGTAATCGAAGGTGTACCCGGCGCAGGAGTCCCCTGCGATCTGCTGGAGACGTGGCGCAACTCAATGGTGGTCGCTGTGCCGATATCGATTGGACGCTGATTAAGTTCCTCCACGTCCTTGTCGCGGATGATGTGTGGCACGATGGCAAAGACAATCTGGTTCTCGGAGTGATCCTGGGTCGTTTGTCCGAACAAGTATTTCAGGATAGGAATTTGCGCGAGTCCAGGAATGCCGCTCAGCGACTTTGTCTGCTGGTCTTCCATGATTCCGCCCAGCAGGTTGGCTTCTCCGTCTTTGAGACGGATTTCGTGTTCGATCTTGCGCTGACCGATGATGGGCTGGCTGATGCCGCCAATGTTTTGCTGGCCTGTGACCGCCGAAACATCCATCAGAATCTTGAGAGTAACTTCGCCATTGGCATGCACGTGCGGGGTGATATCGATGTTCACACCGACGTCGAGATATTGGAATTGGGTGTTGACCAGCGGGTTGATGCCCACACCCCCGATGCCCGGCTGGAATGATCCAGTGGCGACCGGGACCCGGTCACCGATTTTGAGCGAAGCTTTCTGTCCATCAAGAGCGCGAATCTGGGGATTCTGAATCAGCTTGGTGTCACTGTTGCTCATCACCGCCGACAAATTGGCAGAGGGGATTGTGACCTGAAAATCAGTGGCGTTCAGATTACCGAGAGTGTTCAGGTTGATCCCGCTGGATGAATTGCCCGTGGTGGTGCTGGGCGTAGTCACGCCGGTAATGGGATTGGTGGTTGGAGTGGTGACGGTCTGGTTGATATTCGGTTGCAATGTTACCGTGGCACTTGTCGGGGGACTCAGGCCCAGGGTGCGGGACCGGTCCTTGCTGACCTGCATCACAGCGATGTCGACGATCACTTCGGGGCGAGCTTTATCAAGATCTTGCACGAGCTTCTGCGCCAGGGCGATCTGATCAGGAGTTCCACGCACAACCAGGGCATTTTGAGAAAGCAACTGCTGCACGCGCTGTACATCGAGCACGGCGCGGATGGCGTTCACTACGTCTTGCAGTTCGGTGGGCTGGGAAAGATTGGAAAGGTAGAAAGTCTTGAGAACACTCTGTTCCAGTTCTTTGCGCTTGGCGGGGTTGTCCGTCGCAACGAAGATGGTGTTGGGAGTTACCGGCCGCCAAAAAGTTTTAGACTCGAGCGCAGAGATCTCCAGCGCGTCTTCCAGAGAGACACCGTTGAGATCGACATTGATGGGACGTGGAGTGTAGTCGGGATCGAAGAGGACATTGATGCCAGCCAATTGTCCAACTGTGCGATAGACTACGTCGGATTTGGTGTTGAGCATCTTCAGCGTGACCGGCACATTGGAGATGGCAGCAAGTTCAACCGGACCGCCTGCCTCGTGGATTTTGCGTTCCAGGGAACCCGGGGTACCGGCAGCCTGAGGACTAGGATTCGTTTGGTCATTGATCATCTTCAGCGTGCGGGTAAGTTCCTGCTGAGCGATGAAAGAAGACGGATCAATAGCGAGAGCCTTTTGGAATTCGGCAACAGCGTCCTGAAGTTTGCCTTCCTGTCGCAGTTTCTGACCGCGATGGACGACTTCGGCGCCGGCATCAAAGCGCGAGTGCTCGAACGCGGCACGGTAGCGCAGGTCCTTGGGCTTGAGCTGATATGCCTGGCGGAAGAAGCCAAAGGCGGCTTCGTATTGCTGGCGAGCTTCGGCGTCGCGACCCTTGTCGAATAGGTCTTTGGCCTTATCGGCAAGAGCCGGCAGGGCTGCGAGGGCGACCAGCAAGAGGTATAAAGCCGGGCGCAGCGGGCGTCTCATTCGGTAATCCTCACGAAGATATCCTCTTAATTCGGTCTCTGCGGATACGCGCATTTCCCACGTGTCACCACATCCCGTCGGCGTGTTGGCGCGGGAAATCTACTCGATGTACGAAAAAATTCGCGGTGACCCGATTATAGCATCGCAAGTTATAGCTCCTGAAGTGATTGGTGATGCAGCAGTTACACTCTTTGGTCGCTGAACTATAGGGTTGAACTACTCACTCCGGCGTTTTGACGTTCGACTGCGCTCACCCGTCGCCTCGAAGCTTCGAACACGACTTAGAATTTGACTTGGCTGTTTTTCGCCGGATTGTCTCACGCCCTTCCATCGATCGCCGGGGGGAGGCTCCACGGTTCGCAATCTCTGGTCTGGTCCGAGTCCGACCTCTGCTTCGTGCTGGTAAGATTGAACTTGCGATACCCTCATGGCCCGCCAATCTACCCATCCAACCAAGCCTAATGCGGAGAAATCCCCCCGGCGCGAACCGACGGCGAGCGGGCATAGGGATGCCGCCGTTAATAGGATCGCTTCACATAACTACTTCTTGCTGGAAAAATTTGAGGCTGGGCTGGCTCTGACCGGGACGGAGGTGAAGTCGATCCGAAACGGCCGGGCAAACCTGAAGGATGCTTACGGCCTAATTAAGGATGGGGAATTGTGGCTGCTCAATTGTCATATAAGTCCGTATGAGCATGGGAGCTATTCGAATCACGCTGCGCTGCGAACCCGCAAGTTGCTGATGCACAAAGAGGAGATCCGGAAGCTAATCGGCAAGACGCAGCAGAAGGGGCTGACGCTGATTCCGACTCGGATGTATTTCAAGAACGGAAAAGTGAAGATTGAGCTTGCGCTCGCTAAAGGTAAGCAGCTTTGGGACAAGCGGGAGACGGAGCGGCGACGTACAGCGGACAAGGAAGCCAGGGAGGCAGTGGCTCGAGGGAGGGCTCGGGGGTAGCTGCGGGTGTAGCGTCCGCGAAAACTCGGTTCGGGCGTTTCGAGACTTCCAAGTTTCACGATCCTTCTGACTCTGCGGGCGGGGTAGCAATTACAGGCGACGGTTCGGGAACGGCAGGCGCAACGAGAGGTGCTGCGGGTTCGATGGGACGAACTTCGACCACCGGCACCAGCATCTTCTCCTGCCAGTAGGAGACGGCGATCGCCCGTTGCCAGAAGCGCGGTATCAGCAATGAGAAGAGCATGAACTGCATCAGCAGGAAAGCCCCAGTGATGCTGTTTGATGCGATGAAGTGGATCCAGCACGATAGCCCGATTACCAGCACTACGGCGGCAACAATGGTGGCGACCACGTAGGTGGCGAGCAGCCGTCCTATGCTGCGAAATGTGTGCCTAAAAGCGGCGGAAATGGATCTGCGCACGGCTCTTTGATCGTTCAGAACGATATCGGCCTCGGCGAGATCAAACCAGATTCGCAGCGTAGTCATGATAAGAAAGATCACCAATAAAGCGACGATGTGAATAGTGAAGGGAAGGCGCTCGTTGGTGCTTTCTACCGCCTTGTCGACCAAGGCATTACTAGCCCAGAAGAGAAGGCCTGCGATTATCCCCATCACGATACCGGCCATGAACATGAGGCGCACGAAGCGCCAGAGGGCGCGTGCACAGGCACGAAAAAAATCTTCGCGAGGCAGGCGGTAGGTGGATGCGTACCCGGCGAATACTCCGGGAAGAAACAAAGCTGTCGCGAGTAAGAATAAGCAGGCAGCCCATGCGGCGGGGGTGGCGATTGCCCGGGTGGTTCCGAACTCCGGACGCGCGAAGAGCTCGAACATTTCGGCCAGACGGAATCCTTGCGTGAGTCCTTCGCTATAGAGACTGTGATCGAGGATGGGGTGAACGCTCGCGCGAAAAGGGGAGCTTCCGAGAAGCGCCAGAAATAGATTCAGCAGCCAGAACCAGACGAGGTAACGCTTGTTGGCGAGAACCATCCTCAATCCGCTGCTGATCAGGTTGCGCTTGGGATTTTCGATCCTGAAGGTGTGTGGCATCTATAGTCCTTACACTGCCCACCAGACAAAGGCCTGGCCTAACAACTGCGTAACGAAGAGCCAATAGTTCGACAATTTGTAGGTAGCGTGAGAGTTGGGCTGGACAACGAAGCTGTTGTTGAACTTGTTGCGGTCGAGCTGGACGCTGTGATCGGGATCAATCTCGGCCGACACGACCTTTGCCTTCTTCTGGTAACCAAACCTGGTCCAACGACTTTGGCCATCCCAGTGTTCGCGAACGGTTTCGCCGTCATCGAACTTGATTTCAACCGCAACGGGCATAATGAAATCTTTCTTGCGGTGCAGGGTGACATAAGACTGGTAGACGGTGCCATCCTTACCTTTGTTTTTCTTCGCGTCTTTTTTCGTCTTGTCCGCTTCGTACCAGTTCACAGGGAAAGAGTTCACGCTAAGGATTTCGTAGTCCAATACCTGGGAGCCGTAAACGGCCTGATTGAAATACCAGCGCAGATCCTTCCCTGACACTTCCTCGATCGTCTTCAAAAAATCTTCTTTGGTGGGGTGGGTGAAGCGATACTTCATGAAATACGCGTGCATGGCTTTAGCCATGGTGTCTTCGCCGACGATGCCCTCCAAGGTCAGGAGAACCGTAGCGGTCTTGCCGTAGGTGATGGCGGCGTAAGAGTTCGCAGTGACGTAGTCGTATGCCTTTTGCGCCATCGGATCGAAATCAGGCCAGGTGATGTAGAAGAGCCGCTGGAGTTCCAAGTCTCCCGCCGTGGCACCGTACATATCGATCGCAGATGTATTACGTCCGAGAATCGAACTGAGAACCTTGACTTCGGTGTAGCTGTTGATGCCTTCGTCCATCCAGGCATCTTCGAATTCGTTGGTCGCAACCATGCCGTACCAGTATTGATGTCCAAATTCATGCTCGATCACGCCCTCGGGTTCGAGCTTGTATCCGGCCGGGGCGATCCAACTTGTGCCTCCGGTGATGAACGTGGGATATTCCATCCCGCCCGCAGCAGAGTCTGGTTCGGGATCGACCACTGTCAAAGTTTTGTATGGATATGGGCCATAAAACTTCTCGAAGCGGTCCAGAGTGTCTCGGACGATGCGTTCATGACGGTGCGCTTGGCTCCAATGGGCGGGTTGCATTAGAAAGCGCAGTTTGACCATTCCCATCTGCGCCTGGTACGTGGCCTCGTGAGTCTGGTATCGCGGACTGACCGTCCATGCGAAATCGTGAATATCGTCGCCGTGGTAAGTGACAGTTTTGGTATTGTCCGTGTTCTCTACGCTACTAACTTCGATGCCGGACGCGCCGATCACTTCGCCCATTGGGACGGTAAGCTTCACGTCATACACGCCGAAGTCGGCG
The DNA here is from genome assembly GCA_046723715.1 of Acidobacteriota bacterium. Classification (GTDB taxonomy): domain Bacteria; phylum Acidobacteriota; class Terriglobia; order Terriglobales; family Acidobacteriaceae; genus Sulfotelmatobacter. Next base: position 4,945 of record JBKOUZ010000156.1, on the reverse strand, counting down.
AAGAATTCCGTAGTGTTGTGATATTGGTGGCAGTTCCAGGCGCCATGCCACCAGACTCCGATTTTGGGGAACCATTGACCTGCGAGCAGGAAATCACGCTTCCATCCCGAGCGCGCCTGAGTCTCCGGGAATTTTGTCTGGAAGGCGATCCTGAACTGCACGTCAGCACCATTGGGAATCGGTTTGGGAACGTGCAGATCAATCACGGTCTTATCATCTTTATTGCCGTCGTCTGGCGCGATGAACTGCAACTCTCTGGTCAGGTCCCCTTGGCCAACCACTTCGATACTCTTGATGTCCTCAGAACCGTAGTATTTGGATTGCCACTTCTCATAACCCGTGTCGCGGCTGCCCATGAGTTTGGCGTCCCGCACGAAGGTTGCTTTCGGCTGGAAGGCATTCTGATAAAGATGGAAAGGGAAGTGATCGAGGGCCTCTCCCGTCAAATTGTGATAGGTCAAAACTTGGGTGGCATTGATGGTGTGTGTAGCAGCGTCATACTTTGCTTCGATTTGGTAATGCACGATGCGCTGCGACATGGGAGTGGGAGAGTTAATGGCGAGCGTGGTGTCAGGAATGCCGATGGCGCTGGTTTGTGCGGCAGCAGCGGACAGCCGAGCCTTGGCCGGGGAAACGCGTTGTGGCGCAGCTTGGGACGATAGCTGCTTGGGAATGCTGGAGAGGGTTATGGGCAGGGCGAGAAGAACAGCAACCATCTTCCATCGAATCGGCATGCAATCTCCCGGATTCAGGGCTGCGGCTTTGAATCATACTCTGAGAAGCGGAATTGCGTCACCCGTAGCGCGTTCGTACGGAGCAAGGGAAGTGCGAAATCCCGCGCCAATTGTTCCGGGTGGAATGACCGAACCGCAGTCTGTGGAGGAGTACAATTTGGGCGCAATTGGCGGCGGTTGCGTCCGAGAGGCCGCCTCGAAGAGGAGATATCACATGCTTGCTGTTCAGCAAGGCGATCTGAGCCTTTTACAAGATCCGGCATCGCAAGAACTTCTGCGCTCGAAGATTCCGGCGCGGGTGGCGTATGTGTGGATGGATGGGAGTCCGCGGGTGGTGCCGATCTGGTTTCATTGGAACGGGAGCGAGATCGTGATGGCGTCGCCTCCGAAAGCGCCCAAATTGAAAGCGCTGGCGAAAAATCCAAAGGTTGCAATCACCATTGACGACAATACTTTTCCTCATAAGGTGCTACTGATCCGGGGAACGGCCCGGTTGGAGCCAGTGAAGGGAATCGTTCCTGAGTATGAGGCTGCGGCCGCACGCTATTTCGACGCCGAATTAGCCAAGGGGTGGCTTACCCAGTTGCGCGGTCTGGTTTCTTCTATGGTGCGCATTACGGTTACGCCGGAATGGGTCGGGCTTCTGGATTTTCAAACTCGATTTCCAAGTGCGCTGGCGGGGTAAGGGTCCGTACTCGGCGCTTTTTCAGCGTGCATCCAGGTCAGCCCCTGTGTGTACGGGCAGAGATCCTGCGCTGCGCTCAGAATGACACGAGAGGCTTGCGCTTTTGCCGCGTCGCCATCGATACTAAAAGAACTACTACAAATTTCTACATTATGAAGACGACAATCTCTCTTTCTACGCCCGCCGAAGTCGAAACCGAATCACTGGTTTCCGTTGTCTTGGATGAATCCACCTCAGGTTCCACTGACAAGAACAAGAAGCCCGAGTTGAAGGTTGCAAGTGGTGATGCCGGTTTGCAGTCAGCCTCCGCAGATCTGCTGGGGAGCGGGGAAGTATCGGGCAAGCCGTTAGAGACGAATCTGTTACATAAGCCGGCGGGGTTGAAAGCGAAGCGTCTGCTGCTGATCTCAGGAGGGAGCGCAAAGTCGTTCTCCGCGTACGATCTGCGTCGCGTGGCGGGAGCGGCGGCGCGAACATTGAAATCGCGTGGAATTCGTAGTTTTGCTTTCGTGGCGCCGTCTGGTATCGCTCCCGAACAGGCTGTGCGTGCCATTGTCGAGGGAGCGCACGTCGGCAATTTCGATCCTGATTACTACCGCAGTGATCGCAAAGATCAAAAGATCGATGCCCTCACGGTAGTGACAAGCGGAGAGAAGAGCGCGCTGGAGAAAGCCGTGGCGGAGGCGCAGATTGTCGGCGAGTCACAGAATTTTACCCGCGACCTGGTGAATGAGCCCTCCAACCGCATGACTCCGACAATCCTGGCGGAGCGTGCCAGGAAAATGTGTGGGGAAGTTGGGCTGAAGTGCGAAGTGTATGGCGCCGACAAGATCAAGGAACTGAAGATGGGGGCGTTCTGGAGCGTGGCGCAGGGTTCCGATGAACCGCCCGCTTTGATCGTTATGACATACGACCCCGCCGGAGCGCCCGCGAAGCCGGTGCTCGGCCTGGTTGGGAAGGGAATTACGTTCGATACGGGTGGCATTTCCATCAAGCCGGCTGATGGCATGGAGAAGATGAAGTACGACATGGCGGGTGGAGCAACGATGATCGGGGCGATGCGCGCGATTGCGCTGTTGAAGCCCAAGGTGAAGGTGATTGGAATCGTTTGCGCAACCGAGAACATGCCTTCGGGAAAGGCACAGAAGCCGGGCGACGTACAGATCGCCATGTCAGGCAAGTCGATCGAGATCATCAATACCGATGCGGAAGGCCGGTTGGTTCTGGCGGATGGTCTTTACTATGCGCGCCAACTCGGCTGTACGCATCTGGTGGACGCGGCAACTCTGACCGGAGCCGTTGTGGTCGCACTAGGTTATGCGAATGCAGGCGTTTTCGCGAATGACGACGATATGTACGCGAGGTTTAACAGCGCGACCGCGAAGGCGGGAGAAAAAATGTGGCGGATGCCATTGGACGATGAATATAAAGAGCAGATCCGGTCATCCATCGCCGATATTATGAATACAGGTGGACGCTGGGGAGGAGCGATCACGGCTGCGATGTTTTTGAAAGAATTCGCAGAAGACACACCTTGGATCCATTTGGATATTGCGGGTACCGCGTGGACGGAAGATCAGAAGCCGTGGATCGCAAAGGGCCCATCCGGAATTGCGCTGCGCAGCCTGGTGGAATTCGTGAAGAGCTTTGCAGCCTAAGAACGCGGTTCAAGTACGTGCTGCGGGTAGGGGAACACAGGTGCGCAGAAAATAGCGCACTGCGTGATGAGACGTGCCGCGATTGGTCAGAGAGCGTTGAGCGAATGGAGTGTGGTTGCTATAATCGAATCGTTCCGCACGCTCCGGCACCGATCCTGAAATTTTCGGTTTGCAACCCCGTACCAATCGGCGTGCAGCGAACTGTCAGACCCCGCCCTTACGCGGGTCCTACGTGGCCAGGTAGCTCAGGTGGTAGAGCGCAGCCCTGAAAAGGCTGGCGTCGGCGGTTCAACTCCGTCCCTGGCCACCATATTTTCAAAGGACTTAGTTGAATCAGACCGTCTCCTTCGAGTCCGCTTTCAGTCCGCACTTAGAACGCGCCGCAAAAGTACTCAGCGTATCCACATGATTTGGGAAAACTTACCTCAACAGGTGTTTCGGCTCAGTCCGCTCTCAGTCCGCTTTGGTCCGCCGCGTGGCTGAGAATCGCTGCGAGCATTTTTCCTGCTGCGGCCATGCGATCCCGGCTGACTGCGTGAGTGTAGAACTGAAGTGTCAGCTTGACGTCGCTGTGGCCGAAGAAGCGTCTGCACGGTTTTCGGATCGGTTCTGATACGGATGAGAAACGACGCGAGGCTGTGGCGCAGTTTATGGAAACCGAATCGTCGTGGGTCGTCATCGACGAGTTGTCCTCGGATGTCCCGGTGTGACGAAAGAATGCCAGCCTTCACTGCCGCAGGCCGCAGATGATCTTCGACAAGCATGTTGGCGACACGCGGCTGTTTGCCATTTAGACGGGATGAGGGAAAAACCCAGTCACATGGCTGAGAATACGTCGTCTCCTGTTTCCATAGGAGCATGAATTCGGCGAGCAACGGATGGAGTGGCACAGGACCCTTTGACGCTTTGCTCTTCGGCAAACCTATTTGGCCACACGTCCACGTCCGACGCACATGGATCATTGCGTCAGTGAAACTGACATCTTGCCACTGCAAGCCCAGACACTCTGATATGCGGAGCCCTGTTCCAGCGGCCAAAAGCGTCAGAGTTCGTTCGGGGTCTCGCAGGTTACGGACGATTGCATACGCCTGTTGCGGAGAGAGGATCATCGCTTCGTATCCGCTGGTTGTCTTGCAGCGAACAAAGCGCATGGGGTTCGACTCCTGGTTTCGAGGAATCAGACCATATCTTTGGCCGTGCTTATAAACCAAAGACATGACGCGACGCGTCTTATCGAGGGTTGGATTTGCAAGCTGTTCTTCCTTTTTCAGGGTTCTCAGCCAATGTTCGACCTCCAGCGGTTCGATGCCGAGCGCAAGTCGGTTGCCCCATCGTGGAAGAAGGCGGTTTCGGAGCACTCGCTCGTAACCTTTTATTGTAATGTGTGCCTTAGGGCGAATTGATTCGGAGCAGCCAACCAACTCGTGTTCCGCATAGTGCTGAGCTAAATCTCCAAATGTTAGGCATTGTCGAACATTCTGAAACGCGAACACCGAGGAGAATCTCACGAGTGGAAAAACGGTTTGAGGCTTGGAACTGGAGCCTCACGGGACAGAGGCGAGAATTCGGTTAAGTGGTCTCCCCGTAGTTAGAATCTCTCTCGCAGTGGCAGAACAACTTGAGCTGTTTGTTGCGCGTTAATGATTGCTCTTACGCTCGCTCAATCCACCGCGAACCTGCCTTGCTGCCCACGCAAGTGAAGCTTTTGCCGCAGCTGGTTCCTGAATCGATCCATCAGATCTGATGGCGCGCTTTGCGGACGCGCAGCCCTAGGCATCAACATGGACGAAACTCCGGAAGCCATGGAGTCGCCGACAACTGTATTCACGCATTCCTCGCCTATTCCGCAGGGGATCAGGACGTAAGCG
>JBKOUZ010000135.1:0-32164 GCA_046723715.1 Acidobacteriota bacterium | reverse complement strand
ATACTGGATGTCGCGACTTATAAAGTTGCCTCCTTGGGGGAAAGAACATCGCGCTCAACGGAGTCTTTCCCTCAAGGTACAGTGTCATCCTTTCCCTGATTTGCCCACCTTCAAGCAGGGCCGCTCTCTCATAATGCATCTTTCCTCCCGCTTGACGATGCTACGGCTCTTCATCGTCCGGCTCTTCCAGTGCCACTGCTCCCGCGCCAGACCTCGGACGCGGTTTGACCCGAGCGAAAACGTTCGCGTCATCGAGTTCGCGAACCAAACCCGCGCATCCGGCGCAGATTGTCAGGAGTGCGAATCATGGAACTAGTTCGCAGGCTGTTGGTGGGAATTCTCTGCTCGTCTCCTGGTCAACGGCGACTGCAGTTTGCGTCGGGCCCTCCGTTAATTCATTCGGTGCCAAAGGGGACGGGCATACCGACGATACAGCAGCCATCCAGAGTGCCATTAATGCCGTGGTTTCAGCTGGAGGCGGATCAGTAGTTTTTGGTCTCGCACGCTATTACACCATTGGAGCTTTTGTTTTGCCAACCGGAGTCGTCCTGTGCGGAGCAATCGAAGGCCCGTTCGATGTTCCAGGTGTTGATCCCTCGGTAATAACGGTTGCCCCCACGCTGTAGTCACAAATACGTCCACCGATTTCTTAACGCTTCAAGACGCGGGCTCGGGCGTAGCGGACTTGTTGTTCCACTATCCGAATCAGGTGAACTCAACGGCAACTGCTCCGACTGCTTATCCTACACGATTCGGGTTAACGCTCCCGGGACCAAGGTCACACGCTGCACGGTGGCAAATGCTTATGATTTTCTCGATATTGAGGCCGGGTAGAACAATGACCCAGGATGTATTCATTGGGGCGCTTCACACTGGGGTCAACATCGATCACACCTACGATCGTGTCACCCTGCGGAACCTTGAGTCGATACCTTGAGTGCCTCCTGAGATGACGGGTATGGCTAACAAATCGCCGACCCAAAGAGGGCGGCCTTGAAAATGCAATTGTCAGTCCTGACCAGAAATGGGTCCTCATCCAGGTTTATCCATTGGGCCTCGTGGTTACTTTCGAGAACTTACGTAATCGCAAATTATGACTGGTGGGCCATTTACTAGCAGGACGATATCATTGATTCTGTTTGTGTTGTTGATCGGTACCAACCTCGAGTGAGGGGCGCGTCTGTAGTTTTCGGGGGAGGGCTACACTATCCGCTCCTCAGCTCGAGAATCTTGTTTATACGCCACTCGTCAGGATGCCCCAAGGACTCCCCCCAAAGAGAGGCTTCCCAATGCCTGACGATGGAACCCCAAAGACGCCTCCAGCTCCGGCATGGCGTGACCTGGCTAAAAAAGCATCCGTGGAACTCGACCCCGAAAAGTTAATCAGCTTCACTAGCGAATTGCTAAAAAAACTCGACGAGGTGGAGCGGCAAAAACTCGACGAGGTGGAGCAGAAAAGGAAAGCGCTCGCGCAAGCCACAGCCAAGCCCAAATCCGATGGACAGTCCTGAGGACGACAAAAAATCGGCGGAGCACAGCAGCGAGCAGAAGAATGCAGCAATTCAAGGGGTTCAGCAAAAACTGGACAGCATAGTCGCTCAGCTAGAAAATTCCAGAGACCCCCGCAAACGGCATTCGCTGTTGATCGAAGTGAGAATCCTGATGCGCCATTGTCTTGCTAGCAGCTCAGTTCGTTCCTACGATTAATCAGGGACGCAGCTCTGAATTCTTCGACCGCGGTAATTAGTTATGCTGCGTTGTCCTCGGTTTTTTGGGTCTGCTCTTGTGACTTCTGCTCACGAATTCGCAGAGCGTGCTCGTTCAATTCCCTAAGCCGGCGCATGGCTCCGCGCATGCAATCTTGTACGGCACAATGCTCGCAATCCGGACTGTGGAGATTCAAGAGTGCTAGTGCTACGCAAAAATAGCCTCTCAACGACATTACAGTCTCCGATCGCTTTATGGAACCCGTCGCGCCGCAGGAAGGGCGTTTATTGCCCTAATCAATTACCAGCGGACGCATCATGTCGTGTTCTTCATGCTCCAGAATGTGGCAGTGCCAGACGTACTCTTTTCCGCCAGTCCTCGGACTTACCGCATTGCGCATCGCGGTTGTCGGCAGACTTGGCAGATTGAACTGCATGATCACAGTCGTGATTTCACCGGGATTCATGCGTACCGTGTCTTTCCATCCGATCTCGTTCGCATCGGGTCGGATCGGCTCTCCGGCATAGCTCCAGTTGCAAGGATCTCCGACGAACGCCTGCCGCTGAATCAGTTGAACGTTGACCAAATGGAAGTGGATTGGATGAGTGTCGCCGGTTAGATTCATAATCTGCCAGACCTCGACCGCGCCGGCCTTCGGGTTCTCGGTCGAGTTCGCAAGGTATGGGCGTCCCCAGGTTGGGAGTCCCTGGTTGTTGATGCCATTTTGAGTGAAGGTTCCCATTGTCTGGATCAATCGGCCGAACTCGTCAAAATCCTCGTTGAGAGACAACGTCCGCTGGGGGACTCCGGTGAACGGAAATGCCGGCAGCGAAGGATCCCCAGTATTGAACAGGAGCCCAGGTTGATTTGCGGTCAGGAAATTCGTCCTGAGTTGCACGTTGAGTTGCGCCAGCCATGCCGGGGTCGAGATCGCATCTCCAGAACCGGATGTGACCACAATTTTCAACAGCGTCCGCGTGTTCGGACCGTGCCCTAAAGCTGTGCTAGGTGCACCACCGCTGGCCGTCCGGTCCGGGCAACCGGTGAAGTAGTCGTACCTGGAATCTCCGCCCGGAAATGGCGCAGGTGCGTCGTTGTACAGAATGAAACTGGAGCCTGCGGGAGCATTGTTGAAGTCGATGACGACATCGGCGCGCTCGGCGGGGGCGAGTAACAGGTTGAAGGGACCATCGGGATTTGCCATGGTATCGTCATCTGCGTTCACAAGAGGAATAGGTGTCGTATTGTCGTGAATGGCCACGGCCGGCAGAAATCCTCCTTCGCTTCCGACCTGATACATGGCAGGTCCGGGCCTACCCACGCTGGCTTCTCCCGAATTAGCAGCATCCTCTGCGTATAGGTTCAAGTGGAAGAACCTAGCTTGTGACCCGTTGAGCACGCGGAAGCGCACGCGCTTCGGTGGAACGGAAACCTTGGGATAGACGCCGCCATTGACGACAATCGTGTCGAAGAAAGCCTCTGGGATAGCACTCACCGAGGGAAGCGGCTGCGTCCCCTCAGAGGGCGGATCGACCGTCGGCCCCCAATCCCATCGGCCTTTTTCATTCGGTCCTTCCGGAGAATCATTCGCCTCGTAGGCATGCGGATACCACAGGCTGCCCGGGCCACCCCATCGCCATGTCGGATCCTGCCTTTGAATGTTCCGGGGTACGAAACCTTTGTCCTGAATGACCAGAGGTATTCCGACCAAGTCGGGCAGCAGTCCTGAGCTGACTAATCCGGTTTCAAAATCATCAACGATGATGTAAGCCGAGGCGATTCCAGCGTACGCATTTAATCGGGTAATCCCGATGGCATGGTCGTGATACCACACTAAGCGGGCACTTTGATCATTCGGGTAATAGTAGCTGCCAGTTCCCGGTAAGGTGGGGAAACCGGGAACATTCATGAAACTCGAGCCGTGTCGCCCCATCGGGGTGAACCATTGGAATGGCGTCCCATCGCTGAACCACGGGGTGGCGCCGCCGTGCAGGTGTGTCGCGATGCGGTTCGTGGGAAGATCGCCAACCATCAATCCATTGGGCCCGGCCATCATAGTTGGATCGACCGGCAGGAGGTGTCGGGCGGGCATAAGGTTCGTCACAGTCAGCAACAATGGCGTACCGCGCTTTGCCACGATCGCGCCACCCAGATACTTCTGATCGAACGTAAAGAGGTCGGTGTACCCGAAGAATTTGGTCTTCCCGGGAAGGTCGGGATGCATCAGCTCGCTGAATTCTGTTACTGCAACGTTGTAAAGGTCGGTAGGCCGTCCCGCGAAATTGATGGAATGTTTGGTCGCCAGGGGAATGTACTGGCCGATCTCATTCCTGGCAGAAGGTCCAAGTCCGGGCAGGGAAGTGACGAACTTTCGGACATTGGTGGGGCTCTGGGCAAATGCCCAGGCGCGTCCCTTTCCAAGCGCGGGGTAGAATGCGATTCCAGCACCGGCCAGAGCGGTCTTCTTCAGAAATTCTCTTCGCGTATTAGGCATACATCCTCCATAGCGCATCAGTAGAACGGAGTAGACGTATCCCTTCGTTTCCGCAAGCAACCTTGCGCGTCGGAGACCCATTGTTGAGGCAATCGCAGCGAAGAGTGCACGACGAAGTGACACTCTATGCTGCTGCACAACCATCCGGCGCAGCGAAACGTAAACCAGGCATTTAGCCTCGCGCTACGCAACTTTGCAAATCGTTCCTTTGGGTATTGCAGACGCGGTACACACTCACTCCATCAAGTACATTGCAGGGGGAAGAACTGGGGCCTGAACATATCGCGCTGCGGCAGCAGATGAGCCTGGGGGACTGCCACTGTGCTGTGATTTCTTGTACAAGAAAGAGCGTTCTGGGACCGTGATTCTACGCACTGCCAGCAGTGAGAGGAGTCACTCGCTTCTCGGGAGGCTGCCACCTGTAGGACACGGGGGTATACTGCCGCTGCAGCTGGGTACCGTTGAAGGGCTGCTGGGGGCTCGAACCGGAACTCCGACATCGGCGCTCCCGGCTTGTATGAAGCGTTGAGAACGACGTACAGTACCGGGGACGAGCACTTCCTTTGCACGGAGTAATTGCTATTCCACTCACCGATGAAGCCAAAATCGCTGCGCCAACTCCTAAGTCAGCGGTATGGCTTCCTGGGGTTCTGATGGCGGTGATTGCGGGCGCAATCCTCCTGCTCGCGTGGCGCGGTCCTTCGCCTATTGCTCCCTGGGCGCAAACTTATGATCCTTTCGGCCGATGGTGGCTTTCGACTATTTGTGCAGCACTACCGGTGATCGTGCTCCTGGGCACGCTTGCTATATTTCGAATTAAGGCTCACTACTCCGCCTTCCTGGGACTAGTCACCGGGATTGCGGTCGCATTCGGGCCGTTCCATATGCCAATCAAAATGGCGAGCATCGCTGCCATATACGGAGCCTGCTACGGGCTCTTTCCGATTGGCTGGATAGTCCTCAACGTCCTGTTCCTCTACCGCATGACGCTGGCCACTGGGCGCTTCAGAGTGCTGCAGCAAAGCATGACGGTGATCACCCAGGACACACGGCTGCAACTGCTGCTGATTGCATTCTCTTTCGGCGCCTTCTTTGAAGGAGCATCGGGATTTGGAACCCCGGTCGCAGTGACCGCCGCACTGCTGATTGGTCTCGGCTTTAAACCGCTGCAGGCATCGGGATTATCGCTGATCGCCAATACCGCGCCGGTCGCGTATGGCGCACTCGCAACACCGATCGTGGCGCTGGCAGCGGTCACCGGGTACAGCGAGTTTGCTCTTGGGGCGCAGGTCGGCCGCATCTTGCCGTTCTTCTCAGTGCTGGTCCCATTCTGGTTGGTGTGGGCCTATGCCGGCTTCCGCGGCATGAAGGAGATCTGGCCCGCGATTGCCGTGGCTGGTACCAGCTTCGCCATACCGCAGTATCTTGTCTCCAACTATCACGGTCCATGGTTGACCGACATCATCGCGGCCCTGTGTTCAATGAGTTCTTTGATCCTATGCATGAGGATGTGGCAACCCAGGCGAATCTGGGGACACGAAGGACATCAGGAAAACGAGCAGCGGGCCGCTCGAGCTGCGTACGGCTACTCCAGGAGAGAGATTGTTTCTGCGTGGCTGCCTTGGCTGGTCCTCAGCATCGTCGTTTTCTCTTGGGGCACCTACACCGGCAAGAAAGTCATGAATACCCCGGAGAAGATATTTGCCTCGCTGAGGACGTGGCACACGTCGCCCGGCCAAATCACGAACCCGCAAATTCCTGTCAGGGGACTCGACAAGATGGTGCTGCGTGTTCCCCCGGTCGTAGCAAACCCCACGCCGGAACCGGCAGTGTTTGGTTTGAACTGGCTCTCGGCCACGGGGTCGGGAATCCTGGTTGCCGCGGTGCTTTCCGGATTCATCATGGGCGTGTCGCTTCCGAGGATGGTTGTCATGTGGTGGCAGACTTTATGGCACGTAAGATTCTCAATGATGACGATCGCAGCGATGCTCTCACTGGGCATCGTCACTCGTTACTCTGGAGTAGACGCCACCATGGGGGTGGCATTCGCTCGTACCGGACACCTGTACCCTTTCTTCGGAACATTGCTCGGTTGGCTGGGCGTGGCTCTCACCGGCTCAGACACTTCGTCAAACGTGCTGTTCGGGAGCCTGCAGAAAATCTCGGCGCAGCAGATCGGAATTTCTCCAGTCTTGATGGCTTCAGCCAATAGCGCGGGCGGAGTCATGGGCAAGATGATCGACGCCCAGAGCATCGTTGTGGCCAGCACAGCTACGGAGTGGTATGGACACGAGGGCGAGATCCTGCGCTATGTGTTCTGGCACAGTATCGCGTTAGCTTGCCTGGTGGGAATTCTCGTGTTCCTGCAGGCTTACGTTCCCCCATTCAGCAAGCTGGTCGCGCACTAGCGAAGTTAGGCATCTGCACCGTTCAGGAATTCAGCGCGAAACTGTGGCTTCTTTTTTCGTGGGGCTGTGACCGTAGGTAAAATCCTGAGGACCTAAGTTAACTAAGTAGATAATATACTCGGACGTGTTCCCTTGTTGTTCACCAATGCGGTGTTATAGAGCTTGTCCAATTGGTTGAGCGTCTCGCGGCAAGACAAGTCAGTCCTAAGAAATTGATTCACTAATGTCAGCGCTTTGATCTGAAAATATTCAAAACCCGAAAAACGTGGACGCAACCACGCGTTCTCGAGTACGGGAAGGGTGGCCGTGAAATAGCCATTAGCTAATTCATTTACATGGTCGTCCAGCCATGCTGCCTTACTGGCGGGCTGTCCCCCGGATTCTACATATAAAGTCCGCTGGCAATCTTTGCCCGTAAGCCAGGAAACGTAGGAAAGTGCACGGTCGAGATGTCGGCAGTGTGCGGAGATGGATACTCCGGCTCCTCCTAGAGTGGCCCCTACCGGCCCCCGACCGCTGGAAGGTATGAGAGCGAATGTAACTAACTTAGAGCGATATCCAATTCGCGCGTAATTGGAATAACCAAAAGCTAAGGGGCAGTAAGCTATGTCATCGCAGGAACTCATTCTTTCCCAGATCGCGATAGGGTTTGCTGACAAAGCGCCCGCAAACGAGTTTTCAGCCAGCACGCGCAAGCGCTCAAGGGCGTGCTCTCCAATCTCGCTGGAGAACGGTTTGTCGTTTGAAGTAAATGGAGGCTCGCCGAGGTTGGCACATAGCGTGAAGAAGCACATGAGCGAGTCCAGCGGCGATAAAGGGGGGCTCACGAAACCTTTGCGGAATTTGGCGAGATCGAATACCTCTTCCCAGGTTTGCGGGACCTTGAAACCATTCGCTTCGAGGATGTCTGCCCGGTAGCCCGCAACCTGAGCGGCAGCATCCACCGGAAGAGCCCATTGGTGACCTGCGAAGTAGTAGCTCCGATAAGATGGGCCAACACTATCCTGCTCGAGAGCTCCGAGTTGGACCGCCGTGAAGTGCTCGTCAAGCGGAAGGAAGCATTTTTCCTTCGCAACTTGCCCCATGTAGGGATGATCGATGATCACAAGATCGTAGTTATCCGCGAGAGTCTGGATAGTACCCTCTCCGAATTCCTGCAGGCTGCGAGCCTCCCATTCAATCGTAAGGTCCGGGTGCTGTTCGCAGAAATGCTTCGCGGTAGCCAACAAGGGGGCGAGCCCGCGATCGTGTTTCCAGGTTATTCCGCGCAAAGTTTGCGGCTTACCCCGCATTTTCTGTGATCACCCCGTCGCGGCAAAACTGTTCGATGTCGCCGTCGGCATATCCGATCTCTTTAAGGATCTCTCGACTGTGCTCGCCGAGTAAGGGCGGTCTCTTGACGCTCGAGGGAGAACGGCTGAATCGTATCGGTGGCCCAACCGTCCGAAACTGCTTCACTTTCGGGTGATCGAAAGTGGCGACAATCTGGTTATGCCGCACTTGTGGGTCGCTCTCCATGGCGGGAAATGTATTGACCGGAGCTGCCCAGATGTCTGCCTTCATGAAGATCTCCATAAGTTCGGCCGTGCTCTTGCGGGCAAAACCCGGTTCTAGTTTCCGCTTCACGTCGTCGCGGTTCTCCAGCATATTTCGCGAATCATTGCCTTCGAATCCGTCGATTCCGACCAGTTCTGCAACTTTCCCGAGGGGCATCATGGCCACGACGATGTGTCCGTCACGCGTCTTGTAAACGCCCATGGGAGCGCCGACACAGGGATGCCCAATGCCGGCGGCGCTCCGCTCCGGTTCTGAACGAGTATTCATATACAGAGTTGCTTCCTGTGTGGCTAAACTCAGTACCGAGTTCAGCAGGTTGATATCAATTCGTTGTCCGTCACCGGTGCGATCGCGATGATATATGCCTGCCAGGATCGCACTGACAATGTGGAAAGAAGCAGTGATGTCTGCAATCCCCATACCTACCGGAGTTGGAGGATCGCCGGCCTTCCCGTTCAAGTAGAGAACTCCCGCCATGGCTTGCGCCAATAAATCCTGGCCAGGGCGCGTGACATACGGCCCGTCCTGACCCCAGCCACAACTTGCGCAGTAGATCAGTTTGGGATGGATGCCGGAAAGAGACTTATATCCAAGCCCAAGGCGATCCATAACTCCGGGCCGAAAATTTTCGAGCAACACGTCACTGGATCGGATGATCTTCAGTGCGGCTTCTTTGCCGTGCGGATGCTTGAGGTTCAGGGCGATGCTTCGCTTTCCACGATTGAAAGTGAGAAAGGATACGCTCTCACCATTGATATAGGCATCCTTCAGCGACCAGTTCCGTTGCCAATCGCCGTGGAGCGGTTCAATCTTGATTACATCCGCGCCCATGTCGGCCAGCATCTGGGTGGCATTTGGTCCTTGAACGAGTTGACTGAAATCCGCGATTCGCAGTCCTTGTAACGCTCCACTCAATGGATTCTCCTCTACAGTCAAACGGTGGATTTTGCGCGTTCTGTGTCGGCATGCAATGAGCCCTGCAGTTCCTGCACCAACCCCGCCTCTGCAGTAAGAATGCGTTGGATCATGGCGAGCCGATCGCGGCCCGGCACAAACTCAAGCTGCCGAATTCCGAAAGGATCAACCTCCTCCCGGATCAGGCGTAAATGATCCTGCGATGGCCCTTCGGTCTGGGGAAGCGGTTCCGCGATCATAAAGCGCCCGCCGGTCTGAGCTTGAATCTCATCGAGCGAAACACCGGGATGGATGCTGACGAGGCGAAAGCGCTTTTGCTCAGGATCCAATTCAAACATTCCAAGATCGGTGATGAGTCGCACGTTCCCAGGTTGGAGCCCGGCCTCTTTTCGTTCCTTGTCGGTGAGCAATCCACGCGATGCCGTGCAAAACTCGACGGCCTCGACGAAGCGCTCCGGTGAATGCCGCGTTAGATATAAGACGAAATTCTGGTGCAGGTTTGATACGTCTGCCATGCCGCCCTGTCCGGGCAAGCGAAGCAATTTGCCTTTGCTTCTGATCCAGGCATTGTTAGTGCGGCCGTGCACATCCACCTGAGCAACCGTAATTACCTCGTGAGTGATACGGCCTTGCTGGTAGTACCAATGATAAGTTTCATCGCCCCCCCAGCAAACTTTGGCGCTGCCGAACTCAAGCGGCTCCGCGAGTGTGAGGGACATGGGGTGGAAGTCGGTATCGATGAATCCTCCGTTAAGAGCGATTATGGTCAACCCGGGCGCATGAGTCTTCTTCGCCAGCAAATAAGAAACCATGGCCAAGGGAGAAACTGAACCTACCGAGCAAATACTGAAATTGTCGTATTCGCGCGATAAGCAGGTAGCCATGAGTTCATCAATCGTCCACGGCGAGCCGGAAGAACTGGCTTTGTGACGTGATAAAAGGTGCGGAGTCAGAGCTGAGGTCCGCGTGCTGGCGCAAGCTGAAAGGAACGTTCGCCTGGGCGCGTCGGGAGCGGCTCGCAGAGCCGTTGTTTCCTGTTGCGCAAAGTCAGCGGGCGTAACGGCATGTGTCTTAGGGTTGCGGCGGCTCTGTTCATTTTCAACATAACGCAACAGTTCCTGATAGTCGGTCGAGTAATAGGGCAGGCAAGAGGTGGGATAAGCCCCCCATGGAACTTTCGCTAGCGCGGTTACGAATTCTTTGGGCAAAATAAAGGCGCGCGGGGCTCCCAGCATGCCGGGATTTACAACTTCTTCAACCGTGACGAGCACTTTCCTCGCTGCACCTAAAAGGCCGAGATCAAAGCCCCGAGCGCCTTGGATTTCAACATTACCGGAATGGTCCGCCCGTTGGGCATGCAACAGCAGTACATCCATATCAAGCCGACGAGCCTGCCCCAGAGGTTCGCCAGAAAATACGGAGGAACTTTGCTGCCAAAACGTTCCGGTCTTCATCAGATCGGAGCCAACGGGAATTTGAAATGGCATTTCGGGCAGATTGAAGTGCGCGGCATGGAGCGCCTGCGCCATGGCCAGGGCTGACCATTCTTCAATGTCAATCCTGTTGTTCTCCAGCGCCTCGCGGAACCTGGGCGCAAGCCCGAAAATATCGAGGCTCGAAAAGCAAAATATCAGCTTGCGGACAGCGTTAGCTTCGAGGAAGAGCTCCAGTGGCAAGCCACCGCCCCAACTGGTGAACACGAAATCCTTCTTTCCACTTGCCAGGATTCGCTGGATGAGAGCTATGGGTAAACGGGAGAGGTGCACGCCTCCAATACCTAGTCGGATGCCGTCGGGAACGATGTTCGCCAGTTCATCCAAAGCTACGATATCGGCCATGTTCGAACCTTAAGCGAGGGAATCTCATTCTGGCAGAACTGAACAGGAAATGCCGCCATCAATGGAGAGGCATTGCCCTGTGATCCAGGAACTCTCGTCGCACGCGAGAAACAGTGCGCCCCACGCAACATCAATTGGCTGACCAATTCTGCCTAAAGGATGCATACGCTCCCAGGCACGACGCAGTTCGGCGGGATGGGGAACACGTTCGAGGATCTGAACATTCATTGGAGTCTCCACGGTGCCCGGGGCAATGCAATTCACCCGAATTTGATGTTGTGCATATTCCCGTGCCATCTGGCGCGTCAAGCTGATTACCCCGCCTTTGCTCGCCGCGTAGTGGGGATACCCAGGAAAGCCAAACAATCCCTGAACGGAAGTGATATTTACGATTGAGCCGCGCTTGGCCTCCATCATTCCGGGCAAGACGTGCTTTGCACATAGAAACATGCTGGTTAGGTTGACCGTCAGGATGCGGTTCCAATCAGCTAAATCGAGAAGGTGTGCCGGGGATTCGTGCGCAATTCCCACGACGTTCGCCAGCACATCGACGGGCTGTCCGAATTCTTTTTGCGCGGCTGCAACCGCCGTTTTAACTTCAGCTTCAACACTCACATCGGTGCGCTGAAAAATGCAATGCGTTCCGGTGGCTCGAATCTCTTCTGCAGCTGCGTTTCCAGCTTCAGCATTGACATCGGCCGCAATGACTTTGGCCCCTTGCTGTGCAAACAGCAATGCAATGCCTTTTCCAATTCCCATCGCGGCACCAGTTACAAGCGCGACACGGCCTTCCAGGCGCACAGTCCCCTCTTTTCGCGACTAAGAGTGAAGGACAGAACTATCACAGAACGCGATCCTTGTTCAACGAACAATCTAAATAAAGTTGGCGTTACGAGGAAATTGCCTACGTGTGTCGAAGATAAAAAGATATCCAGTTGCATCTCCCTTGGATTGACAAGGCGTTGAACGAGGTACTATACAGGTCTCTCGTCTAAGCCCAGAACTGCAATGATGCCAGCCGCATTTGCTTTAATCGCATCCTCGGGCGCTGCGACACTGGCGCTGAGTGCAGGCATACTCAACGGAAGTTTCGCCACGCCAACCCGCTTCATGAATCGCTGGAAATGGGAAAACGTGTGGGCGCTTTGGGCAGTGTTGGCGATGTTCGCCCTTCCTTGGACAGTCGCTCTGGCTACAGTGCCCCACTTGTTTGCGACGTATCAGACGGTGGAGGTCCGGCATGCACTTTTGCTGGTAGTCGTATTCGGCGCCGGCTACGGAATCGCCGCCATTTGTTTTGGACTGGGAGTGGAGGCGATCGGCATTGCCCTGAACTTTGCAATTGCTTTGGGAACGGCAACCGCGGTGGGCTCCGCAATCCCGCTCTTCTGGTTCCATGCGGCCTCAGTTTTTACGCCGCAGGGTTATGTGATTGAAGGCGGCATCGTGGTGATTATGATCGGGATTGTCTTGTGTGGAATAGCGGGGCGTTCTAAAGAGCGAGATCAAACTCGACAGTTGAAAGAGGCAAAAGGTGCGGCTTCGTCTGGTTTCGCTACAGGACTGGTTCTGGCCATAATTGCCGGGGCCGGATCTGCGTTGCAAAACTTCGGACTTGCGTTTGGAGTACCGCTTCTTCAGCGCGCGGCGGAGTTAGGAACTCCACAGAGCTTCCAGGCGAATGTAATCTGGGCACCCCTGCTTACGGCGACGTTAGTTCCGTATCTGCTGTTCTGTGGCCGGCTCTGGAAAAAGAATCACAGTTGGAATCTCTTCTTCGCGCCAAAAACGGGAAGGTACTGGTTGTTCGGTCTTGTTATGGGTGCGCTCTGGTTTTCGAGCATTGTCATTTATGGCGCCGCAGCGGCAAGGATGGCAGACATGGGACCGGTTTTGGGATGGCCGCTCTTCATGTCTGCAATCATTCTTACATCGAACGTATGGGGACTCGCGGTTGGCGAATGGAAAGACGCGAGTCGCACATCTCTCATCTCAATGTTTGCTGGTCTTGCGGGTCTCATTCTGGGCTTTTGCATTCTGGCCTGGTCTTCCCGTCTGGCATAGCTTCCCGGGTGTTCCATATGAAAACCGATTTTCGGCAGCAACGAAGTTCTCAAGAATCGATCGAGGTTGTGGCGGACTACGGAGATTTGTGCGGCGAAGGTCCGCTCTGGGACGACAAAAAGCAAATTCTCTACTGGACGGATATAGACGGCAAAAAGTCTTATCGATATCTATGGAACGAGGGCAGGCATGAGCTCGTCCAGCAAGGTTTTCAGATCAACGGATGGACCATGCAGGACGGCGGCGGTTTCATCGTCACCAATAGTTCGGGAATGTGGCTGTGGGATCCACCAGCACAACCGACGCTGCTCGCCTCAGAAGTTGATGGCAAAGATTGCGTGATGAATGACTGCATCGCCGACCCTGAAGGGCGGGTATACTCCGGCTCCTACCACTACAATCCCGCTGGGGCGGCAGCGCCAAGTTATCTCTTTCGAATTGACACTGACGGTTCCGTTCACGTGACCGACGAGGGCATTCAGTTTTCAAATGGACTGGCATTCTCGCTCGATTGCAGCACGTTGTTTTTTTCAGATTCAGTTGCCCGCTGTGTCTACGCCTACAACTGGCATCGGGAGACTGGGAATCTGACGAATCGGCGAGTTTTTGTTCGAGTTCTGCGGGAACACGGCTTTCCTGATGGATTGACGGTGGATGCGGAGGGCTTTCTCTGGTGTGCGCAGTGGTTTGGCGCACGCATTACGCGTTATGATCCCGACGGAAAAGTGGAGCGTGTCGTGACATTTCCGGCGACGCAGACTTCATCGCTCGCGTTCGGTGGACCTGATCTCGACACAATCTTCGTTACCTCGGCTTCCTTAAGCAATATGCTGGCGGAAGCGCCACGCGGATATGACCCAGGTAGAGTTTTTGTTGGGGGGCCGCTCTACGGGATGAGATCCGACGTCCAGGGAAGAAGGGAATACCGCTCGCGAGTTCGCAGGGTTAGTAGTTCGAAACCGCAATAAGCGTTTAGTTCTGCTCAGTTGTTTCAGTCGAACCCTTTGATGTAAGGGTGAGAGCGGGCATGCTAAGGAAAAGGCAGGCTCCGCAATTCCGGCGAGAGCTTGTATGCTCTCTCAAGTTCCTGCTGAGCCTCGGTCTTTTTGCCTTCTTGACGGAACGCCAATGCAAGATTGTAATGCGCTTCGGCGTAGCCCGGCTTCAGGCGCACCGCTTTTTCGAAAGCTGCTTGGGCCTTCTGGATGTGGCCGGCCTGCAGTAGCACTAGACCCAGGTTATTGTGTCCCTCGGCGAATGTTGGATCTTGCCGCACTAGAGCGCGAAAGACATTGGCCGCGGCATCGGCATCGTTGTTCTGGCTCAGGAGTAAACCGAGTTGCACCCGCGCATCTACCGAGTGAGGGTCCAGGGCGATGGACTCGCTCAACTCGCGAATGGCTTCCTGTGGGCGCTGCAGTTGAGCCAGCGCCAATCCGAGATTGTAATGCGCCTCCGCCAGGTCTGGATCGGACATGACCGCGCGTTGGAATTCCTCCAGGCCGTGCGGTTGATCTCCAGACTTCCAAAGAAGCAATCCTAGATTGGCGTGCGCTTGCGCGTAGTCGGGTTTCACCTCCAGCGCTTTTTCGTAAGCTTCCTTGGCGCGAGTGAGTTCATTTTTGCGCTCCCACACGATACCGAGATAGTAGTAGCTGGTAGGGAGTTCGGGCGACTGTTCTTCGGATTTTTGGAAAAGGTCCAACGCCTTGTCGATCTTGTCTTGCTTCAGGGCGTCCACGCCTTGCAGGATCAGCAGTTTCGATTGGGCCAGACGGGCTCGAAATTCATGCAGCCCGTTCAGTTCATCGAACTCCTTTTTTGCGCTGCCAGTATCCCCCTGGGCGCGCAAGGCGAGTCCGAGATTGTAATGCGCTTGCTCGAAATCGGGTTTCAATTCAATCGCGCGGCGGAAGGCGGCAATTGCGCCGGGGTTATCCCCGCCGGCTTTGAGCTCGCGACCCAAGTCATACTGAGCCTCGGGATTGTTGGGATCCAACTGCGTGGCTGTTCGAAAGTGATCGAGTGCGCCATTGTGATCACCCTGCCGACGCAGAACCACGCCCAGCATGAGGTGTGCGGCGGCAAGCTTTGGATTGAGCCTGACAGCCTCGCGAAAGTGCGCAGCCGCTTCATTCAGGTTGCCCAATTGTCCTTCAACGACGCCAACTTCTACGTGGATGTCCGCCGACGGTTTCAACCGGAGGGCCAGTTTCAGTTCGTGTTCCGCGTCGGTGAAGTTGTTCTGCTCTGAAAGAATGCGTCCCAACATGCGATGCGTGGCAGCATTGGTCGGATCGAGGGCCTCGGCCGTGCGCAACTCCTTCGAGGCAGCGTCCAGGTCTTGCATGTCGTGCCATACAACGCCCAATCCGTAGTGCGCCTCCGCCCATTTTGGCCGGAGTTCAACCGCTGCCTCGAACTCCTTCAGGGCTTCTCTGTTCTCGCCTTTGTACTTCAGGGCCAAGCCCAGATCGTAGTGAGTAATCGCGTCTTTGGGATCGAGCGCCAAGGCATTGCGGTAGTTCGCGATGGCCTCGTCCCACGATTTCGCTTGTGCCAGTTGCGTGGCCCGCTTGTGATATTCGGCCGCAGTCTGGGCCGTGATGTTTGCGGGAAGGAGCAGGAGCAATAGAAAGAACGCCAACAAAAAAGACCTGGTCCAGAGTTGAACAACCCTCATTTTAGATGTGGGAGTGGGCGCACCGCCTAGCATTCATACACTCTAGCTCAAATGGAAAGAGGGGACGGTATAAAGCCCACCGTCCCCTCTGTTCGACGAGTCGCTGTTTACCAGAAGAACTTCGCGCTGATCTGGCCGATCCTGGAATCCCGCGCCGAAGTCACCTGACCGAACAGGCTGTCGTTGACATCGCCAGCGGGATTGTAGAACTGGGCGTGATTGAAAATATTGAAGAACTCAGCCCTGATCTCAAACCCAGTTGCCTCGGTGATGCTCGTTCTCTTGGACAGGCCGAAGTCGGTGTTATTCAGTCCCGGGCCGTGAAAAAATTGACGGCTTGAAGTGCCGAACTGCCCAAAGCCGCTCGGTGCAAAGGCACCCGGTAGGAAAAAGCATCCTTTGCCATCCGGACTGGGACAATTTGGATTCGGGTCGCGGGGATTAAGCTTGACAACTCTGCCGACCAAATCAGGGGTGTCGGTGTTAGGGCTGCCGGTTAAGGATTGGTCGTCGCTTTCACTGAGCCCCACCGGTAAACCGCCAGTAAACCGGGTAATGCCGTTGAAAGTCCATCCCTGAGTCAGGCGCCTTGGAGCTCGAGTGAACAAGCGGTCAAAAGGCAGCGACCAGATGTAGCTCACCACGAAGTTGTGTGTGACATCAAAGGCCGCCAGGGAGCGAGTTTTGCGAAAATCTGCGAAGTTCACCCATTGACCAAAGCCCGAGGAATTGTCGATGCCCTTCGCATAGGTGTACGCAGCCAGCACTGTGAAATTATTGGCTCGGTGTTCTACTGTGATCTCGCCGGCGTTGTAATTGGAATTCGCAATATCCGCCGTGAAGCTGTTGTTCTGGCTGAAGGCCGGCCCCAGCTTGTCCCTTGTGCCGTTATAGACCGTCCCATCGATTGCTGTGTATGTGTCCTGTTGGCCATTCGGCCCACAGGCCGGACTACCCGGAGCGAGATTGCTGGGATCACTCAAAAACAGGCAGAGAGCCTGGTTGCCTGGGTTCGCATCGTACTGCGCGATCAGACGATGTCCCTGCGTTCCCACATAGGCCAACGTCAGCACGGTGGCTTTCGACAACTCTCTCTGAATTGAAAGGTTGTAATGCTCCGCATAAGGCACGCGGTTGTGGATATCGAAGCCGGGGGAATACGCGATAGGCAGATAACGGTTGTAATCGAGGGTCTTGTTCGCAGGATCGCCGGGTACCGGAAATGTGAAGGGGAAGCGTTGCGTCTGCGAGCTGCCGTCGGAGCGCGTTAAGAATGGCTGATCGAACATCGTCGGATTCGGTGACACCCAATACAAGCCGAAGGGCGCATCGCCGACTTCATAGAAAAGGTTCAAGTCCTCGATGGAGGTGTAGTACATCCCGTACGAAGCCCGGATGCTCGACTGGCCTGGTCCGCCAAACACTTTCCCTAGCACTCCTCCTTTGAAATCTGGGGAATATGCCAAACCCAGGCGTGGGCCAAAGTTGTTGTAACGGGTATGCGCCAGGGTGCTGGGGATTCCGGGATCTCCCGGAACAACCCAGCCCTTCGGAGCCGTGGGGAATTGCGTGGACTGCAATCCGGGAACGATGGTTTCAATCTTGCCCTGAGTGTCATACCACGGCATGCTGACTTCCCAGCGCAATCCCAGGTTCAGTGTCAGGTTCGGAGTGACTTTGTAAGTGTCCTGCACGTAGGCACCGCCGTAGCGGGTGCGGCTGTCCAGAAACTGCTGGCTGCACTGGTTGTACTGTGTGGGCGCACCTATTAAGAAATCGGCGATATCGTTTCCGGTTTCACCATTGGGGCCACCATCAAAATTGAAGTCTCCATTGGGGGCGCAGGTATTGCGCTCGTTGATTTGCAGATAGCGGAATTCGCCACCCAGCTTCAACGCGTGGCGTCCGAAAGCTCTGGCAAAGCCTTCAGAAATATGCCAGGTGTTATTGGGCTGGAAAGTGGTTAAGGTGTTAGGCCCCATTGAGAAGTCCGAGAAATACAGGGGGGGAACGGTCTCCGGAAATCCCGGCGGGCCTGAGGGTATGATGCCCAAAGTTCCGGGGCCTGTAACAAATCCCAAGTCGGAAAGTTTGGCAAAGCCCGACGTTGGTTTGTTGGTAACTGTCGCCGTGCGGAAGAAACTTACCCGAACTTCGTTTACGGTGTTCGATCCGAACGTTTTATTGTTGCTGATGACAAACTGCTGGGCGCGGGTGGGGGTAACGCTGGCGAAACCCGGAATATTTCCACCACCCAGGGCAGATACCGCGCTCGAGTCGTCGAAGTGGTAATAGAAGGACCAGTTGCCTGTTTTGCGGTTCATGAAATCAATGCGCTGAGCCGCCTTATCATCTCGAATCGTGTTTTTCTGGCTGTTGTCGGCATAAACTCCGGTAGCCGGATCGCCCATCGGAATGAACGGAAGAATCCCGACTGCCGGCTTCGCCCATGCGCCTTGGGGAATTACTCCGCCGGGGAAGACGCATGAAGCTGTGGTACAACCCGGAGTGTAATAAGGCTCACCGTTAGTTACCGTCTGACCAGTGATGGTCGCGAGCCTAGTGGTAAGGGTCTGCGCCCAGAAATCCCCCTGTACGGTTGTCGGATCGCCATTTCCATTGATAAAGTCGCCGGCGCTGAAAATCCCGTTTCGCTGGTCGGCGGTGGGCAGTTGTAACAGTCCCGTGCTTGCCCCTTGAGTCTGGCGCGTTCCTTGGTAATCGGTAAACCAGAAGATTTTGTCTTTCCACAGCGGTCCGCCCATTGCGTAGCCGAACTGGTTACGCCGTAGTTCACCTCGGGTCGGATCGAAGTAATTTCGCGAATCGAAAGCTTCGTTTCGGAGATATTCGAAGGCGTCTCCATGGAAACCATTCGTACCCGACTTGGTGATCGCGTTCATCACGGCCCCGCTGAACTTGCCGTATTCCGCGTCAAAACTATTGGTGATGAGACGGAATTCCTCGATGGAGTCCAAGTTAGGCACCAGACCGGCCCCTAAATTCCGCCCTTCGCTCACATCACCACCATTGACCAGGAACGCATTGGATGTTTCCCGCTGGCCGTTGACGGAAAGGTTTCCAACCGAAGTGGAATATCCTCCGGAGACGGGGCGATCCTGCTGCATGGTACCCGAGGTCACGGGAACGACGCCGGCCTGCAGGCCGAGCAGGTCGAGATAACTGCGTCCGTTGAGGGGAAGCGCAAGCATCTTCTTCGAGTCAATAACATCGCCTAATTGCGTGCTCTCGGTTTCCACCTGGACCGCGCCCGCGGCCACGCTGACCTCTTCCTTGATGTTTCCGACGGTCAAGGTAATGTCCACGCGCAACTGATCGTTTACCTTGAGCACGATGTCGGTCGCGTTGAATTGCTGGAAGCCCTGGACGGCGGCATTTACCTTGTATGTACCAACAGGCAAGGAGAGGAAGCGGTAGGAACCGTCGTCCGCCGAAACGGTCTGTTGGGAGAGGTTCGTCTGCGTATTCGTAATGGTGATGCGCGCTCCCTTCACTACTGCTTGGGATGGATCGCGCACTACACCGAGCACGGAGCCCGTGACATCGGCGAACAGAGGGTTTGGAAACAGAAAAGCCGTCACGATGACGAAAATCGCAGTGGAGAACCTCTGACCATTTCCCATCACCATCTCCCGGGCTGGCAGATGTGGCACAATCTGCCCACCACAAATCAAGTTTTATTTGTTAACCCCTCATGCAGTTCAGCGCAGACCTGCTTTATGGCTAGAACTACGTCGAGTGAGGTACCGCCCACACTCCCATGGCGCGAAAACATATTCCACTACGTGGAACTCTGTCAAGTTCGGAAAGCGGCTCCTGCCCAGTTTTGCCACCGGTTTTCATGTGATGGAAATACGGCCTTCAGTCCGTTGCTGCGCGAGGGGACTGCCTAACTGCAGCGATGAGTTTTACAACAGGAGAATGCACAAGGAATGCAGAAGGAAGGGTCTCGGCTGCGTAAAAACGTGCTCGTGAGCCAACATCGCGGGGAAAATCCGAAAATCGCGCTCTTAGCAGTTGGACAGTTCGTCCACCACTTGTCCCTTCGCGTCGACGAGTTGCAGCGCGATGGCGGGTACTCCGAAGGCATGGGTCGAACAACTCAGGCAGGGGTCGTAAGCCCGGACCACTGCGCAGACCCGGTTCAACATGCCCTCGGTGAGCTTGTTGCCGTCCACAAAATGCTCACTGACCTGCTTTACGCTCTGGCCGATTGCGAGATTGTTGTGGCCGGTCGCGACAATCAGGTTTGCCCACGTGATGGCGCCTTCCTCATTCACCTTGTAGTGATGAATCAATGTTCCCCGGGGCGCTTCGATTATGCCGACGCCTTCCGGCGCATTCACCCCTGCCGTCGCCCGCACGTGTGGATCGAGGATTTGCGCATCCTCCAATAAGGTTTCGATCTTCTCGAGAGCATAGGTAATTTCGATCAGGCGCGCGTAGTGATAAAGGAACGCGCTGTGCGCGACAGCGCCGAAGCGCTGATGGAAATCCTGGAGCTCGGCATCTGCCGTGGGAGTACCGAGCCCGTCTGCGACGTTCAAACGCCCGAGTGGACCTACACGGTAAATACCGGCGGGAAATCCCAACGGCTTATAGAAGGGCGCTTTCAAATAGGAATTACGCAGGCTGGCCTCGCCAATCCACTGGGAATAGTCTTCGGGGCGAACCTGATCTCTGCAGATCTCGCCCTGGGAAGAGCGGAATCTCAGGAATCCGTCGTAAAGCTGCAAGGTTCCCTTTTCGTCCACGAGGCCCGCGTATGCCGTCGGAATGGATCCAAAGTAGTCGATCTCTTCTTTGAGGTGATCGAGCGCTCGCTTGAAAAAGCGGATGGTTCGCTCGGCGATGTCCTTTGCCCCCGGCAGCCCGGAAAGAATTCGGTCGCGAGTTGCGCTGCTCAGGGGAGCGGCAACGCCTCCTGGCACAATCCAGGAGGGGTGCACCCTTTCTTGCGCGAGACCTTCAATGATGAGCAGTCCAAACTTGCGAAGCTCAATGCCATCGCGCGCGATCTCGGGATGAGCGGCGATCACGCCTAAAACATTCCGCGACGCCGCTTCCGATTCCATGCCAAGCAGGAAGTCTGGGGAAGAAAGATAAAAGAAGCTCAGAGCGTGAGATTGCACGATCTGGGCCAGGTGAACCAACTCCCGCAATCTTCTTGCGGCGGGTGGAATGCGCACGGCCATGATGGCGTCGCCCGCTTTGGCAGATGCCAGAAGATGGCTCACTGGACAGATTCCGCAGATCCGGGCTGTGATGCCAGGCATCTCGTAAAAGGGATGTCCCTCCGTGAACTTCTCGAAGCCCCGAACCTGGGTTACGTGAAATTCGGTATTGGCTACGTGCCCGTCGTCGTCAAGGTGGATCGTGATCTTGGCGTGACCTTCGATGCGGCTCACGGGTTCGATTGTGATGCGCTTCATCCCACGCTCCTATCCGAACTTGACTTTCATTCCCGCGCCGGGTTTTCGCCCTTCCAGCAAATCGTTGATCAGCGCGAAAATCGCCTTGGATGGCGGCGGACATCCCGGCAAGCTGATATCAACCTTCACGAACTCGCGGACTGGTCGCGATTCCTTTAACAAAGCCGGCACACTTTCGCAGGGAATCGTTTTCCTGTCGTCCGCTCCGTCAACATAAATGCGTTGCAATAATCTGGAAACAGGAACTGAATTTCGCATACTGGGAACGTTTCCGGTCACCGCGCAATCTCCCATGGAGATCAGCAGGCTCGTCCGCTGTCTGATTTTTTGAATTCTGGCCAGATCATCCTGCGAACTGACTGCTCCCTCGACGAGCGTGACGTCAACTTCTTCCGGAAATTCCTGGGCATCGACCAGTGGTCCATAGACGAGGTCGATTTTGCGGCTAAGGGAAATAATCGCAGCATCCATGTCGAGCAGCGACATATGACAGCCGGAGCATCCATCGAGCCACACAGTTGCGACTTTGACTTTCTTCATGCCTGGACTCCTCTGCGGTGCACCAGCGAGGTCACAGTGCCGATCTTCTTAACCATCTCCTCTACGCCATAGCCTTTTTCGGCAAGCGCGCCGGTCGGACAGGCATGCACGCACTTTCCGCAACTTGTGCAACTGGAGGCCTGCCCCCATTTCTCATTCATGTCGCTCACGATGCGGGCGTGAATACTTCGGGAACTTAGGTCCCATACATGGGCGCCTTCGAGTTCTGCGCAGACACGCACGCAACGCGTGCACAAGATACAACGGTTGTGATCGAGGACGTACCGGGGATGCGACATATCGATCGACAACCGCGGAAAGTTATATGCGAGTTCCACCGTGCTGATTCCCATCGCCGTCGCCATTGCCTGAAGTTCGCAATGCCCGTTGGAGACGCAGACCGCGCATACATGATTGCGTTCGATCAGCAGCAGTTCGAGCGAGATCCGGCGATAGCGGGTCAACTTCGGCGAGTTGGTGGTGACTGCCATTCCTTCCTGGATGGGAGTGGTGCATGCTGGGAACAATCGCTCCGTGCCCGAGACTTCGACCAGGCAGAGCCGGCACGCGCCCACATCGGTCAGACCTTCCAGCGCGCACAGAGTGGGAATCTGTTTCCCATTGGCGCGGGCCGCCTGCAGAATGCTCTGGCCTTCTGAGGCGCTGATCAACTCTCCGTCGATGCGGATAGACAGCTTTTTCTGAGCCAAAGTCTGCTCCTTTTGCGCGCTAACTTACTTCGACCGCCTTCGCGTCGCAGCGCAAGCAGCGACATGCTTCGTCCATGGCCTCCTCCGCGGTAAGTCCTGCGACCACTTCGTCCTGGGAACGCATGCGGCTGGACGCCGAAAGGGGATGTCCGGAATGGCGGGCGGCCGGGCTCGGCTCCTCGGGAGGGGTTTGCTGGTAATGAAACTTGGGATACAGCTGTTGCCAACGGTCGCTCTCCATCAATTGCAGATCGATGCTGCGGGCCGCTTGTTTGCCGTACGCCATCGCATTGGAAACGTTGGAAGCACCAGTCACCAGGTCGCCTCCAGCAAAAAAACGTGGGCGGCTGGTCTCGAGCGTGAAACGATTGACCTCGATCGTGCCACTTTCTTTCAGGACCAGACCGGAGGCGCGCGCAAAGTCCAAGTCGACGGTCTCCCCGATCGCGAATATCACGGAATCGCAGTCGAAGCGCTGGATCTCGTCGGTGGAAATGGGTTTTCGGCGACCGGAGGAATCGTATTCACCCAGCCGGGTCTTCACGATCTCAATCGCTTTGACATTTCCTTTTGCATCCCCGATAACGCGGTGAGGAGCCGCAAGGAAGACGAACTTGGCGCCTTCTTCACTGGCAGCGCGCGTTTCCTCTTCGATGGCCGGCATGTCTTTGCGCGCGCGGCGGTAGAATACGGTGACGTCGCAGCCTTTGCGCAGCGAGGTTCTTGCAGAATCAATGGCGGCATTACCTCCGCCGATAATGGCCACGCGACGTCCCAGACCAACTTCCTGACCGGCAGCAACCGCCTCCAGGAAATTCAGAGCGGGATAAACACCCTTCAATTCCGTGCCCGATTGATAGACCCAGGACTCTTTCCACGTGCCAATGGAGAGGAAGATCATGTCGAAGCGATCGTCCAGATCATTCAGAGGCAAATCGAATCCTACCCGGGTGTTCAAGTTGAACTTCACTCCAAGCGATTCAATCAGATCAATCTCACGGCGCAACACAGACTTGGGTAAGCGGTACTCCGGAAGAGCAAAGCGCAGCATTCCACCTGCTTCCGACTTGCTGTCGAACACAGTTACATCATGACCGAGCATGGCCAGGTAGAACGCCGCCGTAAGCCCCGCCGGCCCTGCGCCTACGACCGCAACCTTGCGCCCGGTGGCATCGAGCTTGAGCGAACTGACGGCCTGCACCATTGCGGGATACTCATCGGAGCTGAAGATAGAATCTGCAATGAAGCGGTGCACCTCCCGCATGTTGACCGCTTGATTAATGGTTTGGCGGCGGCAACGGGCGTCGCACGGATGCTGGCAAACGCGTCCGGTGGAAGCCGGAAGCGGATTGTCCAGAAGCACAGACAGGAATGCTTCTTCCAGCCGCTTCTCCTTAAAGAGCTGCAGGAATCGCGGGATGTTCATGTGCAGGGGACAACTGTTCTCGCAAGGCGAGAGGGCGAGTTCCTCGCAGACTCCCGCGGCACACCGTCGCCCCAGAATGTGGTCCTCAAATTCGCTCCGGAAATGCCTCAATGTGGTCAGCACCGGGTTGGGAGCCGTTTGCCCCAGGCCGCACAGGGAGCAATCACGAATATAACGGCTCAGTTCATCAAGAATTTCGAGGTGCCGCGCCGCTCCTGCTCCTTCGGTAATTCGGTTCAAGATGCGCAGGCACTTGTTCAGCCCCACGCGGCAGGGAACGCACTTGCCGCAGGATTCCGAGTGGGTGAACTCGATGAAATAGCGGGCAACATCGACCATGCAGTTGTCTTCGTCCATGACAACCATGCCGCCAGAACCCATGATTGACCCGAGTTGACCCAGGTTTTCGTAATCTACCGGGGTATCGAACATGTCGTGAGGAATGCAGCCTCCCGAGGGACCCCCTGTCTGCACCGCTTTAACCTGGCGATCTCCGACCGTCCCCTCTCCGATGTCGTAGATGAATGTCTTCAGTGGAGTGCCCAGCGGCATCTCGACCAGCCCGGTGTTCTTGACTTTGCCGACGATGGAAAACACCTTGCTCCCGGAGCTCTTGGCGCTGCCGGTTTCGGTAAACCATGCGGGACCGCGCATCACGATGGGCGCAACGTTGTACCAGGTCTCGACGTTATTGATGTTGGTGGGCTTGCCCCAGAGTCCCTTCTGCGCGGGAAAGGGAGGACGCGGACGAGGCCGCCCGGCTTCACCTTCAAGAGACGCAATCAGGGCAGTTTCCTCCCCGCATACGAAAGCGCCCGCGCCTTCGACCAGTTCAATGTCGAACTTGAATCCGCGTCCCAGGATGTTCTCTCCCAGCAGCCCGTACTCGCGGGCTTGTTCGATGGCTCGATTGAGACGATGCACCGCCAGCGGATATTCCGCGCGCACGTAGATGATTCCCTCGTTCGCCCCCATCACATAACCGCCGATGATCATGCCCTCGATCAGCGAGTGCGGATCGCTTTCGATCTCGTTGCGGTTCATGTACGCGCCAGGATCGCCCTCGTCGGCATTGCAGATGATGTATTTGGGCTCGGCTTTTGCCTTGGCGAGAAACTCCCATTTGTTGCCCGTGGAATAGCCTGCGCCACCGCGCCCGCGAAGCTTCGATGCCTTGATTTGCTCGATCACGCCCCCGGGATTCGCATCAATCAGCACCTTGTACAGAGCCTGATATCCCCCGATGCCGATGTACTCCTCAATGTCGTCAGGATTGATGATTCCGCAGTTCCGCAGAACGATCTTCTTCTGCCCCTTGAAGAAAGTGGTTTCGTTCCATGCAGGCAGTTCGGGATATCCTTCGCCGTAGCGAATGTGCCCGGTGATGTGATCCCACTCTTCGATTTTGCAATAGATGTGGTCGGGAGGGAGATTGCCCAGCGTGATGTCGTGCAGCAGACGCACCGCGTGATTGGCCTGCACATGTTTCAGAATCACCAGCGGTTTTCCCGGCAACCTGATATTGACCAGCGGTTCCTGAAAGCACGCGCCGAAGCATCCGACCGGAGCCAAAACCAAGTCATAGCCGCTGTCCTCGATGGCTCGCGTCATGGCCTGGTAAAGACCTTCGGCTCCATTCCCCCGGCCGCAGGTACCCATTCCGATTGCCACGCGGGGCACGGCGGGAACGAGCTTTGATAATCCTGCTTCGCGGACCGCGT
Source organism: Acidobacteriota bacterium (assembly GCA_046723715.1). GTDB lineage: Bacteria > Acidobacteriota > Terriglobia > Terriglobales > Acidobacteriaceae > Sulfotelmatobacter. The sequence continues at coordinate 6,648 of JBKOUZ010000135.1, read as the reverse complement.
TGAAGGCGCCAATATCCTGGATTCGAGGCATTCCTACTCTCCCGCCCGAATAGTCTGAATCTCGCGTTGCAGAGTACGTTCCGTAGCATGTCCGCAGATGCGATGGTTGATCTCGACCACGGGAGCCATGGCGCACTGGCCGAAACACGCGACGGTGCGCACCGTGAACTCGCGATCTGGCGTGGTCAGCAACAATTTGTCCGCCTCGTTCCCTTGAGTGTTGTCATCATCGAGTCCGAGACCCAATTCCAGCCGGGCGCCTTGCAGCAGACTTCGAGATCCGCGCGTGTGGCACGCGGTGCCGCGGCAAATGCAGATCGTGTTCTCGCCCTGGGGTTGCAGATTGAATAGCGCGTAAAAGGTGGCCACGCTGTATATGCGAGAGAGAGGCAGATCCATCTTGGAAGCTATGTAACGCAGCATCTCCGGCGGAAGATATTTGCAACGGTTTCGTTCCTGCGCGGCTTCGAGAATTCCCAGCAGCGCTCCAGGCCGTCCCCGGCGATGGTTGATCACGTTTTCAATAAAAGCTTGTTCTTCGGCAGGCACTACCAAAGACGAGGAGGATGTGTGCATGGACACTCTCAGAGCCAGCATTCGCTGCCTCCATCATAGGAACTCTTCTCGAGAGCACACAGTCACTGCGAACACAGGCTCAAGTGACAATGATCACAAATGGCAGGAATCATTCCCGAAAGAGGGATTTACTCCTGTTTTAGGAAGCTTGGGGAAGGTGCGCGCAACCACAGAGGAGGCAAGGACACGAGTTACCCACAACGTTCCTGCAGAAATTACAAGACTGCGGGGAAAGCTTTGACCTATGTGGCGACTGCCGCTTTTAGAACCTCGCGCAGGCGCTTTGCCACAACCATGTCCTCTCCGGGCTGCAGCATCCAGACTCCGACGACGATCGTGTTGGGCCCGCCCGGCAATCCCGCGCTGGCCGGAGCGCCGCCTGTCGAAGGATTCAGTTCAATGCGGGGCTTGCCTTCGCGCATCCGCCGCATGACTTCCGCGCCCGTGATCTTGACCCGGTTCTGGTCAAAGGTGATCAGCAGATGAGGAACATGATTCGCTACTTCGGGAACGAAGACTTGGGTCTCTACTGTAGGGATCGCAGTTAAGTGCTTCGCAATGCGGTTTGCCCGTCCCCAATACTCTGCCGCCATGGCGGCATCGTCCTGCTTCAGGAACAAGTCCACCGCGGCGACGAGACCCACAATTTCTTCTTTGGCCACTTTCATACCGCGGCCGATGGTGTTCGAGTTGGGTGAATTGTTCTTTTTGGCGGCGTCAATCAGATCCTTTCTGCCCAACAGCAGCCCAGTGCATTGCGGTCCTCGCAGGCCTTTGCCCCCGGAGAAGGTCACTAGATCGAAACCCATTTGTGTGTAGTTCCAGAGATTGGAGATTGGGGGGACGTCGGCTGCCGCGTCATTGAAACACGGCACTCCGTGCTGGTGAGCGACGCGCACCCAGTCTTCCCGGCCGATATTGCCTCCACCTGCATTGAAAAAGTGCGCCATCACAGTGCGATCCGTGAATGCCTTCTGGTATTGCTCGAGAGTCTCCACTTCGACGAAATGAATTCCGCAATTCCGCACAGCGTGGTCATATCCGTAACGATGCGCTTTTTGAACGATCACCTCGTTTCTAAGACCACCCATATCTGTGGGAATGGCGAGAATCGATTGCTCATTTCCCAGCGTGACGCAAGCGGCCGTGCCGACGACCAGCGCGGCGGCAGCACCGGCGGTAACGAGCGCGCTCTCGCAGCGCAGTTGTTTCGCCAGATACGCACCTGATGCTTCGATGAGTTCGTTCAAGTTGACCGGCTGTTTGGCCGCGAGTGCGATGGCTGCCTGGACTTGCTCCGGCATGGTGGAAGCCGAGAGCACTGTATATGTACCGGCGGCGTTGATGAAGGGCGTCACGCCGAGCTTCTGGTAGTAGTCAACGGCGGCCTCTGACTTGGAGGGCTTGGAAGCGGCACGAGCTTCCAGGGCAGGGATTTGGGAAAATGCGATCCCGCCCGCAACCGCCTGCGCTCCCTTACCTAGAAGCTTTCGCCGACTCATCTGTCGCATGACCAGGGCTCCTGTAGCACTATCGTTCGGCAGAAAATCAGTCTCGCGGAAAATCGTCCGCCCTCGCCGGTAAGGCGGTTCCGACGTCGGGGATCAAGAAATACTGCGGGCGTGCCTTTTCCCACTCAACCATACTCATCCCGGAAGGATCGAACACGATGCGTCCAGCGCGGATAGTCATGCGCGCTATTAATTGCACGTCCCCATTCATCCTGGCGACACCACAATCGATGTACCCGAACTGTCCCTTCATGAGATCGAGGACGGCGATATCAGCGTCTTTGCCAACAGACAAAGTTCCGAGGTCCGGCCGGTGAATCTCGTTGGCGGGATTTAAAGTTGAACGGAGGATTACATCCTGAAGCGAGACCCCCATGGCCAGGAATTTCGACATCACGTTATTCATGCTGACGACGTTGTAATTACCGGTATGCAAATCGGTCGACATCGAGTCTGGAATAAACCCCTGCTTCTTCGCCGGGACGGCATTACGAAACCAGAAGCTGCCGCTGCCGTGCCCGACATCAAAAATAACGCCTCGAGCACGGGCTTCCGCTAGAGCGGGATTGATCTTGCCATCCGGCAAAATGATGGGAAACTGCTGGGCGAAGACGTGAGTGTGAATATCGCCTGGGCGCATCTTCTTCAGGATCAGTTCTTCATAACTTCGATCCGGCCGCGGCCAGAAATCAAACATGACGGGAACGTTGGCCATTGTGCCGCATTCGATGGCACGGTCCACTGCGGCCCAGGGGACATGCTCCGCATCCCAAGGCAGCCGCGTCCAGTAGTGGGCGGTTTTCACTCCCACGATAAGATCTGGATAGCGTTTGATGGTTGCAGCGCAAAGTTTCGTATCCATCTGGTCGAGACTCTCCTCGAGTCCGCCGTTCATGCCATTGGCCACAATATTCAGGAATGCCAAGACTCGCACCCTCGCGCGATCGATGACTTCCTCTTTTTCCTGAAGAAATGTCTCAGCACCCGAAGTGCCCGCGTCCACGATCGTCGTGACCCCTGACTGCAAAGCTAAATCCGCGGGTATGCCCAAGGGCAAGAAATGCGCTCGCGCATCGGGAGAGAACCAGTCCAGAGGAGCTCCTCCATGGCCTACGTGATAGTGAATATCGATAAGGCCAGGCGTGACGTAGAGCTTGGAGACGTCCACAACTTTCCCCGCCTGATCCGCGGGTATGTTTTTTTCGACGGCTGCAATCTTGCCCTGAAAGATTGCGACGTCACGGATTTCATCAATGTGATTGGCAGGATCAATCACATGGCCGCCCTTAAGCAGCAAGTCATAGGGAGGGGATTGTGCGAAGCTCGTTGGAGAACATCCGATGGCGATGGAGATTGTTGCAATGATGGCGGGTGACAGCTTCATCCAACTCTGCATGGGCCTCTCTTTTAAATGTGAAGCGAAAGTGTACCCATTGCACAAAGGATTGTCATCCTTCGCGGCACGATGGTTCGTGCAATGTTGTAAACAGCGTCGCGCTATCGTAATCTGATCGGCTGTTTCTAGATTGTGCACCGGGACGGATTCATGGATCGCCGCACTTTCGTTAAGGCCGGCTGCGTTGGAAGCGCGTCTCTGCTGATGCAGGGACTCGATCCGATGGTGCGGGCCGACGCGGTTGCACCTGCGCTGCCGCCCATCGAACTCCAGGGCCTGCCAAACTACAAGCCATCGCCTCTCGGTATGCCGGGGCTTTTTCCAGGGCGCGTAGTTGAAATCCGCAATCCCCATGCAATCGTCCGCAATCGCGTTTCGCAAAATATCGTGGGCCGGATGCTTGAGCAGGCGATGAAGGAACTGACGGGAGAAAAGTCTGCTCGCGATTCCTGGGCAAAGTTCGTTCAGCCCAAGGACATGGTTGGAATCAAAATCAACCCCTCCGGCGCGCCAGCCTGTTGTTCTTCTCCCGAGATCGTGCGCGAAATCATCAGGGCGGTTCAGTCGGTAGGAGTTCCGGCGCGTAATATCGCGGTCTATGACCGTTATTCCTATGAGATTGACATCGGAAGCTATCAGGCGTTGCTGCCTCCGGGAGTTCGAATCGTGGGAATCCAGGAGGCGTTCGCGGCGGGCGGCGCCTATGAACCAACGGTCTACTGCGAGGGCAATTTCTTTGGCGAGTGGGAGACGCGCTCTTACATGGCAAGCATCGTCGCGCATGAGTTGACCAAAATCATCAATGTGCCGACTATGAAGGATCACTCGGCTTCCGGGATCACCGGAGCTCTCAAGAATCTCGCCTACGGCACATTCAATAACGTTGCCCGTACGCATCGTGCGCCACATTCCTTTACCAACCCGGTGATCGGCCTCATGTGCACAGTGGAACCGTTACGTTCGAAATCCGTACTGCACATCATGGATGGAATGCGACAAGTGTGGCATGGGGGCCCACTGACGCAAGTCCAGGATTTCATCGATCAGACCGGTATTCTCCTGGCGGCGACAGATCCGGTGGCGATGGACACGGTTGAACTGGAGGCCATTGAAAAGAAGCGCCAGGAAAAAGGTGCGCCTTCGTTATGGCTGCACGATGCAAACTCAATTACCGCCGACGGCTCCGAGTTTTACCATAATGCTTCGAAAAACTTGTTCTTCAGACAGCCAGGACACATTGAAGCCGCCAGCAAGCTAGGACTCGGGGTGGCGGACCGTAAGCAGATCGATCATCGCATTGTCGCGGCCTGAATAAATGAATACGGAACAATCGACCAGCAATGCTCCGGGGGACTGGCCGACGCTGCTGCAGGACAACGCACGCACCGGTGGACAGGGTCGACATGCTCCACAGTCACCTGAGCGGGCACTATGGCAATACCGGGCCGGCAGTTCAGTGCGTTCCGCGCCGATTCTTTACGACGGCATTTTGTACGTGACGTCCATGGATGGCGTGCTGCACGCAATTGACGCCCTTACCGGGAATTTGAAATGGAAGTTTCAGGCCGGCGGACAGGTCCATTCCACTCCGTCGATCTGCGAAAGCCGGCTCCTGTTCGGCTGCGATGACGGCAAAGTCTACGCCGTGGACAGAAATTCCGGTGCCAAGGTCTGGGAATGTGCCACAGGCTCTGAAGTCTGGGGCTCGCCTGTGTTTCGCGACGGTGTTGTCTATTTCGGAAGCGCTGACGCCAAGCTTTACGCGGTAAGTCCTGCAGGGGGCCAGGAGCGCTGGAGCAGGGAACTGGGCGGGAGAATTTATTCCACAGTCTTCGCGGCCGGCCGCCAGCTCTACGTCGGTTGCGGCGACGGCAAGCTGTATAGCGTGGATTCTTCCACCGGCAAGGTTACCTGGAGCACTTCGACGAGCAATGGTATCGATTCCTCCCCCGCACTCGCCGATGATCTCGTTCTCGTTGGCTCTGAAGACTTTTTTTTCTACGCGATGGATGCGGGCACAGGAGAAGTCCGCTGGAAGTATGAGACGGGATTGGGCATCGCGTCATCGCCTGCCGTTTCGGGAGAGCTCACCGTATTCGGCAGCAAAGATGGCTTTCTTTATGCGCTCCACACGCAAACTGGTGAGTTGCGTTGGAAGACCGCGGTCGGAGAAGTCGTCACCGCGCCTGCAGTGATCGCCAACGGGGTCGTCTGTATTCAAGCTGGCGGCACTTTTGCCTTGGAGAGCACCACCGGAAAAGTTGCGTGGAGAGCCGGCTTGGGTGGGGCACTGCAATCCGTGCCGGTGCTAGCCGGCGACACCATGTATCTGGCGAGCCTTGGCGGTGAGGTTTATGCGCTGCGATAAACGATGGGCGGCAATGCTCCTTACCATCCTTTTCTGTGCCGCTCCAAGTCTTCAGAGTTCGCAGGAAACGCCCGTCGTGTATCGAAAAAAATACGTCATGGGGACGGTATTCGAAATCGCCGCCTATCAGTATTCATCCCAGGATGTGTCGGATTCCATCGAGAAGGCGTTTCGGGAGATTGTCCGCATCGACAATCTCTTGAGCGACTATAAACCCGAGAGCGCGCTGAGCACTCTGAATCGCTCCGCTTATCTTCACACCGAACGGGTTCCGCCAGATCTATATGTGGTAATCAAAAAGGCAGTGGAGCTGTCGAAAGTTTCCGAAGGCAAGTTCGACATTAGCATCGCTCCGCTAGTGAATTTGTGGAAAGCGGCTTTAGCGGGTGAAGCGGCACCAACCGCCGCACAACAGAGGAAAGCTCGAGACTGTATTGGCTACCAGAAAATCGTCCTGATCCCGCCGGACCAAATCACATTTCGCTCCCCCTGCCTGAAATTGGATTTGGGTGCGATCGGGAAAGGCTATGCCGTGGACCGGGCCGGTGAGGTCCTGCGTGCCTCAGGCGTTCGCGATGCTTTGATCAATGCAGGGGGCAGCACGGTTTTCGCGATGGGCTCTCCTCCCGGTCAAAGTGCCTGGGTGGTACATCTGAGGGACCCTACTCGCCAGATCGATCCTTACGTGATGCTGAAGAATGAAAGTGTCTCCACCTCAGAGCAATCGCTGCCATCTTTGCTGGGACAGGATGCACCCGGCCATATTATCGATCCGGTCACCGGCACGCCGCTGAAGA
>JBKOUZ010000039.1:0-22035 GCA_046723715.1 Acidobacteriota bacterium | reverse complement strand
ATCGAGCTGTGGGCCAGGTCATCCCCTGTCCCCAGCGCCTTCAAAACATAAGATGGCTCCAGGGTCGCAGAGGTGCACGCCGATCCGCTGGAGACTGCAATATCGTTGATGCCCATCAGCAGCGATTCACCTTCTACATAGGCGAAGCTGATGTTCAAATTTCCGGGCAGACGGTGCTCCATCGAGCCGTTGATGTAAACCTCATCCAGCTTCCCCATGATCCGGTCCTTCAGACGATTGCGTAGACCCGCGAGTTGGCAGGACTCCTTTGGCATATCTTCCAGCGCGATGGCGCAAGCCTTACCCAAGCCCACGATACCGGGAACGTTGAGCGTACCCGACCGCATGCCACGCTCGTGTCCGCCACCATCGATAATGGGCGAAATCTGCACCCGGGGATTCTTGCGCCGCACGTAGAGCGCTCCTACCCCCTTGGGACCGTACATCTTATGCCCCGAAATCGACGCAAGATCAATGTTCTGCTTGATCACATCCACCGGGACCTTGCCGACTGCCTGCGTGGCATCTGTGTGGAAGATCACGCCCTTCTCGTGGCACAGCTTGCCGATCTCAACCACCGGTTGCAGCACGCCAATCTCGTTATTCGCGTACATGATCGTGACCAGGATCGTCTTATCGTCCATGGCCCGTTTAAGGTCGTCGAGATCAATCAACCCGTCTTTCTGAACGGGCAGGTAGGTCACGCGGTAGCCATACTTCTCCAGGCGCTTGCAGGTATCGAGCACAGCCTTGTGTTCGGTGACCGCGGTGATGATGTGATTACCCTTCTCGCGGTACATCTCAGCCACGCCCTTGATGGCGAGGTTGTCGCTTTCGGTAGCGCCGGACGTGAAGATGACCTCTTTGGTCGTGGCCCCGATCAGCTTCGCAATGCGCTCGCGCGCCGTCTCCACACCCTCTTCTCCTGCCCATCCAAACGAGTGGTTGCGGCTGGCCGCGTTGCCGAACTTTTCCATAAAGTAGGGCAGCATCTCTTCCAGCACCCGCGCATCCACTGGGGTGGTCGCGTGGTTGTCCATGTAGATGGGGAGCTTAATGCCCTTGGCGCTGGGGCTGTGGGTTTCGGGCGCCGTCTGGGGGATTTTCACATCCGTGCTCATTGATTGCCTCTCCTGCTGTTTGATGAAACTTGTGTTCTCTGCGGCTCAGCCAATAGTCACCAACTCGGCCGGCTTCGCAGCTTTTACTTCGACTTGCTCGGGTTCTTCCCGCATATGAGAAATCTTGATCCGCTTCAGTACCGCCTCAATGCTCTCGTTGACCTTCCGAAGGGGTTCGCGAATGTTGCAGCGGTCGCTCTGGCCACATTCTCCCCGCACCGTGATGCACGACGTAATGAACAACGGGCCGTCAATGGCCTGAATCACTTCGAACGCGGAAATTGTGTGCGCAGCGCGCGCCAGCGTATATCCGCCGTTGGTCCCATGTTGCGAGTGCAGTAGGCCAGCCTTCACCAACTTCTGCAAGATCTTCGCCAGAGCCTCGGGAGGGATCCCATATGCGTCAGCGACGTCTTTCGCGCTCAGCGATGCCTGGCTCGAACGCTCGGCCAAATGCTTCATCGCCATGAGGGCGTAGTCGGCTTTTTTGGTCAACTTCAGCACAGGAGCCCTTCTACAAACCCGACGAAAACAGTCGCATATAAATACGACCTTTTCTGTCGGAATTCATTTTACGTTACGGACGTTACTGGATGCAAGCGGGGGCAGCCAATGGGGAGAGATGGCACTGAGTGGTAAGCCTAAGCACCTGAATAGGTTAGGTTCAAGCAATGAGTTGGTCGGATTTTGCTTTGCCGACCCCTGCCGCTTCATGCCACAAATTCACAGCAGAATAACCGAACAGGACTTGACAAGCGGCAAACCCGTTCTAAAATACCGGAAATTCCGCGAAAACCTGCCCCTCACTGTTCGGGGACCTTCCGGATTATGACCTCAAAGCCGACCCCTTCTCCTCAGAACGTTTCCATGAAGCAGCCCTGTAAGCATCCGCGTGTGCAAATCGTCAGCCGAGACGAAGAAGCCGAATTTGTCGAATGTAAGGAATGCGGCGAAATCTTCGAGTCCAGTGAATTCAAGGACATGAACATCGAAGAGCAGACGAAAGACGCGGATATCTGAGTTGTTCTGCTATCTCTTGCCTAAGAGCAGCCCCGCCTCGGCTGAAAAGTCTGCTGGTGCGAAGTCTTGTGCTAAAAACTTGGGATATGCCGCCGCGGCGATCATCACGGCATTGTCGGTCGAAAGCGGACGCGAGGGGAAGTACACAGGCAAACCTTGCTTCCCACCCGCACGCTCGAAGGTCTGCCGCAGTTCCTGATTGGCCGCCACTCCGCCGGTGACGAGAAGAGTCGCAACGTTGTAGGCCTCCGCAGCTGCCAACGTTTTTTCCACCAGGTCTTCGACTATGGCTCTCTGAAACGAGGCGAGAAGATCGAGTGTGAACTTATCGCAATGAGCCAGATAATCTTCCAGCTTCGGCTTGGCGATATTGGCCAAAGCTCTGCGTCGTCTCTCCACAGATTCGCGCATTCCGTGCGACTCCACATAGCGCAGGATCGCCGTCTTGATACCACTGTAGGAAAAGTCAAAGCGGAGGCGGTCGTCCTCAGGTGAAAGTTCCTTGCCATCGGTTCGGCCGCGGCGGTCCCGGTGCTTGATCTGCGCGGGAGGGAATTTAACCGCCCTGGGGTCGCCGTGCGTGGAGAGTCGATCAATTACCGGGCCTCCGGGATATCCCAGGGCGAGCAGTTTCGCGACTTTATCGAAAGCTTCTCCCGCAGCGTCGTCACGCGTGTGGCCGATATTTTCGTAGCTCCAGGATCCGCCCCGGGGAGCAGCTAGGTACAAATGAGTGTGTCCTCCGGAAACGACAAGCGCGAGGGCCGGAAACCTGATCTCGTGGTTTCCCTTCTGGCGTTCTTCAAGAAGCACCGCGTGAATGTGACCTTCGAGGTGATTCACGGCAATCAGCGGCTTATCGAGAGCGAACGCGAGACCTTTCGCGTAGCTGATGCCTACCAGCAAAGCTCCTGCGAGACCGGGACCATGCGTGACCGCAATAGCGTCGACCGAGTCATAGCTGCGCTTAGCATCGTCCAGAGCCTGCCTGACCACAGGCACAATCGCGCGCAGATGCTCGCGCGAGGCCAGTTCGGGCACAATGCCTCCGTAGGGCTGATGAGTTGCAATCTGGGAGGCGACAACGTTGGAGATCAACTGCTCGCCGGACCGCACTACTGCTGCCGCAGTCTCATCACAAGAGCTTTCGATTCCGAGAATATATGCGTCGGGCACAGTTCCATATTAATGCAGGGCTGCCCCTGCTACGGCTACGTCCGAATGCCCTTGGGGAATCGACAGCGCTATGATGAAACTGGCAGGCAGTCATGCTGAAGGATTTCGCTACGTCGATCGTAAAGACCCTGCGCCAGCACGGCTTTCAAGCCTATCTGGTGGGCGGATGCGTGCGCGATCTACTGCTTGGACGAGAACCCAAAGACTACGACGTCGCCACCAATGCCACGCCCGCGCAAGTCATGAGCATCTTTCCAGAGACTTATGCGGTGGGCGCCCAATTTGGAGTTGTGCTAGTCCCCACCCCAGAAGCAATAGCAGATTGCGAATTTGAAGGATCGTCCCGCTCCCAGTGCGTCGAGGTGGCGACGTTCCGCAGCGATATCGGATATTCCGATGGCCGGCATCCGGATGAAGTGCGATTCAGCAATGATGCGCGAGAAGATGTCGCGCGCCGCGATTTCACCATCAATGGCATGCTTTTGGATCCTATCAGCGGCGATGTGCTCGACTACGTCGGGGGACGGCAGGACTTGGCTGCCGGAATCATCCGCACAATCGGTAACTCGGAGCAGCGATTTGCCGAAGATAAATTGCGGTTGCTACGGGCGGTACGCTTTGCGGCGCGCTTTGAATACACCATCGAGCGCACAACCTTTTCGGCGATTCAGAAATTCGCAGAGCAGATTCGAGTGGTTTCACGGGAGCGCATGCGCGACGAACTGACTCGCATGTTGACCGAAGGACATGCGCGCCGGGCATTTCTGATGCTCGACGAAAGCGGACTCCTGCAGCATGTGCTGCCGGAGATCTCTGTCATGCACGGAGTGGAGCAACCGCCGGAATTTCATCCCGAGGGCGACGTGTTTGTCCACACGCTCCTACTCCTCGACAATCTCCCCCAGCCTTGCCCGCCTACGCTCGGTTGGGGCGCGCTGCTGCACGATGTGGGCAAGCCCGCGACGTTTCGCGTAGCGCCAGATCGGATCCGTTTCGACGGTCACGTGGATGTAGGCGTGAAGATCGCAGAAAAGATCTGCCGGCGCCTGCGTTTTTCAAATGACGATACCGATCAGATTCTCGCACTCGTCGAGAATCACATGCGTTTCGCCGATGCTATGAAAATGAAGGAATCGACTCTGAAGAAATTCATGCGGCTGCGTGATTTCGATGAACATTTGGCCCTGCATCGTGCCGACTGCCTGGCTAGTCATCGGAACCTAACAACGTACGAATTCGTTCGAGAGAAACGTGTTGAAATTCCTCTAGACAAAATGCGTCCCGCGCCGTTGGTCACGGGACGCGATCTCATTGCCGCCGGCCACGCACCGGGGCCGAAATTTAAAGAAATCCTGAGCGCTGTGGAAGACGCGCAACTGGAAGGCCGGCTACCCTCGCGAGATGCAGCGCTCGAGTTTGTGCGCCGCGAATTTCCTGCTTGAGGCTAGCCTCCGGACCTCGTGCAACCAATGTTAAAATCTAAATTCCTCCCCGTCTTTAACGGGGACGTCAGGCGGGTGGCGGGTGGAGCAGGCGGGATCGGACCTGGAGAGAATCGTTGAGCAGTCGCTGCGCCAGGCGCCGCCGCTGGAGGCCCCGTTGATGGCTTGGCCGGTCGTGTGCGGCTCTGCCGTCGCCGAGCGTACCCGAGCGCTTAGCTTTGCTGATGGTGTGTTGCGCGTTGAGGTACCGGATGCGGGCTGGAGAACGGAACTGCAGACACTGGCGCCTCGCTATTTAGCTGTCATTAACAGATACACTACCCAAGCCGTGCGTCGAATCGAATTCGTCATATCGCGTCCGGCGAATGCTTTCGAGCATTCGCGATGATCTTCCGCAGTCACCTATGAAAGTTACCGAGAAGGATGTTGCCTACGTGGCGGAACTCGCCAATCTCGAGTTGACTGACGAGGAGCGCAAGGGCATGCTGCGCGACCTGAACTCCATTTTGGAGTACATCGACCGCCTCAACGAACTCGACACCTCGCACGTGTCCCCCATGGCCCAGGTCTCTGATCGCTACGGAGTCGATTCGACGAAGCAGGGCAGCGAGCGCTTTGCATACGCGAGCAGGGAGGACATTCTCGAAGGATTGCGCCAGTCTCTGCCACACAGTGAAGCGCTGGCCAACGCTCCTGACGCTGACGGGGAATTTTTCCGGGTTCCCAAAGTGATCGAGCGCTAGAACTACAAAATGGAATTAAAATCGCTGACCATTGATGCCGCGCGCACGGCGGTGCAGGAGCGCCAGACCTCTGCGGTTGCCCTGACTGAGGCTCATTACGTTCGCATCCAGAAAGAAGATGGCCAGATCGGCGCTTTCCTGACCCTGTCGAGAGAGCGCGCGTTGCAGCAGGCTGAGCGGATGGATCGCTTGGCTACGGAGGGCAAGACGCTCCCGCCGCTCGGCGGAGTACCGGTGGGGATCAAGGACGTCATGAGCACGCGGGGAGTTCGAACGACTGCGGGTTCGAAGATTCTCGACAAGTATCTCCCTCCTTATGACTGCACGGCCGTGGCCAAGCTGGAGGCTGCCGGCGCGGTGCTGTTGGGCAAGATGAACTGTGACGAGTTTGCGATGGGCTCGTCGAACGAGAACTCGGGCTTTTATTGCGTGCGCAATCCTCGCGACTTGGGCCGGGTGCCTGGGGGATCATCGGGGGGCTCCGCTGCTGCCGTGGCAGCTGACATGGCGGTGGCCACTTTAGGATCGGACACGGGGGGATCGATCCGTCAACCAGCGTCGTTCTGCGGTGTCGTCGGCCTGATGCCGACCTACGGACGGGTTTCGCGCTATGGACTCATCGCATTCGCATCTTCGCTCGACCATATTGGACCTCTCACCAAAACGGTGAAAGATGCGGCCGCCGTGCTGAGCACCATTGCCGGGCGCGATCCTATGGACTCAACTTCGGCTGATCTGCCGGTTCCGGATTATGTCGCGGAACTCGACAAGCCGGTGCGCGGACTGAGACTCGGCGTGGCCAAGGAATACTTCGGCGAGGGTCTGGATGAGGAAGTTAGGCAGGCGGTGGAGGCGGCAATCCAAGCATTGGAAAAGCTGGGTTGCGAGATTGTGCCCGTGTCTTTACCGCATACTCCGTATGCGATTCCAACCTATTACCTGATTGCGACTGCGGAAGCCTCATCGAACCTGGCGCGTTACGATGGCGTGCGCTATAGTCATCGCGCACGCGACGTGAAGACCCTGTCAGAAATGTACCGGCGCAGCCGTGACGAGGGATTCGGTGCCGAAGTAAAACGACGCATCATGCTCGGTACGTACGCCTTGAGCGCCGGCTATTACGATGCTTATTACTTAAAGGCGCAGAAGGTCCGAACCCTGCTCACCCGTGACTTCGAGCAAGCTTTTCAAAAAGTGGACGCGATCGTGACGCCCACTAGTCCTACCGCGGCATTTCGTCTCGGCGAAAAGTCGAATGATCCACTAGCAATGTATCTTGCTGATATCTACACCGTCACGGCGGACCTCGCGGGAATTCCGGGAATCTCGGTTCCATGCGGGCAAACCCGCGAGAAGCTGCCGATCGGACTACAAATTCTAGGGAAGCATTTTGATGAGGCGACCATCCTCAGGATTGCTCACGCCTATGAGCAGCACCGAGCTTGGGCTCACTCTGCGGCCGTGTAATACTTTTCACCGGCGCAACCACGGCAGAGTGTTTTTCCGTCTCGCTTGACCTCCCGCCGAAAACTGATGCCCTCGCCACAGACCTCACACACGATTCGCTCGCCTTTGAAGCCCGGGAACTCTTCTGGAGTGAGATCGACCTTGACCCACTCCGTCGCGAATAGATCTTCGTCCGACATCTCCCCGTAAGCGGTCATCTGCTGCTGGTTCTTGTTATCGATTTCCGGATGCATCTGGCGGGCGAGTGCTTTGGAGGATTCTTTCGCGGCAACGCGGACGGCCTTACCCGTGCTTACGTCTACAAATGTGGCGGCCATCTTGCCCCAGTCACGAAATTTCAAGGCGCGTTTGCCTAGACGGCAGCCCGTCACCACAGCAACCGCGTCCGTGGCACAACGGTCGATCTCCACGAAGGTGACAAGGCGCTTGCGGTCTTTTCCATAAGGGTCTCCGATCCCAAGCTTCTGTAATCCGAGCATGGCCAGGCGCACGCCCAGGACTTGGCCGGCACAGAGATGCCCGTGGGCAAGTTCAGCGTCCCGAAGGTATTCGTGGAAAGATTTCACAGCGGAAGCTTTGAGCGCTCAGCTTAACACCTGAAATGCGAGAGCTTGGCGCGGTCGAACGGCTATTTTCTCCTCCAGCGGATGCCGCCCTTGGTGATTTCAACCAGGATGCCGGCTTCCGTCAGTTCCGCCCGTATCGCGTCGGACTGCTTAAAATTGCGTGCGCCGCGTGCGGCTTTCATTTCATTGATTTTGGATTCAATGTCGGCATCCGAGAGTTGGCCGGACTGAATCGCCTCGCGGGCGGCCTCTGTGATGTCCTTCTCCCGGCCCTCCCCGCGTGCCCAATCGAGAACTTTCTTCATTTTTGGTACGTCATCATCGTCGAGCACGGCGAAGATTTCGTCGAACTGTTTCAACCCGTCCAGCAAGGGCGCCACATCCTCCATTTTTGCGGTGCCGGCATCGAGGGCCGTGTTCGCCTGGCGCACCATTTCGAAGATCGCGGCCTGTGCTTGAGCGGTATTGAGATCGTCTTCCATGGCCGCTCGCATCTTGCCTGCGGTTTCGGACGCGAGGACCTGCATCTGCGGGTTTGATCCCGCTTCAAAATTTCCTGAGCTCAGTCTCAGGCGAAAATTGCGCAAACGCTCGACCGACACCGCTGCCTGCTTGAGCCCATCAAATGTGAAATTCAGTTGATTGCGATATGGAACAGACGCGAGCAAATAGCGCAGCGAGGAAGGTTTATGTCCTTTCAAAACCAAATCGCGAAGAGTGAAGAAGTTGCCCAGGCTCTTCGACATCTTCTCGCCTTCCACCAGCAGAAAACGCGGATGAAACCAGAAATGCACGAAAGGCTTGCCGGTCAGGGATTCCGATTGGGCAATTTCGTTTTCGTGATGCGGAAACACCAGGTCCTCGCCCCCGGCGTGCAGGTCAAAGCTCTCCCCCAATTGCCCCATCGACATTACCGAGCACTCGAGGTGCCAGCCCGGCCGCCCTGGCCCGATCTTTGTTTCCCAGGAAGCCTCGTCTTGCCTGGGACCTTTCCACACTGCAAAGTCGCGGGCACTGTCCTTATCGTATTCGTCGAGATCCACGCGGGCGCTGTCGCGCATGCCGCTGAAATCCTTCTTCGACAGCTTGCCGTACTGAGGGAACTTCGCGATGCTGAAGTAGTAAGAACCGTCTTCCGTACGGTAGGCAATCTCTTTTTCCACGAGCCTCGCGACGAAATCGGCCATGTCCGGAATGTGCTCGGTCGCGCGCACAAGTTCCGGCTGTTCAATCCCGATCATGGCAGCATCTTCGAGAAATGCCTTTTCGTATTTGGCCGTGTACTGCTGCACCGTAACCCCATCACGAGCGGAATTGCGGATGATCTTGTCATCCACGTCAGTGATGTTCATGACGTGGTGAACCCTGTACCCGCTTTGAAGAAAGAAACGTCGCAAGAGATCGACGGCGACGAAGGTGCGGAAGTTGCCGATGTGTCCGTAATCGTAAACCGTGGGTCCGCAGGCGTACATGCGCACTTCGTTGTCACGCAGAGGGCGGAAATCCTCCACCTGGTTCGACATCGTGTTATAGAGACGAAGCGGCATGCTCAGGCGATGCTATGAGATGAACCAATGATTCTAGGGTTCAACGAAAAGCGCGGTCAAATGGCTCACGATCGCGAATGTTGCGCAGACGGCAAAGAATGCGTGTGTTCGCGCAGCCGTCTCTGGACGAGAATCAGGTAATGCAGGGCTGAAATCACGGTAAACCAGGCAGTCGCGTGCAGGAACGTTATGCGCGTAATCCGCACCCAGCGTTGCGGGTAGATCTCCAGCAACATCACAAAAAACACCGCGGTGATCTGGCACAACGTATTCGCCTTGCCGAAAATGCTGGGGCGGAAGTTCCGCAATCCGGCAATGGCAAATAAAACGGCGCTCGCCGCCAGAATTGAAATGTCACGGCTGAATACCAGGATCGTGTATTTCCACGCAATCTTGTGCAAAATGGAGAGCACCAAAAAGACGGTGCTCAACAGCAGTTTGTCTGCGATCGGATCCAGATATTGACCCAGCAGCGTTTGCTGGTGAAGCCTGCGGGCAAGCAGGCCATCCAATCCATCACTGAAACCTGCAACAACAAAGATCATCAACGCCCAGGTATACCGGCCTTCAACCAGATGGATGACGATGAATGGAACGAAGATCATCCGCAACAATGTGAGTTGGTTCGGAGCGGTAAAGATTTGCGAGAGCTTCACGAGCGTTCCTTGGAATCGTTTGATGTCTGCGCGTTCGTTTCCTCTTGAGCATGCTTCGCCGTCAGCACGGCGGATGGATCCAGGCCCGTTTTGCTGAGGAAGCGCTGTGACAGCGATGGCAAATTTCCATCGGGCAGATCGAGTTCCACCCGCTCGATGCGATGCATCGGGAAGAAGACGACAGCCGGGGTGAATGGCTCGCCATCTCTCACCATGACCGTGAGGTCCTCGAAGGAAGCGAGTTCTGCCCCGCTCAAGCTTAGCCCTTCCGCGGCCAGCGCAAGGATCATACCCCAGAACTTCTCCCGCGGATTTGACAAGGTCGCAATGACCATGGCCCCCGGGACAAAAACTTCGCCAGCCCCGCCATCGCCCACGAATTTCTTCGTCATCAGAAGATTGTCGCCGCCAGCAGCTTCCATTGCAAATTGGGCGTGGGATGTGCCCACCGCAGTCCATTTTTGGGCTATGGCTTGAAGTCCGGTATTCTTGCGGGAGCATGCCAACTGCGGCCGCAACTCCGGCGATCGAGTTTCGCGACGTGTCTTTCCACGTCGGTCACACGCAGGTCCTGACCGGTCTCAACCTCCAGGTTGCCAAGGGAGAAACCCTGGTATTGCTGGGCCGCAGCGGCTCGGGGAAAACCACCACGCTCAAACTGGTGAATCGGCTGGTCTCGCCCACTTCCGGCGAGGTACGTGTGAACGGAATCCCGAATACGGAAATGGACGTAACCCTGCTGCGGCGTGGTATTGGTTACGTGATCCAGGACGCAGGATTATTTCCCCACTTTACTGTTGAACGCAACATCGGCCTGGTTCCAAAAATCGAAGGATGGCCGAAGGAGCGAATTCGCGCGCGTACGGACGAATTACTTCAGCTCGTAGGGCTTGCGCCCGAGATGGCAGGGCGCTATCCGCACCAGCTCTCCGGTGGACAGCGGCAGCGCGTAGGGGTCGCGCGTGCGTTGGCTGCTGATCCGCAGATTCTTCTTATGGATGAGCCTTTCGGGGCCCTGGATCCCCTAACGCGCGATGATCTGCAACGTGAATTCATTTGGCTGCAGCAGCGGCTGCACAAGACTGTGGTGTTCGTGACTCACGATCTTCGCGAGGCCTTGCGCTTGGCATCGCGCATCGCGTTGATGGAAGCAGGAAGACTGGTTACGGCACTAAGCCCTCATGAATTTTTGAAGTCGAAAGACCCGTGGGCAGCGGCCTATGTCCGGGCATTTGGCGATGGACTGGAGTCGGCCGCCAATCGAGGCGCATCATGAACGTGGTCCGCTTTATCGTCCAGAATCATACTCAGGTTCTTGAGCTTACGTGGGAGCACCTATGGCTCGTCTGCATATCGATCGTGCTTGCCATGTTGATCGGCATTCCACTGGGAATTCTGATTGCCCATCAGCCGCGGCTCAACAAACCCGTGCTGGCGGGAGCTAACGTGATTCAGACCATTCCGAGCCTTGCGTTATTCGGATTCCTGCTTCCAGTACCCTGGCTGGGCGAACGATCCGATCGGCTAGCCATTCTGGCGCTGATGCTTTACGCTTTGCTCCCCATTATTCGCAACACCTACACAGGAATTTCCGGAGTGGATGCCGCAGTGCTCGAGGCAGGACGCGGCATGGGGCTGACGGAATCTCAGTTGTTATTTCAGGTGGAATTGCCTTTGGCCTTGAGCGTGATTTTATCGGGGGTGCGCGTGGCTGTCGTGATCGCGGTCGGGCTTGCCACGATCGCAGCGGCAATCGGAGCGGGTGGTCTTGGGGAATTCATTTTTCGCGGACTGGCCATGGTGGATAACCGCGTGATCCTTGCGGGTGCAATTCCCGCGGCGATTCTCGCGTTGTTGGCCGATGTGAGTGTCGGATGGCTGGAGAAGCGGCTGCGAGCGCGATGACCAAGGCGAACCCAGCGATTGTTCTGGCCGTCATTTCGATCTTGTGTTTCCTATCGTGTGCCCCGGAGCACCCCGGCCGCATTGTGGTTGGTTCCAAGAATTTCACCGAGTCCTTCATCCTCGGCGAGCTTATCGCACAGCAGATTGAGCGCCACACAATGCTGAAAGTGGAGCGCCGATTCTATCTTGCAGGCACGTACATCTGCCAGCAGGCAATCCTGTCGGGGCGAATCGATATCTATCCGGAGTACACGGGCACGGCGCTTACCGCCGTTCTCAAGCAGAAAGCCGGCCGTGACCGTAACGAGGTTTATCAACAGGTCAAAGGCGAGTACGAAACTCGTTTTGGACTGACACTCGGCTCTCCATTCGGATTCAACGATACGTTCGCCATGGAGATCCGCGGTGAGGATGCGCGTCGCTTGAACGTCAAGACCTTATCGCAGGCGGCCGTGTATGCTCCGCAGTGGCATGCGGGTTTTGGCTACGAGTTCATGGAACGGCCAGATGGGTACCGAGGTCTGGCGGAAACTTACGGCCTGCATTTCGCCCAACAGCCTCGCATCATGGATTTGGGCTTGCTGGCGCGTGCCCTTAAGGATCACCAGATTGACTTTGCGGGTGGGAATGCCACGGACGGGCTGATTCCGGCGCTGGACTTGTTTGCCCTAGCCGATGACCGTCATTATTTTCCACCTTACGAGGCGGTGCCCGTCATCCGTGGCCAACTGCTCCAGCAACATCCGGAAGTGACCGACCTCTTGAGAGCACTAGGAAACACGATCTCAGACTCTGAGATGCAGCAGATGAACTATGCGGTCGATGGCCAGCATCGCGATACCCAGGAGGTTGTCCGCGACTTTCTCCGCAGGAAGCATCTTTCAGAGTAGCCCGCTCACACCGTGAGTGAACCTCGCATGACGGGCACAGCTTTTCCCTGCAGGATCACGCGCTCGCCGGCCACTTCGCACCTGAGTTCTCCGGGTCGCGGCGAGAGTTGCCGGGCCCGTAGGCTGGTCTTTCCTAACCGGTCGGCCCAGATCGGAGTCAAAAGGCAATGGGATGATCCGGTAACGAAATCCTCGGGAATGCCGTAACCCGGTGCGAAGTAGCGCGAAACAAAATCCACTTCCTTGCCCGGCCCAGTGAGGACCACAACCTGAGGGTGCAATTGCTCCAAGCGTGCAAAATCCGGTTGGAAATCTCGCACTTTGTCGTCCGAGCTCAACACCGTGACATAGGTCTCGTTTCCCGCAAATACCTGCACGACATCCGCAGAAGCAAGGCTGGGGCCCAGACTCCTGAGCAGTTCGGCAGGGGCCGCCTTGCAAGCTTTTGCAGCTAGAGCCGGAAACTCCATAGACAGCCAGTCGCCGTTCCTGCCTACGGTTAAAGGTCCGCGGAAGCGTGTCGAAAATAACACTTTCTCGAGATCTGGCCTGAGGAAGTGAAACAAAACAAAGGCCGCCCCCAGCGTCGCGTGCCCGCATAGCTTCAGTTCACACTTCGGCGAGAACCAGCGCAATTCGTAGCCCTGTTCCGAGGGCACCAGAAAAGCCGTTGCCGGCAGGTTATTTTCTGCAGCGACTTTGCCAAGGAACGCGTCATCTAACCAAAAGTCCAAAAAGCAGACCGCCGCGGGATTGCCGCTAAAAGCATGTTCCGTAAATGCGTCAACGTGAAAAAGGGCAATATGCATGCCATAGATTTTACCCGGCATACCGCGGCAAATGCCTGGGGCGCCACTTAGCCAAAGCAACGCTAGCTCCCGGCTCCAGGGAACGGCAACTTTGTTCCCGCGGCAATCTTCAACGTTCATGAGGAGATATCATGCCTAGCGCTCAGAAAGACATCGCTGTCGGGCATCCCTTGCTGGAGAGGATTCTTGACGCCAGGCGAAAGAGCGATGCGCTGTTCGACATCGTTAAGCCGGCCGCGATCTTCGAACGTCCCATTCCCGAGCGTCATCGAATCATCTTTTACGTCGGCCATCTCGAGGCGTTCGACTGGAATCTCCTGCATGAAAACATTTTGGGTCTGAAAAGCTTTCATCCGGACTTAGACCGCCTTTTTGCATTCGGCATCGATCCCGTCGGGGGTGGCCTGCCCTCCGATCAGCCCTCGGACTGGCCGGCCCTCGATGTCGTCCGACAGTATGTTCGCGAGATCAGAACTGCCCTTGATGAAAAATTGTCGAGCGGCATCCTCGAGTCGAACATGCGCACCCCCGACGGGTTCTCTGTGGAAACGATGCTCAACGTCGCCATCGAGCATCGCCTGATGCATGTGGAGACGCTGGCCTACATGCTTCACCAGTTGGCTTTGGACCACAAGGTTCGGCAGAGTGTATCCACCCCCTTGCTGGCTCCGCCAGTGGAAGATCGTATGGTGGAGATCCCCGCTGGTTCGGCTACTCTCGGTCTATCCCGCTACTCAGGAAAGTTTGGGTGGGACAATGAATTCGACCGCCACATCGTCGAAGTGCCGGCGTTTTCGATTGACAAGTACATGGTCACGAATCGTCAGTTTCTGGACTTCGTGAACGATGGCGGATACGAGGCGCCCAGCCTCTGGAGTGATGATGACTGGAACTGGAAGGCTGCAAACGGCATAACCCACCCGGTGTTCTGGAAAAAACGCAACGATGCATGGTTTTGCCGCACGATGTTCGATGAAATTCCCCTGCGTTCGAATTGGCCGGTTTACGTAAGTCATGCGGAGGCCAGCGCTTATGCCAAGTGGGCCTGCAAGAAACTTCCCACGGAGGAGCAATGGCACCGTGCCGCCTACGGATCTCCGGAAGACGTCGAGAAATTCTATCCCTGGGGCCGGTACGCTCCCGATTCGAGTCTGGGTAATTTCGACTTCGTGCATTGGGATCCAACCCCGGTGAATGCACATCCACTGGGACAAAGTTCGTTCGGCGCAGAAGGCCTTCTGGGCAACGGGTGGGAGTGGACGTCTACTGTTTTTGCGCCCTATTCGGGGTTCGAACCGTTCCCCTTTTACAAAGGCTACTCAGCGGATTTTTTTGATGGAAAGCACTTCGTCATGAAGGGTGGTTCGCCTCGCACCGCCGCGTGCATGTTGCGTCCTACATTCAGAAACTGGTTTCAGTCTCACTACCAATACGTCTATGCAGGTTTCCGCTGCGTGAATTCATGATTCAAGGAGCTAGTCATGCTGATCCATGCAATTCCAACCAGCGCATCCTATGAGTTTGCCGCCGACGTCAGGACTGGATTGACTCGCGCCGGGCAAAAGGAGCTCCCATCGAAGTATCTGTACGATGATGTGGGTTCGGCTCTGTTTGAAGTGATCAGCCATCTTCCCGAGTACGGACTTACCAGGGCGGATGAACGCTTGTTGCGCCGCTACGCCAATGAGGTTGCGGATCGAGTCGGTGGTCCAGTCGCCGTTGCGGAATTAGGCAGCGGCAGCGGTCGGAAAACTCGATGGTTGCTCCAAGCAGTCGCGCGCCGCCGGAGGATTTCCTACTATCCGGTGGAGATTTCTCATTCCGCCCTGGTCATGTGTGAGAAGGAGTTGCGCGACATTGATGCGATCAGCATTCTAGGTTTCGAGCGGGAATACCTGGACGGGTTGCTGGAAGTCGCAGCCTACCGGAAGAATTCAGAAAAGCTGCTCGTGTTGTTTTTGGGGAGCACTATCGGCAACTTCGATCGGCCCGCTGCCCTAGACTTTCTCTCTGAGGTTCGTTGCATTTTGCAGCCTGGGGACTGCATGCTCTTGGGTACGGATCTGGAGAAACCCGCATCGCAGTTGCTGGCTGCCTACGATGACGAATTGGGCGTCACCGCGGCTTTCAACTTGAACTTGCTGTCGCGTGTAAATCGCGACCTGGGAGCCGACTTTGATCTGACCTCGTTCGAACACATCGCGAGGATCAATCCTGTTGCCCGCAGTGTCGAGATGCATCTGCGATCCATGCGGCCTCAGGTTGTAAACATTCCAGCCGCGGAGCTCGCCGTGGAATTTCAGCAAGACGAAACCATCTGGACGGAGAGCAGCCATAAATATTCACCGGAAGAAATTTTCGACATTGCGCGACGATCGGGCTTCCGCTGCGAAGTACAGTGGATTGACGAGCAGTGGCCCTTTGCCGAGAACCTCCTCATCGCGGAATAACTGGACGCGAATCGGTCAATAAGTCCGGGGTCTCCGCCACGCGTGTATATTGATGGCGCTCACAACCAGACAGAAAACATTAGCTGGGATGAATCCCATCTGTGCAGTGCGAACAGCGATGACGCAGATGATCACGCTATTAATCGCGCACAAGGCCCAACCTTCCCAGCAACGGCGTCCGAGTAGGATGGTGGATGCAATAGTCAACACACAAGAAAGATAATCAAGCCGGAACACGAATGAATGCCCTCCAAGAAGCATTGTGGGTGACAAGGTTTCCGCTTGTAAGTGATTGTGGCCCTTCGTTACGTGACCGAGGTCACTTGACGCACTAGCTCTATAGCCTGGAGAAAGCCATGCCGAATGAATGCACTCACCTCGACCAGATCAAAATCAGGAAAACCAACACTCACGTTTGTGAAGAGTGCGTAAAGATGGGAGATAGATGGGTTCACCTGCGATTGTGTCTCACTTGCGGCCACGTCGGCTGCTGTGATTCATCGAAGAATAAGCACGCGACAAAACACTTCCGATCCGTGAAGCATCCGCTTATTCGCTCCATCGAACCGGGAGAGTCCTGGGTGTGGTGCTACGTGGACCAGATCGAAGCCGGCGAACTGGAGAACTAGCTCCGCCACTCGATCATTACGGCAATGGCGCTGAATCGAAGAGTGCGACCAAATGCGCCGGTCGAATATCTAATGGGACTATTCAGGGTTCGTCGCCCTATTCCCGGAGTCAATAGCATTCATGGCGAAACCAGTTTTACTTACGGTGGACGACGACGCAGATGTCTTGCGGGCTATCGAACGCGACCTGCGCTCCCAGTATGGGGCGGATTACCGCGTGATCAGCAGCGACTCGCCCCGTGGCGCGCTGGACCTGCTGAATGGCCTGAAACTCCGCAATGACGGAGTCGCCCTGCTCCTGGCAGATCAACGCATGCCTCAAATGGACGGAGTCGGTTTTCTGCAGGCGGCACGCGAAATATTTCCCGACGCGAAGCGGGCTCTTCTCACGGCTTACGCTGACACCAATGCTGCGATCAGCGCCATCAATGAGGCAAATATAGACTATTTCTTTCTGAAGCCCTGGGATCCGCCCGCAGACCATTTGTATCCTCAGCTCGACGACCTTCTGGACGACTGGAAAGCCTCTTATCGCCCGGCCTTTCAGGGAATCCGTGTGTTGGGGACCCGCTGGTCTCCGCGCTCCTATGAGTTGCGCGATTTTCTTGCACGGAGTCATGTCCCGTATCAGTGGATCGATGTTGAAGCTTCCGCGAATGATCCCGAGACCAAGCGCCTGCTGGACGCTCTCGGTCCGGACAAGAATGAATTGCCGGTCGTGCTGTTCCCCGACGGCGCCAAACTGCTGAACAGTGTGCCCGCCGAAGTGGCTCAGAAGGTTGGCCTAAGGACGCGGTCGGAAACCAGTTTCTTTGATCTTGCCATTGTCGGCGGAGGGCCGGCCGGCCTAGCCGCCGCGGTTTACGGCGCATCTGAGGGATTGCACACGGTGATTGTGGAGCGGGAAGCGCCCGGCGGACAGGCGGGCATGAGTTCGCGAATCGAGAATTATCTGGGTTTCCCGAGCGGTCTCAGTGGAGGAGACTTGGCCCGCCGCGCCGTGGTACAAGCACGCCGCTTTGGAGTGGAGATTCTCGCGCCTCAGTCGGCGGTCGCCATGAGAACCGAGGGCTCCTACCGCATTATCAAGCTGGCGGACGGAAACGAAATCTCTTGTCACGCTCTGATGGTTGCAACCGGAGTGCAATGGCGCCGCTTGGCTGCACCCGGCATTGATCGCCTGCAAGGCGCGGGCGTCTATTATGGCGGCGGAGCCACAGAAGCGCTGTCTTGCAAGGGAGAGATGGTTTACGTTGTGGGCGGAGCGAATTCGGCGGGTCAAGCCGCCATGAACTTTTCAAAATATGCCGAGCGGGTTGTCATTCTGGTCCGCGGTGATTCACTCTCCAGCACAATGTCGCAATACCTCATCGACCAGATTAAAGAGACGCCAAACATCCAGCTCTGGACGCACGCCAGCGTCTCCGAGGTCCATGGAGACTCGCATCTGGAAGAAATCTCTGTGCTCTGTTCTGACACAGACAAGATCGAGCGCGTACCCGCGAGTTCCATGTTCATATTCATCGGCGCCCTTCCACGCACCGATTGGCTTGGCGACCAGATTCACCGGGACGATCGTGGATTTATCCTTACCGGGCCCGACCTCATGCAGGCGGGGCAGGCTCCGAAACAATGGAGCCTTGATCGCGATCCATTTCTCCTGGAAACCAGTGTCCCGGGAGTGTTTGCCGTTGGCGACGTGAGGCACGGCTCGGTCAAGAGAGTCGCCTCGGGCGTTGGTGAGGGATCGGTAGCGGTGCAGTTCATCCATCAGTACTTGAGCAAGGTATAAATGGCCGAAACACTGCAGCTACTGCGGAAGGTTCCTGTCTTCGAGGGGCTTCCCGAAGAACATCTGGAGTGGTTCCTGAGTCGCTCGCAAGAATTGCGATTCAAGCCGGGAGAGACTTACTCTCGCCAGGGTGATCCCGCGGACGCGATGTTCGTCGTCCTCGAGGGCGATGTGCAAGGGCGGGGAGAACTCGCCGGAGAGAGTGTCGTGTTGCCGATTCCGGCGGGGTCCGTCACCGGAACCCTACCCTTCTCCCGGATGAAGACCTTTACGTTGAGTGGGCGGGCTGTTACCGCTGTGCATCTGCTTCGTTACCCGGCATCGCTCTTTCCCGAACTGGTACAGAAGTCTCCCGAACTGGCCACTCGCCTGGTTGGACTAATGTCCGACCGGATCCGGGAAACAACCCGCTTCGAACAGCAGCGCGATCGGCTGGCAGGACTTGGCAAGCTGTCTGCCGGTCTGGCGCACGAGTTGAACAATCCAGCCTCCGCCGCGAAACGGGCGAGCAGCCAGCTTCGTGACTTGCTGAAGCGCGTCCGCGACGCGAGCCACGAGCTAGGCAAGCGCGATCTCACCTCCGCCCAGAAGGCCGAGATCGAAAAACTCGAGGCCTCCCTGACGCAAGCCAATATTCCGCATCTCGATCCCCTGGCCGTCAGCGATCTTGAGGATCAAATCGACAGCCTGCTTCGCAGCCATGGGCAAAACGACTTGTGGCAGCTTGCCGCCGATCTCGCGCGACGGAACGTCAGCCCTCAGGCTCTGGAACAAGTCTTTGCCATGCTCGATCCGGATACCGCGCGCGCCGCCCTGGTCAGAATCTCCACTTCGTTGGAAATTTCCGGGCTGCTGCAGGAAATTGAGAGCAGCTCCTCTCGAATTTCCGACCTGGTGCGCGCCATCAAGGAATACACGTTCATGGATCAGGCTCCATTGCAGAACGTGGACGTCGTGAAAACGCTCGAAAACACGCTCACCATCTTGAACCACAAGCTCAAACATGGCGTTACCGTCAAGCGGGAGTACCGGGGGGATTCCTTATTCGTGAATTCTTTCGGCAGTGAGTTGAGCCAGGTATGGACCAACCTCATCGATAATGCCATCGATGCCATGTCGGGCAAGGGAGAACTCCGGGTGCGCGCTTATGAGGATGACAACAGCGTGGTGGTAGAGATCGCAGATAATGGTCCAGGAATTTCGCCTGAAGTTCTGCCTCACATCTTCGAGCCTTTCTTCACCACCAAGGGGGTGGGCGAGGGCACGGGCCTTGGCCTCGACACCGTCAAACGCATCGTGAGAAAACACCGCGGCAACATTCAAGTGCGCTCCAAACCCGGAGACACATGCTTCCAGGTCTGGTTGCCAGTAGCACGGGCGGATCAGAAATAGACCACCGTTTGAAATCCTGCGAGCGAGAGTGAGGGCACTCGCAATCAGGTAATATCGCCATCAGAGCTAAACAGAATGGAAATTTTCTTAATTGACGGCACATACGAACTCTTCCGTTATTTCTTCGCCGTTCCGTCCGCAAAGGACGCGGCTGGGCAGGAAATCGGGGCCGTTCGCGGTGTCTTGGGTTCCGTGCTCTCAATGATCGAAGGTGGAGCCACCCATCTCGGGGTGGCTACCGATCATGTGGTCGAATCCTTTCGCAACGACCTCTACTTCGGGTACAAGACCAGCGAAGGGGTGGCTCCGGAGCTACTCTCGCAATTCCCAATTCTTGAAGAAGCTCTGAAAGCCATGGGAGTGCTGGTATGGCCGATGGTGGAGTTCGAAGCCGACGACGCGCTTGCGTCAGCGGCCGCGAAAGCTGCCCGGGACGAGCGTGTGACGCGAGTCATCATTTGCACGCCGGATAAAGATCTGGGCCAGTCTGTAGTCGGGTCGCGCGTCGTACAACTGGATAGGCGCCGCGACGCTTTGCGCGCTGAGGCAGGAGTCCTGAGCAAGTTCGGAGTAAAGCCACAATCAATTCCTGATTATTTGGCCGTTGTAGGCGACAGCGCAGATGGATTCCCCGGCATCGCCGGATGGGGACCGAAAGCCGCAGCCCTTGTCTTTTCTCGCTATGCCCATTTGGAAGACATCCCAAAAGACGGGCGCGACTGGGACCCCTCGATCCGCCGCGCCACTCGGCTCGCTGAATCTCTCTTCGCCGCGTGGGATGATGCGCTGCTCTTTCGCACCCTCGCCACGCTGAGACTGGATGTGCCAGTATTCGAATCGATCGACGATCTTTTGTGGAAAGGTCCCAGACCGGAATTTGATGAGATGTGTAAACGTCTGAGTGCCCCAGAACTGCTCCGCCGCGCCATGGGGAAAACGCCCGCTCTGGCCACAACTTGATAATCCGCCATCGATCGCGGTTGGATGCAGAAGCGTGCAGCCCGTCAATTCCCCGGCTGCGCCTCGACGTTTGCCGTAATCCCCGTTAGAATTGAACTACCATCTCTTGCATGTAGGCCCGTAGCTCAGTTGGTCTAGAGCGCTTCCTTGACACGGAAGAGGTCGATGGTTCGAATCCATTCGGGCCTACCATTTAAGTCTGCGCCATATTTTCTACCTGTGATTTCCTACTCTTGTTGCGGTTACCGTTGTGCCCAACCCCGCATAAATGTAGTGGTCGCCGAATGCCTTTTTAAGCGCCGTGAACGCTGGCTCCCCAGTGCAGTGACCGGGGGCAACGTATTCGACTTTGAACCGATCATGCAGGGCGGTCACAGTCCTCTCGATGTCAGGATCGGGCGCAACAACGAGATGAAAGCCGCCAGCAATGAAGTGAATGCGCTGATTGATCGTAGTTGCAGCTTCAACGACGTTCTCAATGCCGGGATGCGAACAAGCAACCACGATGACCATACCGTCCGGCGTATTGATGGCGAGCGACAGCTCACGTCTTCCAGCGTTCCCGGCTTATCGGACACCAGTGCGATCAGATGGATATTGGGAGCAATCTCGATATTCTTGTCGACCAGTTGAAAGTTAGCTCCGGGCCAAGCCGATCCGAATCGCATGAGTTCCGGCGGCGTTCCGTCGTAGTAGCGCTGTTCTCGAGGGAGAGCGGCATCCTTACGGTAAAAACTGCTCGGTAGGTCCGCACCGTAAATCCCGAACCCCTCCTTAGGTGCGTAAATTTTCACCGTGGAGTTTACCTTGCGTACGTAGGTCAGTCCTCCCATATGATCACCATGTCGGTGCGACATCACAACGAAGTCCAACTTCCTTAAGTCGAAGCCCTTCGCTTTCACGTTCTCCGCAAGAATGTCGGGGTTGTTGCCAGTGTCGAACAGGATTCGTTTTCCGCCGTATTCGACCAGAGCAGCATAGCCCCAGTCCTTCTTCATCGTGGATGCTTTACCGAATGCATCATAGAGAACTGTGATTTGCGCATTGGCAGCAGCAGCGCTCGCCATTGGAGCGGCGGATATTGTCGTGGCACACGCGATGAAAAGCGCGAGTACTGTAGAACAGGAAATCGACCAGTCCTCGGATGTCATGTTTTCCCCTCCGTGTGCATTGGCGTGGTGACCACTACGGGTTTTGGGAGACGAAGCAAATTACATACTGGGAAATTGTGCAGGCAAGCCCCAAGGAGGATAATTCGAATGGTTCGAATCCATTCGGGCCTACCATTCGAACCATCGCTGCGCAATTAGCCTTCGCTTTCTATCCAGTGTTTACGGCAGCAGGGCTGGGTTTGCGCGCTTGGCTAAATCTAACGCCTGCTGCGGAAACCAAGCGCCCGCCGCGGGATCTACCAGGCCCCAGAGCGGATCGAAGAGCGCCTGTCCCGCCGGGTCCGTCGGCCATCCAGGC
>JBKOUZ010000112.1:0-3219 GCA_046723715.1 Acidobacteriota bacterium | reverse complement strand
ATACTGGATGTCGCGACTCATAAAGTTGCCTCCTTGGGGGAAAGAACATCGCGCTCAACGGAGTCTTTCCCTCAAGGTACAGTGTCATCCTTTCCCTGATTTGCCCACCTTCAAGCAGGGCCGCTCTCTCATAATGCATCTTTCCTCCGTTATTGGAGCTGCCCTAGTCAGGAACACTGTCAATGATACGGTCAGTTGCGGGCACTTCGTCATAGTGCTGTTCACCAGAAGTGTTGATAGGTGTGGAAACCTGTAAGGATCGGCCTCCTCCAGGAATGACCATCTCCCGATCCTTCTGTCTACAAACCTGGGTTCAATAAGTGAAATGAACTTAACCGCCATGTCCTTTACTTCGAAGCCAAGATGATCTCATTGCGGCGCTCCTACCTGTTGCACTAGCTCTTGAAACCGCCTATCACTTCTCATTTCAGCGAAATGTGAATCTTGCCCGATTACGATCAAGTCGCTCACCTTCATTTCCCGGGCTTTTTCCAACCAGTGCAGAGTACTTTCTCTATCTCGCAGAGCAGAGAACACTACCGCCAGGTCGAGAGCGGCATGGGTATGGCCGGGCAATAATCGCTTTAACTCGGCAATCATATTTTCAGCTTCGGTCCGATTCCCCGAAGCTGCATATGCGTATCCGATAAGGCCACGCATTTCCCCAGGCGCGCCTCCGAGTTGCAATGCCGTCTTGGATTCGGTGATCGCTTGCCCATACTTCTGTTGGTCCTCGTAAATAATCGCGAGTACTGCATGCGTGACCGCCGAGTCAGGCTCCAGATCAAGTGTCTTCTTTGCCTGCTCAATCGCCTTTTCGTCTTCACCTGCCTCGTGCAGGATCTTTGCCAGATTCGCACCTACGACGGGTGAGAGTGGGTCCACTTCGTACGCTTTCTCCGCTTCCACCAGTGCCTCTTGCTTACGGCCTTTCAAGGCAAGGTACATGGAATACCAGTGGTGCGCCGGCGCATAGTTGTGGTCAAGTTGCAACGCCCTCTTAAACTCTCTATCTGCCCCTTCCCAATCCCGATCAAAAGTGTAGAGGAGGTTAGCCTGAGAGTTGTGCGCCTCGGCCGATTGATCGTCCAGTTCGAGCGCTTTTTGGACTTCTTTCCGTGCTCGCCGCGGCTGGTCCGATAACAGGTAAATGTCGGCTAATCCGGTATAGGGCAAAGAATAATTTGGGGCGATCTCGATCGCCCGGTTGAAATAATCGCTGGCCTTTGTTACTGCATCCGCAGTCCGCTTTTTCCAAAAGTATCGTCCCTTGAGGTAGTTCTCATACGCTTCCGGACTCACGACCTGCACGTGCTCCAGCGCCGCCCTTTCTTGCGGAGTCACCTGGATGCGAATCTGGTCAGCGATGGCACGAGCCACTTTTTTCTGAAGGGCAAAGGTGTCGCCCACTTCGCCTTCATAGCTTTCCGCCCACAAGTGTTTGTCCAGGGGGGCCCGAATTAATTGCGCTGTGATTCGAACATGGTTGCCGGACCGCAGCACGGTGCCTTCTACCACCGCGTCCACAGTCAATTCGCGCGCGATCTGCGGCAGGGGTTTCCGCACTCCCTTGTACGGCATGACGGAAGTGCGGGAGATCACTCGCAATGCGCTGATCTGCGCCAGATCCGTAATCAATTCGTCAGTCATACCATCAGCAAAATAATCTTCCGAATTATTCGATAAATTTTCCAGTGGAAGCACCGCTAAGGAACGAACAGGGCCGTAAATAAGAGCATTGACTGGCTGCCGGCTTCTCCAGAGAAATACGCAAGCGATGAAAATAGATAGCAGCAGAACTATTGCCAGGGACAATGTTTTCCAGGCGCGTCGAGTACTGTGTCTAGCTCGCTCTGCCGCCCCTGGGTCCTGAATTGAAGAACGACCTATGATTCTCGGAGGAATTTCACGCGCGAGTTGGAGGTCGTTGGTTGGATTGACGATGCTGACCGGAGCAATGAAGCGGTAGCCACGTCGGGGAAGGGTCTCAATATACCGGGGATTGTCGGCTGAATCTCCTAACGCGCCCCTCAGCTTTGCGATGGCTACGTTGACGGCCTGATCAAAATCGCCGAAACTCTCGTTCGGCCAGATTCGGCTGCGTAGTTCTTCCCTGGTCACGACCTCTCCAGGGTGCTCCACCAATATCTCCAGCAGCCTCAGCGGTTGCTGCTGCACTTTAATCCGCAAACCTGCCTTGCGCAGTTCTCCCGACTGAAGAGCTATCTCGTAGGTTCCGAATCGCACGACGGACGCTTGCCGAGTTGGCTCCATACGCCCCCATTGCGCAGGAAGTTTAGCATGTTTGCGCACCCATGGCTGGGATATGTTGCGAGATAAACGATGCAAAATGAGGAGTTTAAACGGAAAGGATTTGGCTATGCCGCAACCATCGAGGGTGAATTGACGGTACATCCAGTCCCGGGTTCATATGCTGGCGTCACGGGTCACTGAAGATGTCTCGTGGCTTATTCGAGGAACCGACGGCTAACGGGAGAGCGGAAGAGTCCTTCCGGACAGCCGTCAACTGGAGAAACGCCGGCATGGCATACAAAAATCACTATGATGTCCGTTTTGGAGCTCGCAACGTTTGGCTGTCAGAACAATCTCAACAACCCGGCGTTGCGCTTGATCGACGTGTAGAGGTCGATCCCTCGCTCAGAAGGACGGAAGACAGCGAGCCTCTTCCAGCGCTTGACGTCCTATACTCTCCCTCCCTCAGGGCGATGTTGGAATCCGACAACTACCATTTGGCACTTCTCCCTCGGGTCGATGTGCAGCGCGCACGAGGATCACCGGCGCAGTCAGTTTCTGCTCCCGGTCGATCTGTCATTTTGCCCTTCAGTTGGAAGGAGTTGGTTAGAAGAGTGTTCGAGTCCCTTCGAGACTCCTACACGGTCGCTGAGCATAGAGTTGCTCGATTCGGCGACGTCTGCGTCGACTTTGCCAGGCGGGAAGTAAGGCGATTGTCCGGCGAACCTATAAAGCTGCTGAACCAGGAGTTCAAAACCCTCCAATGTTTCTTATCACACCCGGAGCGGGTGTTTTCCCGAGACGAATTGTTGAATGAGGCGTGGGGATATGAAAACTATCCTACGACCCGCACGGTCGACAACCACGTCTTAAGACTCCGCCAAAAGCTTGAGAGAGATCCGGAGCGCCCGATTCACTTCCAAACCATTCACGGGGTTGGCTATAAATTCGTACCCTGACATGAAC
>JBKOUZ010000103.1:0-28415 GCA_046723715.1 Acidobacteriota bacterium | reverse complement strand
CGGATGAGCTGTACAGGCACGTGGACACGATCATCGACTACCACGAAGCCCGGATGCGCTTGCAAGAACTCGCGCAGGAACCGGTGGCGCGGTAGTCGCGTCCATCCGTAACCCGGGTGAGTGTGCCGGAGCCGCACTCACCCACACTTTTGATTCGACCAAAATCCAAAAAGAGAGGAAAACGAACATGAAATCGATTGCGATGTGGATGCTATTGCTTGCGCTGGCCCTCCCGGTCAGCGCTCAACAAGAAAGTGAAGGTCCGTACGACCAGCAGATCAAGGCCAAGGCCTCCGAGGAACTGGGCAAACGCGACAAATTCAAAGAGGTCACGGCCACTGTGGAAGACGGCATTGTGACTTTGAGTGGCAACGTGGAACTGTTCATCGACAAAGTCAATGCCGAAAAGCGGGTCCGCAAGATCCAAAACGTTGACGGTGTACGCAACCGCATACAGGTAGCCAGCAGCGTTCATGATGAGATCCTGAGCGATCAACTCTCGAACAAACTGCGCTACGACCGAATCGGGTACGGGATTGTCTTCAACAACCTGACCTTGAGCGTCGAGAATGGGGTTGCAGCCGTGGCAGGCAAGGTACGGGACTACCCGGACCGCGACTCCGCGATTGCCATCGTGGAAACCACGCCCGGAGTGAAGGACGTTATCGATGAGATCGAAGTGGCACCAACCTCGATCAACGATGACCGTCTGCGCATCGCGCTGGCCCGCTCCATCTATGGCAACTCTGCGCTGCAGAAGTATGCCCTTGATCCGCAAGCACCGATTCGGATTGTGGTGGAAAACGGCAATGTTGAACTCCACGGGGTTGTCACGAACCAATTGGATAAGCAGGTTGCTTATACGCAGGCCAGTTCTGTCCCAGGAGTGTTCAGCGTAAAGAACAACATCCTGATAGCGTCGGAGACTAACCGTTAGCCGAACCGAGGCCCCGCCCGACAAGGCGGGGCCTTTCACTGATCGATAACTCGCACGGAGGCTAGAGCAATGAAATGGTCTTGGAAGATCGGCACTTTTGCTGGAATTGCGGTTACATGCACGCCACGTTCTTACTTTTACTGGGTTGGATCGCGCTCAGTCACTGGATGCAATATCAGACCCTCTTCCAACACTACTGGGAGTGGGTTTCATACTCGCTCTCTTTCTATGCGTGGTTCTGCACGAATATGGTCCTGCCTTAGCAGCACGTAAGTTTAGCATTGCCACGAAAGACATCACGTTGCTCCCCCATCGGTGGACTGGCCCGGTTGGAACGGATACCCGACAAGCCGAACCAGGAACTCTGGGTAGCTCTGGCTGGACCGGCGGTCAATGTGGTGATCGCCGCCCTGCTGTGGATGTACCTGATCCTGACCGGTCACTTTCAGCCGGTACAGCAGATGGGGCTAACCCACGGGGCGTTTCTGGAGAGGGTGATGTTCGCCAATCTGTTTTTGGTGGGCTGCGATATGATCCCGGCCTTTCCCATGGACGGTGGTCGGGTTCTCAGGGCGCTTCTCGCGATGCGAATGGAGTATGCAGGAGCCACGCGGATGGCGGCCAGCATCGGCCAGGGATTGGCATTCGTGTTCGGATTTCTCGGTCTCTTCACGAATCCCTTTCTGGTATTCATCGCTTTCTTTGTTTGGATCGGCGCGGCGCAGGAGGCCGCCATGGCGGAGACGAAGTCCGTGCTGGGCTCGGTTACTGCAAAGGGCGCAATGATACCCGAGTTTCGCACCTTGTCTCCGCGAGACGAACTATCGCAGGCCGTGAAGTTAGTCCTGAACGGCTGGCAACAGGACTTTCCCGTGGTGGATGAAGGGCGCGTCATAGGCATGCTCCTTCGCGCCGACATGATCGCGACCTTAGCTGCGGGCGAAGTCCACGCGAGCGTGCAACAGGCTATGCGTGAGGACTTTCCCGTTGCCTCGCCGGTGGAATCCCTTCAGTCCGTCTTCACGCGCTTGCATGATACCCAAGTTGCAACCGTACCCATGGTAGAAAACGGCCGGCTGGTTGGGCTTGTCACGCTGGAAAACATGACGGAATACATGATGGTGCACGCGGCGTTATCGGAAGCCAAGAAGAATGGATCCGGCCCTCTGGAACTCGATGAAGCAGGGACCGACACTCGTCGTCGGCCCCGTTCGACCAATGGTCTAGCTCGATAAGAGTTCCAAACAGTTCTTTTCCACGCTAATGGTTGCGATCCGTGCCTTTGGTTTCTATTACTTACAACTGGGTGTAATGCTTTCACGGCGGTAGCTCAGTTGTCAGTTGTCAGGTGTGACGCAGAATGTGCCGTACGCTTCGAGCCAGCATGCGCCAATACGGGCTTTTTCGCTACTTCAACAAAGTGCTTCCGTGCGGGCTAGGTTGTGGGCAAGCACTTGATTTGACATGGTGATTGCTGCCACTGGACCTGCTGAGGTGCGACAACTCTTAATCAATAGGTTGAAGGTTCAATTCCTAACGCGCTCACCAGTTCTTTCAACAACTTAGGGACAACAAATTTAGACCAACTGATTGTTGGTCAGTAGACCGACGAGTTTTCCCGCCGCCTTTTTCAACAAGATTGGCAACTCGATAATGATAAGGATGTGGCTGTGCCCTACTTCATGGCACACACCAACGTTGCCGTGTGTTCCGCAAACCCGACCGACCATTTCGGCACACGTAACCGCCCCGTAGCCACCAACGCCGCTCCAGCCACATCATCCTATTGGGACTGTGAAGTCGTCGAGCGCAGTTCAGCATCCACCTCGCGTCCGATGCGCGCAACGATGTCGGGCACGGCCTCCACATCTGTTTGAGTGGTATGGAAGTTGACAATGCAGGCGCGCAGTACATAGTTACCGCCGACTACGGCATTGGAGATAAATGTCTCACCTCCGCGCTGCAAGCGATCGACGAGCTCGCGATTAAGCGCGTCGAGATGAAGTTCAACTTCTGGATGTCGCAGGCTCACGCGAAGATCGCTCGGCACGTAGCGGAAGGTCGTTATGCTCAAATCCTGGGTCATGAGCTCTAGTTCTGGGTGGCGGCTGATCGCCTGAGCCATTGCCTGAGACAGGCATATATCGTCCGAGATCATCTTGCGATACCCCTCGGCGCCGACTTGCCTCAATGCAAGCCAGACCTTAAGTGCTCGAAAACCGCGCGAATTTTGAGGACCGTAGTCAACATAGTTCGTGGCCCGTTCGTTGAAATGATAGTAGGGCGGATGGTATGCGAACGCGGCGCGCAGCATTTCTGGATCGCGTAGCAGCGCGCATCCAGCCTCGAGCGGCGCGTAGAGCCATTTGTGTGGATCAACCGCGACCGAATCAGCTTGGCTCAGGCCCTGCAAATCGTCGTGGACGTGCGCAACGGCAGCAGCAAAGCCACCATAGGCTCCATCGACGTGGAACCACAAGCCGTACTCCTTGCAGAGCGCGCTGATTTCCGGCAGGGGATCGACCGCACCTGTGCTGACCGATCCCGCAGTGCCCACTACCAGAAATGGCACATCTCCTGCGGCCGTATCCGCCTCGATTTGACTGCGTAACGCCGAGACGTCCATTCGTGATTTGGAGTCGGTGGCGATCCACCGTATTGAATCGGTGCCGAGGCCTCCAAGGTCCGCGGCCTTCTGAATCCACGTGTGCGTTTCGCCCGAACAGTACGCACGAAGCTTACGTCCTGAATGTTCAGCAATGCCATACTTCCGTACATCCCAGCCCGCCTTGGCAGTACGTGCGGCCAGGAAGCAGACGAAGTTCGCCATATTGCCGCCGCTGACGAGCAGTCCGCCGCAACCGACGGGGTAGCCAATAAGCTCCGCGATCCATCTGATGGTCTGAGACTCGATCTCGGTGGCGGCTGGCGAGAGTGTCCATGCACCAACGTTCGGGTTCACGGCTGCGGCGAGAAAGTCGCCAAGGATCCCGATCGGCGCTGGCGGCGCAGTGATGTATCCAAAAAATCGCGGGTGTCCGTTGAATAGCGAGTGAGCGAAGAGCCGCTGTGCCGTCTGTTCCAGTAGCAGTCCGGGGTCCGTCCCCATTTCAGGGAGTGGCCCTGTGAGGTCGAGTGCGTCGCGCACGACCGACGGAGATTCATCACGGGTTACAGGGCCAGACGGCAACGATTCCAGGAACCCCGCGAGTTGGTCTACGAGTCGATGTCCGAGCTTCCGGAATGTCGCAGCGTCCATTGCAAGCGGCGCGTGCCGGCTGGAATAGTCAGTTATAAATGGCTCGATTTCCCCGGATTCTTTCCTCACGGATTTATCCCTTCTAGAAGATCTGTCTCAGGTATTCGCCCGCCAGTCACAGTGCTGAATACCCGATAAAACGATTGCCGTCCCCATAACGCTTCGTGATCGTCGGGCGACAATTCTTTCAGCCGCTCGTACGCGGTCACCTGGGATTCGTGGCAGCAGACTGCCCGCCACACTGTAGACCAGAAGCAGCGTGTATCAATCACCGTGGTAATCGCCCAGTCGGGCCATGGCACGGCCCGTCGTTCAATGCCATCGACCGTCGAGACCAACTTCCGGAACGCTGACTGGTACGCTTTCCAGGTCGATTCCGGCCATGCTATGTAGTAAAGCTTCGATACCGCATGCGGCTGTTCGGTTTCGATTCCATCGCATAGAAACGCCGGGTCGGCTGCAGCAACGATGGCCGCCGTGGTGAATTGGGAGATTGCAATATGGTCAGGGTGCCCGTAAGCGCCATCGGGTCCGAACGTCACGACAACGTTGGGCTGGATCCGTCTTATGTGCCGCGCAATAACGGCGACAGCCTCGCTGGCGTTCGCACTGTCGAGTTGCTGATCATGGTAGTCGAGGATCGAGACTTCGCGGACGCCCAAGGCTGAGGCGGCGGCCCGTAGCTCACCCTCACGAATGCTCGCGAGTGCCAAGGGGCCGGGGTGCTCAGGATCGTCCAAACGATAGCCTCGGAAGCGGCCACTGTCGCCACGAGTAGCCGTCAGCAGAAAGACATCAGTGCCTTCGGATGCGTATTTCGCGAGCGTGCCTCCCACGCCAAGGGATTCGTCATCAGGGTGCGCGAGCACGGCCAGTAATCTCGGTGTCCGCATGATTTTTGTATCCTGTTTGGACAGATTGCCTCTTACGTCAATTCGCCTCGAAGTTTCGAATCAACCCTACCTCGGTTTAGGTCCCTAGCTATACGAATCAGCGGCCTAACGCTTTCCGGATATGCGCCAAGTGGTGCCAGCTGTGGCGCAGTGCGTGGTCCTCAATGACAAACTGCGCGGTGACCGGCGCGCCGAAGCTAAGCGAGAAGGGAGCTGAGCGATCCAATTCTTCGTCCGTGAACGAGCGCACGGCACTGGCTGCCGCATGACTGTTCCGACGCAAGAGTTCTAGTGCGGTAGCCTTCGTTGCCTCCGCATGCTCCTGGGCGTGATTGGCATTCAACTCGGCGACCGCGTCCCACGTAACGTCGGTGACGGCTTTTCCACTGGCGATTGCCCGTGCGAGGTCAATTTCGATCGGATACACACTGGCAACATGGTGCACGATCAGGCCAACCGACCGGCGATCCGTATCCGACACCGGTGTACGCCATTCCTTTTCCGAGAGTTCTTCAGCAAAGGCAGCCAACAGAGCTGCGCCCTCCTCGATTCGATCAGCCAATAATGCGGAGCGACGACCCACGGAACTTTTTATTTTGCTAGTGACGGCGGTCTGCGGTGACATATTTTCCATTTCCTTTCAGCTTGAGTGATGGTGGAGCAGTTATTTACTTCAACGTGTCGAAGAATCCAGTATTCCGCAAAATGCGCGTAGCTACTTATCTGGGAGTCCGGCTTTCTTGCTCGCCTAATGCTTGTCGGCGATTCGCTTGTCCGGGCGTCCTGGGCAATTTGCAGAGATGCGGGAAACATCTGCGACGATGGTCATAAGCAGTTTGCATAAAGACTTTCTCGAAGGTGCGAGGATTCTATCCCTACACCTCACTGGCCACGCGGCCCAAAACCTCAAGGCGGCAGGGGAGGGGACTCATTCTTAAACGATCCACTGCAGCAGCATCTCCCCTCTTGGACACGTAATAGAGAACCGGGACTGCAATCCTTGACAGAAGGGTTGACGCCACTTCTCCGGCCACCAGCGAGAGCGCCAAGCCCTGAAAAATCGGGTCGAACAGGATGACAGTCGCTCCTACAACCACGGCGGATGCCGTCAGGAGCATCGGACGGAACCGTACCGCGCCCGCATCGATGACGGCCTCCTCCAACGACATACCTTGTGCACGACGTAATTCAATGAAGTCGACGAGGATGATTGCGTTACGTACGACAATTCCGGCGCCCGCGATGAAGCCGATCATTGAGGTCGCGGTGAAGAATGCCCCTATAAACGCGTGGGCCGGGAGTATACCGACCAGGGTCAGGGGAATGGGCGCCATGATGACGAGCGGCGTGGTGAACGAGCGGAACCAACCTACGACCATCAGGTAGATCAGGACAAGCACCGCCGCGAATGCCAATCCCAAATCCCGGAAGACCTCCACCGTAATCTGCCACTCGCCATCCCATTTCATCGAGAAACGGTCGGTGCGCTCCGGTATTGCGGTGCCTTTGTACTGTTTCACTGTATAGCCATCGGGCAACCTAAGTTTTTCAATGGCGGCGCTCATCTTCATGATGGCGTACGCCGGGCTCTCTTCTCCTCCCGCGACATCCCCCGTGACATAAACGACTGGCTGCAGGTTTTTACGGTACACGCTGGTATCGATCATGGTCTGGTGGAGGGTCGTTACCTCCTGCAGAGCAATCTGTTCACCGGAAGGCGTAGACAGCTTCAGGTTGCCGAGGTCGTCGATCCCCGAGCGATGCGGGCGCCCCAACCGCACCTCGATGGGGATGTCTTCGCGCGAATGCGAATCATGTAGCAGGCCGGCATTGGCTCCACTGAGGCCTATGTGTAGGGTTCGCGTAATATCGGCCGGCGAGATACCGTGCAGCGCAGCCTTCTCCAGATCTACCTTCATATCGTATTTCGTTTGCGCATCTTCGACATACCAGTCCACATCCACCACGCCCGACGTCTGCTCAAACACCTTCTTGATCTGAGCGGCCAACTCGATCTGGCCTTTATAATCGGGCCCATAAACTTCCGCGACCAAAGTCTGCAACACAGGTGGACCCGGCGGGACCTCAGCGATTTTGATTCGCGCGCCAAACTGACTGGCAATCTTGTCCAACTCCGGCCGCAATCGGCGCGCAATGTCGTGGCTTTGTGCCTTGCGGTGATGCCGCGAGAGCAGATTCACCTGAATGTCGCCTTGATTGGGTTGATTGCGTTGAAAGTAGTGGCGCACAAGACCATTGAAGTTATACGGACCGGAGGTCCCCGCATAGATCTGATAATTGGTAACTTCCGGCTGCGTGCCCAAATATTGTCCTAGTGCCTGTGCCACGTGAGTTGTTTGTTCCAGCGGCGTGCCGTCCGGCATGTCAATGACGACCTGAAACTCGCTCTTGTTGTCGAATGGCAGCATTTTGAGGCGTACCCATTTCAAGGGCACGAACGCAATCGCGGCGAGCAGCAAAACCCCGACAGCTGCAAGGAACATCCAGCGGCGACAGGCATTGAGGATCAGCGGGTTCATCATCCGGCGATACGCACTAGTCGTCCAGCTTTCGGTCTGATGCCCCGAATGACCGACAACTCCTCTGGTTCCGGCCAGGAGCCTCGATGCTGCCCACGGTAGGACGATGAAGGCTACGAGCAGCGAGAACAACATCGCGGCCGACGCACCCACAGGGATCGGTCGCATGTATGGGCCTGCCAGCCCGCGCACGAAGGCGTTGGGCAGGACGGCGGCGATCACAGCAAAGGTTGCGAGAATTGTAGGGTTCCCGACTTCATCGACCGAGTCAACCACGACGTCCGTCACGGATCGTCCTCGACTCTCCGGCAACCGGAAGTGTCGAGCAATGTTCTCGACGACTACGATAGCGTCGTCAACCAGGATCCCGATTGAGAAGATAAGCGCGAACAATGTGACCCGGTTCAGCGTGTACCCATACAAGTAAAAAACGCCAAGTGTGAGGGCGAGCGTCACCGGTACAGACAACAAAACCACTGCCGACTCACGCCAACCCAGCGCCAGCGCAACCAGCAATGTCACCGACAAAGTTGCGATCAGCAGGTGCATGAGGAGTTCGTCGGACTTATCCTTTGCCGTCTCTCCATAGTTGCGCGTGACCGTAATGTTGAGGTCGTTCGGAAGCACGTAACCGCGCAGAACATTGACACTGTCGAGGAGCCGCCTGGAAATATCCGTGGCGTTCGTACCTTTGCGTTTGGAGAGTGCGATGGTCACCGCGGGATACTCCGCGCCCGGGTTCTGGTCTACTCCACTCCTCGCATTCGCAAACAAAACGTAACTGTCCGGCTCTGCCGGGCCGTCTTGAATTTTCTCGGCTACGTCACGCAGGTAGACCGGACGTCCGGCATGAACTCCGACCACCACCTGATTCAGATCTCCGAGACTCGTAAAGAAAGTGCCCGCCTCGACCTGGAACTCGCGATTGGAGCGTGCGAAACTCCCGGCTTGGCCGCGGCTATTCGTGTTCTGGAGTTGAGTCACGACTGCGTCCGGGGTGAGGCCATATGCTGTGAGCCGTTGCGTATCCAGCACGACTCGTACTTGCCTCGGCTCGCCTCCGATGATCGTCGTCTCAGAAACGCCGTCCAACGGCTTAAGTGAGTTTTCGAGTTCACCTGCGATTCGGCGCAGACGGTATGAGTCGTAGCCTTTTCCCCACAAAGTCAGAGCCAGGATCGGTACATTATCAATCGAGCGGACCTTAATGACCGGTTGTGAGACCCCCGTCGGAATGCGATCAAGGTTGGCATAGAGCTTGTTGTAGGTCTGCACGATCGCATTTTCTTCTTTACTGCCGACGTAGAAGCGGACGATCAACATGCTTACGCCTGGATGACTGATGGAGTAGACGTACTCGATACCGGGGACGTCGCGAAGCAGCTTTTCAGCCGGGAGGCTGACCCTCTGCGCGACTTCGTCCGCGGACGCACCCGGCATCTGAAAGAACACGTCGAGCATCGGAACGACGATCTGCGGCTCTTCTTCTCGTGGAGTTTTGAGAATGCTGAAAGCGCCCAGAAGTATCGCAGCAGCGATCACGAGGGGTGTCAGCTTCGAATCGATGAAGGCGTGGGAAATGCGGCCGGCCAAACCGAGCGCTCGCGAAGGTGCGATCCTTAACTTGGATTGTTTGTTTGCCATTATTCGCCCTCGATGCGCTTGCTGGTCAGGTTTCGCTCCCCCGGATTGGCTACAAACCTCTCGCCGTCCTGGAGCCCGGACAGCACCTCGATTTCGGACCCCGAGGGCTTTCCCAAAGTGATGTAGCGGAGGCTTGCGAACTTGTTCTGGTCCAGCACAAAAACACCCTGCAATTGACCGCGTTCGACCACGGCCGAGCGAGGAATCAGAAGTGCCAGTTGCCTGCCGCGAGAAAACCGTGCCCGCCCAAACAGCCCCGAACGCAGCCGTGTGTCTGTAGGCAACTCGATTTTTACCAGGAACGCGCGGCTCGCCGGATCAGCGGCTGGGACGATCTGCAGTACCTTGCCCTTCAGTTCTGTGTTGCCCAGGGCGTCGATTGCAACCGAAACCTGGCCTCGTCGTACGCACCACAGGTCGCTCTCATTTACAGACACTTCCAATTGAAAGTGACGCATATCCTCGACAGTAAAGATCGGCATGCCGGGTGAAGCTAACGTCCCGGAATCAACCTTCTTATGCGTAACAATGCCGTTGAAGGGAGCTCGAATCCGCGTATAGTCCAGTGAAGTCCTCGCCTGGCTCAATACTGCTCGCGCCTGGGCCTGGCCTGCTTGTGCAATGTCCCGACGCGCGAGAGTAGCGTGGTAGCGGGCATTCACTTCGTCGAATTCCTGCTGACTCACTACCTTCTGTTCGTACAGGTATTGGCACCGCTTCAACGTTGATTCCGCCAAGGTCAGGTCGGAATCCACCGCTACGAGTTGCTGCTGGGCGGCAAGATCGCCTGCAATTGCACGGTCTACCATGGCTCGCGGCTGGGAGTCGTCGATAACGGCGAGCACCTGGCCTCGATGAACGTGATCTCCTTCGTGAACTCGGATTTCAACGATGTTGCCCATCATCTGACTCGCGACATCGCTGGTCTGTGCGGCGCGTACTGTTCCTACCGCCTCCAGCTCATCGGGAATGCTTGCTTGTTTCAGCGCAAGCACAGAAACGTCTCGTACGGTTTCTGCGGATAATATTTTTGCTTGCCGCTCAGTTGAGCAACCGCTGAGGCCGAGCGCAGCGGCTAACATCAACGAGCCGAGTCTTAGTCCTGTATCTTTAAGGTTCATAGCTTCACCGAATGCGATTGCGGATTTGAGCTACTACTTGTCAATTTGAGCGTGATCGTCACTCCTCGCACTGTGTGAGAACGAAGCTTAGGCTTCTCCCGACTGCAGCCCCCTGCCTCAGGCGCGGATCGCAACTACCTCCAGATACTCGGCTGCAACTACAGTGAGTTCGTCGCCTCCGCGATTGTGTTCAGACCACAACCCTTCGAGTTCGTTGCGCAACCTTTTCGCCGAATCTTCACCCAGCGAGGCAAACGCTCGATTCGTCGGCCCGTAGTACCGGCGAAAGAACTCCACCACTTCAGCTGGCGGGAACGGGTAGGTGAAGTAGTAGTGACGCCGCGTCATCTTAAGGTCGGAAACCCCGTGGCCCAGCCTTTCGCGCACCACGGTTTCATCGCCCCACAACGCCGGAGCCGGCATTCCAGAAGGTGCGATGAACTTGGCGAAGGTTTTAAACATCTGTCCCACGAACCCTTCGCGTGTCCAATTTCCCATGGCGATGGTGCCTCCCGGACTGCACACCCGCAGCAGTTCGCGGGCCACGAGTTCCGGTCGCGGGGCGAACATAGCTCCTACCAGGCTAGTTACAACGTCGAAGCTGGCATCCTCAAATGGGAGCGCTTCGGCGTCGCCTTCTATAAAACGAGCGTTGAGTCCTTCTGCCTTGGTACGCATCTGCGCGCGTTGTATCAGGTTTGGCGCGATGTCCACGCCCGTAGCGTTTACTCCGTCTCGTGCCGCCCATAGAGCCACCTGACCCGAACCACAAGCCACATCGAGCAGTTGGCATCCAGCGGGAATGTCGAGTTGTTCGTAAAAAATGCGCGCGCCTTGCTCCATATAGCGCGAGAAGCGGTCGTAGTCGCCGGCCATCCAGGTCTCTTTCAGGCGTGTCTTCACAGCGTCGATTTCCACTGCAGTCGTAGTCGTGCTCATGGTTCCTCCAGTGTCTTTAGGTTTTTACTTTTTGCCTGCTGCAAGGGCAGTCGCTACCGTGCCTCGTGGGGTCAGGAACGCAAGGACGGCAGCGAAAACAATCAGTGCCGGGACATCGCCCCAAAGGTGTGCAATTTGGTCCGGGTTTGTGAGCGCCTGGACTGCCATGATTGCTGCGTGTACCACGTTGGACCACACCGTGAACCAGATGAGGCTTAAGTGTGCAAGGGGATTGCGGCTCGCGATCAGCAGAAACACGCCCAACGTTGCGTAAACCCCAAGAATCATCTGCAGGTAATGCGGCAGGTGATGCGACTGTCCGGCGTGCCAGGACCAGCCGGACGGCCAAACGTTAACGAACGTGTAAATCCCAACGATGAAGGCCACACCCACCACCCGTAACGCGATACGCAAATACCTCGTGGGATCGGATTCGGTCACTCTTGTTACTCTTAAGGCCGGCGAATATGAATACGGCTCTCGAGATAATGCTTCCCCGATTGGTTTCCCTTGAATGACTTCCATATTTCATCCTCCGGTATTTCAAAGTTTGGATTGACCAGCGATGCTCTGCTTCGTCTGCTGTTTCGATGAGCCATTGTGCGGCAAGATTCCGCGGGCACTTGTCCGCGAGTCCGGCTTTCTTGCTCACAACACAGCTGCCGTATGATGATTTGCTCGGGAGTCTGAAGGGGTTTGCCGGGAGGCTGTATGGATGTGCTTTCCGAAGTGCTGAAGGCCGTGAAACTTCAAGGGGCGATGTTCTACAACGGAGAATTTTCCTCCCCGTGGAGTTTTTGCTCGCCGCCGTCGCACATGGTCGCGCCGTATGTAACGGCAGCCGCAGGGCACGTAATCATTTATCATCTCGTGACTGAAGGGCGCGCCTCCGCCCGGCTTGTGGATGGCGAGCGCATCATTCTTAATGCAGGCGACATTGTGGTCTTTCCCCATGGCGACGCCCACTTCATCGAAAACGGCCCATCGGCCAAGCCCGTAGACATGGCGAAGGAATTGGCTCGAATTTTTTCTCAGCGGTTGAAGCTGTCCCGCCTGGGTGGCGGAGGGGAAATTACGAAATTTGTCTGTGGCTTCATGGCTTGTGAGCCACGACTCAGCCAGGTTTTTCTTGGCGGCCTGCCGCCGGTGTTCAAGGTCAGCATTCGTGACGACGCTTCCGGCAGATGGTTGCAAAACTCAATCCGCTTTTCTGTGAATGAGGCTGATGCTTCGCGTGCCGGCGGAGAAGCAGTCTTGGCAAAATTGTCAGAGGTTTTGTTTGTTGAAACACTTCGGACCTACATTGCGCACCTGCCACCCGAACAGACTGGTTGGC
Source organism: Acidobacteriota bacterium (assembly GCA_046723715.1). Classification (GTDB taxonomy): domain Bacteria; phylum Acidobacteriota; class Terriglobia; order Terriglobales; family Acidobacteriaceae; genus Sulfotelmatobacter. The sequence continues at coordinate 15,746 of JBKOUZ010000103.1, read as the reverse complement.
TGGCTGGCGCCCGTGATGCAGAGGTTGGAAAAATGCTGGCGCTAATGCACCGGAACCCTGCGCAACCGTGGACCATCGCTTCCTTGGCAAAAGAGGCTGGAATATCACGATCAGTACTAGCGGAGCGCTTCCGCCATTTCCTCAACGAAACTCCGATGGCCTACCTCACGCGGTGGCGACTGCAGCTGGGAGCGCAGATGCTAGGCTCGACCAGTTATTCAGTGGCACAGATCGCATCGGAAGTCGGCTATGAGTCCGAAGCTGCTTTCAACCGCGCGTTCAAACGGCAGTTCACACAGCCGCCCGCGCGTTTTCGCAGTCAATCGAGATCGGCGCATGCGGCCTTCTCTAAATAAGCCCAACCACCGAGCAAGACCGCTGGGGGTGCCCCAGTCATTAATGCCGCGAACGCCCCATCTGAGCAGCTACGAAGAAAATGCGTTGTGTGTCAAGCGTGATCAAGACATTTGAGGACAGCGTAAACTGTGGCAATGCCCCTGGGAGATAGATTGAAACGGCGCGCGATTGAAACACTCGCTGGCCGCCGGGCAGAACTCGAGCGCTTGGAGGCTTTTGCGCTAGGGGATGTACCGCTAGTGACGCACATCCGGGGCATCCCGGGGATAGGAAAAACTCACCTGCTAAATGCACTGACGGCCAGTATCGGCGGAAAGAGCGTTTCCGTCGTGTGGGTGGACGCCCGTTGGTGCGAGCCTTCCCCGCCGGCTTTTTGTCGAGCGATCTGCAAGGAAGTCGGTGCCACGGAGTCCGAAGATCCCGCGGTCGTGGCGGCCAGTCTGTCGGACCGGGCCAAGCGAACTCTCCTGGTGCTCGACAGTTACGAATCTTTCCGTTTGCTTGATTCTTGGTTAAGGCAGGTTTTTCTGCCCTCGCTTGGAGAAAGTGTGCGCACGATCTTGTCCAGTCGCGAGCCAGCTCGCGCCGCATGGCGTATAGCCCCGGCATGGAGAGGGCTATTTGACTCGATGCTCCTGGAGACATTTGCTCCGGAAGTGGCTTTGGAGTTTCTGACCTCCGAGGGTATGCCGGAGGCGAGCGCTCGGGAGTTAAATCGGGTTGGACGCGGGCATCCTCTGGCACTCTCTTTAGGACTGGCACTCTACTCTGCGGGCGGGCATGTGCGTGGGAGCACGGCGACTCGTCACGAGGTTCTGGAACACATGGCGGCGCTCTTTCTGGAGGATGCCGATTTGCGAACCAAACAGATCGTAGAGGCCGCTTGCCTGGTCCGAACCGCCACCGCGCCGCTGCTGGCGGCGATGCTCCCGCATATCCCAGCTGACGAGGCTCTGGATCGGCTGAGTGCGCTGCCATTTGTCAGCGCAGGTCCTCACGGACTTCTGGTGCACGATGCGGTTCGCGGGCCGGTGACGGCTGCTCTCAAGTCCCGTGATCCCGTGCGATACCAGGCGTACCGGCGCGCAGCTTCGCAGGGTAGTGCGTGACCAATACACGCAAGCACTGCGGTCCGACCACTGGCGTTGCACAGCGGACGTACTTTACCTGCTTGAAAACCAGAACCTGCGCGAAGGTTTTTTCCCCGCGACCGAGAGCCCGGTTTCTGTCGAACCAGCCCGCGCCGCGGATTGGTCATCGATTTCAGGGATTATTCACAAGTTCGATGGAACACAGTCGCGTCAAGCACTGGAACAGTGGTGGCGCTACCATCCAGACTCGTTTTTTGTCGTCAGGGATGAAAATGGCGGGTTGCAAGGTTTCTACCAAGCGATTGTGGCGTCGAAGGTCCACAAGAATGTAATTGCGAAGGACCCGCTCGCGGCAAGCTGGAACAAGGATCTACCGCGTTCAGAAGATCGGGCCGCCACGCTCTGGCTCCGGCGAACGCTGGATCGCGACACAGGAGAAGGGCCATCCCCTGGCCAGGCGGCCTGCTGGCTCGACATCAAACGCACCTACTTGGAACTGCGTCCGCGCCTGCGCTGGGTATATACCTGCTACTGTGACGCGGAGCTCTATCTCCGCTCGTTCGAACGATTAGGATTTCGGCTGGCGGACGAAGGCCGTCCGCTCCTCGACCGGGTCACGCAACACACATTTCGTCTCGACATGGGGATGGATTCCGTGGATGGCTGGCTTGGCAACCTGCTTTCCCAGGAAACCGGCACGGAAACGGGCGAGACTGCAGGTCACATGCCATTGCTGGATGAACAGGCGCGCGAGTTGGTGGTGAACGGAAGCCGAATTGGCCTGACCCCTCTTGAGTTCGGAGTCTTCGCATATCTTCTGGCCAGGCCGAATAAGGCCGTGGCTCGCTACGAACTCGTCGAGGCGGTCTGGGGATATGGAAAGGAAGCGTCCACCAGCAACGTGGTGGAGACGGTGGTGCGCTCCGTGCGGCAGAAGCTAGGAGCGCACCGGAACGCGCTCGAGACGGTGCGGGGAGTCGGCTACCGATATCGGCCAACGGCGTGACTTAACGCTCCCCGCACTCAGTTGAATAGCGGTTCAGGGTCGAGCCTCAAGAATCAGGTTGAACGGAGTTTCCATCGCTACCTTCGCGCTCCGGAATCCAGCGTCCTTGAGGATTGCCAGCAACTGGGTAGCGCCGGCCTGCGCTCCCAGCGAATACCGTCCTCCTTGCGACAACGCGTTCTGCGTGCACAAACCAGCGGACGCCGAGTAGTACATCCTTGCCACAGGCCCGACATTTTCCTCTGGTCGATCCTTTGCGAACGGTTCCACCAGCATGAGTGCACCATCGGGAGCCATTGCCTGCCGGGAGGCCCAGACAGCTTCCAGCGGATCGCCCATGTCGTGGAGTGAATCCATGAAGCAGACCAGGTCGAATTTCTCCTTGCTGCTCGCAATCACCCGCGGAGTTGCCACCTCAAATCGAATCTGATCAGCAACTCCGGCCTGCTTCGCCCGCTCCCGCGCCACGGCAATCGAAGCTTCATGGTAGTCAATTCCCACGAACTTCGATTTCGGAAATGCCTGCGCCATGAGGATGACCGATGCACCATGCCCGCATCCGAGGTCGGCGACCTGCCCACCGTAGGCTAGCTGGTCCTGGACACCGTTGAGAGATGGAATCCAGCTTTGCGTCAGGTGGGCCCGATATCCGTTGCGAAAAAAGGCCTCCGTTGCGGTGAACAGCCGGCAGTTGTGTTCGTGCCAGCCCATTCCATTGCCAGATCGGAAAGCGGCGAGGATTTGGTCTTCGTCGTGCCACAATGAAGCGGCGACGTCGAATGCGGGCGGAAGAAATGCGGGACTGTCCGGATTCGCCAATACAAAAGCGTGCTCGGGCGGCAGTGAGTACTGGTTGGTGTAGGTGTCGAACTGCACATATCCGCCGGCGACCTGCCCGTTCAGCCACTCTCGCACGGAGCGCTCATTAGTGGAGGTGCGGCGTGCCAGTTCCTCCGAATGGATGGGACCACTCTGTGCCATGGTCCGATAAAGTCCGAGCTTGTGTCCAAGATTGATCATGACACCAGCCATGGCGGCTGCGAGATCGGTGACCACCTGTCCCGCGAAGTGCTCGATTCTCTGCTGCATGTCTTCGGTGCTGGGCGCTGTAGTGGGCTTGTGCATTACTGACCTCCCGCCAATACGGCCACCGCTTCTGAGAATTGCTCGGGAACACTCGCCAGGGGCGCTCGCGTGAGGGCCGACAGGGAATTTTCTACGTCCCAAAGCTGGCACTGGCTGGATACCACAGCGGGATTGCTGCGCAGGGCCTGGACTGCGGCGTGGTTCAGGTAAGCCTCGGCAGCTTCGCGCTTAGCAAATAAGTAAACGCCTCCGATTTCAGACTCCTCCTCGTTTAGCACCCATATCTTCCAGATCAGAGTTTGTACCGAGGCGATGACAGTGGCGGCCTCTCGGCTATGAGCGAGGAAAGCGCGTGGCTCTGTGCGCAACTTAAAGCGCAGGTGCAAGACGGTGTAAGTGGTAGAACTCTTCTCTGACATTTCGTTTCTCCAGTCTGTTTAGCGCTGCATCTATCGCAGATAAGGTGAGTCTAGGACTTCGGAAGGTGTCTGAGATGAGAGCTTGATGAGAACTTGATGAGAAATGGGCACTGTGCCCAACAATCCCGGAGAATCCCTCTGGCTTGAGCAGATTCCAGCGCCCCGGTGCGATGGCGAGCAACTCTGAAGCTCTCCGGCTACAGGCGAGAACGGGAGATCTCGGCTTGATTCAGGCTACAAGAAGCTGACTTTCTGTTCTGATATTGGTTGCCCTGTAGAGATGTATTTGGCGCTTTAGAAGGCATTCTCGTGGAGACGGACTCTGCTCTTTTTTGTGATAGAAGGGGAGCGGCTCATATCGGCCCCACAGGGGGCGATCTCGTTTTGCGCTCGGCCATTTCTCGATGGCGTGACGAGGCTCTCCCTATGATCACTGCGGTATTGACCCGGGGGACGTCCGAACTCACGCTTGAACGCCCGGTTGAAAGCTGCCTCTGACTCATAGCCAACGTCGGCTGCGATTTCCGCGACACCTCGAGATGTCTTTTCAAGCGATTGCGCGGCTAGTTGAAGTCTCCAGCGCGTCAAGTACGCCATCGGAGGTTCCGAAAGATATCGGGTGAACCGCTGTACCAAGGCGGATCGCGAAATGCCCACTTCGTCCGCGAGACTCGCGATGGTCCACGGGTGCGCAACACGGCGATGCAACAAGCCCAGGCTTTTCCCCACGATCGGATCCCGCGCCCCCGTCAGCCAACCCCTTTGCTGCTCGGGTAATCCAGACACGTAACGCCGTAAGGTGTCGACGAACAAAGCCTCCGAAAGCTTCGCAAGCATGGCTTCGCTGCCTACTTGTCCCGAAATCGCCTCATCGACCAGGTGCAGAATGGAACTTTCCAACCACTGCCCCGATCGATCCGTACGAATATTGACGTTAAAAACAGGCGGCAGACCGCTTAGAATCGGCCGGCTGATGTGAGGGTCGCAAGTCATGTATCCACAGACGAAACGCGAAGTCTGGCCGCCACCGCCAGCGTGCAAAGGTTTCAAATCGCGTGACCTGATCTTGTCATTGATCCCGTAGTCAGGGAATGGTCGCTTCGCTCCCTTGCTGTACATGTGGTGCGGATCGCCATTCGGGAAAATGACGACATCGCCGGAGTTGAGCTCGAGGGTTTTCCCATCCTCCATTTCGACAACGGCACTCCCATCGACCACCAGATGGTAAAGCAAGAAGTGTCCTGCTCCGGGAGCGAGCTTATCTGCCATTTGTTTCGAGCCAGCAGCCGAGAATCCCCAGGGGGCTGAGAATTCAGCCGTGAAGAACACAGCGCCGTTCAGTTTGACGCCGCTCAAGATTTCGGAGAATGCGTCCATCAGTTTAGCGAACTCTCTGCAAAGTTTTCTGGCATCCGAGCAAAGGAAACTGAGGACCCAAGCCGTTCGAGCAAGTCACAACGACGCTTGAGCATGGTCATCCCCGGGGATGCGTCGCAAGATTGTAGTCCTGATGGGGAATCAAAGCCAATCGCCAAAAATACCGAACGAGCGTCGGTCAAGCGAGGGATCTATCCGCATTCAGCCTGCAACAACTAAGACCGAAGGGAATGCTTGGGTCAGCAATAACGAGAAACATTATAAGGAGGCGTTTATGAAATCTCTGATTGTGAGGTTCACGCTGTTGACACTTGCTGTGGGATTGTCGATTGCTGCAGCACAGGCTCAGACCAGCCAGATCGCAAAGTTCAACATTCCTTTTGCATTCGTTGTCGGCAATCAAACGTTGTCGGCAGGGGCATATTCTGTCGCTCTTACTGACACACATGTTCTTGTGCTGCGCGACGATCACGGGCGCTCCGCGCTTGTAACCACGAGTCGATTCGACCTTCCTGCCCCGACCGGCAAGCCGTCTGTGCAATTTGAGATAGTTCACGGCCAGCACATTCTCACCGGTGTAAAGGATGGGAATGATTCCGGAAGCCGGGTACTCCGGACGGGTACGGCAGGCCAGCATGGCTCGTTGCGATAAGAGGAAACCACCATGCAACTAACTCAAGCGGATTTGATTGGCGAGATGCGTACATCGGCACCAAAGCCGGCAGGAACTGCTGGACTCATTGAGGCAGCGGAAGAGCACGGGCGTGTTCGATTCGCGATCGAAGAGATCTGCGACGGGACGTGGAGCATAGGCGGCGAATTGACGAACACGGTGGCGGCCCGTGTCCCATCGGGAAACGAACAAGCCGTCGTGCGAAGCGAATAGAGAAATCAATATCGACTGGAGGTCACAATGAACCGAAAAATGACGGAAACGGCGGTTCCCAATAGGTCCGCCATGAATGCGAATCAAGCGTTATGGGAAAAAGGCGACTTCACCGAGATCGCCGCTTTCATGCGGCAGTCTGCAGAAGCGGTCATCGAGTCTCTCGGCGTCACACCGCCGCTGCGCGCACTGGACCTTGGCTGCGGAGACGGCACGACAGCACTCCCACTCACTCTTCTGGGCGCCGATGTCACGGGAGTCGATATCGCACGGAACCTCGTGGAGGCCGGGAAAAAGCGCGCCGCGGAGGCGGGCCTCAAGCGACTGAAGTTTTATCAGGGCGATGCCTGCAATCTGGAGGGAGTCGACGACCAGTCCTTCGAATTGACTCTCTCCGTTTTCGGCGCGATGTTTGCACCCAAGCCGTACGACGTCGCGAAAGAGATGGTGCGGGTCACAAAACCGGGCGGCCAAATCATTATGGGCAACTGGATACCGAACGATCCGACGTTCGTCTCGCAATTGCTCAGAATAAGTTCGGCGTTCACGCCTCCGCCTCCCGAGGGCTTTGTCAGTCCAATGACCTGGGGCGTAGAGAAGCACATTCTCGAGCGCTTTGGCCGAGCCGGAGTACCTAAGGAGAACATCTCCGCTGTGACCGACACGTACTACTTTGCGCATTCCGAGAAGAGTCCGACGGAATTCATCGAGCTGTTCGAAAAGTTCTATGGACCGACTATGAATGCGGTCGAAGCAGCTCGTAAGAATGGCAAGGAAGCGGAACTGCACAATCAGCTTGTGGAACTGGCGAACGCTCAGAACAAGAGTGATGCCGGCACTTTCATTCCCGCCACGTTCATGCGGGTCACCGTCAACGTCTAGAAAGAAATCTGAATAAACAAAGGAGATTTCCTCAGTGTCAATATTGCATCCTGATACCACCTTCTATCCTTCACCCAAGGCAGCCATGCAGGCTCCGCCAGAACGCCATGCTTACGTAGCCTTGCTCAACGACGGCAAGAATGGGAAGCACGACGCGATGGGTGTCATCGATCTGGACCACACCTCGTCCACTTATGGCCGAATGGTCGGCCAAGTGGATTTTGGACGTGGCGACAATGAGCTGCATCACTTCGGTTGGAATGCCTGCAGCGCATGTCTTTGCCCGCAGGCGCCGCATCCGCATATGGAACGCCGTTACCTGATCGTTCCGGGTATTGGCTCATCGCGAATCTACATCCTGGATACAAAGCCGAATCCCAGGCAGCCGAAGATTGTGAAGGTCATCGAGCCTGAAGAGTTCATTAAGAAGACCGGCTACACGGCGCCTCACACGTTTCATTGTGGACCGGACGCCATCTACGGTAGCGCACTCGGGTCCGCTAGCGGGGAAGCTCCCGGAGGCATCTTTCTGATGGATGCGAATACGTTTGAGCTGAAGGGGCCTTGGGAACGGGATCGTGGCCCACAGCAACTGGCGTACGACTTCTGGTGGCACCTCGGACACGACACCATGATCACGTCGGAATGGGGAACTCCAAATATGGTGAAAGACGGCGTCAACCCGGAGTTGCTGCTGGCCGGCGAGTACGGCCACAAGATTCATGTCTGGGACCTGGACAAGCGCCGCCACTTACAGGAAATTGACCTGGGCGCAGAGCAACAATGGGTGCTTGAGCTGCGTCCTTCACACGATCCCAATAAGACTTACGGTTTCGTCAGCGTCGGCGTGTCGCTCAAAGATCTTTCAGCCTCAATCTGGATGTGGTATCGGGAGGAAGGTAAGAACGGCAAATGGGCGATTCGCAAAGTGATTGAAATTCCCGCTGAGCCGGCCGATCCGGAAAAGCTGCCGCCACTACTGAAGGGCTTTAAGGCAGTGCCGCCCCTCATCACGGACATCAACCTGTCGCTCGACGATCGTTTTCTCTACGTTTCATGCTGGGGGACTGGGGAGTTTATTCAGTACGACGTCTCTGATCCTGCTAACCCTAAGAAGACAGGCTCAGTCCATCTCGGCGGGATCGTGCGCCGTGCGGCTCATCCGAACAAGCCCAAGCAGGCACTCAACGGCGGCCCGCAAATGGTCGAGATCAGTCGCGATGGCAAGCGCGTCTATTTCACCAACTCTCTTTACTCTCCGTGGGACGAGCAGATCTATCCCGACGGGCTGAAGAGTTGGATGGTGAAGCTCGACGTCGACCCGAACGGCGGAATGAAGCTAGATGAGAAATTCTTCGTGGAGTTCGACGGACTGCGAGCTCACCAGGTGCGGTTGGACGGCGGAGACGCTTCATCCGATTCCTACTGCTATTCGGAGGAAAAATGATGCACGTCGGGATGGGCTCGACGGCGCTGTGGCTGATGCTCCTCCTCGGTGCCTACCACGGAATCAACCCCGGGATGGGTTGGCTCTTCGCGGTGGCACTGGGGATGCAGGAACAGAAAGGGAGTGCCGTAGCAAAATCACTCGTCCCAATCGCGCTTGGCCATGCGCTCGCCATTGGGAGCGTAGTCATGATCGCTGCGTTTCTCGGCCAGGCTCTTCCCCTGTCGACGATTCGGTACTGCGTTTCGGCCCTCTTGCTGGGTCTCGGAATCTTTAGCCTCGCGGGTCACTGGCACCCGCGGTGGGTCCGCATGCGCGTGGGCTTCCGAGACCTTACATCATGGTCATTTCTTATGGCCTCGGCGCACGGGGCAGGTTTAATGGTTGTGCCGTTGTTGCTGGGCAGCAGCACGGTGGAAGCACACGTCCATATGGCCTGCCACAATCACATGTCTGCGACCGCGTCGCCGATGACAGCGACGGTGGCCACAGGAATCCACACGCTCGGCTATCTTGTTGTCACAGGGCTGGTCGCGTGGGCTTTCTATCGCAAGCTCGGACTCGCGCTCCTCCGCAATGCCTGGTTCAACTTCAACCTTGTCTGGGGAGTCGCTCTCGTGGTGACGGGTCTGCTCACGCTGCTTTGATCCGATGGTTTGGAGGGGGCGGACACCAATTGCCTTTCCTGCTCACCGTAAAATGGTACGCGCCCCGGCACGCGAGCGGAAAACGATCGAGACAGACCCTCGGCGGGGTTCCGATAGATTGGCCAGGAGAAACGATGTGCCTGACAAGACAGAATATCTCAGTCGTATACGCGATTATGCTCAAGGCAAGGACCCGTTAGAATTGCAAGCGCAGACACCAGAACTTCTCGCGAAATTGCTAGCCAAAGCGTCCCATGAGCAAATGACAACACGGCCCAGCAAGGACAAGTGGTCGATAGGGGAGATTCTCGCGCACCTTGCCGAAGACGAATTGGCGACGGCGTGGCGCTATCGCCAGATGGTGGAACACTGCGGACTCCACTTGATGGGATTTGATCAGGATCTGTGGGCTCAATTGGGAGCCTATCGCTCTCGTGTGCCCCACGACTCGCTCACACTATTCCGATTGCTTCGCAACGCGAACCTGCAGTTTCTGAAACAGATCACGCAGGAACAGTGGGAATGCTGCGGCATCCATGCCGAGCGTGGCCGCATCACGATCAAGGATTTGGTCGTCCATATGGCGAGTCACGATGCCAATCACATCGAGCAAATCCGTACGATCCTAAGCTGATCCCTTGGGTTGATCTGTCTCAGCGAAAGACCCGGCATTAAGAGATACTGAAAGTCAGCCGATTTTCGGCTTTTTGCAAGTGGCGAACTATTTCTTTGCGACTGCTACGATGCTGCCTCGACCCGATAATTGCTCATCAACGTCGGCGAATATTGATACGCTCTCAGGCGGGTGATAAGCACCACTGCAACGGAAACAGCAACCGAGACGAACAGCAATGGGAGTCGATAAGAGCCAGAGTGGTCAAATCCTTCAGCCATCAGAATCGGATCCAAGGCACCGGACAGAGTGTAAATGGCGAATAAATAACCGTATATCTCCCCAAAGTTTGCGAAGCCGAAATATCGACTCGTGAGGTACGCGATGACATCTACCTCTGCGCCCATGCCGAGACCCACGAGCCAAGCTGCGAAGAAGACGACTTTCCCTCCCACTCCTGCCCACAAAAGCCACATTCCTAACCCTGCGGCGGCAAAAAAGCATCCAGCGACAATCGGCGCAAATAAGCGATCGAGCAAGTATCCTGAACCGACCCTGCTGAATAGAATTGCCATGCCCAGAACTGAACCCGCGAACGCTGCCGTTGTCGGGCTTACACCGCGATCGGTGAGCAGAGGAACCAGATGAATGACACATCCATGCACGCTTACCCCGACGAGAAAAAGAGCGCTCGCCATAAGCCTTGCCCTGTTGGGTCGAACCGGGCAAGCCATTCAACACAGGAATGAGTCGATCGAATTCGCGCGGAAGCTCGCCCATCCATTTTCCCAGGCCTTGGCGCTGGTGTTAGCCTCCGGTCTCGGGCAGTCGTTGCATGATTGCGTCGCAACTCGAAACCATGCAGCTGCCGGTATCGAGATTGCCCGCGAACAGGAATTCAGGCTTCTACTTGCATGGGCCTTCGCTTTCCAAGGCTGGGCCGAAGCATACGAGGGTGAATCGAACCAAGGACTCCAGAAGATAGTTAACAGTATCAGTAATGTTCGAGCGATCAGTTGCGGTGGATTCCAGCCGCACCTCCTCGGCCTACTGGCTGAAACCCGCTTGAAGGCCGGCCAGTTTCCCGAAGCGATGTCGGCTTTGGAAGAAGCTTTGAATCTCGCGCTCCAGTCGGGCGAAAGATTCTATGAAGCTGAATTGCTCCGACTTAAGGGCGAACTTCACTCAGTAACCCAGGAGACATCCTGCCACGCCGAGCGGGAATTCCTGAGTTCTCTGGAAGTCTCCAAAACGCAGAACGCGGGGCTCTTTACGCTACGCACCGTGGCCAGTTTGAGTCGGTTATGGTTTCGTGATGGAAAACATCAACAAGCGCGAGAACTTATAGTGGGGACCATGGCCGAAGCACAATCTCTGGCGCATACGGCGGATTACGCCGTGCTTGGACGTCTGCTGTCGGAGTAAAATTCGTTTGTTGGTAGAGTACGAGCCCATCCGTTCCGATCCACGGTTTAACAAATTGCTCCGTCGCGTCCACTTGCGGTAGGCGGATCAATCCTTTCATTGAATATCAGGGAATCCATTCGTGAAAGTGCTTCTCTGGGCCCAATAACGTGCAAGCCGGAAGTTAACTTCCCGACTGCCGACGATCCATTCAGAATCGTGCATCTCTCAATCTTAGTGGCTTCAAGGCCCACGCCTGGAGATTCGGCGTCGGCTCTACGATTGGCAATGTCGGATTCTCTGAGCCAGACTACGGCCACTCAACGTCGAGTGCCCAGATTTCTGAAGTGCTGATATCACGAGAAAACAAAGGAGAGTCGTCTGGTGCAAGTCCAAACCAGTCTACGATCGTTCCGGCGGTTAGGCGCCCGACGTTCTTGATGTCCACTACGTTTTCGATTTTGCCGTCGCTTAGCCGAAGGCGGACGACACGGTTATGTGCCCCTTGCGCAGAATTGCTTTTGTCTTGAAAATAGATGTACTTCCCTTCGCGTGACCACCACAAGTAGCCGACTTCAGAGCCGAATGCTTCCGTCCACTTCTGAGTGGAAAAGTCAAACAGCATCAACTTGAAGGGATGTTCGGTTGTGAGCGCGGCAATGTATCTGCCATTCGGCGACCAGCGAGGTGAAAAGAGTCCGGTTGAGCCAGGCACGGCCGAAACACGCCTGGACTGAATGTCGATGGTGTAAATCGGTTCGCGCGCGACACTGAAACTGCTGAAGATGAGCGAGCTTCCGTCCGGTGACCAGTTCGGATCGGCCTGACTCCGGTCACTTGGGATCAACCGCTGCGGGGCTCCGCCTTCGCTTGCGACCACGTAGATGTTCCAGTCCTCGCCTGGCAGAGCGCCAAAGAAGGCTATTTGTTCAGAGTTCGGTGACCAGCGTGGCAATAGAACACGCAAAGGCGGAAACGTGAGCTGATGCCGCTCACTTCCATCCACTTTGCTTCGCCATAGCGTGCCCTCCGGGTAGGAAGTGTAGGTAACCCATTGTCCATCCCGGGAGAATGCTAAGCCCTCCGCGGATATCCCGGAAAGATATGGCACAAACTGGTTGCTACGCGAGTCGTAGCGGATCACTTCCGCACGATGAGAACCACCGATGGCGAAGATCTTCTTGCCATCCTTGCTGGGCAGAGGATGCCCGAAGTTCAGCGGGCCTGCAGTCAACTGGATTGATTTAACACCGCCCTTTCGCCAAGGAAAACTCCTCCCTTCTGGCAAGGCCCAGAGATCGGTTCTGCCATCAAGCAGTTTCTCAAAAATGAAAAACTGTCCGTCTGAAGTCCATTTGCCACGGCTTCCAGGGAACATTCTGTGAAGCCCTGTTCCGTTCGCGGCGGCTTCCATGATCATGAGGGAGCCCATTTCGCGATCATACTTCGTGAATCGAAAGGCCTTCGCGTCGGGCGAAAATCGGAAAGAAAAATCCCAATTGTCGGTCGTGAGGAGTTTTCGAGGGGAGGAACCGTCCCGGCTGACCGTATAGACATCGTGTCCGTTGCCGTAGATGACGCTTGTTCCATCGGGAGTGAACCTGGCGCCTCGGGCTAGAACCGTTCCAACCCGGCGCGGCGAGCCTCCCGCGACTGGCAACACCCAGAGCGACGACAGCCCATTTCCTTCGTCGTTTCCTATCAGAAGCTCGGTCCCGTCTTCCGAAAGATCGAGCATGGACGGCTGCCTGAGGGGCAATGGCAGCGGAACGGCCTCGCCACCCTTAGTGGAGACTTGCACGATGACATTGCGCGGACCAGATAAGGCCTCGTTGAAATAGATCCGCGAACCGTCAGTGGCCATCGGGCCCGGTTTTGCTTGACCGTCATTGGTTAGCGCTGTGAAGCGCACGGTTCTTGGCAATCCGGGAGCACGGAAGGTCTGCCGTACGATAAGCGTCGCAACTGTGACGATCACCGCACCGAGTATCGCAAGCCGGTAATATCCGGGTCTGCGCTTGCTTCTCACTTTCGTAACGGAACCCGCTTCGACAACTCGGTCGGAAGAAGTGACGGTGCCTGTTACGGGCACGATCAGCCGGTAACCGCGACGAGGTAAGGTTTCTACGAAGCGAGGATTGTCGGGATCATCGCCCAGAGCTAGGCGCAGCTTCTTAACTGAGCTGTTGAGGTTATGGTCATATTCAACGAAGGTGTCAGCGGGCCACAATCTTTGTCGCAATTCTTCCCGGGTCACCACCTGTCCTGCGTGTTCTAGAAGCAGAGCCAGAATTTGAAAAGGTTGATCTTGGAGCTTGACTCTGAGACCTGATTTGCGTAACTCACCGGCCTGCAGGTCGACTTCGAAGACGCCAAAGCGAGTCACCCTGCCAATCTGGTCAGATTCGGGCATGACTCACCTCAATTGGCAAGTCTAGCACGCACTGCAAATTGCAGAAGTCAGGTCACCCACGCATTTAGCTTCGTTCGTCATCAGCAAGATAGGAGGTCAGGAGCACCCCACTCACAGACCACCTTCAGTGCATTGCCATCCGCACCGTACGGGGCGAGAGTGCATTAACAAATTTGCCGAGTGGGCCGGCCAATGTCCAAAGTCAGAAAATAGGAGCGTGGCATGAGACTCGTACGAATTATCGCAACACTCTTGATGACGCTAGGGTTTGCGGTCGCATCGTCGCAGGGACAGAAAGGCGCACCTGGAATAAAGGTCACCGTGCCGTTTCGATTTGAGATCCAACGCATGGCGTTCGCCTCAGGCGACTACTTGTTCTTTTCGGCGCTCGACAAGGTTTGGGTTCAAGAGGCAAGCGGTAGAAACGTTGCCGTCTTGATGACCAGCATGGTGGAGGGCAAAATCTCCGAAGGGGACGGCAGAGTGCTCTTCGATTGCTATTCTGGCGAGTGCTTTCTGTCTCAGGTGTGGATAGCCGGCCAGGAAGCGGGACGCAAGTTGCCCAAATCAAAGCGCCAAATCGAACTGGCCGGCAAGAGTTCTGTTCAAGAATTTGCGTTATTGGGTAAGAAGCCGCAGAGGTGAGCACATGTACTCGAACCGGGGTGAAAACCCCCATTCGCCCCGGTTTCAGTATGCTGAGCTGGAAGCAAACGGCTGCACGTCACTTACCGACTCCTTATATTCCCAGATAACGGGCCAACCAAAAGTCAACTTCTCAATTGCCCCAACCGGACAGGGAGGCAATGCGAACGGAGCCCTGGTCCTGAACCAAAGCAGCATAAAATCTAGGAAGTTGTTGAAAAGCGCGTTCCAGCGATAGCAGTTGGTTAGAGTGGGTTTCGGAGAGATCAAGTTGTGGGTGGTGCGAGGTCCGGTGTGGAGAGTTGCGGCAGCGGATTGTGGTGCAGGCTTGGCGTTCACGCACACTGTGCCCTAAGTTTTGGAATGCGGAGCAGGTTGAAGGCGGCACAACTGAACAAAACCAGCCAGTCCACTTTGGGTAAGCCCCGTAACTTCACCTTGCGCAGCGGTCCGGTTTGTTTCAGCCACCCGAAAGCCTTTTCCACCAGCCAGCGTTTGCCCAGGCTGATGCCGTATCCGACCTGTCGCGTCGTTCTCCCGTCGATCGCGCTGCGCCGGTTCTTGTTGTTCTGGATGACGTGCGGGGTTACGTTCAGTTCGCGGAGCACACTCACCAACCCAGCGACATCGTAGGCTTTGTCCGCACCCACCGTGATTCGGCTGGAGCGTTTGGCGAGATCCTTCAGCATCAGCAGCGCCGCATCGGTCTCGGCCGTGCCGTCGGCGTGGGTGGTCATGGCTTCAGCGATCAAGCCATGGCGATTCTCGGTAACGATGTGCCCAAGATAGCTGAGCCGGGCTTCCTTGCCTTTCGATTTCCGGTAAAGGCGCGCATCCGGGTCGGTGCTGGATGCATGCGTCTGGTTGGTGCGCTTCTCGCCGTGAAAGTCCCCGCCCGGGCCGGAGTCGTTGCCGTCGTCCTTGTGCCGGAAGCTCTTGTGACTCGCCCAAGCTTCGATCAGGGTTCCGTCTACCGTGAAGTGATCGTCCGACATTAGCCCCACGGCCTGCTGCTTGATGCGGGCGAAGAAGGATCGTGCCATCTCCTGGTTCAAAAGCCGATCGCGATTCTTCGAGAACACAGCATGGTTCCAGACCGGGTCATCTATTGCCAACCCGACGAACCAGCGGAACAGGAGGTTGTAGTCCAACTGCTCGATCAACACCCGCTCGGAGCGAATCGAGTAAAAGACCTGCAACAGCAGCGCCCGCAGCAGGCGCTCGGGAGGGATGGACCGCCGCCCGCCTTCGGCGTACAGCCCATCGAACTCCGGTGACATCTCAGCCAGCACCACATCGACTAACTGCCGCACCGCCCGTAGCGGATGACTGGTGGGAATCCGATCTTCTAACGCGATGTAGCTGAACATCCCTGCCTGCAATTGAGCATCGTCTCCACGCATGTCTTCTTATAAACGTTCTCTGCTCCATTTCGGCAGTAAACATCTGAGCACTTTTCAACAAGTTCCTAGA
>JBKOUZ010000001.1:0-11884 GCA_046723715.1 Acidobacteriota bacterium | reverse complement strand
ACTATAGGCCAAGCTCGATGGGACATATTGCCCTGGTCTGAATTGCGTGGGCACCGCTGGATCACACGATTGACTCGCTGCTGTTAACCGCCTGATAATCAAGGTTGGGCAATGGATATCTACGAACATATTGTCGAATTGCGCCGGCAGGGGCGGCGCGGCGCTGTCGCGACCATCGTGAGTGTTCGCGGCTCGATTCCTTCCTTTCAAACTGCAAAGATGCTGGTGCGCGATGACGGATCGATCGTTGGAACCATCGGCGGCGGATGTGTGGAAGCCGACGTCTGGCAGGCTGCCCGCGAAGTCATGGAATCGGAGAAGCCCCGAACCTTGAAATTTGACTTGAACCAGGACCCTCGGTACGACACTGGCCTGGTCTGCGGCGGCACCCTCGAAGTCTTCGTCGAACCCGTATTACCTCCAGCATTCCTTTATCTATTCGGTGCAGGTCATGTGGCACTCAATGTTTGCCGCACGGCAGCCACTGCCGGCTTCGAGGTAATTGTCACCGACGACCGCTCCTCCTACGCAACCAAAGAGCGTTTTCCAGCCGCACGTGATGTCCATGTCTTCGAGTTCGACGAAGCCATGAAGAAGCTGGATCCGAATGAGGCCTCTTATGTCGTTATCGTCACCCGCGGTCACCGTGATGATATGAAGATTCTGCGCTGGGCGGTACAGACCCGCGCCCGGTATGTGGGCATGATCGGATCGAAGCGCAAAATAATCGAGATCTTTAAAGCATTGCAGGCCGAGGGTCTGCCGGCCCATCTGTTTGACCGGGTGCACTCACCCATTGGCATCGACATCGGCGCGGTTACTCCGGAAGAGATCGGGGTTGCCATCACGGCGGAACTGATTGCATTCCGCCGGCACTCGACTGCCTCATTGCCGCACTTGAGTTGGTTCAAGACCGCAAACCGGACCGTGGTGGACACCGCCGCGGATAATGCGGTGGCATCCGCCCCTGAAGTTGATTCCAAGCACTGACTTTGTCCCCGCTTTCTGCTATCTTCCGCAGCATGTCGCGTTCCCCAGGTTTCGCCGGAGTCATTCTGGCTGCAGGTGAGTCCACGCGCATGGGACGCGATAAAGCCCTGCTACCCTGGCCTCCGTCCGCCGATCCAGCTTCTTCCCCGGAGACCTTCCTTTCATCGGCAATTCGCTCCTTGTCGCCGTCGACGGATTTTGTGGTGATCGTTGCGGGAAACAATCACCCCAGTATTGCCCCCATCGCCTATGCGAATGGCGCCTCTGTGGTCATTAATCCGGACCCAACCTGCGGCCAATTCAGTTCCCTGCAGATAGGTCTGCGCGAAGTACTCAATCGCGGGCGGGATGCTGCCGTCATCACGCTGGTAGATCGGCCTCCTGCGTCGATTGCAACTGTGCAGCTCTTGCGCGAAGCATATGAGTCTGCCGAGCAAAAGGTCTGGGCCGTGGTGCCGGAGTTCTCGGGCAAGCACGGCCATCCATATCTGGCCGGTCGTGAGATGATCGAGCGCTTTCTGCGAGAACCCAACAACAGCACGGCCCGCGATGTCGAGCATCGCTATCAGGACCACATTCAATATGTGACCGTTGCAGATCCCTTTGTAAGCATGAATATCAATACTCCGGAAGACTACGCCGCATTAGCCGCTCAATCCTGAGCCCGGGGGATTCTCAGCCGAATTGCACAGTGCACCGCAGGCAAGTTATTGTCGATGGTAATGAACCCTACCCAGATTTCGCCCCTTACAACGCAGCAGTTCGTCGACTCTGTCTTGAACCTGCGGCCCGCGGTTGCCGCTTTTGATTGCGATGGCACGCTGTGGTCGGGCGACGCCGGCGAAAACTTCTTCGACTGGGAAATTAAAAAGGGTGTGGTCTCTCCGAAAGTCGCGCAAGACATGCGGGCTCGCTACGCCGAATACAAGGCAAGCAAAGTCAGCGAAGAAGATATGTGCGGAGAGATGGTCACCATGCACCAAGGTCTCTCTGAGGCGACCCTGATGGAGGCTGCTCGCGAGTTTATGAGCGCAGCGTTCCCTGGGCGGGTCTTTCCCGAAATGCGGGAGTTAGTGAACAAACTCCACGACCAGGGTTGCGAGGTTTGGGCAGTCTCGTCTTCCAACGAGTGGATCATCCGCGCGGGCCTCGAGCAATTCGGAATTCATCCCGATCGAATTCTTGCTGCCAAGCCCGAAATGCAGGGCGACATCGTGACCGAACGCCTGGTCCGAATTCCATCAGGACCAGGAAAACCAAAAGCTCTCCAGGAAGTGGTCAGGAAGCCGATCGACGCCGCCTTCGGCAACTCGCGCTGGGACACAGAAATGCTGATGATGGCCAGACATGCCTTTGCCGTGAATCCTAATCCAGATCTGGAAGCGGTAGCCCGCGAGCGCGGCTGGACCATCTACTTCCCCGAGGGAACCAGGCGCAGCTAAACGTGCGCCGATCCTCTTACAATGGATATCAATGTACTCGGCGCAGTTACTTGATCATTTTCAGAACCCCCGCAATTCAGGCGATCTGGCCAATGCCGACGCGACCGCGGAGATCGAGAATCCCGTCTGTGGCGACGTCATTCGCCTTAGCCTGAAGATGCAAGACGAGCATGTGCTGGACATTCGCTTCAAAGCCAAAGGTTGCGTTCCAGCGATTGCGTGTGGCTCAGCTTTGACCGAACTTGTGTGCGGCAGGACCGTCGAGGAAGTGCGAGCTTTGAAGCGCGACGATCTGATTGCGGCAGTTGGCGGTCTTCCACCAGCCTCGGCTCATGCTGCCCAACTCGCGTTCGACGCGCTTTCGAACGCAATGGCTCAGATCCTATCACCCAGGCCCCAAAGCCCTCAGGGCAGCTGATTCAGATAGCACGATCCGCCCGTGTACTGGTTTGGCGGCGTAGGCGGCGTCATCCACGGCGGAAAATTGAAGTTGAAAAATCCCGTCATGTTCTGCTGGCCGGCGTCCCGTTTGGTGAGCGCCGTGAGTCCGAAGCGTGTCTCAATCAATCGCAGGATCGCTGTGTAATCGGCGGCCGTGTGGTTCACGTAATGTTTTTTTGCATAGGGCGACACGACCAGCAGCGGTACTCGATAACCGGTATAGGTGAAATCGCAGTTCGGACCGGTGTTGCCTGTGCAGATGTCCATCGGCTGCAGGTCGACGGGCTTGATTCCATCTGGATTTGCCTCAGTGTGAGGCGCGACATGATCATAGAGTCCCCCGCCCTCGTCGTACGTGAGAATGAACGCCGAATCCTTCCACGACTTACTGGCCATCAGGGCGTTGATGAGCGACTCCACGTACTGTGCCCCTAGCTGGATATTAATGGGATACTGATCGGAGTCCGATCCATGTTCGTCGAGGCCTGCTGGGGAAGCGGGTTCAATCATGGCGACCTGGGGCAGTGTTCCATTCTGAACATCCGTGAAATATTGCGATATCGGAACCAGCTTGTTGGGATAGCTGGTCGGAATGGTGTGCCCCCACTGATAATCCTGAATGTAGCTGTAACTCAGCAGACACTGCGCCGTCGGGTTGGAGGCGCACGGAGTGTTCTTAGGGTTGACGTAGATCTTCCAGCTGATTCCAGCGGCCTGGAGTTTTTGGAAGATCGTCGGTGCCGTCAAGAGTGCCTGATCTTTGCTGTTGGTGCCAATTGGGTACACATAGCCCTGAGAGGTGGCTGACATCAAATAATGCCGGTTGGGCTGCGTTCGACTCATGACTGGCGAGAACCAGCGATCTGAAGTGGAGAATTGGGATGCCATGTAGTAGTAGTAATTCAGATCATTGCCGTCGTAGTATCCCATGCTGCGAATTCCATTCGTATCGTAGTAGGGCGGGTTGTTATTTCGCGCATCGTGCGCATTCGTGTAAACGTAGCCATCCAAGCTTGCAGTGCTGGACACGGGACTCGTAAGATTCCAGTCCACATGGCTCTCATTCCACGACGGGCTGGGATTCTCAATGCACTGCGTGGCCAGGTTGTAAGACGCAATCTTCGGGCTATTACTGTTCTCCACGCAATCGTTCGGAGGAGGATAGTTCGGATCGCATCCCGGATTGGTGGGCGGCGCACCGTAAAGTGGTGCTGCACCCGAGGTCGGATTGAACTGCGGCAACCCATCGTAGGAGATATCCGCAAATTTGTTCTGCCGCCAGTATTCCCGTAAGGCGCCCCAATAGTGATCGAGGCTCCGGTTTTCCTGCGCCATGAAAATGATGTGATTGAGAACCTTGACGGTCTTATTCAGGTTGAAGGTTGCGGTCACTGCAAGATTGCTGTTGACGATAATCGTGCAGCTATTGCTGGTGCCCTTGCAGGCTCCGCTCCAGGTTGCGAGATAGGAACCGCTGGCGGCTGCCGCGGTCAGCTTCACGGATGTACCCGCGACGAACGACTTCGAGCACGTGGGCTTGCAACTGATCCCCGCGGGAACACTGGTCACGCTTCCGCCTCCAGTGCCATTCACGGTCACCGTGAGCGTATAGTTTGCCGCATTGGCGGCAGGAGCTGCCATGCCGAGGAGCAACAAGATTCCGAGCAAACTTCCCGTACCGAGTGACCTTCGCTGCAAATAGCCCTCCTAAAGTCTCACTTTCAGGAATGTGCTTTAGATGATGGGCGCGGCAGCGCTGGTTGTCGTGGAAATACCCGACATTACCGGGCTCAAAACTCAGCCATTCGGATTGCGAACAACATGGAGTTGTGTCTGCAAACAGCATCGGCAAAGCCTCAATCTGGCTTGCTGCCGATGAGTCGTTCGCGCGGTTCTCCGGGGTTGACCTGAACCAACCAGAACACACCGGAGCGCCCGGCGCAGGACAGGATTGCGGAGGAGTGGCCGAGTGACGGGTAGACGAGTTATCCTTACCGCCATCATTAGGCGCGAGCGGAACCTCGCTTGCCAGCCACATCGTACGATGCTGTAGGACGTTCTCATTCCGGCGTTTCCCACAGCTTTGCGGACTTCGGTTTGGCTGCCTGGTTATCGCCCTCATCGCCGCCGCGATGCAGTTGAAAATCGCTCGGAAGAATCGCCGCCATAATTCTTGCAATGGGAGAATCGATATGTCCTTGATGCCGGATCCAACCTTTTACCCCTCGCCGGGCATGGCCATGAAGGCCTCTCCGGAACACCACGCATACGTCTGTTTGCTCAACGTCGGCAAGAATGGAAAACACGACGCGATGGGTGTTATCGACGTCGAACCGCATTCGCCCACTTATGGTCAGCTCGTCAGCCAGCTGGATTTTCCCGGCAATGATAATGAGCTGCATCACTTCGGCTGGAACGCCTGCAGCGCCTGTCTGTGCCCCCAGAACCCGCACCCGCATATGGAGAGGCGATACCTGATCGTACCCGGCATCGGCTCATCCCGAATTCACATCCTGGACACGAAAGCCGACCCCAAGCATCCCAAGATCGTAAAGGTGATTGAACCGGAAGAGTTCATCAAAAAGACGGGCTACACCTCTCCCCACACCATTCATTGTGGCCCCGACGGCATCTACGGCAGCGCGCTCGGTTCGGCCAGCGGCGACGGTTCGGGCGGTATCTTTCTGATGGATGCAAATACATTTGAGCTGAAAGGCCAGTGGGAGAAGGACCGAGGCCCGCAGAGTCTCGCATACGATTTTTGGTGGCACCTCGGGCTCGACACCATGATTACCTCCGAATGGGGCACGCCGAATATGGTGAAGGACGGCCTTAACCCCGAGTTGCTGCTGGCGGGAAAGTACGGACACAAGATGCACATCTGGGACTTGGACAAGCGCATCCACCTGCAGGAACTTGACCTCGGTGCGGAGCAACAGATGGTGCTGGAGCTTCGGCCTGCCCACGATCCGAAAAAAAGTTTCGGATTTGTTGGTGTAGTCGTCTCTCTGAAGGACCTGTCCTCGTCTGTCTGGATGTGGTACCGCGAAGACGCAGGGAAGAACGGTAACTGGGCAGTTCGCAAGGTGATTGAAATCCCCGCCGAGCCAGCCGATCCGGAAACTCTTCCACCCCTGCTAAAAGGCTTCAAGGCCGTGCCGCCGTTGGTATCCGACATCAACCTGTCACTCGACGACCGCTTCCTCTATGTCTCTTGTTGGGGGACGGGTGAGTTCATCCAGTACGATGTCTCGGATCCTGCGCACCCGAAAAAAACCGGTTCGCTGCACGTCGGTGGCATAGTGCGCCGCGCGGCACACCCGAAGAAGCCCAAGCAGGCTCTTAACGGTGGACCGCAAATGGTCGAGATCAGCCGCGACGGCAAGCGCGTGTACTTCACCAACTCGCTCTACTCTCCTTGGGATGAGCAGTTCTACCCCGACGGAGTAAAGAGTTGGATGGTAAAGATCGACTCCAGCCCCAATGGCGGCATGAAACTGGATGAAAAATTCCTTGTCGAGTTTGACGAGCTGCGCGCCCACCAGGTACGGCTGGAAGGTGGCGACGCCTCGTCGGACTCCTATTGCTTCTCGGACCCGCAATGATGCATGCGGGGCTCACTTCGACGATGGTGTGGTTGATGCTGCTCCTCGGCGCTTACCACGGAATTAACCCCGGGATGGGGTGGCTATTCGCGGTAGCGGTGGGGATGCAGGAGCAAAGGGGAAGCGCAGTAGCCAGGTCGCTTGTCCCTATCGCGATCGGTCACGCGGCAGCAATCGGAAGCGTTGTGCTCATCGCCGCGATAGTTGGCACAACGCTTCCGCTCGCAGCCATTCGGTACTCCGTGGCAGCAATTCTTGTTGCCCTTGGAATCTATTCTCTGGCGCGACACTGGCATCCCCGGTGGGTCCGCATGCAGGTAGGTTTCAGGGACCTGACACTCTGGTCATTTCTAATGGCCTCCGCGCATGGTGCGGGTTTGATGGTGGTGCCTGTGCTGTTAGGCAGCAACACGGTTGAGGCACAGGGGACTATGGCGGGCCATGACCACTTATCTGCCACTGGCAGTCCCCTGGCCGCGATGCTCGCCACCGGTCTCCATACGATCAGCTATTTAACAGTCACCGGGCTGGTCGCTTGGGTGGTCTATCGAAAGGTCGGCCTCGGTCTTCTCCGTAAGGCGTGGTTGAACTTCGACTTGGTCTGAGCCGGCGCGCTAATAGCCACGGGTCTTGTCACCCTGTTTATATAAGACTCTTGTACACGAGATCGAGATCGATCCTGTCGATCCTTACACGCAAACGGAAGGGTGTCATGCCGATCACGCTCACGCAGCGGATCGCTCTGATCACAGGGGCATCACGCGGCATCGGCCGCGGAATCGCGCTGAAGCTCGCTGAACAGGGTCTGAAAAAAATGGCCATCAGCTATAAGGAGAATGACGCGGCTGCCGAAGACAGCGCTCTCACCGGCAGCGTAGAATCTGGTCTCTAAGGAAACCTATGCCCGATCAGAGTCCCGCTCCCCCGCCTCCGACACCGCAACCTCCTGCGCCTCCCGCTACTCCGGCCGGACCCACTATCAATATTGGCGAAGAGTACGGGACTGCGAAGAAGAATCTGCCGCCCACAAAGATCGTGCTCATCGCGATCGGGATCGTCGCCGTGGTGGTGGTAATTGCATCATTCGTCAAGCGCGCCAAGCCGCAAGGCTCGGGATCGCTCGACAATGTAGTAGCAGTCGAAATTCCGGGACAAACTTCCACCATGGTCGCTCTGACCTTCACCTTGCATAACGGCAGCGACAAGGCTTTGTATGTGCGTTCGCTGCAGGGTAAAGTGACAACTTCCAGCGGCGAAGCCACAGCAGACGCAGTCTCCGCCGTGGACTTCGATCGTTACTTCCAGGCCTTCCCGGCCCTGAAAAGCGGCGCCCAGCTGCCACTTTCACCTGAAGTCCGGCTCGAAGTCGGACAGACAATCAATCGCACCATCATCGTTGCATTTCCCATGACCCTCGATGCCTTCAACCAACGCAAGTCCGTCAGCGCCCTCATCTGGCCTTACAACTACACCGTGCCGGTGACGTTAACCAAGTGAAGAACAGCGGGAATGCGCTGTCAATTGGCTGGACCCGACAGCCGAGAGCGGCTGTCTCTACATGGCCTGGATGTCCCTCATGACCCCTGGCGGCTTGCGCTAATTCCGCGAATGCGCTTTTATTGTTCGCATGAACATTTCTCGCCGCTATCTCCAGGTTGTGATCCTCGTGCTCGTTCTCACGTTTCTGGCGACGACCGCAGCCTCCGCAGCCGAGACGAAGGGCAAGTACATTTTTTATGTGGGCACTTATACGCAGGAAGGGAGCAAGAGCAAAGGGATCTATGCTTACCGGTTCGACGCCGCGACAGGACAAAGCATGCCCTTGGGATTGGCGGCGGAGACTACGAACCCGTCGTTCCTCGCGCTGCATCCCAACGGTCGCTTTCTGTATGCGGTCAACGAACTGCAGAACTACGAAGGTAAGAATAGCGGAGGCGTGAGCGCCTTTTCTGTCGACCGCAACACTGGCAAGCTGACCTTCCTGAACGAAGTGCGATCGCGCGGCGCCGATCCCTGCTACATCGTCGTGGACAAGGAGGGGAAGCACGCACTGGTCGCGAACTACACCGGTGGAAGCGTGGCCGTGTTTCCCATTGATGACAGCGGCAAATTGGGCGAAGCATCGGCTTTCGTGCAGCATACCGGCCATGGCGCCGATCCCAAGCGCCAGGAGGGCCCGCATGGACATTCCATCGATTTGTCTCCCGATAACAAGTTTGCTTTTGTCGATGACCTCGGGCTCGATGAGTTGCTGGTCTACCACTTCGACAGCAGCAAGGGTACGCTTACGCCGAATGATCCGCCGTTCGTGAAGCTTGACGCAGGCGCCGGGCCGCGCCACTTCGCGCTCCATCCCTCAGGCAAGTTTGGCTATGTCGTTGCGGAAATGGCGTCAACCGTAACCGCGCTGTCCGTCGATCTGAGGACGGGCAAGGTGCAACGCCTGCAGACGATTTCCACTTTGCCCGAGGACTTCAAAGGGGAAAACGATGACGCCGAATTGCAGGTGCATCCTTCGGGCAAGTTTCTCTACGCCTCGAATCGAGGACACGACAGCATCGCGGTATTCGCGATCGACCCCAGTAAAGGTACGCTGACGAGAGTCGATGATGTCCTGACGCAGGGCAAGACTCCGCGCAGCTTCGAAATTGATCCGACGGGACACTTCCTGCTCGCGGAAAATCAGAAGTCGGACAACATCGTTGTGTTCCGCATTGACCAGGACACCGGGCGCCTGACGCCAACGGGGCAGGTCCTCGCAGTGGGCTCCCCGGTGTGCGTGAAGTTCTTACGCGTGGATTGATCTCGTCTCGCTGTGCCGGGCTACAATCCCAACTTATGAAGCTGTGCGTTCAATGCTACTCGGGTTATAAGGCGGAGGAGAGACCCGTCCGGTTCAGTATCGATGATCACGAATATCTCGTGGACGAAGTTCTGGATCAGTGGTATGGACCGGAGTACGCCTGGTACAAAGTGCGCGCAGACGACGGAAACATCTACATCCTCAAACGGGATACGTCTGAACCAGGCGGAACCTGGGATCTGGTCTCATTCCGGAAAGCCGCCGGCTAAGTCGAAAACGCATCTCGCTCGCGCAACCCATCAGGCCTGCTGCTTCCAATCGTCGGGTTCCGGATCGATGCCCCACACGTTAGCTGGCGCGACAAGCGCCAGTCCAAGCAACCAGAGTTTCTCGTATTCGCCCAGGGAGATGCAGTTCACCACGCGAGCCACCACCTCTTGCTTCTTCGGCAAGTCATTCAGGTGAACGACGGTTCCGGTGGGTACGGGCTGCGGCGATCGCACTGCACATCCGCTCATGTTGGCCAGTATGACCTGACACGGTCGCGAAAAGGGATGCTGCGGATCGAGGCTGGTCAGAACAACAGGGATTTTGCAGGGTACGCGAGTCCCACCCCGCGATGCCTTCTTTCTTCCGGTTGAGCTCTGGCCCAAGGTCGTCCCTGCGAAATTGTCGCAGGCTTGCATTGCAGTAGATCCATCGGTGCAGTTCTTGTTCGGAATTCGTAACAACGGAGCACGTCCGGGCTTCGCGAAGGCGAGTTTCCAGTGAATGCCTGATATGCGCTAACGGATCAAAGAGGGCGTGCAAGATGGATTCACTGGCAAAGCTGGTAGTTCACGTTAATCCCGGTCATCACCTCGACGGCTTCTCCGTTCACAACGTAAGGGCGATAGCGCCATTGCTGTACGGCGCCAAGTGCGGACTCCATGAATTCTCGTAGGAGAAGGCGCATTCAGACATCGGGGTCGAGCGCCCGAAAATTGCACGGGATTGTACCTCAACATATCGCACGCGGGATGAAGGAACTGACCAGTTGGCGAGTGATGGTACTTGCCCATAGGGGCGAGAGTATGGCGCATTTTGGCGCTTGCACGTCGGATGTGGATCAATGATCCTCGCAACACTGGAAAAGGTTTCTCGGCGGCTTCCAGTGGAGACGCGAGAATGCCCTTGAACCCTGATACTCAATTCTCTCAGGCGCCGGACTGGTGCGAAGTTGCGGAGAGAGCAGCGAAAGAATCCGATCCGAAGAAACTGATTCAATTAGTACGGGTACTCTGCGATCGTCTGCAGGAAGCTGAGCGGATAAAGAAGAAAGGCTCCCAGCCATCCCCCGCGCCCAAATCCATCGCGGCAGCCTCCAAACCACCCGCAGTCTGAGTTGCGCACTATTTGTACCCCCCCAATCTTTTGGTCATAGCCCTTGCCAGCTGAGACATTCGGCTCCCAGGCACGTCTAATCAGGGACTGGGAACTTTTGAGGATTTCCCTCCGTACCCACACATAGAGGACGTCATGAAGGCCTATCTAGCAAACCTGCCTACGAAAATTTGGGTGCTTCTGATTGTGCCCGCCGTGGCATTGGCGTACCCCATCGCTACGGTCGTGGTGCCTTGCGTGCTACGCGCCATGGTGCCGGAAGTCGTGCGTTCGGTGCTAAGCATGATTTAAGTGCAGCCTTTGCAGCCGCGCGACTGCCGGATGCTCTCCTGACGCGCCACAAGCGGCTACAATACCCTCGGAGTCCAGGTCGCGTGCCTCGCCCGAAAACGTCTGTCCAAAGCCCACCACCGTCCGAGCCATCGCCCGACGAATTGTGGATGGAAGAGGCGCTGCGCTGTGCGCAGCGGGCGCTGGAGAGCGGTGAAGTGCCAATCGGAGCCGTGGTGGTCCATGCCGGGGTGATTATTGGCCGGGGATGGAATAGCAACATTGGCGAGTTCGATCCCACCGCACACGCCGAAATCGCGGCCCTGCGTGACGCTGGGGCCACTCTCGGCAACCACCGTCTGGGGAACTGTGACCTCTTTGTTACAATTGAACCGTGCGCCATGTGCGCGGGCGCTATGATTCATGCCCGCATCCGGCGGCTGGTGTATGGTGCCGAAGATCCCAAAGCTGGAGCTGTAGGGTCGGCGATGCAGGTGCTGAACCATAAGCGTTCGAATCACCGCATTGAGGTTCGCAGCGGGGTGCTGGCCGGGCGCAGCGCCGAACTGCTGCAAACGTTCTTTCGAAATCGCCGGTAAGGGGGAAAAAATGCCGGCAGTGCTTTCCGGAGAGGTGCGTGAGCGGTTGAAACGATCCGCCTCGAAAGCGAGTGAAAAACTCCAACGCCAACGAAAATAAATAACTTACCTCGCCGAGTATAGCCCAAAATGCCGTATGTGCGGCGAATTTTGCACCCTTCCTGCACCTTTTTTGAAAATCATTTTCGACTTCAGCTTTTGTTACACGAAGGCCTACGAAGTTTTCAATGCCGTTTACAAACGTAAGCGGTCGCTTGCGAACGCTAGCGGCAGTGCAAGCGCCAAAAGAACCCTCACAACAACAGCAGGCAATCCCATTTTTTCCGCCGGGAGTGTACGGAGCCCGGGAGC
>JBKOUZ010000230.1:0-5998 GCA_046723715.1 Acidobacteriota bacterium | reverse complement strand
GGTCGCCTAGCGACCCTTTCCATCGAAAGCTCCGACAGCTTCGTTGCCTCCACTGCCGTTTCGATTGCTACCGGGTGGAACGAACCAGTTCCCGGGCGGGAGTTGCACCCGCTGAAGTCCAGCGCCTTTCACGGCGCACTGCCACCCAAATTACTCTAGGGCCATGGAATGGCCAAGCCTCCTTGCGGGTGGACCCCAATTGCCAAGCCGCCCAACGAGCGATAGCCCACGGCGAGCCCGCCTAAGGCTACGCCTCCGATGGCCAATCCACCGAGCGCAACCACTCCAAACGCCAAGCCGCCCAGACTTATGATCCCGGCAGACATGCCGCCTAACGCCAGCACCCCCACGGCTAGTCCGCCAATGGCGATGATTCCGACCGCCATGTCCCCGATAGCCACAACGCCCACTGCGTATCCGCGCGCTTGTTGCGCCTCCAGGTCAGGCCCAAATGCGATGGCGAGGATGGGTAATTCCCCAATCCTCGCCTTCGATTGATAACGCATATCGTTCTATCCGGAGAACTACGACGCCGGTTTAGGCTCCGCACCCGCCGTCGTAACCGGGGTCGCAGTTGGAACGGACACGCCCGCCGGAGTTGCCGGAACCGGCACACTAGGCCGCGAGTACGCCGCTCGCTCGTCCCATTTGCCGAAGATCATCTTCCCTGCAGTCGTCTGCAACACCGAGGTTACCGACACCTCGATGGTCTTTCCGATCATCTTCCGCGCATTGTCCACCACCACCATCGTCCCATCGTCGAGATACGCCACACCCTGGTTGTATTCTTTTCCTTCTTTCAGGATGAACACGCGCATGGTTTCGCCCGGCAGCACGATCGGCTTCAGGGAATTCGCCAGCTCGTTGATGTTCAACACCTCAACGCCTTGCAACTGCGCGACCTTGTTCAGATTGAAGTCGTTGGTGATGATCTTGCCTTCGTACAGCTTCGCCAGTTCAATGAGCTTGAGATCCACTTCCCGGACAGCAGGAAAGTCATCTTCCACGATCTGGATCTGCAAGTTCGCGACTTTCTGTAGGCGCTGCAGAATGTCGAGGCCCCTCCTTCCACGGTTACGCTTCAGCGAGTCCGCAGAATCGGCGACGAGTTGCAACTCACGCAGCACAAACTGCGGAGTCACGATCACCCCATCAAGGAACCCGGTTTCGGCAATATCGGCAATCCGCCCATCTATGATGACGCTCGTATCGAGAATCTTGTAGCTTCTCTTGGATTGCTTTTCGCCCCCGAAAATTCCGCCGAGGGCCGAAAGATTAAGCAGGTCCCCCTTGTTGGCCCCTACGATCAGCCCGACATAGGCCATCAGGAGCATGACGAGAATCTGCAAAAAGCTCTGTGTGTGTCCTTGCGGAACACTGTTCCGGATCACCAGAGCAAAAAGATAGGCGCCACAAATTCCAAGTATGCTGCCGATCGCTGCCCCAATCAGCCGTTTTAGGCTGACCATCCGCAGCTTCCACTCGAACAGCACAATCACCCCCCCAATCGCGACGCCCACTGCGGCATCCCAGGGACGCGTTAAATTGAAGGGTTCGATGACGAAGCAGGTGGCCCCTACAACGATGACAAAAAGAAGACGTACAAAGACAATATCCACGGTAAACCTCCCGCGGATGCAGCTTGCCCCAACTTCTGGGTAATGCACCCGTGCCGTTCCCGCCGCCCCAGCGAGATCAGCCCTTCGAATGCGGAGCGCCTGGATTAGGGGAATGAATGCGCCCCGTCCGGCCAAATGGGGCTGGCCGGATTCGGCAAAACTATCGTTAAAAGTATATACCTGAGGATTAACCGTGGGGAGGGTTGCGTGGCCACGATTTTAGCCCAATTCTGGCTTGTCGCGGCGCTCAAAGCGCCCCCCTTGAGCGTTCGTGATCGGGTTCCGCAAATCCTCTGCGCCACTGGGAGTGGGGAAGCAGTTTAGAATGGAGGTTGAAGGAGGCCCTTGTCCGTAATTCTGGTCAACTGCTTTGAAGTGCCCGCAGGCCGTGAAAGCGAATTCTTCTCCCTATGGGAGCAAGTGAACACCTACATGCGCGGCAAACCCGGTTATCTGCAACACAAATTGCATCGCTCCCTTGCCCCGGATGCCCCATATCGCTTCGTTAACGTCGCCGAGTGGGCCTCGACCGAGGATTTCCAGGCTGCCCACGACGCTGGCTTTCAGGCGCTGGTCACTCAACCCATGTGGGCCAACTTCCGCTCCACGCCTGCGCTCTATGAAGTAGTTCACCAGGCCTCATCTCAGCGGTAAAGAGATCCGAACCGACCAGTGATGCTAGTCATTGCTGGCCTTCCCCGCGCACGATATGCTCTCGAGTTCTTTCAAACGATCGGAGAGCAAATCGTGCCTCATTCCTATACCCGCAGAACTTTCCTTGAAACCTCAGTGATGGCTGGAGCCACGCTCACCGGAGCGTCCCATCTCGCGCGCGCAACCGCTGCAGGAAACCTCGCCGTGCGTTCGTCGAAAGCCGGCGCATCGATCCCACCGCCGCCCAAACCCGCCTTCCCAGTCGCCGACTATCACGTGCACCTGAGCGAGCATCTCTCGATCGAGCAGGCGGTCAATCTGGGCAAAGAGCGCCAAATTCATATCGGCATCGTGGAGCATCCCGGGCCAGGCAACAAACTCAACAACGATGCCGATCTGAAACAGTACATCGACACGCTCCGCGCCTACCCCGTTCGCATCGGCATACAGCCGGTCTATCCGGGGTGGTCAAAAGCCTTTTCGAAGAATCTTGTAGACCAACTCGACTATGTCCTGATGGATGCCCTCACGCTCCCCAATCCCGACGGCACATGGCTCCCCATTTGGCAAATCGACACGATGGTTGACGACGGCGAAGCGTTCATGACCCGCTACGTCCCATTCATCGAACAAGTGCTGACCACCGAAGCCGTCGACATCTTCGGATGGCCTACCTTCCTCCCGGTCCCCATCGCGCGCCAATACGCCCAGCTCTGGACCAGGCCACGGATGCAGAGCATCATCGACCTCGCGAAATCTGAAAACATTGCTATCGAAATCAACGAAGTCGCCCACGTTCCGGATGAAAGTTTCATCATGCTGGCGAAGCGAGCCAACCTGAAATTCACCTTCGGCACTGACTCGCGCACGCCGCAAGGCGCCGCCCACCTCTTCTACTGCTACCAGATGGCGAATAAATGCAGCCTGACCGAAGCAGACATGTTCGTCCCCAAGAAGAAATAAACCCGGATGCCCCACTCGCCCGCGCTTTTCGCGGGAGGGTGGGCGTCGCTGGGGCGTGATTTTACCGCAGCGAAGCTATCGCCAGAAGCATTGGAATTTGCGCGAAGAAACCCTTTCATGTAGCCTCACCCCCATGAAAGCAGTGCTGGCACTCGCGCTCCTGGCATGCGCTCAGTCAGCAAAGCCGATTCCAGGCGCGACACATGCATCAAGCATTAGCCACTCGCAGGAAGCTCGCATTCCCGTAGACCGCGCCGAACTCTACGTCCGTGAAATCGGCCGAGGCCCCGTCATCATAGTCCTCCATGGCGGCCCCGATTTCGACCACTCTTATCTCCTTCCCGAATTAGACCGTCTCTCCGACTCTTACCATCTCATCTATTACGACCAGCGCGGACGTGGACGCTCCGCCGATCACGTCCAGCCCGAAGACGTAACTTTGGTCTCCGATCTCTCCGATCTCGACAAAGTTCGAGAACATTTCCACCTCGACTCGGTAACTCTATTAGGACACTCCTGGGGAACCGTGCTGGCGCTCGAATACGCACTGCGTTACCCGCAGCGAGTGTCGCGCCTGATCCTGATGAATCCTGCACCGGCCTCTACCACCGACTACAAACAATTGCGGGATGATTGGCTGGAGAAGCGCCCAGCAGATATGGAGCAACGCAGGGTCATCTCGGCGACCCCTGCCTACCAGCAAGGAGATCCCGCGGCGGTCACTGCCTACTACCGCATCCACTTCAAACCGGCATTTGCGCGTCCGGAGAATTACGAAAAGTTCATGACCAGGCTAAGCGCCAGCTTCACCAGAGAGGGAGTTGTGAAAGCAAGAGCCGTAGAAGCCCGCCTGATGACCGAAACCTGGTCGAAGCCCGACTACAACCTGCTTCCCAAGCTGAAGACGGTAACCATCCCCGCACTAGTGATTTCCGGCGACCACGAATTCATCCCCGCCGCTACGGCCGAACACATCAGCCGGTCTCTGCCGAACGCTCGCCTGGTCATGTTCAAAAACTGCGGACACTTCACCTACCTGGAATGCCCTGTCCCGGTGCACAAAGACATCGACAAATTTTTCCAGTCGAAATGAAACCGGGTGCCCCACCGTTCCACAGTTTTTTGCGGGAGGGGATTTTGACTTCCAAGTGGAATCAATATGTCCAGACTCCCCCCGGTCAGGCCGTTGTTAGCCTGCCGCTTCTTGAGTCTCTACTTCTTCGTACGCAACGTCGAGCCGGGCGCCACTTGCTGGATCTCTTCGGCCGAACAGGGCTTCGGTTACCAGTTTGAAGATAGTATGGCGGTTCTCGGCAACCACTTTCAGCCATGCCAGCTTACCCAGCATGGGGAAATAGATACCGCGGAAACAGAGGCGAGCCAGGAAGATGTTTATTCGGTAGCCCAGTGGCTGGTCATCAAGCGAGTCCACTGCATGGGCCAGCGCCTCCGGACTGTAGGAATGGGACCATCCGTAGTTCACTTCGGCGTGCGCCTCCTCGATCGACATCTTTAGGGGTGTATGCGCCATGGCGAACGGAATGAACTCCTGCCAGTGCTTGCGACGGGTGAGACGTCCCGCTGCTTCCAGCCGCTTGTAAAGCGGGGTTGCAGGCAGCGGGGTCAGCAAGCCGAAGATCGGCAGCCCCGGAGGCCAGGAGCGAACCTGCTCCAATGTCCGCTCAGCCACTCCGGTGGTGTCGTTGTCCATGCCGAAAATGAAGGAGGTGATGGCATAGACGTTGCGCTTGGCGAGGCGCTCGAGCACGGCTGCATATTCGCCCGGCTTGTTGAATCCCTTATTCACGTCTTTAAGATTGGCCGGGTCGATTGACTCCATTCCGATGAAGACCCACTTGCCACCGGACGCTGCGATGAGATCGCAAAGCTCTTCGTCGCGCAGCAGGTTTGCGCTGATCTGGGCCACCCAGTGAACTTGCGCGTTAGCGGCAATGATGTCGCGCAGCAGCGACTTAGTGCGCTTCACGTTGATGGCGAAATTGTCATCAATAAAGAACACCGCGATCTGCCCTTTCTCTTTGCGGGCCCGCGCCTTCAGTAACAGGAGCTCGTTGACCACGCTCTCGTTGGTGCGGAAGCGGATCGAGTCGCCGAAGAATCCGGTTACCGTGCAGAATTCGCAGCCATAAGGACATCCGCGTCCCGACTCGACCGGAACGATCCGGAATGTGCCCCAGCCTTCGCCGACTCCCTTCAGCAGCGGATAAAAAACTTTGGGCAGAAGATTGAACTGCCGGAGATCGATCTTATCCCAGGGAATCGCCGGATAATTCTTGAGAGGCGGCTTGCTCTCTCTTCCGGAAGCATCTACAGGTGCGTAAATCTCTTTGAGTTCGCCGCGAACTGCATCCTCGACAATGCGCGGCCAGGTTTCATCGGCCTCACCCAGCGCAACCGCGTCGGCGTGGCGCGGCCCCCCATCGCGGCCCAGAGCTTCGTCAGCCAGTTCGGTGACATGCGGTCCGCCCATCACGACGCGAACACCGGTCGCGCGAATCGCGTCGGCAATGCGATAAGCCCTGGCGATCATGCGAGTCATGGCGCCGATGCCGACCAGTTCGATCTTCTGATCGCGGACGTATTGCGCGATCTCAGTCTCATCCATGGGTTGGGCATTGCCGTCAATCAGGAAAACTTCGTGTCCCGCAGGAGTCAGCGCCTGCAGCAGGAACATCCAAAGGTGCGGCATGAAATTTCGCGTGACGCCATTATCGGGGTTATAAAGCAAGATTCTCATGACA
>JBKOUZ010000021.1:0-6034 GCA_046723715.1 Acidobacteriota bacterium | reverse complement strand
GCTGATTTCGTCGCGTGTCAGAAAGAATCCATTCACAAACTACCTGGGATCGCAGAACAAGAACGCGAGCAATGTGTGACTGCGTACCTCAAATCTGATGCCGCCGATGATCTCTGGCGAAAGAGGAGCGTGTTCGATCCCGATCAAGCTTTGCACGAGCCTCATTCACCCTGATAGCGCGTTGGTTCAGCAATACGCCGTCCAGAGAAGCGATAGCAGCTTCAGCATGGGCTGGGTCTCCCATCTCGATGAAGGCAAAACCACGGGTATCCCCGGTGTCACGATCCTTGACAATGGTCACGCTATCCACTGGTCCGTAGGGCGCAAACAGATTACGCAACTGCTCTTCGCTGGCGCTTGAATCCAAGTTCCCGACGAAGATGTTAGTCATCCCTGGGGATTCCCTGAGTGCGTTTTCGAAAGCTTCGCCACAAAGTAAAAGGCGATTTCTCAATGGAAAACGCCTTTTCGAATAATTCGCCGGGTTAGAGCGCCTGCACGTTCTCTGCCTGCCAGCCCTTGGGACCCTTGGTCACATCAAATTGCACCGCCTGGCCCTCCTGCAGGCTCTTAAAACCGCCCGCCTGGATTGCCGAGAAATGCACAAAAACGTCTTCGCCATTCTGGCGGCTGATAAAACCATAGCCTTTAGCGTCGTTGAACCACTTAACTGTTCCTTTTTCCATATATCTGTATCGTTTTCCTTCTTGTGTAGTTACGCTGGAGGGAGTCGGAAGAAAGTTGCGCAGGGTGCTGGCTTTGAAGGCGAGATCTGCTGACGACCGATTCGGTCTAACGCACATAGTGATCCTACGCGGAGGTCGCCCAATTAGCAAGCGCATTCGCCCACGACCTTTCCATGTACGCATTCGACCACCGAAGCGTATTGTAAGTGCCCACTGATTGGCACGTAATTTTCTCCGCGCAGAAAGTGGGCGTATACTGAAATTGCTTAACCTCGAAGACACGTGATCATAGCAGCCTGCGCCTTCGCGATTGAGAGATCAGGAGGCGTTCTCTTTTGCGCCGCATTATCTCCGAACCAATTCTCATCCCGGCACGACCGATCGCGCCTGTGCGCAAGCGCGCGCATCATGACGGGTCGCGGGATGCTCATCCTTACCCAACCCGCTGCGTTCGCGAGAGAAGAGCGAAATAATACTGTGTGAGCGCTGTCAGGCGAGCACTAGCAACGGTGCGACTCTGTAGTGGCTGCTTTTAACCAGTTCAAACAATGAGGAGTTCACAATGTCAGCAATCAACGGCGACAAGTCCAGGTATCACCGTGAACGCAAGCAGAAGATCGCTCGGCGCAAACGAACTCGTGAACTGCTGGAACGTGCCCCCCATCAACAAAAGAGCGTTAAGAGTCCGCCGGCCATCGCCCCAACATCGGTGCCGGCATGATCACGCCCATCCTGCCAGCAAAGCTTTCCCCGCCGCAGATGCCGAGTGCGGACAAGAAGAGGCGGGTCCTTTTGGTTGATGGTTGTTGCCGCAAGCGTGAAATGCGTGCCGAAGTTATGAGAAAAATGGGCATCGAAGTGGATTCCGCTGCGGACATTGCAGAAGCGAGATGCTGGTGGAAGGCCGCGTTGTATGACTTGGTTCTTCTCAATGTTGAAGACAATCGAGGTAGTCGCGGAAAGTTTTGCGAGGATCTTCGCTCCGCTGCACCCCACCAACGGTTCGCGTTTCTGGTCGGGAAGCCGGACTACCTCTCCGATTCACCTGGCACGGATATTGCGTTTGGCGAGCACGGTGAGGATACAGGGGCCGCGGATTTGACTGCAGCGCTGTCGATAAATCTCGCAGATCTGCCTCGGCGCTGGGGGTTTGTAGAGGCCTCGCGACGAATTTCCGCCGTCCGTTCCGCCTCCCATGCTCGTACCCAGGCCATGCGGAATAGGCCCTCACCATCGCGCGATCTCGAGACATCGCAGGGCCGATACGCCCCTGTCGCATCGCGCACTCTGGATGACTTGTTAAGAGAGGATATGCAATGAAGAATCTTTACGTCGGCAATCTACCCCACAGCACAACCGAAGCGGAACTACGCAATGTTTTCGAGCCACATGGTTCGGTCGACAAGGTTAGCCTTGTGACGGATCGGGATACCGGCCGGTCGCGCGGTTTCGCGTTCGTCGAAATGACCGATGCCAGTGAAGCCGATAAAGCTATCGCTGCGCTGAATGGAACCGAACTCGGCGGCCGCACATTGACCATTAATGAAGCGAAGCCCAAGACAGACCGGCCGCGAAAGGGTGGCGGCCGGGGTTTTGGCGGCGGAGGCGGCGGAGGCCGAGGCCGGGACGATTATCGCGGTCACCCTCGTCAACCGCGCGAACCGCGCTGGTAAAATAGTATTCCTGACAGGCGTACGGCGGGGGATTCCGCTACAGCGGTCGGACGGAACAAATCAATTGGGGGGGAGAAGATATGCCACGAGGCCGATCAACCTGGACAAAGCGCCAAAAGGAACAAACACGTCAACAGAGACAGCGTGACAAAGCGGAACGGCGAGAGCAGCGAAAACAGGAGAAGACGGTTAAGAGCGACACCGACGATTTGGCTGAGTTGCACGAGCACGCGGCGGCTCAGGCAGCCATGTTCCAAATGGGCTCCGGTGCGTCGCATTCGGCCGAACCCAGTTCGCCTGGCAAAGAGCCCCGCGACTGATCGAACATGTTTCCCGCCATGACGTCGAACTAGCATTTCGCGCTGGGAAGGATCCCTACTGTGATCAACGGTCTAACTCCGGCGATCTTTGCCTTCAGTAGAGGATTTCCTGCTCGCCCTTTTCGGCAATTAGGGTCTGGAATGTGGTCACGATTTTGTCGCGTCGTGCCATAAGCGCGCTCACTTCCGCCTTGTTCAAATAGTGCTTGGTTTTTTCCGCTACTGCTTCGGTCGTAAGGCTCTTTAGTCTCTCGAACAGCTGACGGTCGCATTTGACGAGATTCTTCGGGTCGTGCAGATCCTTGCTGGTGCGGAAGGCGCGGCTGAAGTCCACGCGCCAGATCCTCCAATCCTCACCGATCAGGACGTTGGTGAGATTGGCGTCGCTATCGTACACAAGTTCATCAAAAACCCGGATTCGGAACATCTGCTTGTTCCACCTATCACTATCAGGCGCCAGAATCTTCTTCTCTGCCCGCTCGGCCTCATCCATCTTGACCGGGAGCCACCAACTAATTGACCCGGTATTACCGCGCCATCTGCGCTCCACGTAAACCGGCACCATGTCGTCAACCCCCAGAAGCTCGGAAAGTTGGTATGCCGCAATGTTGTATTTGTACGAGTCAACGAAGCCAAACTCAAGTTTGCCGCTGGCGAACTTTTTGGCAGGTATGTGTTCATCAATCGCTTGAAAAGAGGCATCGTGCGTGATGGTGCCGTCGGTCAACGTGAGCCGCCAAGGGTGTGTTACCCCCTTCTCTGTGCCCTTCTCTTTGATTACTTTCGCATTCTGCAGAAACGCTTTGATCTGGTCTTTCGTGAGCGATACGTCGTCCGCCCACAGTGCGTTCAACCGAATGACGATGCAAGCCAGAGTCAGCAGGAGCGCTCGAATCGAGCGACGAGGTGATTGCTCCACGGAGGGAACCCTCCCAAATCGTCCTACAATGTACCCCAACATGCGAATGCAAACAACTTCAATCTCGGCGCCGGACAGCCCCTCGGGGCAAAGTGGGGCATAAATTTTCCTTTACTATTGTCTGGCGCCGGACTACCCTCTCGCAGGGAATTTCAAACAATCGGGTCATCAACAACCAAGGAACTATCCACCACGGAGGATGTCATGAAGATTCGTGTGATTTTGCTTTGCCTGGCGACCGTTGGATCTTTGTTCACCGCTATGCCAGCAGGAGCGCAGGACGCTCCAGATAAGAAGGTTTCGACAAAACAGGCGAAGTGGCAGGGGCACGTCGTCAGAATCGATAAGGAACATTCCATGATGGACATCCACGGCGGCTCCGCCCCATCCAACGATGCGAGGAAGGTTGCCTATGACAGCTCCACGGAATGGACAAAGCTCGGAAAACCGTCGCAGATGGACGAGGTCAAGGAAGGCTCGTTTGTAATCATGCTGGGCCACGTGGACAAGAGTGGCATCCTGCACGCCACGCGAGTCGACCTGAGGCTTCCCAGATAAGGCCACTTGCTGGATTCATGCTCTCGGTGCGGCGGCCCGGCCCGTGAGCATGAATCTGCTCGCTCCCTTAAGACTGCGGTGACAGCGCCTGCAACCTAAGCTTCGCGGCTCGAGCCGTCTCTCGCAGCAACGGATCTGGGTGCTCCAGGCACTCTCCCAGCTTATCTTCCAAAGATGTGATCGCAAACGTTCCGATGGCATAGGCACCACAGGATTTGAGCCATGGGTCGTCGCTGGTCAGTAGTTCTGCAACCGCCTCCTCGCGATTTCCTACTTTCGCCCGGACGAAACGCTCCGCCAGCGCGGCTCTCTGCTTCGAACTTACTTTACCGTCCAGCAACGGCAGCAAACTACTCCGTAATTGCGACTTCAAGACATTTTCGAGAAACTCCAGCGCATTGTCGTATACATTCAGGTCTTTCGACTGCAATCCAAAATAAACTGAGTGCAAGTCCAGGTGTGGATACAAGAGCCCGAGAAGACGAAAGATCCGTTCCAGTTCCTGCTGCATTGTTTCAGCCAAAGCCTGCACCACCGGTTCACCGGCCGATTCGGTAAGGCAAAGCGCCTCCTGGATCTGGTATGAACGGTAGTGACCGATAATTTCCGCAGCTAAAACTGTTTCCACAAGTTGCATGTCGAGGTTAATTTCCGGATGTATCTGGTGAATCTTGTTCAGAGCACTAATCATCTGGAGACGAACGGCTGAGTCTCGCTCAAAAAGATTGTCCAGAACCACACTAGTAGCCGCAGGAGTGCCGATGCTGACCAGAATGGGCGGAATCAACTGCTTCACCTCAGTCGAGCATGAGGAATCGGCGAGACAATCCCGAAGCAGTGCAACGGCAGGATCGCCAACTTTCGCCAGAGCCCGTGCAGCATCTTGACACAGTTCGCTATTGGAGAGGCACTCCACCAGGGTTGAGGCCAGCTCCGACTTTCGCAATTCCCCTACCGACCGGACGGCTTCACGCACTACTGGGATGGCCGGGTCCCGAAGGAGACTTTTCAGCAACGGATCGAACACATCCGGCAACTCGGGAAGCAGTCGGGCGAGTTCGAGCCGGGTGCGTTCGCCCTCTTCGCCACCCTCGCGAGACATTCCAATCAGAATCTGGCGGGCGGCCTCGATATTTTGGGCCTCCCCCGGGCGAGCCAGGAACGCCGCAACCGCGGAGCGCACCGAAAAATCGGCGTAGTCGCCCACTTCCGAGAGCAGTGTGAGCGGGTCGACGTGCGCATGATAAACCAGGTAGAGCATCGCTTCCGTGCGGACACCCGGATCAGAATCCTTCAGCAGCTCCTCTATCGGTGCGCGGACAGATTTATCTCCCACTGCAGAGAGAATAGAAATGGCTTTCTGGCGGACCTCGGCGGAAGGATGGCCGAGCAAGCCTCGGATTACCGGATGAGGAACCCTCTGGCGTTCCAGCTCGAACAGGCTGAGAGCGTAGAGTATCTCCTTTGCATCCGAGGTGAGAATCGTTTTGGCCAACAACTCGGTCGTAGAGCGGTCGAGCGTGAGTGCAGATGCCTGTTCGGCATCGAGACGGTGCTGGCTGATGGACTCCTGCAGAACAACAATGTACTGCTTGCCCGCAACATAAACGGCGATGAGCCATCCGAGCACAAGAAGCTCGGCAATCCAGCTGAGTTGCTGAGGCGTCCAACGCAGCCGCGCGGCGAAGAGTAGAACGACGACCCCGGCCAGCCCATCTCCTATGCGCCACACCACAGTGTCAATAAACCATTTCGCCTGGAGTTTCACTCGATTGGACAGCGGCAAATAGAGCAACTCAGCCGTGGACCGGTCGATGGAATAGCGCAGTACCTGGTCGCCACCCTTGAGAAATAAAACCGCCGCGATTGTTCCCGAGA
>JBKOUZ010000208.1:0-18024 GCA_046723715.1 Acidobacteriota bacterium | reverse complement strand
GGCAGTGTCGCGAAGCTGCGCCAGTTGTTGGCTGGACTGACAAGATCCGAATTGTTTTGTCGAGACCGACAGTTCCTGCTGTACCCGGTGCAGTCTGGAGTACTGCAGGATGAACCCAACAAGAAATCCAGCCAGCAAGAGCAGAAACCAGAGGACGATTTTATGACGCATTGATCTTTCCCTCCTCGCGGTCCGGCGAGCTTCGAGATGGCATCCCGACAAAGGGATGGCCTATGCGCCTTGCCTCCTCATCCCATGTGTTCGGATGCGGTAGCTTCCAGAGTATTGTCAATCCTGCCGCATCCCCTTCGCTCTACCGTCCCCCGCCCGGCCCTGCGGGGGTCTCCTGCTTCACCTGTGTCTCGGCTTGGTCGGCCGCCGCCTGTTGATCGGTCAAATCCTTGGCCGCGTTCGTATCCGGGGATGGAGGCGGCACATCGGAAGTTCTCGTAGACGTCTCCGGAGCCTTTGGCAATCCTCCCGTGCCCTGCTTTTCCGCCAGCGCCTTCATGCCGTTGTTGAGTTGTTCCTCGAAATGGTTGTGCATCTCCTGCAAGTCTTCTACGGAAACGGTGATTTGCTTGCCCGCGCCGCATTCCGTTCTCTTGCTGGCTGACACACTCGCAGTAACGTTTTGGTCGGCATCCGGAGTGTCGGTGAGCCGCGTGATGACGTCCCCTGCCGTGAGTTCACATTCCTGGCCATCGGAGATCACTGTGATGTTGTTGTCCACGATAAAAGTGCGCCGCGCGGGATCCAGCGCCGGCGGGACTTCCTCGTTGGCGGGTGCCGGAGCTTGTGCCTGTCCGCCAGAAGACTGTTGTTGATCCGCCGCGAGTTGTGCCTTCACTTCTTCAGCGATCGCTTGCTTCACCTCTGGCGTCAGCGTCACTGAGGCGGCGTTTGCTGTCTGTCCCCCTCCGTCGCCGTAGTTGGCCGGCACCTGATCGTACGCCGCGGTATCGGACTGAGATGCGTAAGCGGCTTGCAGATTCTCTGCAATCACATAATCCGTAAGCCAGAATGCGGGCGACGCATACATCGGATAGGCCGAGAAATATCCGCCGTAGTAGCCATACCAAGGCGATCCGCCCCACCCCCAGCCACCCATCCCAATACCCCAGTACACCGGCGCGCCCCAAGGCTGGTACCCCCAGCCATAAAAGCCGGGATTGTACCAATAGCTGGGATAGTAGCCGTAATAGTGATAGCCGCCATAGTTGTAGCCGCGATAGATTCCGACCCGATAGGCACCGCGATCATAATAAGTGCGCGAATAATAAGAGCGCCCGCCACGCGTGACATAGGAATGCTGAACATAGCCGTTGCCTCGGCCCGTGGTCACGATGCGCGCTCCGTTGTGCTCGCTCACAACCGTGCGCCCGCCGCGGAGATTGCGTTGAATCTGCATCCCGCCCTGGGTAACCGAGCGGATCTGTCCGTTGGTTCGAAGGCTCGCTGACCCGCCGCCCCTCAGAGGCACCGTGCGCCCCGGAACCGTGTGGCTGGCGACTTCTCCCCGACTGCTCGCGCTGTTTCCGCCATGATTGCCGCTGGAAGATTGCTGTTTTTGCCGGGCGTGCTGTTGCTCGTTTTGGTTTTGCGGTTGTTGCTGAGCGCGCTGCGGTTGTTGCTGAGTGCGCTGCGGTTGTTGCTGAGTGCGCTGCGGCTGTTGCTGAGTGTGCTGCGGTTGTTGCTGAGTGCGCTGCGGCTCTTGCTGAGTGTGCTGCGGTTGTTGCTGAGCACGCTGCGGCTCTTGCTGAGTACGCTGCGGTTGTTGCTGAGCACGCTGCGGCTCTTGCTGAGTGCGCTGTGGTTGTTGCTGAGCACGCTGCGGCTCTTGCTGAGTGCGCTGCGGTTGTTGCTGAGTGTGCTGCGGCTCTTGCTGAGTGCGCTGCGGTTGTTGCTGAGTGTGCTGCGGTTCAGGTCTGGCTTGCTTTTCGTGCTGGGTCTGCTTTTCGCTTTGCTGCGCGACGCCAAAAGCAACTGCTCCGAGGAGCAGGAACAGGAGAAATGCTGCGTTGGCACTTCCCAATCGTTTCATAGGCTTTGCCTCACGATTCAGCGTAGAGCGTGGCAGAGGTCGTAAACTGTCTCGTTTTGACCAGTTCAAGGACAGACGGATGGGATGTCAATTTGCCGCGAGCAAGGTGAGCAAGGCTTTGTGCTGAACGATGATCTGGTTTAACAGAATCTTCACTCCACATTCTCGGCGTCAGGCGAGGGAAAGACCGAACAGGAGCATGGGCGGCGGCTGCCCAACCAAGCACGGCCTTTTATAGACGACTCCTCCGCCGTTATGCGTCACGAAGGCTGAGATGTTGACCGCATCCGTTGAATTGTGCGATCGCGGGCAACAGCTGGCTGGCCAAACAATCTTTGGCTATGAAGGCGTCCACCCACTTCAAGGCCTGCTCAGGAATATCCACTGCCCCGGATAGCATGATGATTGGCGCCTGCGGCCTAAGTTGCCTCATCTCGATGGCTACGTCTTGCCCGTTCATTTCGGGCATGAAGTAATCCAGGATTACAACGTCAACCGAGTGTGTGGAGGCTAGTTCCAATCCCTTGCCACCGCTTGCAGCCGTAAGCACGGAATACCCGAAACTTTCGAGGAATGATTTCTCGCATTCGAGCATGTCCTCGTCGTCGTCGATACAAAGCAGCACTGCGCTTTGGAGTGCGCGATACACTGCAGCGGGCATGGTTCACCTTCACAATAATCTGAAATACTTCGGCTCAGAAAACTGTTCAAAATTGCTCATGCCATGCCCGCTGGAAACGGCACCATGTTCAACATGGGCTCGATTTCACAAATGGGACGCAGCGCAGTCGGCATCCCATAGCTTCCGTTGCGCAAAGCTCACAATGCTATCGCTTATGTAAACCCACGGGTAACGCAGCGTACTGGTAACATCTCCCGGACACCGGGCCATTGTCGGATCGTTGAACAGATCGGAGCCGACCCGGTCTGCTAGATAGAGGAGGCGCGGATGGGTTTGCCAACGACCACCATGAGTCCAGCTCAGCGCCAGGGTAATCTCACGGGCGCAAAGGGAAGGCTTGTTTCCGATCAATTACTGCAGAAGGCGTGCTCCGATACCGAGACTGTCCTGAGAGAGCTTGAATCGCGACCAGACGGCCTGAGCCAGGCGGAAGCCGATTCCCGGTTGAAGCAATACGGGCTGAACGAGATTGCTCGCGAGAAGCGTCAATCGGCCCTGATGCGGCTTCTAAGTAACGTCAAGAATCCATTAGTCCTCCTGCTCACGGCGCTCGGTGTGCTTTCTTTTCTGACCGGGGACCTGCGCGCAACGGCGGTCATTTTCGTGATGGTGTTTCTGGGCGTGGTGTTGCGTTTCTTCCAGGAGATGCGGGCCGATAACGCCGCAGAAAAGCTCAAAGCGATGGTCAGCAATACCGCGACGTTAGTGCGGGATGGCAAAGAAGCCGAAGTACCACTCAAGATGCTGGTGCCAGGGGACATCATTCGACTGGCCGCAGGCGATATGGTCCCAGCCGACGTACGTGTCCTTTCCGCTAAAGACTTGTTCCTGAATCAGGCGGCACTCACCGGCGAATCCTTGCCCGTAGAGAGAAAAGCCGGCGCCGTGTCCGCCGACGTTCAGAACCCGCTGGAACTGCCCAATATCTGCTTCCTGGGCTCCAACGTGGAGAGCGGCTCCGCGACGGCTGTGGTCATCCACACCGGAGACAAGACCTACTTTGGATCGCTGGCTGCCAGTATCATCGGGCAGCGTCAGCTGACCAGCTTCGATAAAGGCGTCAACCGGTTCACCTGGCTGATGATCCGTTTCATTGCCGTGATGGTTCCGGCGGTCTTCCTAATCAACGGGCTGAGCAAACATAACTGGTTGGAAGCTTTCCTGTTTGCGATGGCAGTGGCAGTCGGACTCACCCCCGAGATGCTACCTATGATCGTGACGGTCAACCTGTCCAAGGGCGCACTGGCGATGGCGCGCAAGAAGGTCATTGTCAAACGTCTGAACGCAATCCAGAACTTCGGGGCGATGGACGTGCTGTGCACTGACAAGACCGGCACCCTCACTCAAGGCAAGATCGTACTCGAAAAGCATTTGGACGCACATGGCGATCCCAGCGAGAAAGTGCTGCAGTATGGCTACCTGAATAGCTACCATCATACGGGGCTGAAAAACCTGCTCGACGAGGCGATCCTCGACCATGAGGAACTGGAAGAACGCCTGAAAGCGAAAGAAAAGTATCGCAAGATCGATGAGATCCCGTTCGACTTCGTGCGGCGGCGGATGTCGGTGGTGGTGGAAGATGAAACCGGCTTGAACACGTTGATCTGCAAGGGCGCCGTCGAAGAAGTGCTCGGCTTGTGTACCCGCGTAGAAGTCAGGGGAGAGGTTATCGAGGTCCTGCCCGAGCACGACACCAAACGCCGGTTGTTGGCGGATGATCTGAATGGTCAGGGCTTCCGTGTGATCGCCCTCGCGTACAAGCAAATGCCGGGTGCGACGGACGAACCCGTTTATGCGATCAAGGATGAGTCAGACCTGATCCTGCTAGGTTTCCTGGCCTTCCTCGACCCGCCAAAGGACAGCGCCCCGGAGGCCTTGAAGCGGCTGCACAGCCTGAGCGTGGACGTGAAGATCCTGACTGGCGATAACGAGATCATCACTGCCTACATCTGCAAGGAAGTGGGAATGCCGGTCGAGCACCTCTTGCTCGGCTCCCAGATTGAGGGGATGACCGAGACTGCGCTGGCCGAAGCTGCTACCAAAACCAGCGTCTTTGCCCGGCTGGCCCCAGCCCACAAGGAACACATCATCGGCGCGCTCCAAAGTAAGGGACACGTGCTGGGATTCATGGGCGACGGCATCAACGACGCTCCGGCCCTGAAGGCCGCTGATGTGGGCATCTCGGTGGACAGTGCGGTCGATATCGCCAAGGAGTCGTCCGACATCATTCTGTTGGAAAACAGCCTTCTGATATTGGAGCAAGGCGTGATGGAAGGCCGGCGCGTATTCGGCAACATCGTCAAGTACATCAAGATGGCGGCGAGTTCCAACTTCGGCAATATGTTTAGTGTCGTAGGGGCCAGCGCGTTCCTGCGTTTCCTCCCGATGCTGCCGATTCAGGTGCTGACCAACAACCTCCTCTACGACTTCTCGCAGACCACGATCCCCACCGACGAGGTGGATGCCGATTGGCTGATCAAGCCCCGCAAGTGGGAGATTGGCGGGATCCTTCGTTTTATTCTGTTTATCGGGCCGATCAGCTCGATCTTCGATTACCTGACATTCTTCATGATGCTGTACCTGTTC
Organism: Acidobacteriota bacterium; assembly: GCA_046723715.1. Taxonomy (GTDB): domain Bacteria; phylum Acidobacteriota; class Terriglobia; order Terriglobales; family Acidobacteriaceae; genus Sulfotelmatobacter. Next base: position 12,712 of record JBKOUZ010000208.1, on the reverse strand, counting down.
AATTGCTGGCACAACCCGGCCCTATTCCACACCGGCTGGTTCGTCGAGTCGCTCTTTACCCAGACGCTGATCATTCACGTCATCCGCACCAACAAGATCCCATTTCTCCAGAGCTGGGCGAGTTGGCCACTCATCCTCACTTCGATAATCATCGTCGCGGTGGGCGCCGGGCTGACGGTTTCGCCCCTTGCCGGTGCGCTCGGATTCGTCGCACTTCCACCCCGGTACTGGTTGCTGCTGTCGGTGATACTGGTGTGTTATGTGGTCCTGACTCAGTTGATGAAGACCTGGTTTTACCGCAGGTTTGCCGAATGACGGCGGTGGCGAAGAGCAGGCACTCTTGACCAGGGTCTGAGGCAGACTCGGAACTGACGGCTAGTCAGTCCGGCAGGCTTCCTCGGTCACTGCGTTGAAGTGATAACCCAGGATCGCCAGGGTCACTGCAGTGCCGAAGGCATGGCGGTACCGTGTGGCGGCATCAATGAGCAGCTTCCAGTAGCTTGCTCGTGCGTCGCCGAGAATGCCTTGCTTCACGACAGAACGACACAACGCGATGTACTCCGAGAGTGACCTGCGTGTTCGGGTGGGCTGATAGCGTTCCAGAAACCGCCGGACCCGATCATAGTAGGCGTCCGGGGCGTAAATACGCTTCAATATCGAACGATACCCATCCAACAAGCATTGTGCAGACATTGTCGGAATGAAACTCAGATTGCAATCGATGTTGTTTCCATTTGCGTCGCTGACAAGGCGTCCTTCGCGCTCCAGGCGCCGGTACAGCTGCGTGCCGGGAAGTGCCTGGAGAAGCCCTACCATTGCGATCGGGATGGCGCTCTCCTCGATAAACTCAACCTGCCTGTCGAACACATCTTCCGGATCACTATCGAAGCCTACAATGAATCCGGCCATCACCTCGATACCGTGTTGCTGAATGCAGCGTACGCTGTCAAGCAAACTGCGCTGCGTGTTCTGCAGCTTGTTAGCTTCCTTCAGGCTCGCCTCTACCGGAGTTTCAATACCCAAGAACACTCGGATGAAACCAGCGGCTCTCATCAAAGTCAGAAGCTCAGGATCGTCCGCTAAGTTCATGGACGCCTCTGTGAAGAATGTAAATGGCCGGCGATGTCGATTGTTCCATTCGGCCATTGCGGGCAGTAGTTGCTTGACGTTCTTCTTGTTTCCGATGAAGTTGTCGTCCACAAGAAACACGGCCCCTCTCCATTTGAGGCGATACAGTTGCTCCAGTTCAGCGATGACTTGAGCCACGGACTTTGTCCTCGGCTTGCGCCCGTATATCTCAATGATGTCGCAGAACTCGCAGTTGTACGGGCATCCACGCGAATATTGGATGGCCATCGAGCAGTAATGTCGGGTATTGATCAAGCTCAGGTCGGGCAACGGGCTGCGATCCAGAGACGGCATCTCGCGAGCCTTGTATTGCGGCCTTGCTGTGCCCCGTTCCAGGTCTTCGGCAAGTGGCGCGATCAGGTCCTCGGCCTCCCCGATGACGACGTGATCGGCGTAACGATGCAGTTCCGCGAAACCGCTGGCGATCGGTCCCCCCACGACTGTACGTATTCCGCGAGCACGGCACCGAGCCAGGATGATGAGTAGGTTGTCCTTCTGCACAAGCATGCCGCTGACCAGGGCGATATCAGCCCACGCCAGGTCAGAATCCGTTAGGGCGCGGACGTTCGTGTCGACGAGGCGCTTCACCCAGTGGGTTGGCAGTAGGGCAGCAATCGTGAGCAACCCCAAAGGTGGGTATGAAGAACGCTTGCCCTGAAAGGGCAGAGCATGCTTGAAGCTCCAGTAAGTGTCGGGCCATTTCGGATATAGGAGAAGAGCATTCATATTTGCCAGCTCCGCAGCAGCCTCAATACCGAGTCAACGAACAAAGCCACGCACCAGGATCCGATGGGGGCGATTCGTACGACACCTCGCAACCGGGAACAAAAGTCCTCCGGCTGGTCAGACAGGGCCCGGCGTTTTAGCGGTGTTCCACCAATTCTGCTGCGACTGCCTCGGCTTTAGTCTTGTGCACCGTCCCATCAGGATGGTTTGGCGGAGAATAGATCGTATAGAGCTTCAATAGTGCCGTCTTCGAAGTATTCACCACGTTGTGGTAAGTCCCTGCCGGAACCACGACCGCGTCTCCGTCGTGCACCAGGTGCGCCTCCTTCTCGTTAAAGACGAACTTGGCCTCCCCCTGCTCGATGCGGAAAAACTGATCGACATTCGAATGCACTTCATCTCCGATGTCTTCTCCGGGCCGCAAACACATCACGACAAGCTGTGCGTGCTGTGCCGTGAATAACACCTGCCGGAAATATGTGTTTTCCAAAGTTTGTTTTTCAATCGCTCCAACGTATTCAGTCATATTTCACGATCTCCTTTACTCAGGCATTTATGAGTCGGCTTGTGGCATTCTTCTGGGCAGTCTGTACGGGGAACGCCGCACGGGCAGGTTGCTTGCGACCGGCGGAAGCTCGTACGAAGGTCTGCATATAGGACTGCGCCACTTGGTCCCAGACCATGTGGCGTCCATAGAGGTAAGCACGTCTGCGCATGGCCTCGCGAGCTGCCTGGTTGTCCAGGAGTTCAATTGCCACATCTGCAAGAGCCGCTGGATCGTCGAAGGGAACCAACTCTCCGCGCCCATCGGCCAGGAGTTCGGCAGCGTGCCAATACGGCGTCGAGATGATCGCCTTCCCGGCTCCCAGGGCGTACGCGAGTGTTCCTGATACGGCTTGTGCCTCGTAGCGGTACGGCGTGACGTATATATCGGCGGAACCAACTAGCGATGCCATCTCTTGAGGACTGACAAAGCGGTTGTGGAAGACCACATTCTCCTCAACTCCCAGCTCCTTGGCTAAGGCCTGCAATTGGAACCGGTATCGATCACCCTCACGACGTCTGACGTGAGGGTGAGTAGCGCCCGCGATCACATAAACAACGTTGCTGTGCCGTGACAAGACGCGTGGTAGGGCCTGAATCACGGTTTCGAATCCCTTGTTCGGAGACAGCAGGCCGAACGTGAGTAATACGATCTTTCCTTGTACTGAGAGCGAATCTCTATGAAGAACTGGCTCCGCAAAAGGCAAGTCGGGGATGCCGTGTGGAATCAGGTCAATCTTCCCCGCCGGGATCCTAAATACGTCCTGCAAAAACTGGGATGAGTGTTCGCTCATAACAATAAGACGATCAGAGAGTGCGGCGATTTCTTGCAGGACGATCAGCTGGTCGACATCTGGCTCACGAAGAACCGTATGCAGAGTTGTCACCACTGGCATTTTGAGGTCCTGCAGCAGCCGCAGGACATGGCTGCCGCGCTTCCCTCCAAAAATCCCATACTCGTGCTGCAGACAGACGAGATCGACGTTGTTGGAATTAAGAAAGTCGGCGGCTGCCTGATAGGAGGAGAGGTCGTTCTCGGTTATCTCGAAGCGCACCCGCACAGGGTAGCTGTAGCTTGATTGGGGGTCGTTGACGGCTACAACCGATACTCCAGCGGCTCCAAACTCATCAGCAATCGCATCGCATAAATCTGTTGAGAAGGTCGCAATTCCACACTGTCGCGGGAGATGGTTCCCGACAACCGCTATCCGCGTCGGAAGATACGGCATGGGCATCCCATGTGAGGACGCTGACTCTTTCCCGAACAACAGAGAACTCGATGTGCGCATCGTGGTGTTCGACTGTAGACTTCCGGAGCGATCCGGCTCGGACATTGCGGGCTCCTTGAACGGTGTGGTCCGGTCGCAACGGGACCGAACAGAAGGTGGAGGCCACACGGGTCCGTCCTGGTGCCGGGACTCGTGCTGCGTCTCATCAACAGCCTTGCTAACCGCTCAACAGGTTGATGATCGGGACAGCTATCGTGTGGTATCTCGTTCGGCGAAGGCTTCGACGACAGGCTAGCAAGAACCTGCTTCCAAGCATCCTGGCTATTTGCCAGCCTATCTTCGTTTCAGCATCCAGCCGATCAGAATCCCAACGGTCATGCCTACAGCTAGGGACGTTATGACAGTTTCAATCGGGTGTCGCTGCAGACGCTTGGTTGTGTCATCAAAGAACTCTTCGGCAGCATCGCCGCTCTGTTTCACGACACGCCTCGCCGCTCCTACGCCATCTTCAATTGCGTCGGCAACCGCCGATGTCACGCGAGAAGCCTTGCGCGCAGATTCGGCGATGTGCTCGCCGGTTCGTTCCAGCACTGTTTGCGGCATTATTCTCTCCTCTCCAAGTTCGATGTTGATTCGTTGGGTTTTCGATGGCTCGCTCCACTTTGCAGATCCGATACTGAATGGCCTATCCAGTCTTCAACTCTGTTAGCTTGGCTTTCAAATCTGCGACAGCTTCTTTAGCATGGCCTATCTTCTGTTGAACTTTGCCTTCCTTCTTTTCGGTTTTCCCTTCGGCTTTCAGATCGGGGTCATTCGTGATCTTTCCGACCTCTTCCTTGATCGTTCCCTTCATTTCGTGGAAGCTGCCTTTTAACTTGTCCTTCGTGCTGGTCTTCATATTCCACCTCGACCCTCGCGCAGCGTGGATGGCGCGCGTGAGGGCTATCTCTTTATTAATCTCGGAGGGTCTCTGAGATCTGTGCACAATTGACCATCTCTGCGGGATCTAAATGCAGACCGCCAAGCGACTTCACAGAGGTTTGTGTATTGCCGGGAAGTCGCCGGTGATTCCGCGACGAGGTGTGCCTGCTGCCGGGCGACCCTGAGCCGAGAGAGAACGTCCCGTGTGTCAGGTTCAAAAATCCCGTCGAGAGCGTCAACGTGGCGTGCGCATCGTATGTTACGTTTTGACCAGACAGGTGTGAGATCAGAACGAAACAATGGTTTTGGCTTTCGTCCAGGCACACAGACGTGTCCGGGATCTCTGTCTTTGAGTTCTCTCACCCGACGCATAGCCCTTTGGAAGATTTGTGGGTCTGTGGGTTTTCGACGATCTATGGCAATTCGCGATCCCCAGGAGCCGGAATCGAGCAGGCAATGCTAGTAACGGACAAACTGTTCCGGTTCCGCGACGCGCTAACTCTCTCCTGGCTCCTGTTGGTATTGCCCGCGATAAATTCAGCCCAAGAGGCAAATCGCCTCCAGCTTTCTCCTCCTGCGCTGCAGGCGGGACGGCTCATTGATGTTGAGTCTAAGCTGGGACCGCAGCCGCCATGCGGAATCGACGCCATTCCGTTCTATCCGGTCTATCCGGGTTTGGATGATTTGGCCATCGTGAAATCGTGGAGCAAGTCTGACTTGGGCCTGGACTGGAAACCGCCCGCATGCACCGGTTGGGCTGAAGTGGGCTTTACGACGTTGGTGACCGTAGCCGCACGATTTCCTCATACCTCGGAAGCTAGCGGCGTGTTTCGCCAAATTGGGGCAATTTCAGAACTCGCGGGCATGCGCTACTGGTCGACCACTCACAAGCAGTGGCGAGCGCTAATTGTGGATGCCTATGCTCTGACCGACTTGCAGTCCGGTCGACGCCGCGGAGACTTTACGTCCGACGAGATAGAGGAAGGCAAGGTGCTCTACTTCGAACAGGTCGACAACCTTTCTGGCGAGGCCATCTACCGAATGCACATTGTGGAGGCTTCGGCCAGGCGACTCGTCTTCGATGTGGAGAACGTCAGCACGATGCGCTATTTCCTCATCCCTGTCCTTCACCCGGGTGACCTCCAGTCGATGTACGTCCTGGATCGCGAGTCGGAGAGTGTATGGCGCTACTACAGCATCGTGCGGACGGGAAAGAATGCCAACGGGCTGATCGCGGGAAATGAGTCTTCCTCAGTCAACCGGGCCGTTGCGTTCTATCGCCACCTGGTCGGAATTCCAACCGCACAAGAGCCGCCGGTGGCGCGATGAAAAAAGAGAGTTTTGAAGCCTTGGCAGCTGCGTCTGCTCTCGATCTAATGCTTCACTAATGTTCAGGAGTCACAATGGAACGATGGAACTGGGAGCGCACGATTCAGAGAACTATTGCCCGGGGCGAGCGATCTTGGGATCAGGAAAAAACGAAAAGCACCCGGCCAGCAGAAGCGACCAGGCCGCCCCAAGCGATATGCCACTGGCGACGTCGCTTGGGTAATGCACTCCGAGGTACATGCGAGTCATTCCTACCAGCAGTATGATCCCAACCGTCATGGCTAGAATCGCGATTTGATGCCCGGTTCTTTGAAGATGCCGACACACAAGAATGGCTATGGACTAATAGAGGGATGCAGCCGCCAGCGAATGACCGCTGGGATAGGACAAGCCCGAAACCTCGACGAGCTGTGTAACGACCTCAGGGCGAGCCCGATCAATGTAGTCCTTTATTGTGGTCGTTAGAATTCCTGCACCCACGGAAGCTGCCACCAGTTGCACCGCCCCCATCCGGTCCTTCAAGAGGAGCAGTACACACAGCGCTATGATCGAAAAAAGCACCACGAGCGTGACCGATCCCAGTGCCGTCAAATCGACCGCCACCACCGTGAGCCAGGGGGTTCGTGCCTTTGCGAGACCAATCAGGATCGTGCGGTCCACGCCGGACACCTCGTGCTCCAGGAGTTCCAGAAGTGATCTTGACTAAAAAGGCCAAAAGCCAGCGAGGCCGTCCCCAACCACCAGGAGGCCTTTATGGCTCGGGCGGAGAATTTAGCTGGACTCGGTTGCATGCCGTATCTCCCACATACAACCTCAACCGTCACGGCTGAGAAAATAGAGAAGAACTTCCGCTTACTCGGACGAGAGGCCTGGCTGGACAGGACCATCTGCTGACGTCGGAACCACTGGCGGAGCTGCTTTCTTCAATTGTTCAAGTTCGACCTGGACTCTTGCCCAGTCCTTTGGCTTTCGCTTTGTCGCGTAAGGAGCATCCGGATGCCCATAGAATTCCAGAAGCTCAGCCCGAACCTCGAGCGAAGCACCACTGAAACTCTCCTTCGCCAGCGCGTCCAGCAACTTTGCGTGCGTCTCATCGTTGAGCCGATATACTCCCGGCCCTGTTATTGCACCGGTGTCAAAATTTTCGTTGGGCAAGTCTGGCTGGCCGGAATCTACCTTGGTTAGCAGCTGTCGGTAGCGATTCAGAGTCGAGTTGAAGCTCGCTTGGAATAGTTTTTCCGCCGCTGGCGTAGGTGTTTTAAGTTGCAGCACTTTTAGGGGGCCGACCTTGGGGAGAATTCGAGTAAGGAAGGCGAAAAACCTTTCCCAAAAGGTCGGCGGCCGATACGTCTTTCCCCAGTTCTTTTGGTAACTTGCGCGGGAAAGATTATAGAGAAACTTCTTCCTCGTCATGCTGGGCTGATCCTTCAGGATCTCGTCTTTCTTCAGGCTCCAGGCAATGCGCGTGGCTTTGGGAAGGAGCTGGCTGACAGCATGACGGTAGGAACCGAGGACCTCGTCTTCGTTAGTGAGAACGGTTTTCAAATCCAAACCGTAGGTTTCCTGAAAGGCCTGTTCCAGTAGAGGAACGGAAACTCCAAAGCCGATGAAGTCGTGGTACGTATCGGGAGCGTAACGTCCCTGTGCTACCTCCAGAACATCGAATCCAAATTCCGTCTTCACGTGCGCCAGCTTGTCTTCTTCATAGGTCACGGAGTCGCCGTATTTCGTTTTCAACTTGGGATACAGGAGCGGGACCGCGCGATTCGTGCCGATGGGGTGCCCTTCATTGTCCGAGGCGTAGTGAGCGAGGGCCCCAAGCGCAAAGGCATAGCCATCAAGATCCTTGGAATCGTGGAGAAGGGCCAGGACAAAGTCTCCGCTCCGCACGTAGTGCGTCAAGTCGCTGAAGAAAAAACTTCCGTGCGGGTAATAGCCCATGTCCTGGATAATCGCCCCGCCATACGCATAACCATGTGCTTCTTTGAGTTCTTGTGGCGTGGCACCGGGAAAACGCTTCAACAATAAGGGGCGTATGTTGGTGTCCCATGCGCTGTCAATGATCGCTTCATGCGCAAGGACGGCATAGGCCGAGGTCTCGTTTGGCCAGCCCAAACACAGAACAAGCGCCATGATGCCGGCGAAGGCTCTCAAAGACAATGCTTCGCGGCGTCGGATTCTCCCCATTCCAACCTCGTTGTGAATTTAGCTCGCTCCATCGTACTGGGAAATCGCATACCCCTCAATTCCACCGGGAGTGTCGTTTGAACCGGGTCCTCAGCAGCAATTGAGCAGAAGTCGCGAGTCCGGGGGGGCAGGGTCACGGCGACATTCCCACTTAATTTCATGACAACACTATCAACTCCATTGAGCCACAAAGAAACAAAAAGCCGGCTCACAACGAAGCCGGCTCTCGGTTAACGGATTCACCTGGGCGTGGTCGCGCTTTGGCTACCGAACCTCGTACGGTGTGACGGATCCGATCTTGGTTCCGATCACGTCGCCTGACACTATCAATTCAACGCGTCGATTCTGTTGACGGCCTTCTGCTGTGCTGTTTGAAGCAATGGGCTGGCCTTCGCCCAAGCCCTTTGCCGTCATCGAGGACTCCGGGACTCCTTGCTGCGCGAGGAAGCCCCGGACCGCCTCTGCACGCCTCTCAGAGAGGCCCTGGTTATATTCATCGCTTCCAACGCTATCCGTATTGCCTTCGATTCCCAGCGTCAGCGCCGGATACGCGAGCACGATGCCGCTGATCTTTGCCAGCTTCTCTCTCGCCAGCGGGCGAAGTGTGTGTTTGCCGGTGTCGAAGAGAACGTCCGACATGTTGACGACCAAGCCGCGCGCCGTGTCGCGAGTCTCGAGGACGGCGTTGAATTGTTGCAGAAGGCGGGCTCGGAGTTCTTCGCGATCACGTTCCGCTTGCTGAAGTTTCTGCTCCGATGCTGCAGCGGCAGCTGCGGCGGCTGCCCGATTACGCTCTGCTTCGGCATCGGCGGTCTGTTGCTGATGGAGAGCAGATGCTTGGGCCTCCCGTTTCTGGCGCTCAGCCTCATCACGTGCGCGAAGTGCTTCGGCGGTGTCAGCCTCGGCGCTGATTGTCTGAGCCTTGGCGGCGGCTTCGCGATCCGCGCCCGCCCTAGCTTCGGCGTCAATGCGCTCTGCTTCTATGCGCTTTACTGAAATCTCGCGGGCGTCTTCTGCTGTCTGTACAGCTTCGCGCGAAACCGAAACAAGGGACTTCTTGTCGATGTGCTTGCTGGTGGCGTTTTTATCCGCCTGGTCCATTAGGCGGACAGCATGCTGATAGCTGTCGCTGGCGTACTTCTCGGCTCCCTCGGATTCAGCGATGCGCAGTGCATTTCGCGCCTCAAAGAATTCCAACGGCAACTTGGCATTCATGACGACCGGGTCGAATTTGTAGCCCGTGGGAATGTAGCCACCGCGCTCGAGAAGGTCGTATTTTGCATTCACCACCTCGGTAGTTCCCTTGATGTCCTCGCGAATAACATTTTCGAGCACGACCACGTTGCTGGGCTGGCGCACCGCATAATAAGGCTCCGCGGTAACGACCAGAGCGAAAGCCTGGAGGTCGGTAGTAACGTCAAGCTTGCTGCGGTTGCCATTCAGCAGTACTTCACCGAGGTTCACTGACCGGCCTTCGGGGGTAATCGCCCACATTACGTAGGTCAGGTACTCATGGCCAAAGGTCGTAGGCTTCTGGAGTTCATCGAATTCCACTTCGATTTCGATATAGCCTTGCTTGCTTTCCACCTTAGCTTCGCCACTGGCTTTGGGCATGAGGTCCGTGCCCGCGAAGTTTAGCTTGGTGGCTCCACCGCGGTGCTTATAATTGACCGCCCGAGCCGTCCGGCTGATGACGGTTACGTGGAACGTGGGCGTTGGAGACATCGGCTCGACGGCCATTGTTGTTTGGGTCTGTTGCGGAGACTGGTCGATTGAACTAGTTTGTGACTGCGACGGAGGAGACATCGCCAGCGCGAACGTCCCCAAAACGATAAAGGATGCCAGAAACATTCTTATGATCTTCATAGTTATTCTCCTGGAGGGGCTTTACATCACTATTTTTGTCGTTGAAAACTCTGAATGCTGATCAAAATTGATCAAGCCGGTTTTCGGTTCCGCCTTCGCGTACGTGAGCAATCTTGCGCAGACTCTCAACGCTCCCCCCTGTCATCATTTATTCAGTAAGCTGCTCAGGAATTCGCACAAATGAGCGCAGGAGGTTCAATATGCTTTGGACAATTTTCGTAGTTCTTGTGATTCTGTGGCTTTTGGGCTTCAGTCTCCATGTCGGGGGAGGCCTGATCTACTTGCTGCTCGTTGCAGCGGCGGTGGTTCTGATCTACAACCTGGTGACCGGTCGACGAAGTGCAGTGTGAGGTTCCGAATCAGATCAGTCGATGTTGAAACGAATACTACGGCTAAGACATCCCATGGGCTTACGAAATCTGTCAACAGGCCAGACCGGACCCGCACATCACCTCAGGTGATATAATGAAGTTGAGCTGGTTTCCACCTTCTCCTCTTTCAGGTTCCCTGAACTAAGTCAGCCCATCTGAAGTTCTCTCCTCTTAGCGTGAACAACCTTTAGGAGGTTGATATGTTTGCACGCACCGTTTCAATTCATCTGAAATCGAACATGCTTTCTGATTACAATCGAACATTTGACAAGGACATTCTTCCTTTACTTCGAAAACAGAAGGGCTTTAGGGACGAGATAACACTGTCAAACCCCAGCAGCCTAGATGCGATCGCAATCAGTCTGTGGGAGAACAGGGTCGATGCAGAAGCTTACAACACCAATACCTACCCGGAAGTGTTGAAAACCTTGGCAAGAATGATCGATGGAACGCCCAAGGTTCAGACGTTTGAGGCCGTTACTTCGACCTTCCACAAAGTGGCCGTAGCAGCATAGAGATCTGTAGACATGTCGCACGGGAGGGCGGTTAAACCCCGTCTTCCCGAGCGGACAAGTATTTAACTCGTAGCTCACGAACTTTCGGCAAGTTCCGCCACGGGTTGGTTACCCTTCCAAGAAAGCCGTGTACCCCATGCATGCGAATGCGATCCTGCACGAAGTTCGGCAACTCTACAACGTGAGTGACCGTCTTGACTCGCTGGCAGAACAACACCCCCTCGTCTCAGAAGCACTCATCACCATCTCAGGAAGCGTTCGTAACACAGCAACTCTGTTGGAGGTGCTGGTCGCGACAAAAATGACGCCGCTCTCCGGATTGGATCCGGCAAATGCCTGATTTGCTCATGGCTGTCGTTGAACTGGCGTTGTACGCCATGACTTCAACAGAGCGTGTGCGTGCAACCTGATGGGAGGCTCTTATGACGGTGCTACTGGGTAGACTTTGGACTGAAGATGAGGGTCAGGACATTGCCGAATATGCGGTGATGTTGGCTGTTATCTTAGTGCTCGTGGTCGGCACGATTCGCCTGGTCGGCTCGAACGCCAACAATGCCTTTTCTAGCGTGGCGAGTTCGCTTCAATAAAGGCGAGTCCTTAGAGAGGTGCGGGAGAGAGCCATGTTCTGAGGACGCGTTGAGCACGAAGCTAATCGTGGAGAACGACGTTGAGAAGTGAGCTGTGGACTTGCAGCCCGCCGTTGTAGTGAATGAATCCCAATTTCCTGAACCGGTTCATGAAAAAGCTTACTCGCGAGCGGGTCGTGCCGATCATCTCTGCCAGCGTCTCTTGGCTGATCGTCGGGACCACGGTCTCAGGCACGCCGTCCTTGCCAAAATGAGCGAGCAATAGAAGGATTCGAGCCAGTCTCTTTTCACTGGAATTAAACAGTTGGTCGACCAGATCCTCTTCATAACGGATATTGCGCGCCAGCAAATACGCCACGAACAGATCGGAAAGCGCTTGTTCCCGGTGGAGCGTCTGCACCATGGCCCTTTTCTCAATTCTCAGAACCGCGCAATCCGTCATGGCCGTTGCAGATCCCATGCGGAGAAGTTGGCCTGCAAGCGAACCTTCGCCGAAGAAGCTCCCATCACTTAATATGCCGATCGTCGCCTCCTTGCCAGACTTCGAGACAACGGTGAGTCTTACCTTGCCCGTTTGCAGATAAAACACTGCGTCTGCGGGATCCCCTTGCGTGAAGATGGTGTGCTTCTTCGGAAAGAGCATAGCTTTCCTGCCCTCGCCGATAGTGGCGAGGAATGACTGGACATCGAACTCACGGCCGTTCTTGGAAGCTCGACGCGAAATCGCGGAATTCCGTGTTCTTTGGGATACCCGATCAATGGGCGATGGGCGGGCGATTTTCGTTGAACCTTGGGACTCGCGAGGCGGAGACATGTGCACCTCCCTAACCCCACGTTAGGCTCATTGTACCGTCCCCCAGGAGGGCTGTAAATCCCAGAAGGCCACCACAACCCCAACCGCCACGAACCCACGCTCACGCTAAGTGCATGGCCGCCCTTTCGGTTTCGGGCCGCCTCAAAGCGGTTCGTCGTTCATGCGCGGACGCATTGGGCACAACTACAGCCTACCACTGCAACCTCATGCGTTTTCAAGTGGTCAAAACGAGACAGTTAAGCACCTTTTGCGACGCTTACGCTGGAAGCGTGAAGTAACGCTCGTAAGCGGAAATGTGAGGCCACTTTCATGAAACGATTCGGATTCATTATCGCCACGGCAGTTCTGCTCTGTTTTGTCGGAACCACCGCTCCTGCTTATGCTCAGCAGGATCAGCAGGACGAAAAGCAGGCCAAGGAGAAGGAACAAGGCCAGCCCGAGAAGCAGCAGGGCCAGGCTAAGAGTGCCCAGCAGCAGAAGCAGCAACAGAAAAACC
>JBKOUZ010000052.1:0-5481 GCA_046723715.1 Acidobacteriota bacterium | reverse complement strand
GCCGGCAGCGCCTTCGGCGACAAATACAGCAAGGCATGAATCTGCGCCACCGTCCGGTTGATCCCCCACCGCGTCCCCATCTCCCCCCAATGAAGAATGTACTGCTTCTGCAATGCAGTCAGTTCCGCCATGTCAGCCCTTTCAGTACGAACTGAAAATACTGAACCGAGCTCCGCCTGTCAAGCAGACTGAAAAGCGGAATGAAAAGGGGGACAATAAAGGGTGAAAAGAAGAATGAAAAAAGGGGGTGCCCCACCCTTCTCGCGTTTGTCGCGAGAGGGTGGGTCGTTTGATCTTCATCCCGGCGAAGATCTAGGATTCAAAGCCGTAAGAAGCCAAACAGTGAAGAACCGGACCATGTAGGGACAGCCGCCCTGGCGGTCTCGCCTTGGCGAAGCTGGGCAGTCCTCGCTGACCGAGAAACGTGCCTGGATGGACGAGGACAGCCATGAACCAACGATCAACAGGCACGCACACTCCGACTCAAACGCGTGAGCTGTGCCGGTGCCGGCCCAGCGCTCTAATTTATCGGTCTGTTCGCAGGATCGCTTAGCGCAATCAGCTTCCCCGGCGGATAATCGGCCGGCGTAAGCGCAACTCCTGGTGTCTGATTCACAATCGTCAACACTTGCCCACTGCGCACGCCTTGAATGGTTAAGCTTTGACTCTCTACAGACAATACCCGATAATGCTCGTCAAAGATCTCCCGCTTCGTGGCCTTCATACCGCATTCGGATGCTAATTCCCGCCCCAATGATTCCAAGTTAATTATCAGAAAATTTTGCGAATCGTCTTGACAAAGCGAAGCGGTACTAAACCCCTCGCCAGAGTGGGCCCTTTGAGTCAACAACACGGGTTGCCCCACCCTTCCCGCGCAGTTCGCGGGAGGGTGGGGAGTTTGACTTTCTGGAAAGTGCACGCAGCTCCCATAATCGGACAGCGCTCATATTGGGCTTCAAACAGGCGCCCATTTCCTGATGCAGCAGCGATGCGGTTTCTAGCCTAGGCCGATCTCCACCGCACCCCGTAATCGAATCCGGCGAGGATGGGGATCCGAGGTCCGCCTGCCTGCCCTTCTCGAAGCATTGCACGACGATCCAGGCCCCGATCTACAATCACTCCGAATGGATCAAGCGAGGATCGCCGCCCTCCTGTCGGATTTTGTAGGCACGTTGGATCGATCGAAAACGCCCGCATCCATTCTTCTCTCGCATATATCGATGTACGTCGATATACTTCTGCGCTGGAATCGCCGCATCAACCTTACCGCGATCCGTGATCCGGAAGAAATCGTGACCCGTCACTTCGGCGAAAGCCTTTTCGCTGCCAAACGGCTCTTCCCGCACCATGAAGTAGGCCAGGCGGCGACGGTGGCCGATGTAGGCTCAGGCGCGGGCTTCCCCGGGATTCCCATTAAGCTCTGGGCTCCGGATATCTCTCTAACCCTGATCGAGTCCAATCAAAGGAAGGCGACGTTCCTTCGCGAAGTCGCTCGCACCCTTACATTGACGAACATCAATATACAAAACGTGCGCGCCGAATCCATTTCACCGGCAGCCTTCGACGTCGTCACGTTCCGGGCAGTCGAACGCTTCGACGCAGTCCTCCCCACAGCCGCTGCCCTGCTAAAACCTCAAGGACGCCTGGCTCTCCTGATCGGCAGTGCCCAACTGAGCCGAGCCCACTCCCTCCTGCCTGATTATCGGTTCCTGGCACCCGTCCCGATCCCGCTCTCGGAATCAAGAATCCTCCTTCTATGCCAGCCACCTGAACTGAGCAGCGAACCACAGCCATAAACAGGTGGGACAAGGTTGATGGAAAGTGCCAGATAGAACCCGTAATTCGGCTCCACAGGCACGAAAGTGGGAGCAAACCATCCTATGGCGAAAATTCTGACGCAATGTAGGCATGCTAGGACTCAAGTGTTCCTGCAGGAACACTTCTGCAGAGCGTAATTCCCGCAGCCGCAAGCGCCACAAAAGTGGCGAGCATGGCAAAGGCTCCATGACCGAGCCGCAAGTGTTCCTACAGGAACACTCTGGCTACTGCAGGCATTGAAGCATTCGCCGAATGTTCCTGCAGGAACACCTACTAGGAAGATCAGGTCAGGTGTCCGATGGCGTGGCCTTTTCTGCACCGAACGCGCACGGTTCTCCCGAGCACCTGCTCCCGGGGCACAATCGCGAGTGTTCCTGCAGGAACACTTGTCTAACTCTGCGTCGCTGCTCGCGTGAGAAATGTTCCTACAGGAACACGTAATGCGGAGTCAGGGGAGGAAGAAAGGGTCCGCGAATGTTCCTACAGGAACACGGGACGCGTTTTGCACATGAATTCATTCTTTGCACAGCACTTCTTCATTGCAATTGAAATGTCAACGGCTTTATGCTGCGAATGACTCTGGTTTCTCCTAACAACTTCATATGGGACGCGTCATCGCTGTTGCCAATCAAAAGGGCGGCGTGGGGAAGACTACGACTGCCATCAACCTAGCCGCGTCCTTTGCGGCTGCAGAAGTGAACACGCTGCTGGTCGATTGCGATCCGCAGTCCAACGCCACCAGCGGCCTGGGTTTCGCCAAGGATCCTGATCGCATCAGCTCTTATCATCTGCTGATGGGGGCCGCGACTGGTGAAGAGGCGCTGCTCACGACAGAGCTCGAGCAGCTCTGGCTGATTCCTGCGCACAAGAACCTGATCGGCGCAAACCTTGAGCTGGTGGACGCTGAGTCGCGCGAGTTTCGCATGCGCGAGGCGCTGGCCCCACTGCGTGATCGCTTTCAGTTCGTCGTGCTGGACTGCCCACCTGCCTTGGACCTGCTCACCCTCAACGCGCTGGTCGCTGCTGATGCTGTCCTGATTCCAATGCAGGGGGAGTACTTTGCGCTTGAGGGCATCAGCGAGCTGCTGGACACCATCGAGCGTATCCGAGCAAGCCTCAACCCAGAGCTTGGGATTGAGGGCGTCGTGCTGACTATGTTCGATGAGCGAACGAATCTGGCACAGCAGGTGATGACTGAGCTGAAAAACTTTTTTGGGGAGAAGTTGTGCCGCACGACTGTACCGCGGAACATTCGACTGGCTGAGGCTCCGAGCCATGGCAAGGCTGCGCTGGTTTATGACCCGCGCTCGAAGGGAGCGGAGAGCTACATCCGGCTGGCCAAGGAGATCATTGAGAGACAGCCTGGAGCCGGCGCGCTCCAGGGCTCAGACCAAACGGCGGAGGCGCTCACTACCGGTGCGACGGCGAGTGCGGTGGAGGAGATTGCTGCGGCGGCGGAAGAGATGGACAAGACCGCTTAGGATATTTATGGATATCGATATGTAGATTGATGTATGTCTATATACAGAGTTTAGATCAGAATCCCCACCCTCCGACGCATAACGCGGGGAGAGTGGGGCACCCTTGGATATTGAAGGATGGCGTTATGACGATTGCTGCGGCGGGGAATTTGGCGGGAGAAAAGGAAAAGGATAACGAGAAAATGGAAAAGCGGCGGGCTTTGGGGCGGGGGCTGGCTTCGCTGCTGCCTGGGCCTCGGGTGGTGCCGCAGGGTCCTGCTGTAGCGGGTGCGGCAGCCACTTCGCCGGCTGTGGCGCATGCTGCCCCGGCATCTGCTGCGGCGGTTGTGATCGCTCCGCACGCATCCGAGCGCGCTGTTGAGGTTGCGGATTACGCGGACATTTCCGCTGCGAATCCTGATCTGCCTGAAGCGGTGGTTTGGCCGGAAGAGAAGGTGGCTGACCCAACGGGATTGCCGCCGTACGATTCCGCGGCTGCGGATGGAACCTACACATTCCAGGCGGCGGCTGAGACCCGGGTTCCGGGAAACCTGGTCGTGAACCTGGCGATTACCGACATCGACAAGAATCCCTTCCAGACGCGGTACATCGCGGACGATGACGCGCTGGAAGAGTTGGCGAACTCGATCAAGGTGAACGGGGTGGTGCAGCCGATCGTGGTGCGTCCCGCGGAAGACGAGGGTCGCTACGTGCTCATCCTGGGCGAGCGGCGATTGCATGCGTCGAAGCAGGCGGGAAAGACGCACATTCCCGCGATGGTGCGCCGGGTATCGGAGCAGCAAGCGGCGGAGATGACGATCGTGGAGAACCTGCAGCGCCAGGACCTGACTCCGCTGGAACAGGCCGAAGCTTTTCGAGTGCTCAGCAACGAGTTCAATCTGACGCAGCAGCAGATCGGGGAGCGAGTAGGACTGTCGCGGGAGTCGGTGGCGAATTACATGCGGCTGTTGAAGCTGCCGCGCGAAGTGATGGAACTGCTGATTGAAAAGAGAATCAATTTCGCGAAGGCGAAAGAGTTGCTGAAGCTGGGGGACAATGACCGGATCGCGCAAGCAGCGCTCTATGCAGTGAAGAAGGGCATGAACATGGAGCAGGTCGAAATGCTGGTGCTGCGGATGGAGGGGCTGCTCGACCCGCTGCCGGATATGCCCGGGGTGAAGAAGAGAGAGAAGACGACAGGGGCGCGCTGGGTGGATCCGAATGTGCGAGCGGCGCAGACAGAACTGGAGAGAACACTCGGACTGCGGGTTCGCATTCGCGACCGCAAGGGCAGAGGGAAGATAGTGATTGAGTATGCCACGGTGGACGACTATGACCGCGTGGTGGAGATGTTGAGAGGGAAGAACTAGTACTCAGCACTCGCTATCCGGTACCAGTACGCAGTACTCGGATACTCGGCTTGATAGGAGGACGGCTTCTCCTGCCGGAAGCTCATTCTAATTCAAAATAGGTGCACTCAGTCTGAGTGATGGGAGTGTTCGAGCACTGTCCCCCAGGATTGCAGGTCCGTACATCGCCAGTTGGAACTCCCGTTCTTCTTTATTATCCAGCGCCCGGTATTGTCCATCCTCAACCGAGACGACGTATGACCCGGCGCCAGCAGATTGGGCGCATACTACGGCAGAAAGTACGGTGGGGTGATTATGGTCGCATCCATAAAGGCAACCAGAGTTAGTCCAAGCGGCAAAGTAGTACAGATCGGGCATATCCGCTCCGTGTCACTTCAAGACACATTCAGAATTCAAGACTCGCGCTGCGAGAGACTCTGCTACATGAGACGCTGTGGAAGGTAGAAAAGAACTCGGGAGTACATGACGAAGGTAATGGGGCAGAAAGATTGCAGGTTTCAAGCGGAAACCTTAACCGCCGCACCGGAGAAGCTCCTGGGGCAGGCCGACTCTGCGAAGCAAGGCCGGGAAGCGCGGATCGGCGCGCAGGGCGGACCAATCGTCGAAGGATTCACCTCTCACCACCGCGCGGCAATCCTGCGCATGTAGATGATGCACCAACTCCTTTGCGCGACAGCCTCGTCGAGCCAGCTACGCAGACAGCATCGTGCGGAATTGGTGTGACCGCAATGAACGTTGCGGTCGACATTTCGACGGCCTGCAAGTGACCGTCAAGAGCTCGTCTCGCTTTTCCCAGCCCATGGCAGGTCGGAGTTCCCCGTCTTATCGCCTAC
>JBKOUZ010000131.1:0-8200 GCA_046723715.1 Acidobacteriota bacterium | reverse complement strand
ATCACCAACACCGCCAGGTGATGATCGCATGCCGAGTGCGTACTCAACTCACACAGCAGAGGCTTGCGAGACGAAGAATTTGCGTGAGGGAAATTTCACGGCGATTCGGGAAGGCTATCGATCACAGTTTTCAACTCGAGTTCTCGTTCGCAGCTGTAAATTCATCAAAGGCCGGTGCAAGTGCATCAGCTTGAGACGGAATCATTCGGGAGGCAACTACCGCGCTCGCCATCGCGAGGGCGGCACAAATGAACATGATTCTTCGAAATCCAAAGACGAACGATCGGCTAATCGCGGCTCGAATCTTCTCCGTCGTTTGCGGATCTTGATCGGGTGGTGCATCAAGGCTGCCAAGCTTCGTGACATTCGCCTCAAGCTCATCCACCACACTCGGGTTCAGAGCCTGAGTAGCGAGAGACTTTCGCAATGAGTGCGCAAAGCTCCCCACCATGATGATTCCTAGAACCGCTATCGCCAAGACGCCCGCGACTCGAGCGACGGCGTTATTGATTCCTGAGGCCGTTCCAGCTCGATCCGCTTCGACTGAGCTCATCACGACGGTTGTCAACGGGGCTACGCTTACGGCCATCCCCAGCCCCAGAACCACAAAAGCAGGAAACAGGTTCGTCCAGTAATTGGCATTCGAAGAGGACGCGGCGAAAAAAAGAAAACCAGCGGCCGCAATGAGGGGACCTGCGATGAGAGGCCTTTTCGGCCCGTAACGTCCGACCAGTCCGCCCGACCACCGCGAAAGAAGGAACATGAGCACAATCATGGGCAGCGCCGCCGCGCCGGTTGCCGTTGCAGAGTAGCCATGCACTTGAATCAGGTTAAGGGGAAACAGGAAGAAGAAAATGCCAAGCGCCGCATACAGTAAGAGCGTCAACAGATTCGCGCCGCTGAAACTCGAAGAGCGAAATAGCCCTAGAGGAACCATCGGGGCACTTACGCGCTTCTCCACGATCGGAAAAAGCACCAGGCAAACGCAGCCAGCTAACAAACTTGCCAGTACGCGAGGTCGACTCCAACCCAGGCTCGTGGATTCCAGGAAACCATACACCAATGCCGCCAGGCCAATGGTTGCCATGGTCGCTCCCAGCCAATCAGCGCTTCTCGCCTGGGAACTGCGAGACTCGGGCACGTGCCACAGAGAAATCGCAATCACCAGAGCGGCCATGGGCACGTTAATCCAGAACACCCAGTGCCAGGAAGCGTGCTCGATCAACCATCCTCCGAGAACCGGGCCAAGTGCGCTGGTGATGGCTGTAAATCCCGACCAGGTGCCAATCGCTTTTCCGCGGGACCTTTCATCAAACGATGCACTGATGATTGCCAGGCTGCCGGGCACGAGGAAGGCGGCGGCAATCCCCTGGATGCAGCGCCAAGCTATCAAAGCTGTGATGCTGGACGACAAGCCACACCCAGCAGAGGCGAGGGCGAAGACTCCGACACCCAGCAGAAACATCGCTCGGCGTCCAAGTGAATCGCCCAGCGCACCGCCCACCAGGATTAGAGAAGACAGAAATAATCCATACGACTCGACCACCCATTGGACATCAACCACGGTAGCGTGGAGATTGGATTGAAGGGCGGGCAACGCGACGTTCACGACTGTACTGTCGATAAACGCCATGCTTGAACCCAGGATCGTAGCGGCAAGCACCCACGGCCGGGAGTTGGCGGCGCATGTTTTCTCAGGAGTTCCGACCCGCATCACCGCCTCATCGCATGGCTGCTTCATTCTCAATCTGGATGCCCAAATCCTGTGGAGGGATTCCGGCATCGTAAAGGTTGAGAATGCGTCCCCACCTGACTCCATTCGCAGTTGAAGCGAGTGTTCGCGTTTGATTGCAGTCGCAGACGGAGGAGAACTCTTCCCGGTAGCGGCGACTTCGGAGCCGGGCAGGCTTCAGAACGTTGCTTCTACAACATCACGGTCTTCTGACTTCGTGCTGCCTCATAGATCGCCTGGATGATCGTCAGATCGCGCAGACCCTCTTCTCCCGGCGTGAGCGGCTGTCGGTTTGCCTGCACACAATCGGACATATGATCCATCTCAGCGGCGAAATGGTCGATTTCTGGAAGGTCGCGTTGCTCGATGACATTGCCGCGTTCGATCCATAGGCGCAAGCCGCTGTACCACGTGGCCGGGTCCAGGCAGAGACGAGCCTCGGTTCCAAGAACGCGATAGTGGCTCTGATGGAAGTAGCCGTAGCTGGAAGTGCAATTCGCCAGGACTCCGCTGGGAAATCGCAACTGGAAGCTTACATGTTCTTCAACTTCCTTAAATCGCGCGTCGCCCGGCGTGCTGTAGATCATTGCATTCACTTGCGTCGGTTCCTCACCAGTCAGGTAGCGGCACGCGTTCAGCGCGTAGATTCCGATATCCATCAGAGATCCACCACCCGCCATTTTCTTCTTCAGCCGCCATTGACCGGGATCGCCAATAGGAAAGCCCGCATCCGCCAGGATCATCTGGGTGGGGCCAAGCTCTTTGGAATGCGCAATGCGAATCGCTTCCTGGTTGTGAGGTTCGTGGCGGCAGCGATATGCCACCATCAACTTGCGATCCGCTTTTCGAGCCGCATCGATCATGTGCCGGCATTCGTCAGGCGTGTTCGCCATGGGCTTTTCTGTCAGAACATGCTTTCCGGCTTGCAAAGCGCGGACCGTGTACTCGGCGTGCATACCGTTGGGCAAAACGACATAGACAATGTCGATTTCCGGGTTGTCCTTGAGCGAATCGTAGTTCTCGTAGTTGTAGATGTTCTTGGAACTGACCCCATAACGCTGCGCCAGTTTGTTGGCTTTGTCGGCGTGGCCGCTGACGAAGGCAATGACCTTCGATTTTTCGCATTTCGCAAATGCCGGCAAGATCTCGTTAATGGCGAGACTGCCCAGGCCGACGATGGCCCACCCGAGTTTCTTCCCAGGCGGACCCGGCACTTTGAGTTGGGCGTCCGCATTTTTCAGCAGCGTGCCTGCCAGATTGGCTGCCATAACTCCCTTGCCCACCCTGGTGATAAATCCGCGCCGGGTAATCTCCTTCGACCAATAATTTCCCATGATTATTTCTGCTCCTTCGCGGCGTGCTCCCGACGAATCTCCTCTAGCCTTCTCTTGCGGAATTCCTCATATTCGCGCTTCAGATTCGGGTCAGTCGGCGACCCGTAGATCTCGCTGGATTTGAATTTCCCCTCGGCAAACTTCTTCTTCGTCCACTCGTCGTGAACGTGGATTTCGTCGGCCTTATCGAGAACTTCCTCGACAAATTGCGGCGGAATGAAGTAGATACCCTCACGGTCGCCAACGACCAGATCGCCTGGCATGACGGTGGTATCCCCGATGCGCACCGGCACATTGATTCCCGTCAACATGACGTTGCCAATCGGCGTAGGATCGACCGCGCGAAAATAGGCAGGCATCGCAATCTCGAAGATGCCATTCAAATCACGCACGCTGCCATCCACCACCAGGCCTCCACCATGCGTCGCCTGGTTGACGTAGAAGAAGAGATTGTCGCCGACCATTGTGCCATTCACTTTCTTGCCGAACAGGTCGACGACTAATACGTCTCCGGGCTGCAGCATGTCGATTGCGGTCTGGTTCATGAGGCTCGGAAGTCCGTGCGCTTTCGCCTTCTCGGTAGCGACATCGTTCACGTCAGCCCGCAGCGGCATGAACTGCACCGTGAAAGCGCGTCCCACCATTGGCGTTCCGGGATGAAGAATCTGGAACCCGTCGGCATACTGGTTGTTGTAGCCTTTCTCCTGCAACACTGACCAGATTTCTTCAGAAGACAGCCCGCGAGCGCGCTCCATCAGCCGATCCGGAACTTTCGGACGTCCATCGGGCAATCGCTCGAAAGGACTTTTGGCGGTGTAATCGGTAAGCTGCTGTTTTGAGAATTGATTCAGCTGGGCAGAGCTGGCCGGGATTACAACGAGCGATATCAGCAACGCTGAGCTTACAGATACAAAATTGGAGACACGGCTGCGAAGAGTCATCCTGAGAAGAGCCTCCCACGGGAAAGATGTCCCGAAAGCTCTCAAATAGCAACCTATTTGTCAATCGCAAACCTTCGGCAGGCAGCTTACAATCCTCATCTTGAATTGTGAGAACGGTAATTCAGTCGCGCTGTCCGACAGGTGAAGACGGTGCCACAACTGCCGAAGTTGGCGGGAGCGGAGCGGCCGATCTGGATTCAATTTGCATTCTTCAAAGGTGGGATCACCATGAGCAAACATCAGTTTAGCCGTCGCGATGTGATCAAAAGTTCGGCCCTTGCCTTAGCAGGCGGATTGCTCCTCGAGGAACCGCTGGCCGCTTATCCCAGGACAGTGAACACGAATTCGGCGCCTTCGACTCTGAAGATCACAGACATGCGAGTGGCAACTGTGGTGAAGCCCGGTCCGAGCCCATGTCCCATCATTCGACTGGACACCAATCAGGGAGTGTATGGCCTGGGGGAAGTCCGGGACGGCGCCAGTGCGACGTACGCGCTCTTTCTGAAAAGCCGCATTATCGGTGAGAACCCCCTCCAACTCGACAGGATATTCCGAAAGATCAAGCAGTTCGGCGGACATGCGCGCCAGGGAGGTGGTGTATGTGCCATCGAAATGGCGTTGTGGGATATCGCTGGTAAGGTTTACAACACTCCCGTTTATGCAATGGTGGGTGGCGGCAAGTTCCGCGACAAGATTCGCATCTATGCGGATACCACCGAATCCAAGGACCCGAAAGTTTACGCGCAACGCATGAAAGAACGGAAAGAAGGAATGGGTGTCACCTGGCTCAAGATGGACCTTGGGGTTGAAATGGTGTCCGATACGCCAGGCACGCTGACGTCGCCTTCGGACCTGAGCCCGTGGGAGCAGAATCAGTTCGAGCATCCATTTATCGCCAACGAAGTCACCGACAAGGGCATTGCCATGCTGGAGCAGTATGTAGCGGCCGTCCGCGACGCGGTAGGTATGGAGGTTCCTTTATCGATGGACCACCTTGGGCATCTGGGTGTGAAGTCGATCATTCGACTGGGAAAGGCCTACGAGAAGTACAACCTCTCTTGGCTGGAAGACGTGATTCCCTGGACCTACACCGACCTGCTGAAACAGATTTCGGATCAAAGCCCAACGCCGATTTTGACTGGCGAAGACATATATCTGAAGGAGCCTTTCAAGGTGCTCTGCGAGAAACACGCGGTGAGCAAGATTCAGCCGGACCTGGCGACCTCCGGAGGCATTCTGGAGACGCATAAGATCGGCGATATGGCGGAAGACTATGGCGTCCCCATGGCCATGCATTTCGCCGGCACTCCCGTCAGTTGCATGGCGAATGTGCACTGCGCTGCCGCGACCCAAAACTTTCTGGCGCTGGAGAATCACTCGCTCGACGTGCCCTGGTGGGGCTCGCTCGTTCAGGAGTACACCAAGACTCCGCTCGTAAATCATGGATGGATCGAAGTACCGGACCGGCCTGGCCTGGGAGTGACTTTGAACGAAGATGTGGTTCGCCAACACCTCGCACCCGGTACTGGGTACTTCGAACCCACTACAGAGTGGGACAAAGAGCGATCCTGGGACCGGCTGTGGAGTTGATTGCCGCCGTGGCCTGCGTTCAATTTTAGCGTATGCAGTTTCAGCGTGTCGGACTGCTTCGAACGCTGGCGGGCAATGCAAAGGCGACATACGCCCCGGGTATAGGCGTTTGCAGCGCGGGATGGCCTGCGACATCGTGCGTATAGGTGGTCGCCTGCGCAGCAGCGCAGAATACGACATATTCACGTCCGTCGATTTGATAAACCGCCGGCATACCCTCCAGCCCAGCTTGCAGTTCCGCCTCCCATAAGACTTTACCCGTGGACGAATCGAGAGCTCTAACCTTACGGTCGCGCGTGCCGGTGAAAATCAAACCGCCCGCCGTGAGGACGGGACCGACTTTGGGAAAATGCGAACCGGTGTCCTTGAATCCTTTCGCCGCCAACTCAGGAACTTCTCCCAAAGGCACCTGCCATTCGATTGTGCCGTTGTTGAGGTCGTATGCGGTAAGCGTGGTCCAGGGCGGAGCGATCACCGGCAATCCGCTACTCGCAAACATGAAACCGAAGCTGCTTCGATAGCGAAGCTTTTCTGGCGGAACTGCCGACGAGGTTCCACCGTCGGCCTGCCCCGTGGATTCTCCGGCAACAAATGCCGGTGCGCGCTCTGGATGCAACACATACGCGACCAGCGAATCCAACGCCGCATCCGACAGAGTTGAGATTGCCGGCATCTGGCCACGTCCGTGTGTAACAATCGCTCGCACCTCATCTGCGCCTAGTCTCGAACCTACGTTAATGAGAGACGGCACTGCCGGAGGCTGCCCTGCCAACTCGGCCCCGTGACACAATTTGCACTTTGATTGATAAACGTTTCGGCCCCGTTCTTCGGGAGAACGGGCTTTCGACAAGCTCCCATCGGCAGCATCGTTTTGCGAATTCAATTCCAATTTAAGCATCGCAGGCAGATCTTTCGACACAACAAACAACTTCCCATGTCCCGGGTCGACGGCTGCACCCTCAAAATTCGCACCGCCATTATTTCCGGGCATTTCGACGGTGTTGGTTACACTGGGCGGCGTGAAAAGACCCTGATTCCGCGCTCCTTCCAGCGTTTTGGTAATCTGACGGCGTTCCTCGGAATCCAAAAACGGGCTCAGGTCTTTGCTGGTGAAGCTCTGACGGGCAAAGGGAGGTGGCTTCAGCGGAAATGGCTGCGTGGGCCACGTCACCTCTCCCGGCATGTCTGATGGGGGGACGGCTCGCTCTTCGATGGGCCACAGCGGTTCGCCGGTTTCGCGATTGAATACCCAGACGAAACCTTCCTTTCCAACCTGCGCGACTACGTCAACGATCTTGCCGTCGTGGTGGACGGTCAAAAGCATCGGAGCCGTTCCGTTGTCATAGTCCCAAATGTCATGGTGCACCATCTGGAAATACCAGATCAATTTTCCAGTTCGGGCATTCAGAGCAAGCAGACAATCACCGAATAAATTCGCGCCTGTTCGGTTAGCGCCATAGAAGTTGTATTTCGGGCTTGCAGTAGGAACGAAAACGATGCCCCGTTTGACGTCTAAAGACAGCCCGCTCCATGCATTGGCTCCGCCGCCGGTCTTCCACGCATCTTTCGGCCAAGTGTCATAGCCGAGTTCGCCGGGATGCGGCACAGTGTGAAACGTCCAGACCAGCCGGCCGGTCCGAACATTGAACGCGCGAATGTCTCCCGGACCAGACTCGTATTCTTCATTTGTGGCAGATCCCAGGATCAGGAGGTCTTCGAACACCCGACCCGGTGTCGTCGATTGAACCAGCGTCAGACTCCTGGGATCGCGTCCGAGACCATCGCGCAAATCCACACGGCCATTCACACCAAACGTAGTGATGGATTCTCCGGTGCGAGCATCAATCGCTTGCAGAAAGTTGTCGACGGCGAATAGCAAACGACGCTCGGAGTGGTCGGAACTCTCCCAATAATTAATGCCACGATTTGTGATCAGATGAGCTTTCGTCCCACCAGCATGAACCCACAATTGGAGTCCCGTTGCGGCATCCAGCGCCACGATGGAGTTATTGCGCGCCAGAACATACATCGTTCTGTCGACCACGACAGGATTAAACAGGTACTTGCTGCCATCGCCCGTTGGATAAGTCCATGCAACCCGTAGCTGGCTGACATTGGATCGGTTGATCTGATCGAGCGCGGAGTACTGAGCTGCGTCCGCAGCCCCCGCGTAGTCCCTCCACGCGGCATGCTCAGCCGTAACGCTCCCATCAGATCCGGCGCGCGTAAACGATTCCTCGCGCTCTACCCCGCTCACTGTCTTCGATCTCGCCGGACGAAAAGCCAGACTCAGTGCCGAGACGGTCAAAAAAAGTGCAATCACTTGTCGATGCATTTGTATTTACACGGGCCCATTCCGGCCCGTGGCCTGTAGTACGGTAACAGAATCGCCCTGCGGGCGGAGACAACATCGAGCCGTGTCCAGGCTGTTTAGTCGCAGGGGTTTCCGGCGTTCTCAAAAGTTTTAGAACGTGATCCCAAACTGTTCCCGCAAAGTCGAACTCCACTCCTCTGCCGAGTCCAATACCCTTTCTTCCCGCTGCCCGTTGCAGGTCACGATCAACTTCATCTCCGATAGCGTGATTCGTCCTGTAGAGGTGGCT
>JBKOUZ010000229.1:0-6120 GCA_046723715.1 Acidobacteriota bacterium | reverse complement strand
TACCAAGACAGTGCAGGCGTCTGCCGAATGGTTCAGGAAGGGATCGCGCTTATGGATCGACCTCGGCGACGTAAAGAACATTGCGGTCGTAAGGGTAAACGGTAAGGAACTGGGACAATCATGGCATACGCCTTATCGAGTGGAGGTGACGTCAGCAATCAAACCTGGTGCCAATCAGATAACCGTCAAAGTTGTGAATGCGTGGGTGAATCGAATGATCGGTGACGAGCAGCCCGGAGCCACAAAGATCACCTTTGCCGATGTAAAGCCCTATAGGGCGAACTCGCCTCTGCTGCCCTCAGGCTTGCTTGGGCCCGTGACTGTGATCCGCGAGGATATTAAATAGGTAGACTCACTATTGGTCGGAAGTGCGAGGACAGCGTGACATCCCTCATGCGCAGTTCCTTGCGGCAAGTTCGCAGATAGCGATTGCGAGCCGAGCCGCGTCACTCGATCTTTTCGCAGCGCCGTCCTCGTACCAGGTGCGTATGTAAATGCGCACCGCGCCCGCGCTCAGGTTGGAGTGCCCGAGCAGTTTCTGAACAAGTTCCACACTGCACTGCTCTGCCTGAAGGACGGCCGATCGTCCGCATGCGCCGCCGCGCGTCTCAAACCGAGCCATCCGTTTGTGAGTGTGTGCCAACTTGTAGCAGCCGGAGCAAGTCCACAAGGACCAGGTCGCAAAACTTATTTGTAACCGGAAATACCATTCTGCACTCAATCAAAAAGATATCTAACGCAGGAAGTACTCACTAGCGCCACCTAAGTGGAGAATACAAGCACGTCGCACAAGAAGAGTGAATACGAAACGGTCGGGCAGACTGACGACCAGAGGAATTCAGAAGTTCTTTGCGGACCACGGAGGTACACTCCGTGAAGTGGCCTTACTCCATTAGTAGTAGTGAAGCAGTGTAACCAGAAAGGGAACCGTGCGAAAACTGGAATACATCATTTTGGGTGGCGGCATGGTTGCGGGTTACGCAGCCAAAGAATTGGCCAGTCGTGGCTTGAAGCCCGGAGAACTGTCGATCATTTCGGCTGATACTACCCTGCCGTATGAGCGTCCCCCTCTCTCAAAGGGTTTTCTCGCGGGCAAAGATGATGAGACGAGCATTCTTATCAACAGCGCGGATTGGTACAGGGAACACGGGATCGAGGTGCGACTCAGTACTGTCATCGAGCGCATCGATCCGAACAAGAAGTTGTTGCGCAGCGACTCCGGCGAGGAATTTGAGTACCAGCACTTGCTGCTGGCTACGGGGGCCCAAGCAAGAAAGCTCGATGTGCCCGGAGGTGACCTCAGGAACGTGTTCTATCTGCGGTCGCTGAAGGATTCCGAAACGATCCGATCCCAAAGTGCAACCGCCAAAGAGGCGATCATCCTAGGCGGTGGATTCATCGGCATGGAGGTCGCATCGTCGCTGGCCCAAAAGGGCATTCACGCAACGCTGATCATTCGCGAAGATCGAGTCTGGAGCCGTGTCTTCACGCCGCGGATGTCAGCTTTTTTTGAACAGTATTACACCGCTCGCGGAGTGCGCATCGTGAAACAGGCGCGGGTAGCTTCATTCGAAGGAAGAGAGACAGTACAGGCTGTGCTCTTCGGGGATGGCAACACGATTTCGTGCGACGTTGTTGTGGTTGGCATAGGTGCGGTCCCGGTTACGAAACCCGTGGAGAAGACTGCAGTCACCGTGGAGAACGGCATCGTGGTAAACGAATTTTTGGAAGCCAATCCGCCGGGTATTTACGCGGCTGGCGACGTCGCAAATTATCCAGACAAGATTTTCGGGAAGCGGCGGCGTGTAGAGCATTGGGATAATGCTGTTTCTCAAGGTCAGCATTGGGCGAGAGTTGTTTTGGGTGAAAAGGAACCCTTTGTTCATGTTCCCTACTTCTTTTCGGATGTCTTCGATCTCTCTTATGAATTGTGGGGCGACCCAGAGGGCGCGAACGAAACCGTGGTTCGCGGGGATTCAAATACGTCCAGCTTTAGTGTTTGGTGGCTGAGGGACAACCGAGTGGTGGCGGCATTTGTCATGAACCGCCCCGACGAAGAAAGACAAGTAGCACCAGAATGGATCAAGTCGCGCCAAACCGTCTCCAGGGAGCGCCTGGCCGACAAAAACAAATCGGTTCTCGAAGCTATATAAGGCTGAATGGCGATGGTAGGGGCCACATTCGACAGGACCGCTGCAAGCCAGGAATGCTGTAGAAGAGGAACGTCGGCCAGCTCGCCTTGATTACTTGACCTCAGGCGCGAAGACACAGGTCTTGGCGTCCGCGGTATTGTCACGAATGGCCAGGATGCACCAGTTGGCCCAATCGACGATATCTGCTTCGTTGTCGATGGCTTCGTTCAACTTCGTTTTCTGCGGGCCATCGGTATTTTGCAAAGCCATGGCCAGGACGCGAATGGCTGTGCGCGCCGTGAACCGCATTTTCTCGTAGTGGATGATCTTCGCAGTTCGCTGTTCTGGCTTGATCTCAGGATCCTTTGGCGCAGTACTGATCACAGTCATCTGCCCATAAGCGCAAGCCCACGAGAACAGAACACATGCGAAGATATAGCGCAACGTTTTCATCTCAACTCAGGCACTTAGTTTGCTGCAGTGGATAATAAGGATGTTCTGGGGAGAAATCAGCGTAACCTTAGTGTAGTTACCGTCGAGCTATGGTCAGCAGCCAGCCTCGATCCACTTCTGGGATCATGCGGTCAAGACTGATCTTCCAGCCTCATCGCCGGAGACTCGACTCGGCAGCAAACTCCATATCGCTGCCAAATCTTAAACCACGGGCTACTTGCGAGCCTTTCGTCGTGCCTCCGGTTCGCAGCGGAAATATCGCTTTGGCTGAGTGGCCTTATGTCCGGCGCTTCGAACATTTCCTGTAGCTGCTCGATGTCGTTGATGATGCGTTCAACGTCCATTAATCACACTATCTAACAGAAAAGCCCAGAGGTCAATCCGGAGAGCATCTGGTGTCACAGCGGACGAAAGTTGATGGCCTGCCGCGATTAGTACATTAGGACTCCTGCGGCCACGATCACTTGGACGGCAATGAATATTGCCCCATCATCTGCACCGCGAAGCTTCCCCTATTCCCACTCAATCGTGCCCGGGGGCTTGGAGGTGATGTCGTAGACTACACGGTTGACACCCTTCACCTCATTTACGATCCGCGTGGAAATGATCTTCAGAACTTCATGCGGCAGGGGGACCCAATCGGCGGTCATCCCGTCTTCGGAACTCACGGCCCGGATGGCACAGGTGTACGCATAGGTCCGCATGTCGCCCATTACACCCACTGACATTACCGGCAGCAGGACCGCAAACGACTGCCAGATCTTTTTGTAAAGTCCGGCCTCTTTGACTTCGGTAACCACGATATCGTCGCACTCACGCAGCAACTTGAGGCGCTCGGGCGTGACTTCCCCCAGCACCCGCACAGCAAGGCCAGGACCGGGAAATGGTTGTCGTTGCAGGATTTCTTCAGGCATGCCAAGGTCACGGCCGATCTTGCGGACTTCATCTTTGAACAGGTCTTTGAGCGGCTCGATGAGCTTGAGTTTCATCTTTTCAGGGAGGCCGCCTACGTTGTGATGGGACTTGATCACTTGCGAAGGGCCGCGGACCGAGCGTGACTCGATCATGTCGGGGTACAGGGTTCCCTGCACCAGCCATTTCACCTTGCCCTCATTCTTCTCAATTCGAAGGGCTTCCCTTTCGAAGACCTTGATGAATTCGTTGCCGATAACCTTGCGCTTCTTCTCCGGATCGCTCACGCCCTTGAGTTTTTCGAGAAAGCGGTCGGCTGCATCTACCGCATCCAGGTGAAGACCGAGCTTGTCCCGTAGTGTCTTCTGGACCTTCTCAAACTCATTCTTCCGAAGCACGCCATTGTTTACAAAGACGGAGGTCAACCTCGACTTCCCTTTGGCATCGCGCATGGCGCGATCCACCAGCACAGCGGCGACCGAGGAATCCACGCCGCCAGAGAGCGCGCAGATGGCTCGTCCGGCGCCGACCTGTTCTTTGATTTGTGCCACGGTGGAATCGATAAAGCGTTGCGCCGTCCACGTAGGTTTCGCGCCGCAGATTTCGAATACGAAGTTCCTCAGGATCTGCGTGCCTTGCGGGGTATGGTGAACCTCCGGATGGAACTGGACTGCGTACCATTTCTTGGCTACGTTCTGAATTCCCGCAACCGCGTAATGCGTCCTTGCCATCAGCTCAAAACCTGGCGGCAGTTCCAGAGCTTCGTCCCCATGCGACATCCAGACCGCCAGCTTCTTGGCCATGCCCTGAAATAAAACCGAGGCCGAGATCACATCCACTTCGGCGTGGCCGTATTCCCGTTTCTCGGCAGGCCTCACTTTCCCCCCAAGCGTGTGCACCATAAACTGCAAGCCGTAGCAAATCCCGAGCACGGGCACACCTAGCTCGAACACCCGGGCATCGGCCGGAGGCGCATCTTTGTCGTAGACCGACCAAGGCGCTCCCGAGAGCACGATTCCCATCGGAGAGTAGCTCTTGATCTCGGTGAGCTTCGCCGTGCACGGCAAGACAACCGAGAAAACGTTTTGCTCACGGATGCGGCGCGCAATCAGCTGTGTGTAT
Source organism: Acidobacteriota bacterium (assembly GCA_046723715.1). Classification (GTDB taxonomy): domain Bacteria; phylum Acidobacteriota; class Terriglobia; order Terriglobales; family Acidobacteriaceae; genus Sulfotelmatobacter. The sequence goes on along the minus strand of JBKOUZ010000229.1, from coordinate 1,501 downwards.
TGAGCGCCAAAGTCCAGAATGACGATGGATTGTTGTTGCAATGGATTGTGCGGGGATGGGGTTTCCACGAATGAGTTTCTCAGATTAGGGGAGAGCGTGTAAAGATCATCAGACCGCGCAGAGTGCCAGCGTCACCAAGACTCGAAATACATCAGACAGAGACACTTCCCATTGCAGGACGAGGAACATCGCTCAGGATCAGTTCGTTGCGATCGATGCTGGTTTGCAGGGGAGGCGCGACTGGCAGAACTGGTGTCGAGGAAGCGAACATCTCATCCGGCATCTCGGCAATGCAGACAAATCCGGCAAGGCGTGCCATGTAAAGCCAGTCAGCTAATGCGAAGTAAGCAAGCGTAACCACGATCATGGCCAGGGCGGCAAGGCGCCAGGGCACAAGCGGCATCAATCCCATAGGCACGGAGACGGCGGTAGTCGCGCCTACGAACACTACAAGGTGCGCCAACCCTACCCAACTGCTCACTGCCAAAACTGGCCCGGTGCGTTCGCGCAGCAGCGCTACCGTCGCAGAAATGGCTCCAAGTGCGTCCTCGTGATCGCGTACGGCGAACACTGAAGCGAGGGACAACAGCCAATTCAGCGCCCACCAGAAAAAGCATACAAGTCCCGCGAGGGGCAGGAAGCATAGGAACGCCAAGCCAGGACGCGGATTGGCATCTGGCGAGATAAAGCTCGCCAGGATGCTTGCGCCCATCAACCCGAACACGGCGGCCAAGGCAATGCCTGCACGGAAAAAGTGAAGGCTGATGAGCGAGTGCAACGAATTCGATTCCCTGCCCGATGCTGAACGTCCGGGGCCTTCATTGCGAACAGTAGTTTCAGGGTGCGCATTAGCCGACAAGCGCTCCCGGAAATATTCAAGCAGCGCGCGAACTGTCGTAATTCGCCCGAGAGATCCGGCAATCATCCACACCAATATGATCAGGAGCGCTGCCACCATGACGGATACGACCGCACCGCTGAGCCCCCCGCGCAGAATGTGCGCGATTGCCTGCACGACGAGATAAGGCTGGCGAGTTCGTAGGAAGAGCATCTCGCCCCGGGTTACGGGCAGAGTCTTGAGATATTCGAACAGCCCAAAGAAGAACAGTGCGGTTCCCGTGGCCCCCACAACCCATCGCCAGGTGATTTCTGCAAACGTGAGCGATGGACGCCGGTATACAGCACGGAAACCCTCCACCGTTGGCGAGATTCGCGACATCGATTTAGGATAACGCAATCCTCACCAATGCGGCTCCTGCATCGACCTCTTACAGAGGCGAAAGCCTCGTCCGCCTCGCTCGCGAAGCGAGCGTGAGGAATTCTCCTCAAGGCCTGCTTCCTTCACCATTGTGAGATGAAGATTGATTCGTACCGCGTCAAGCAACGGCCGGAGAATGGCCCGTTTCGCGCACATGTATTGCCTAACACACGTAGCAGCTACGTCTCTACCAGGGTTTCTACTTGACCACAAGATTGAGCATCTTGCCTGGGACGTAGATCT
>JBKOUZ010000048.1:0-26762 GCA_046723715.1 Acidobacteriota bacterium | reverse complement strand
AGCACGCGCTCTCGTTACTGATCCCTCGATGTCGGTCGCAAGTGAGCGGGAATGGTATGAAGAGTATCTGCGCCTCTGCATCGCGATCGCAGTTGTTGCCGATGTTGATGAAGCCATTACGCACATCAACCAGTACTCCACCAAGCATTCCGATGCCATTATCACCAGCGACGAGACGAACGCTCGAAAGTTCCTGCGGGGAGTCGATTCCGCCGCCGTCTATTGGAATGCCTCCACTCGCTTCACGGATGGCGCGGAGTTCGGCTTTGGCGCCGAGATGGGCATCAGCACGCAAAAGTTGCATTGCCGCGGCCCGTTCGCGCTCGCGGAACTGACATCCTGCAAGTACGAGATTCTGGGAACAGGACAGATCCGGCCCTAGCGAGTCACTCCGTTCGCGCGACGCGGGCTGTGCTACCCTTACTAGCTTTCGGTCCAGGAGCCCGATGAGAGTCCTTTCCCTCGCTCTGCTTTCGTTCGCCGTTCTATTTTCCGGTACTTCCAAAAACGCGCAGGGACGTTCGTCGCCCGCCGATGCAAAATCTTCCTTATTCGGCTTTCGGGATGGGGCAGCCGAATCTGCCCTTGAATCCCTCTTCCTCGCGGTTCCCGACGCCAACCTGGCCGAAGAGCATCTTCGAACTCTGACCAAAGAGCCCCATATGGCCGGAACGCCGGAAGATAAAGCGACTGCCGATTACGTAGCGAAGAAATTCCGGGAAGCCGGCCTGGAGACTGAAATCGTCGAATACGAGGTCTGGATCAACTACCCTTCCGAGATCAGCGTGGATCTCACCGCTCCAGCCGGGGTCGAAATGCACGGCCCCACGCGCGAACACGCCGACACAGACCCGTTTCAGGATGATCCTCGCGTCGTCATGCCATTCAATGGCATGTCGCCCTCCGGCGACCTCGAAGCCGACGTGGTGTACGCAAATTATGGAACCCCCGACGATTTCGACAAACTTGAAAAGCTGAAAATCGACGTCCGCGGAAAAATCGTTGTCGTGCGCTATGGGCAGAACTTCCGGGGGGTGAAAGCCTTCATAGCCCAGGAGCGCGGAGCGGCGGGAATGATTATCTACTCGGATCCCGCTGATGACGGCTGGCGGAGGGGAGACAAATATCCGGAAGGTCCTTGGCGCCCGGATACTGGTGTACAGCGCGGTTCCATCGGTTACATGTTTGAATTTCCGGGGGATCCAACCACTCCCGGCATTGCGTCCACTCCTTCGCTTGCGCCGTCCGAGCGCATTGCTCCCCAAGCCTCGGCGCAGATCCCGAAAATTCCTGTCACTCCCCTTTCATATCGCGATGCCTGGCCCGTCCTGCAGCACCTAAGCGGACCAGATTCGCCCCGCGACTGGCAGGGTTCGCTGCCATTTACATATCACGTAGGTCCCGGGCCTGCGCGCGTGAAGATGCACCTGAAGCAGGATTACCAATTCCGCACACTGTGGGATGTGATCGGCAAAGCGAAGGGAAGTGAACTGCCAGATGAATGGGTGGTAGCAGGGAATCATCGCGACGCGTGGGTTTACGGCGCTGTGGATCCAAACAGCGGTACAGCTGCCATGCTGGAGGCAGTGCATGGCATTGGCGAGTTGCTGAAGACCGGCTGGACGCCGAAACGCACCGTGGTCTTCGGCAGTTGGGACGGGGAGGAAGAGGGCCTGATGGGTTCGACCGAGTGGGTCGAGCAAAACGAAGCGCAACTGCGCAAAGCTCCTGCGTATTTCAATATGGACGTGGCTGTTTCCGGCCAGAAATTCGGCGCCTCCGCGGTTCCATGCCTAAAGCAGTTCATTCGCGATGTGACGAAAGCGGTGCCTAGTCCTAAAGGCGGGACTGTTTACGAGAACTGGGAAAAAAGTGCACAGCCCGCCCCTTCAGTGCAGTCGCCAACTGAGGCGATCGGGGACTCTCGTCACATTCCGGCAGCGCAGGGCAGGAGCGATGTTCCTGTCGGGGATCTGGGGAGCGGCTCCGACTACACCGCGTTCTTGCAACATTTGGGGGTACCGTCTGCCGATGTGAGTTCGAGTGGATCGTACGGCGTTTATCACTCCGTCTTTGATAACCTTGCCTGGTTCAAAAAGTTTGGCGATCCCGATTTTCTTTACGAACAGCAGATGGCCCGAGTCTTCGGCCTCGAAGTCGTGCGCATGGCCAATGCGGACGTGATCCCGTACGACTACGAAGAATACGGAAAGGAGATCAACGCATATCTCGATGCCGCGCACAAGCGGGCACGAGACAAATTTGGCGAACCGGCGCTCGACTTTGGACCGGTGAATGCCGCAGCCCGCCACTTCGAAGTTGCTGGGTCAAAGATGCTGGCAAAGCAGAAGAATCCACCCCGTGATCTAGCGCGCTTGAACCAGACATTGCTGGGCACTGAACGGGCATTGCTTGTGCCGCAAGGCTTGCCTCGACGTCCCTGGTATCGGCATGCGATTTATGCGCCCGGAGAATATACGGGCTATGCCGCGGTCGTCATCCCAGGAGTGAACGAGGCTTTGGATAAAGGGGATAGTCAGAAAGTCCGGCAGCAGCTTGCGGTACTGGCAGCAGCCTTGGAACGCGCTGCGAAGACCCTGGATGGCTATCGCTAATACGACCGGCGAGTCACTCGCGGGAATAGCGCCGGGCGATGCATAGTGGTCCCAACCGGCCAAAGTGATCGGTTACGTAAGAGAGGGCTGCATTTTCGTGGAACCTGGACTCGAGTGTTGTCGTATCCATGGACAGGCCTCCTTCTGCCTTAGAGGTGTCGCATGTCCCAAAACATCGCATCCGCTGTTGTCTACAGAACACTCGCCGTTTGTTGCTTTCTGATTCCTCTGGTCGCGCCCTCAATTTCTGCAGCCGACGATTGGAAATACGAAGAGACGCGGCATGATGCTCGCGATTTCGTCTCCGGCGGATCCATCCACGTGCGCATGACAGTGGGCGATCTACACATCAGACGGGGTGATTCGAACCAGATCAGGCTCGAATATACGGTGAAATCGAAGCGCGAATCGAATGTCAAGAAGGCCACGGTTCAGTTCGATATTCACGGCAAGGATGCGAACATCGAGTTTCATGCTCCCTCCGGCGGGAACACCAATTTCGACGTCGAATTGGAAGTTCCTGAAAACTCCAATCTTGACGTGCACGAAAAAGTCGGAGATCTTACCGTCGAAAATATAGAGGGCGATAAAGATCTGAGTCTGGGCGTGGGAGATATTCGCATCGCCACAGGCCAGTCGGGATACCGTTTTGTGCATGCCAGTGCTGGAATTGGCGATGTGAGTGGCGCTGGCTATGGCGAAACCAGCGGCTGGCTAGGCAAAACTCTCAAGTATCATGGCGACGGCAAGTACGAACTCCGTGCCCATGTGGGGGTCGGAGACATCAATTTGGAAGGCAGGTAGCGCCCGCTCTGTAGGGGCGGACGCCTCGTCCGCCCCGAGCGAAGCGAGCATAGGAACTCATTCCGCCGTTCTACCAAACGTGGCAGGCGTTTTCCGCGACCATCGGCTGACCAGCTTTGCAACCCCAAGCCTTCTGAAACTCCGGCATATTCTGCACTACACCGTTGACGCGGTATTTGCCCGGCGAGTGCGGATTTGTACTCACCTGCATCCGCAGATATTCCGGACGCTGCTTCTCACACCAGACCCGGCCGAATCCGAGGAAGAACCGCTGTTCGGGTGTGTAGCCATCGATCTTCTGACCTTCCTTCCCAGTTTTGTCTTCGGCAATCATATGTTCCAAAGCCGCCAGCGCAACTCGTGCGCCGCCATTGTCGGCGGTATTCTCGCCCAGAGTAAGACGCCCGTTCAGCTTCATATTGTCGACCGCAACAAAATTAGAATATTCATCGGCAATGCAACTGACGCGTTTCTCAAACTCTTTTCCATCTTGCTCGGTCCACCAGTCGCGCAGGTTGCCTTGAGGATCGAATTTTCTGCCTTGATCGTCGAATCCGTGGGTGAGTTCGTGTCCGATCACCAGGCCAATGCCCCCGAAGTTCACAGCATCGTCCATGTTCTTATCGAAGAAGGGTGGCTGTAGAATTCCCGCCGGAAAGACGATTTCGTTGTAGGAGCCGCTGTAGTAGGCATTGACCTCTGGCGGCGTCATGCCCCACTCGTTACGATCGAGCGGTTTATCAATCTTCGCGATCTGCCGTTTCGACTCGAACTCGGTGGCACGCTCGACGTTACCGAGCAGGTCATTGGGTTTGATCGCCACAGAACTGTAGTCGCGCCACACATCGGGGTAGCCGATCTTGTTACGGATTGCCTGCAGTTTCACATTGGCTTGCTTCTTGGTATCGGGACTCATCCACTCAAGTCCCTGAATATCTTCGTTCAGAGACTTCTCCAGCGCATCGACCATCTTCAACATGCGCTGCTTGCCCTCCGGGCCGAACGTCGCCTCCACGTAGCGCTGTCCGAGAGCCTCGCCAAGCGATTCATCAACCAGGTTTACGCAACGCTTCCAGCGGTCCTGAATCTGCTTTTGTCCCGTCAAGGCTTGCCGCATCTTGAAATTTGCCTCGACAAAGGGCTGCGAAAGCCAGGGCGATGCCCCACGCAGCACGTGCCAGCTCACATAGGTCTTCAGTGAATCCAGCGGAAGAGCCGCGAGAACTCCATTCACCTGTCTAAAGAAGTCTGGATTGGTGACGTTCAGTTCCTTGAACTTTGGCGCCCCAATGTCGTCAAAATAGCGGTTGAAGTAGAAGTTGGGAGCCAGCGCAATGGCCTCATCGCGGGTCATCTTGTGATCGCGATTCTTGGGGTCCCGCCTCTTGGTGCGATCCATCGAATTCGCGGCCAGCAGCGTCTCGACCATCAGGACGGTGTCGGCGGAGGTCGCGGCCTGTTGCGCACTCTGGCCAGCTAGTGTGAATAGGCTAGTCACATATTCGGCCAGGTGCTTTCGCATCTCAACTTTATCTGGATCGTCTTTGACGTAGTAATCACGATCGGGAAGCGAGAGGCCGCCCTGATCGATATACGCGATGACTTGGTCAGCATTATGCAAATCCGAGTTCGAGTAGAAATTGAACAGCGGATTTGGGCCGACCAGGTGAATGTGCGCGATTTCGTCAATGAGAGCGGACTTGTCTTTCGCGCTGGCGATACGATCCAATTCCGGTTTGAGCGGCGATAACCGTTTCGCGTCCACCGCTTTCTCGTCCATGCAAGACCCATACAGATCGCCGATCTTCTGATCGAGGGCATTGCGTCCGGGTCCGCCCGATGCGGCCTTCTCCAGAATTTGCTTTTCGACATTCAAGTTGCTTTCATTCAACTCCGAAAAGCTTTGCCAGGAAGCCCGGTCTGCGGGTATTTCCGAATTCTTGATCCAGGTGCCGCACGCGTATTGGTAAAAATCGACACAGGGATCTACATTCTTATCGATGTTGTCGATGCTGAAGCCCGAACCGGGCTTGCCGGATGGAGCCGACTGAGAAAACGACGTGACGGTCACAAGCACGAGCAAGACGAGTACGAGGTGGAACGCACGCATTTAGCATTCTCCTTGAGCTGCAGTAAGAAAACGGCAAAGCAGCGATTCTAAGCCCGTCACATCAGATCATCAAACTCCGCAGCGGTGTAGCATGGGGAGTCAGTAGCAAATCCACCGTCAGGCACTGCGAAGAATGCCTCAAATCACATCTCTGTCTCAGACCGTTGCTGCGAAGCCCCATGCCAGATCGCGTCTTCGAAATGCGCTGTGGTTCATCATGCTTGTGGTTTCTCTCGGGGTTGTGGGTTATGCGACGCGTTTTTTCCTGGGCAAACCAAGTGATGAGCACTTTGCGAAATATATCGTTCCACTCCGCTTCCACATTGCCGGCGGTATGGGCGCTCTTCTCGCTGGTCCCTGGCAGTTCTCGGAAGGGCTTCGGAATCAAGCGCTGGAATTCCACCGTTGGATTGGACGTTTCTACTTGCTGTCCGTCACCCTCGGCTCAATTGCAGGATTCGTTATGGCGACGGTTTCAATGGAGGGTATAGCCACCCATCTCGGATTCGGCACACTGGCCGTTCTCTGGTTTGCTACTGCAGTGCAGGCTTACCGATCTGCGCTTAAAGGCGAAATCGATGTTCATCGTCGATGGGTGATCCGCAATTTTGCGCTTACGTTAGCCGCTGTCACACTGCGCAACTGGTTGCCCTTGATGCTTTTCGCCCTACATTGGCCTTTTCGCGCCTCGTACATCACGGTTTCGTGGGTATGCTGGGTGCCGAACTTGCTCGTCGCCGAATGGATGGTGCGCAGGAATCTCACTTCCGTCACTCCATTACGCGGGGTGCAAGAGCGCTTTTGATCTCTAGAGTTCTTGCTTTCAATCGACTTCGCTGAACACACATCGTTTACGCTTATAATCGGAACTTAAGGAATTGTTTCAAAGCGGGGTTCTCATGACTTCCACGAGTGGCTCGAATGGCAACGGATACAGCGTCCCGAAACCGCGTGCAGATTGGCTTTCACGACGCAAGCAGCAGAACGGTGACGGCAACTTCTCGCAGATGCATTATGCGCGCCAAGGCGTGATCACGGAGGAGATGTCGTTCATCGCCCACAAAGAGAAGCTCACGCCGGAACTGGTACGCGACGAAGTTGCCCGCGGCCGGATGATCATCCCCGCCAACATAAACCATCCGGAACTCGAACCCATGGCCATCGGTGTGGCCTCGCTCTGCAAGATCAATGCAAATATTGGGAACTCCGCCGTAACGTCCGAGATCAATGAGGAACTGAAGAAGCTCCATACTGCAGTCCACTACGGTGCGGATACGGTGATGGATCTCTCAACCGGCGGCAACATCCACGAGATCCGCGAAGCCATCCTGCGGCATTCGCCAGTTCCCATTGGAACCGTGCCCATCTACGAAGCCATCGCTCGCGTAAAGCGAGTCGAGGACCTTAACGCCGACGTCATGCTGGAAGTCATTGAAGAGCAGGCAGCGCACGGTGTGGATTACATGACCATTCACGCAGGAGTGCTCATCCAGTATTTGCCCCTGGTCGCAAAACGCATCACCGGAATCGTAAGCCGCGGGGGAGCCATCCTGGCGCAGTGGATGGCCTACAACCACAAACAAAACTTTCTTTACGATCGCTTCGACGACATCGTCAAAATCTTCAAAAAATATGACGTGAGCTTCTCGCTCGGCGATGGCCTGCGTCCGGGTTGCGTGGCCGATGCCAGCGACGAAGCCCAATTCGCGGAACTCAAAACTCTCGGCGAGCTGACTAAGAAAGCCTGGGAGGAAGACGTCCAGGTCATGATCGAAGGGCCCGGCCACGTCTCCATGGACAAGATCAAGGAGCAGGTCGAAAAGGAAGTCGAATATTGTTACGAGGCCCCGTTCTACACCCTTGGCCCGCTTGTCACCGACATTGCGCCCGGCTACGATCACATTACCTCGGCAATCGGCGCCGCAATGATCGGATGGTATGGCGCCGCCATGCTTTGCTATGTAACTCCAAAAGAGCACCTCGGCCTGCCCAACGAAAAAGACGTGAAGGACGGCATCATCGCCTACAAGATTTCCGCGCACGCCGCTGATATTGCCCGCCAGCGCCCTGGCGCTCGTGACCGTGATGATGCCCTCAGTTACGCCCGTTACAAGTTTGATTGGGAAAAGCAGTTCGCCCTGTCGCTCGATCCTGAGACGGCGCGCTCCATGCATGACGAGACGCTCCCCGACGACTACTACAAGGAAGCAGCATTCTGCTCCATGTGTGGCCCCAAGTTCTGCTCCATGAATTATTCGTCGAAAGTGGACGAGTACAACAAGCAGGTCCACGGCATCGAGAAAAAAGACTATTCGGAATTGGTGGAGAAGCTAGTCACTCTAAAGTAGCGGACTGCGCGTAGGGATTAACCATCGCTGCTGGTTCAGCGCAGGTGTGGCAATTTCGATCAGCTAATCGCATGGAGTGCCCGCGATGCGCGAAGTTTGCTCATAGTCGTCCATCTGCAGTCGCCGCCACTCTTCCATCGGAACGAGAACAACCTCTTCTACGCCACGGGGGGTAAAGATTTGAGGGCCTCTCTTTAGCGCGGTATCCAGAAATTCGCTAAAGCGCGCCTTAGCTTGCTGTAGTTGCCACTTGCTCATGCCCACACCGCACGACTGTCATCTGACTAGTCAAGTGTTGTTCCACCTCCGCGAGAAGGGCTGCCATCCCAAATGAAAGAATTTCCATCCAAGACCCGGAAGTCAGTGGAAGGGTTCGAAGCGAGTGGCGAACTGCGTAGAAAAACAAGGTACGGCAGGAGTTCATATCGGCACTTCCGGATGGCACTATAAGCATTGGAAGGGGCCGTTCTATCCCAACAAGCTTCCAGCCTCCAAGATGCTCCAGTGGTACGTCGAACGTTTCGACACGGTTGAGATCAACAACAGCTTCTACCGGCTACCGCAGGTTACTGCCTTGGAATTGTGGTGCCGGCAAACGCCTCCAAGTTTCTGTTTCGCCGTTAAAGCCAGCCGTTACATCACGCACAATCGCAAGCTCAAGGACCCGCAAAACGCGGTCGACAAATTCCTGGCGGTGATCGACAAACTGGAGCGCCGGCTAGGCCCGATCCTGTTTCAACTGCCGCCGAGCTGGAGGGTGAATGTCGAGCGCCTCGATGAATTTCTCAGCGGACTCCCCCGGGCGCATCGTTATGTCTTCGAGTTCCGCAATGAGACCTGGAATATCCCGCAAGTCTACGACGTACTGCGCCGGCACAACGCTGCGTTCTGCATCTACGAACTTGCGGGATTCCAGTCGCCCATCGAAATCACCGCCGACTTCACCTATGTGCGGCTACACGGACCGGGAAATAAATACCAAGGAGACTACAGCGCCGAAACTCTTAGCGGATGGGCTGAGCGGATTAAGGAGTGGCGCAAGAAGCTGAAACACATTTTCGTGTACTTTGATAACGACCAGGCAGGATTTGCAGCCAAGAACGCACTAGAACTGAGAGGCATGCTCGCGGCAAAGTGAAGACGCACCGCAAACAAGGCTAGTGGGAAGGCCGGCAATCTTACTCGTGCCGCCTTAGAGTCGAGCAAAATCGCGCCTTGAGCCGCTGAGAACTGCTTCAACGCGCGAGCGCGTCTGACTGGTACGACTACAACAGGATCCGGCGAGGTATCGCTGCCGCAACGAGCGAACCTCAGCGGCTGAAGCGCCATGGCACGCCGCGATTAACCGCACGACTGAAAGTCGTGTTCTTCAAACGCGTGTCGTGCCCTTCCGAAGACCGTACCAACGAGAATTTTCAGGAAGCCTGTGAATCCGTGCCGCGTTGCCGGATAATCATTCGCGGCCTTAGTGGCTGCCGAAGTCTCGAAACAGATGAATTGACCGCACCGTGTTCAGCGGGCCGTCGAAGCTAAAACAATGACGTGGGAGTCAGGTCTCACGCCTTTGCCACCTAGAATCCATTCATGTGGAAACTACTTCCCGCACTGGGAATTGCGACTAAGAGGAGTCTTGAGCCTCACCCCTGCAGAATCCGAGACACGATTTCGGCGTTCTCCCGCACTTCATCTTTGGCGCGGGGAAACATGCCTACGAAAATGCCATCAGTGGGCTTGATGCTGCTGAATGCTGTGCGGAATGCCTGCTCAATGCCGCCGTCGGCAATTCTCCCCGCGGCCAGCACCTTGAATGCGAAGCATGGCTTCGTGGTCTGCCGCATGACGCTGTACATGCGTGGCGGATCACTCTGAACGTAAACCTCGTTCTCCATCTCCATGATCTCGCCGTTGAGCACCTTCTTCCATTCTTCGCGCGTCCGTGTGCGGTTGTAGACGCATCCGGCATAGAAGTCGACGTCCCATCCTTCTTCTTCCACCTGCGCGATCACCTCAGATTTGTGCGTGCCGACGCCCACGATGACGCCCATGTCGCGGACCTTCTTGCACCACTCGCGGACCGAATTCATAGTGCCGTTGCGATAGGCGATATCGGTGACCTCGCCTTGCCGGAACATGGCCAGAGGTTTCAAAGTCTTTGCCAGTCGGGCGGTGTCTTCGTCATCGCTGAGCACCTGCATGATCAGGTGCATCTTGCCCCCTTCCGCCACGAAGCGAAGCCAGTCCTGCGGCAGGCGTTCGAGGGCGACGTAGTTAAAGGCGTTGATGCCATACCGGGTGCAATCGCGCATTACGGCGCAAACACGTTCCGGGGTGTACCAGTCTTTCATCGCCCCAGAAAAGTTGTTGTTGTAGTGCGCGTAGCCGCAAAACGGGTTCACGCCTAATACCATCCGGCTGATCTCGGTGTCGAAGAACTTCATCTTCGGTACCTGCACCGTAGCGGCGGGTTTCGGACTGGACGTCTCAGTTCCGGATCGGTCGCCTAGGACGGACGAAGCGTGTGCGTCGAGAGCGGAGGCGCCCGAGAGGGCAGCGGCGACGGCTGCACTCGATTGCAGGAAGGTTCTTCTGGTCGGCATACGCGGCACCTCCTGAAAATCGCCATTCACTCTCTGGATGGCTCTTTCCATGAAATCCGGAATGCCGCAAAGTGTCTGTGACGGCAATCACGAAGCTAGGTGACGGCCAGATGCTGGCCGGAGCGCCTAACGAGTGGCGTTGGGCCAAAACGTAGGCCCGGCGCATCTCGTGAAACTACGAGACGCGCCGGGTGATACATCCTGCAGCCGAATGAAGGCCCTGCCACTACATCTCGGACGCGGGTAGAACGGTTTTTGCCCCTACGGAGCGGATGGCATCGATGACGGCCACAACCTGGGCGAAAGAGAGTTGCGAGTCCGCGCTGACCTGCACAGCTTTCTCGCTTCGGTTCTGCAGAGCCTGATTCAGAGCGCTTTGCAGGCCAGCAACGGACACTGCCCGGTCGTTGACCTCCAGTTCCGGCAGTTTTTGCCCGGAAGCCAGTACTCGCACGGGCACTGCTTGCGAGGACGGTGCAGTGAGCAAGACTTCCAGACCTTTCGGCGGAATCATGGTTCCCATGGCAGGGGACTCTGGCTGCTTCGTGAGAAGGACGGCACCGGCGAACGAGACCGACTTGGCGGCTTCCAGCGCTTTCTTCACGTTTGCATAAGGCGCGCGGGAATCCGCCTTGATGTAAATTTTCGCGTTCCGGTTTCGAGGGTGCATTTTCATTTCTTCCACGAGTTGCTCGGGAGTTACTGGCTGTGTGCCGAAGTACAGTTCCCCCGTGGCCGTAACCGCTATAACCCAGGCATCCTGCTTGTCCGCCTCGGGCATAGGGCTGGCGTTGTTGGTTACCGCCATCTGAACGCTCACTCCTTTTTGCATACTCGGGTTTTGTGAAGAGGCATGTGGCGCACCGGTCCAGCCGATGACTGCGAGTAGGCAGACGGACAATAAGTTCTTCATAAGCTCACTCCTTCTGATATTTAGATCCTTGCTTGCGAACGTGTTCCTGCTCAAAATTGATTTAGCCTGGGCTCTTTGCTAAAGCCGCCGTTGCTAAACTCCCCCCGAGACCCATGGTTTCCACAACCGACGAGGGCACGATTACCATCGAACCGCGTTCCTTGATGGCTTCGTACAGCATGTTCATGGCGCGTAGATGCAGTGCGGTGGGATCGTTCCTGTAGGTAACTGCGGCTTGCGCAAACTTATCCGCAATCTCCGTCTCGGCCTGACCAAGAATATTTCTGGCCTGGCGTTCGCGTTCGGCTTGCGCTTGGCGCGACATGGCGTCCTCGAGAGCCTGCGGGATTTTCACATCGCGAATTTCCACGGACTGAACCGTGATCCCCCAAGGATTCGTCTTCTCATCGAGAATGCGTTGCAGTTCTCGGCCTAGCGTTTCGCGCTCGGTAATCATCTGTGCGAGTTCATGGCGGCCTATCGATTCGCGCAAGCCCGTTTGCGCGCTCAGCGTGATCGCCTGTACGAAGTCCTCAACTTCGAGGATGCATTTCTCAGCATTCCAGACCATCCAGAACACGATGGCATCGACGTTCACTGGCACCGTGTCCCGGGTGAGCGTCGATTCCGCCGAGACGCTGGCCACCCGGATGCGCTGGTCCACGTACGGGCTTAGCGTTTCGAAGATGGGCACGATGTGGCAGAGGCCGGGGCCGCGCAGGCCGACGTAACGACCCAGGCGCAGGACGGCAACTTTCTCCCACTGGCGCACAATTTTGATCGCGAAGAGAAAATAGAAGCCGACCAGTAGCCCGGAAAACAGCGGCCATTGTTGATGTGTGGCTTGCGCCGCCGCGATTCCAGCGAGTACGCATACCACGAAGAGCAGCAACGCGACTCCATTCATCCCCTGAACTTGAATTTTCGACATGACTATCTCCTTGGTGCGCTCGGCAGCAGGTCGCGCAAACGTTCAATTAAGTCTTCGAGACTGAATCCGGCAGCCCCGGCCCGGGACGCAAACTCTCCGGCCATCTGCGTGAGTTGGCGGTCTCGTTCAGCAGATTTCTTTTCAATCTTCTTGTTCGCAACAAAGGTCCCGGTGCCTTGGTGGGTTTCGATCAGGCCCCCCAACTCGAGTTCTCTATACGCCCGCATCACCGTGTTGGGATTGATCTCGAGGTCGACGGCCAATTGCCGGATTGTAGGCAACTGGTCGCCCGCGGTAAGCGAGCCGGACGCGATTCCGCCTCGTACCTGGTCGATCAACTGGCGGTAAACGGGGACTCCGCTGTGGAAGTCGATCGCGAACCGGAAGGCGGAGGTGCCATTCCTTGCCATGCGTATTATTATATTACAGTATTAGTACAATATGTCAATAAAAAACCTGAGCTGGCTGCCTTGCTCGTTGCCAATTGAGAATCTGCGGGACGACCCATTCAACTCATCGTTCAAGAAATTCCCGAATCGGATTCTTTTGCAAGGTTTTTACAACTCCTCCTTTGTTTCGCCACAAAGAGCACGTTTTGCAGGTTGATATGTTGGCCGGCGAAGAAGTAAGGCAATTCCGCGCGACGCTTTATAGTGCGATCGTCGCACTGGATCCCAGGGATAGACCAGACCAGAGCCGTTTAGCGATGAAACTACTTGCGTGCGTGCTGGCAGTGGGATTTGCGGGGACAAGCAGTTTGTTCTTTGAGCGCGCAAAGACCATGCGCGAGAGTCAGGCAGTTGAGGTCCAGATGGCGAATGACGGGGCTTTTCGGGACGGTCTATTTCTTGGCAAGTTGAACCACGGCGCCAAGCAGCAGATGCTTCCTCCCGTTGGCCGTTGGTCCACGGCGGAAGATCGTGCTTCTTTCATGCGGGGCTATCGTCAAGGTTTCTCGGGCAAGAGCTCGAATCAATGATCGCCCCGGGGCGCCAGCAATTGCTGTGGGATCGCGGGTGAATAACCCAAAAAGATGAGGTAGTCAAACATGAAGGCGAAGAGGTTGTTGTCTGTTGTTGCGTTAACTGCCAGCCTATGTTTATCGGCTCCGCATGGAGCTCGGGCTGGAGGACCGGCGCCCACTACAACAGGTGCGACGGTGCGCGGCATGGTACGCCTTCAAGGCAAGGCGCCCGCCCCGAAGCCGATCAACATGGCCGCCGACCCCAGCTGCGCGAAACTGCATCCCACCCCGGTGATGTCGCAAGACGTCATGGTCGACGCTCAGGGAGCGTTGCAGAATGTGGTCGTGTTCGTTTCGGAGGGGTTAGGAGACCGCACCTTCGATCCACCGGCGGAACCGGCGGTGATTGAACAGAAGGGCTGTGTTTATGAGCCTCACGTGAAGGCTATCCGTGCGAATCAGAAGCTGGAGCTTGTGAACGACGACTCCACTGCCCACAACATCCATCCGCAACCCAGCAACAATCGCGAGTGGAACAAGGCGGAGCCGCCGGGAACTAAGATGGAAGAGGCATTTGCCCGCGAGGAAATCGCCATTCCTGTGAAATGCAACGTGCACCCCTGGATGAAAAGTTACATCGCGGTGTTCAAACACCCGTACTTCGCAGTGACCGGCAAGGATGGAAGCTTCGATCTCAGCCATTTGCCTCCGGGAACCTACACGCTCAAAGCCTGGCACGAAAAACTGGGCACGTCGGTGCAGACGGTCACCATTAGGACGAATGAAACGAAGGAAATCACCTTCGTATTCAAGAGCATGTAAGAACTCTATTTCGAAATGAATCCCTTTCGGCGCTGTTCGCTGTAGCGGTGCAGCGCATCGAGGATGATCGGGTGCGCTTCTGCTGAGGGGCGGAATTCGTCCACTTCAACCGCCTTGCCCTCCAGTTGCTTGTAATCCTGAAAAAACCGGCGCAGCATGATCAGCCGGTGTGGAGGCATCTCTGAGGCCTCGCGGTAGGAGTTAAATTCTGGGTCTTCAGTCGCGATTGCGATGATCTTGTGATCTTTCTTCCCAGAGTCGATCATCGTCATCAAACCGATACAGCGCGCGTGAATAATGGTGAGCGGCACGACTGTCTCCTGACACAGGACGAGCACATCCAGCGGATCGTCATCCTCCGCGAGCGTCTGCGGAATAAAGCCGTAATTTGCCGGATAGTAAACCGCAGAGTAGAGAACACGGTCCAGGCGAATCAGGCCGCTGGACTTATCGAGTTCATATTTCACGCTCGAGCCGAAGGGAATCTCAATTACGCAGTCGAATTCCTGCGGCAGCTTGCCACCGGGAGTCACGTCGTGCCAGGGATGGATCATCAGGTTCGCATTTCATTCTACCGGACCCGAATCTGTCAGTCCTCCGCAGCCGATTCTCGAAAATCATTGCGTCAGGCGGAACTCGCCGTGTAGCTTGGCGCCAGAGTCTTCTCCTGCCCACACGTCGAATTGCTCCGGCTCAACCACCCATTCTCTCTTGGTTGGACTCCAGAATCGCAGTTCGTCTGAGCCAACTTTGAAATGAACCGTCTGTGTAGTGCCCGGAGCCAGCGCGATCCGCTGGAACCCCTTTAATTGCCGTACCGGCCGGGACGCACTGCCAGCCCGCTGGTGAATGTACAGTTGGGCTACGGCGTCGCCGGAGCGATTACCGTTGTTGGACACATCCACTGAAACCTCCAGAGTGGAGCCCACCCTCGCTTCCGAGTGACTCAGTTTCAGGTTGGAGAACGAGAACGTGGTGTAGCTCAGCCCGTAGCCGAAGGGGTATAACGGCGTGCTCTTGGCGTCCCAATATCTCGACTTGAAATCAGGTGCGTCTTCGGGAGCCTGGGTGAGGTTATGGTTGTAGTAGAGCGGAAGTTGCCCGGAATTGCGCGGCCAACTCACGGGTAAGTGGCCCGCGGGATTTGCATCGCCGAACAGGATATCGGCGATCCCGTTACCACCCTGGGTGCCCGAATACCAGGTTTCCACAATCGCGGGCACGTGTTCGGCTGCCCAGGAGATGTCCAGCGGGCGCCCGTTGACCAACACCAACACCACGGGCTTGCCGGTAGCGACCACAGCTTCCAGCAATTCCTCTTGTCCGCCCGATAGTTTCAGGGATGAACGAGATGCTGCCTCTCCGCTCATAAGGGCAATCTCGCCGAGGACCAAAACCGAAATGTCGTTTCGCTTCGCCACGGCAACTGCTCCGTCGAGTGCGTGACGCGCCTCCTCGGGATTTTGCTGGGGCTGTTCTTTGATCGTTATGATCGGCTGATCTTCGAAGAAGGAAGGGATGTCGCGGCGGATGTTCGGGCCGTGATGGAACTCGACACGCACCCGGTTGCCGACCTTGTTCTTTATCCCCTGCAGAATGGTAACCGTAGGGCCAGGTTTTGTTATAGCGCCCCACATATCCAGCAGATCCAGGTCCGCATCCGCGAGTGGTCCGATGACAGCAATAGATCGGGTCTGCCCTTTGTCGAGCGGAAGCAGATTCTGTTCATTGCGCAGTAAGACGACCGTTCGTTGCACCGCCGTACGTGCGAGTTCGAGGTGCTCGGACGCATTGAGCACTTGGGTAATGCGTGCTTCGTCCACAAACGGGTGCTCGAACAATCCCAGGCGAATTTTGGCTTCCAGAATCGCCAGAACGGCGATATCGACCTGCTGCATCGAAATCCGGCCTTGCTTTACTTCCTCGCCTAGATATTTCAAGAAAGTGCCGCTAGCCATATCCATGTCGAGCCCTGCAGAAAAGGCCTTGAGGGAGGCATCCTGTCCATCACGCGCAAAACCGTGCGTGATCAGGCTGTGAACGGCATTTGCATCGCTGACCACGAAGCCGTTGTAGTGCCAGGCATCGCGCAGCACATCGTGCAGCAGCCAACGGTTTCCTGTGGCGGGGACATCATTCAGATCCATGTACGCGCTCATGAAGCTGCCAACATGGGCGTCGGCTGCTGCCTTGAAAGGAGGTAGATAGGTGTTCCACATCTGCTCCTCAGGGATGTAGGAAGAATCGTAATCGCGCCCTCCATCAGCCGCGCCGTAACCTGCGAAATGCTTGGCGCAGGCGAGAACACGATCCGGATCTCCGGTTTTGGTGCCCTGGAACCCAAGCACCTGGGCGCGGGCGATCGCCGCTCCCAGATAGGGATCTTCGCCGGCGCCTTCGACCATGCGTCCCCAGCGGGCGTCGCGCGCAATGTCGAGCATGGGCGCGAACGTCCAGGCGATGCCTGCAGCGCGAGCCTCTCGGGCAGCGACGGTCTGCGCAGATTCCACCAGTTTGGGATCCCAGGATGATGCCATGGCGATCGGGGAAGGGAAGATTGTGTGATAACCATGAATGACGTCGAGCCCGAACAGGATGGGGATATGCAGCCGGGATTCATCGACGGCGATGTGCTGCAAGCGATTGATTTCCTTTGGATCTGATACCCATAAAACTGAACCGGCGCCGGACTTGCGAATCACATCCTCAGGCGCTCCTGCCTGCTCGCGAAATTCGGGAATGGGAAAGCCCGGTAGCTGCGACAGTTGCGCGATTTTTTCCTCCAAACTCATTTTCTCCAGCAGTTCGTGGGCGTTCGGTTGGGTTTGAGCCGACCCTTTTGCAAAAAGAAGGAGCATCAAAACGACCAGAATGAATATGCGCGGCAGAAAGGATGATTTCAATAAAGCGGTATGCATGGGGAGCCTCTTTCTTCAGACCGAAAGTCTCAACCACACGGCAGGAGGGAACGGAGAAGTGTAAACCCGCGAGCCCAGTACAGCACCGGTTTTCTGCTATGCCCTCGCTCGGTTTCCGGGAGGGTCGTCTCCCGGTAACCTTGATTCCCGGCGCCAGGATGGGTAGATTCTAAGCAGGGGCCTTTCCCTTTGGGGCAAACATGTCCAACCAAGCCAAAACTTATCTGAAGTTCGGCGGAGCGACGGCAATCATTCTGCTGCTGCTCGGCTACCTGGCGTACACCGGTGTGCAGGACAGCAAGAGCTACTACGTAACCATCAAAGAACTGCACAAAATGGGAGATGGCGCCTATTCGAAGCGCCTGCGCGTCGCCGGCAACGTTCAGCCCGGCTCAATTCACCGCTCCGGAACCCATGTGCAGTTCGTGCTGGTCGAGGAAGACCAGAACGTCGCGGTCGATTACACCGGTGTTGAAGCCCCTCCAGATACCTTCAAAGACGATTCCCAGGCTTTGGCCGATGGCAGCTTCGGGCGCGACGGCGTTTTTCACGCCAAGCAATTGCAGGCAAAGTGCGCTTCCAAGTACGCCCCGCAACAGCCCGGGACCCCGGGCGGAACCCAAACCTCAGCTCCGGCCAAGAGCGTAACTCAGGTGCAGACTCCGTCATCCAGCAGGGCTGAGTAGTTCAACCTGCACCTTCGGTGGAATCTTCGCAAACGGGTGCAGATGCGCTATGGTACCGATTGTGAGATTTGGTTTGAGCATCTCCTTCGCCCGTGATTGAAACGCCGGCGCAAAACTCCATCATCGTTTCCAACGTCGTCAAGCAGTTTGGACGATTTGCTGCGCTTCGCGGCGTCACCGCAGAATTCGATACGGGCAGGCTGCACGCTATTCTCGGCGACAATGGAGCAGGGAAGACGACTCTGCTTCGCGCGCTTGCCGGCTTGGCTGCACCGACGCAGGGAACCATTACTATCCTCGCAAAGTCCCCTCAAGATGCTTGTCGCACTCTCGGATATATGGCGCACCCCTCGCTGCTTTACGACGAGATGAGCGGCATGGAGAACCTGCGCTACTTTGCGCGCTTGTACGGCATTGACGGAGATCAACGTTGTGAAGAGGTGATCCGCGCAGTGGGACTCGATCCAGACTTGGCGCGTCCCGTGGGCCAGTATTCGCAAGGCATGCGGCAGAGGATGTCGCTGGCACGAGCCATCCTGCATGATCCCGCGATATTGCTGCTGGACGAGCCGTTCTCCAACGTCGATGTGCATTCTGCGCGCGATATGGTCGGATTGCTCAAAGGCATGCGCCAGTCCGGCAAGACCATCTTTGTTGTGACCCATCAGGCGCTGTTGCTCGACGGTGTGGCCGACGAATTCGTGTGGATGCAGGAAGGTCGAATTGTGGACCGCACGGCATCCGCGAGTCGCCAGGGAGACGTCTTATGAACTCGTTGTGGGCTGTGACCCTGGCCACGCTCGTGAAGGACATTCGCCTGGAATGGCGGTCAAAAGATGCACTGAATTCCATGCTCTTCTTTTCTCTTCTGGTGGTGGTGATCTTTGTTTTCTCTTTTGATCCGCTCGCCGAAGAGTCGCGGCACATTGTGGGAGGCCTGGTATGGATTGCCTTCTTGTTTGCTGCGGTGGTAGCGCTCAATCAAACCTGGGCGCGGGAGTTGCGCAACCAGGTACTGGACGCCTACCGCGTTTCTCCCGCTCCCGCGAATGGATTGTTCATAGCAAAAGCGGTCGGGAACTTCATTTTCGTCTGCGTTCTCGAAGCTCTGATGACGCCGCTGTTCGTGATTTTCTATAACCTGCACGTGCTGGGTCCGGCCTGGCAGTTGATTCCCATCGCGCTGCTGGGAACCTGGGCCCTGGTCGTGAATGGAACATTCTTCGCTGCCATGTCGTTGCGCACGCGGAACCGCGAAATCATGTTGCCCTTATTGCTCTTTCCGGTTTCGATCCCCGCAGTCATCGGGATGGTGGCGGGCACCACGGCGATTCTCACGGGCGAGAACTCCGCTCATTTTTACCTCGTGTTGCTTCTTACCTACGATGTGGTGTTTACTACAGCTTGTCTGGGCTTATTCAAAACAATTCTTCACGCCGAATGAAAAAGCTCTTCCCTATTCTCGCGCTACTTACCGCAATTTTTCTGATTTACACCTCGTATCAGGCTCTTAAAGTTGCACCTACGGACGCGCTGCAGGGCGATGTGTATCGCATCATTTACTACCATGTACCTTCGGCGTGGACGGCGTTTCTGCTCTTCTTCATCAATTTCATTGCCTCGGTGCAGTATCTGGCGAGGACACGCGCTTCTCTTCAGAAGACCGTGCAATGGGTCGTGATCGCGATTGGCGTGGCCGGAGTTGCAGCGACGTTCCTGCCGCAAGTGCATTCTTTGCTGCCGGCGGGGATGCGTCCAAGCGCAGTAGCCACGACCGTGCTCGCCATACCCGCATTCTATTTCCTGCTGGGATGGCTGTTTCCTGGCGATCGCATGGACATGCTCGCTTTAACTGCAGCTGAAGTTGGGGTCGTGTTTTGCACTATTGTGCTGGTTACCGGCCCGATCTGGGCGCGACCGGTATGGGGCATCTGGTGGGCGCCGGGGGATATCAGGTTAACCTCCACTCTCGTTTTGTGGCTGATCTACGTGAGCTACCTGGTGCTGCGGCGTTTTTCGAGTAGTGCCCAGACGCAGATTTTAGCGGCCGCCCTGGCCGTCTTCGGGGCTCTCGATGTACCCCTGGTTTATCTCTCCATATGGTTTTTCCGCACCCAGCACCCTCAGCCCGTAATCGGGGGTGGCGGATCTATGGATCCGCGCATGCTGCATACGCTGTTGCTGAGCTGGATGGCTTTTCTCTGCTTCGGATTCCTGGTGTGCTGGTCACGGTTTCGGCTGGAAGTTCTGAAGCGGGAGGTCGAAGGGGCGGAAGCGATGGAGTCATTAGCCGGAGGCACATCGGCACCAAAAGCTAGCCTACCTCTCAGCAGGAGCGGGCCATGAACACATTCAGGTTCCTGGTGTCGGCTTACGTCGCCACTTGGCTCATTCACGGATTCTATATCGGCACTCTGTTCTCAAGATTTCGACGATTGCGCCAGGCTATGAAGGAACTGGGTCGAGGCAAGTAGGTGTTGCAGCAGAAGCGGAGTGCCGTGCCGCGCCGGATTCGTCTACGAAATTAACGGCGGGCCAGCTTTTGGCCTGACCGCGGGCTCCTTGAGCGCGTATTTCAGCAAGCACCACAAGGCGCGGACGCCATCCTTCCACCCAATCTTCTTGCCTTCGGCGTAGGTTCTGCCCGAATAGCTGATTCCGACTTCGTAGACCCTGAGTCCGCGCTTCGCAATCTTAACCGTCACTTCCGGTTCGAAGCCAAACCGGTCTTCTTCCAGCGGAATTGACTGAATGACCTCTCTCCGGAAAGCCTTGTAGCAGGTCTCCATGTCGGTCATGTTCAGGTTGGTGATCATGTTCGACAGCAGGGTGAGAAGCCAGTTGCCCACCGAGTGCCAATAATAGAGCACCCGGTGTGGCCGAGAACCCACGAAGCGGGAACCATACACTACGTCGGCTTGACCGGTTTCCAAGGGACCCAGCAACAAGGGATAGTCGTTGGGGTCGTATTCCAGGTCGGCGTCCTGAATGATGACGTAATCGCCGGTAGCGGCCTGAATCCCACGCCGCAAGGCCGCCCCCTTGCCGTTGTTCTGGGGCTGCTGAAAGACCTTGATCTCAGTATGCTGTTGCTGCAAATCCGCGAGGATCTGCTGCGAGCCGTCCGAGGAGCCGTCATCTATACACAGCAGTTCCACCTCGATGCCAACCGCCAGTACCCGCTCGATCACAAGCCGCAGGGTCGCCTGCTCGTTGTAAACGGGCATCACTACTGAGAGTTTCATACCGCAGGCATCACTTGGTAGAGAGAGAATTTCACCGGGACAGGGGAGAGTATAACGGCTGCGCAAGAAAAATCGGCCACCGTTTTGTTAATCAGGACCTGCCGGTTGGCGCTGTTGGAGCACAGCTCGAAAATCTGCGGTGCCGTTCGAGCGGAGGAATTGGTAGTCCTCTATAAGCGCGGCCACGCCGATTCGCGAGGAGGGGAGAGGGGCTTCCACCCGAAGGACGCTGGCTTTGAAGCGGACCCTTACTGCTTCGGTCAGTGTGATGTGGGGCGGGAAGGTGAGAGTGACTTCAAGTTTGGTTCCGGCAGAGATGGGCCGGTCAACGTAGAAGAAAACGCCGCGAGCGCTCACGTTCTGAGTCTCGGTCTGGAACTCGTTCGCGCTTTCGATGCGTACGACCGCAGGAAGGCGCATGTCGAACCGCCGCATCGTCCGTCGATCCTGTGAATTCGCTTGCATGGTGCGAACTGCAATTCTGAAAATACATATAACTGCTGCCCCACTTCAGGCTCGAGGCGAAATCTCCCGCCATCAATTTATAAAATTGACAGCTATTTGCAACTGCAAAGTGTCACTTGGGAACAGATTCGGTAATCCGCCTGAGACCGAGCCACTGCCCAGATCGACCGAACATTAGGGGAGTCAAAAAGCGGTCGAGCAATCGGTCTGCCATTTGTACCCTTCGGAAGCGGCGCGCGTTCGCACGCACTCAGTGAGTTGCGCCTCGTCGGAATGAAAATCGCCTTTCCCGTTGCAAGTCATTGCAATAGTTTGCCGGGGATAGCTCACGCTGAGCCTGTAGTCCTTGTGTACCGCCCTGCACTTTTGGGGCAGGCTCCGGCATCTTTCCTCATGCTGCAGTGCATCTACGGATGTTGGAGACGCGCGGGGCATGGTGGCTTGACTTGCCTATCCGTCGGATGTTTAAGTAGTTATTTAATTTTTCCGCCAGTTCCAGTCACCAGCAAGCAGGGGCGCAACTCGCGTGGGACGCAACGGCGCGAGGCCCGGCTGACTTGTGCGCTACCTCTCATCTCAATACCGAATCGCGTGACAGCAATTTGTGCGGAACACATGAGTGAATGAGTGATCAGACTGCATCGGAGGAACGTGTGAACGTAGACCGCTGTTGGTGGGGAACGACTGCATTACGAGGTCGCATTCTGGCGGCATCATTGGCATTGATGGCAGTGGGATGCGCGGTTCTCGGGCTGGCTTCCCGTTCGGGCCATCGAGCGACGGCGCACGCTGCGGGGCTTCCTGCCGGAGTGAGCAACACCCTGCCGGAGTCGTTTCTTGGCGGTAATCTGGACCTCCCCACCCGACCAGCGCAACTCAAAGCGAGCTCCCTGTATTCGGGATTGCCGCTCCGGTTCGAACCCAACCAGGGACAGGGAAAGCTGGATCCCGCAGATCGGCGCGCGAAATTCGTAGCTCGCGGTTCTGGTTACGGTCTGTTTCTGGGTGCCGAGGGAGCTATTCTGACGCTAGTTTCCCCCGATCGTTCCATCCCGCAGAGCACGCAAGTGCAAACAATCGAAATGAGACTCGTGGGGGCAGATCCGAGCGCCGAACTAACGGCGGAGGAGCGTCTACCGGGCAAGTCCAACTATCTGATCGGCAATGATTCTTCACGATGGCGGGTCGGTGTGCCGCAGTTCGCTCGAGTGAGGTATCAAAGCGTTTACCCAGGAATCGACTTAGTGTTTTACGGGAACCAGGGGCAACTGGAGTACGACTTCCAAATTGCGCCTGGCGCGGATCCGGCGACGGCCGAATTAGAATTCCGCGGCGCCCAGCAGCTTGAGGTCAGGAATGATGCACTGGTGATCCGCACCGGTGAGCGCAGTGTCGAGTTGCAGGCTCCCACGGTCTACCAGGAGATTGCAGGCGAAAAGCGTGCGGTGGACGGCAAATTTGTTCTCAGAGGCGGGAATCGCGTCGGCTTTGCAGTTGGCCCATACGACCGTTCCCGGGCACTGGTTATCGATCCCATCCTGAACTTTTCGAGTTACTTCGGCGGCAATGGCAACGAACTCGCCACATCCATTGCAGTTGATGGAAGCTTCAATATCTATCTTGCCGGTTCCACCACTTCTACGGACCTGCCCGCGACCGGAACCACTATTACCGGAGCGGGGCCCAACGTTTACATCGCGAAAATCACTCCGCCCCTGGGGTCGATTGTGGCGACGCTCGACTATGTGACGTACCTGGGCGGAAGCGGTCAGGATACTCCGGTTGGAATCAAGGTCGATGGCGCCAATCAGCCGTACGTGGCGGGAACCACCTCTTCGAGTGATTTTCCAACCAGTCCAACTGCATACCAGACGGTCCCCGCCCCGTCAGGTGCTGGCAAGCAACATGTGTTTGTGACGAAACTGACGAGTGACGCTACGTCGCTCCTGTATTCGTCTTATCTTTCGGGTGATGACACCGACCTTGCGTCCGGCATGACCATCAACGCGGGGGGATTCGTTTTCATTACCGGCACCACTACCTCGCTTGAAAGTTCAAGCAGCGACCAATTTCCAGCGAGCAATCTTCCGAACTCATTGCCATATCAGCCGGCTTCGCACGCTGCCGCGGGTCAGCCACAGTTCTTTGTTACAAAAGTGGATCCCAGCGCGCGAGGTAACGCGAGTGTTCCGTACTCTACGTATTTTGGCGGTGGGACGGTCACAACGGGCGCGCCAATAGCAATCGGTGGCGGCATTGCCGTAGACACAAGCAACAACGTTTACTTTACCGGCACGACGAACTATCTCTATGCGGGCTGCTCTGGCTGCAGAAGTACCGATTTTCCCATCCAGAATGCGTATCAACCGTGCCTGGATACAGCTCCGCCGACGTCGGTCTTGAACCCGCCTGCTTGTTCGAGTACGTCTACCGCGACGGAGTCCGACGCATTCGTTGCAAAGCTGAACTCCAATGATAAGGTGCCGCCCGGATCACAACTCGTTTGGTCAACATACCTGGGTGGTACGGCAACAGATTCCAGTACTGGCGTGGCTCTGGACAGCGGAGCTGCAAATGTATACGTCGTGGGCACCACGAACTCCCCTGACATCGCCAGCAGCGTTACAAGCCTGGCAGGGTCGGCGTCCTTTCAAAGATGTTTGGATACGCCGGTAAATCCCACTGGTGGGGCGAGCTGCACCGCGCCGCCGAGTCCCGCGCCGAACGACGCTTTTGTGGCCCGGCTCTCAAACCCTGCTTCAAGTACGACAGCATCGACAACAAATGTTGTCCTTAGCTACTTTTCCTATTTGGGTGGATCCGGTGCGGATCAGGGAACAGCCATTGTTGTTGATAACGGCAGCGGCGCACTGGTCGCCGGATGGACCGATTCCTCCGATTTTCCGGTCGTCCCTCTGACGAACCCCATCCAGAACGCGTCCGGGGGTGGCCGGGATGCGTTCGTAGCGCGGCTATACACCCTCGCTGTAACGGGACAAACCACGACGGCGTCCTGGTCCGCGTACTTTGGCGGAACCGGCACGGATGAAGGTACGGGAATCGCGCTGGATGTCAATCAGAACACCTACCTTGCTGGAGTCTCGGACTCTGCGCCCCCTACCCTGCGCACGGCAAAGCCTCTGGCGGACACGCAAGGCGGAGGCTACAAAGGGGGCACCGACGCGTTCGTAACGCAACTGGGGACTGCGGTGAACCTTTCCGTGCAGGGCCAACTCACCCAAGGCACGAATCAGCAGGGTTTTATCAGCGCCGGCAATCAAGCCACTTTCACCTACACCATCCAGAACAGCGGTCC
Source organism: Acidobacteriota bacterium (assembly GCA_046723715.1). Lineage (GTDB taxonomy): Bacteria > Acidobacteriota > Terriglobia > Terriglobales > Acidobacteriaceae > Sulfotelmatobacter. Next base: position 2,028 of record JBKOUZ010000048.1, on the reverse strand, counting down.
AGATCTGGCGAACAATATCACCGTGATAGACAACATAAGCTCAGCGGTCACGGGAGTACCAGTCACATTTAACTCCGCCAGCGTGAGTTCGGGTACTTGTGGCGGAGTTTCTACAAATTCGATTGTGAGCTGCAGCTTACCCCAGCTACAAGCGGGATCGACCGCTACTGTGACAATCGTTCTGACGCCAAACGGGACCTCCGGAACTCAGCAGGCATTTAACGGAGGAACCGTCCAAGTGATCGCACCCGGCAACATTGTTTTGGCCCAGACCTCTGTAGGGGCCAAAATGTCGGATTTCAGAATGTTCGTCAGTCCAACAAACCAGTCACTTGCGGCAGCCGGTGACACGGCACAGTACACCGTGCAATTGACGCCTGATCCGCTCTACGCCTCCAGCATCACGGTCTCCTGTTCTAATTTGCCCACAGGCTCGAGTTGCAGGTTGACTCCCAGTTCTCTTACCCTTCAGAACGCGGGCGGGAGCACAGCCGCGTTGGCGATTACAACCACCGCGCGCCCGGTCACCACCGGTGCCATGAGCTTCCTCAAAAGAAGCTTTTATGCGCTCTGGTTGATGGTTCCGGGGTTTCTGCTGGTCGGCCTTGGCGGAGATCGCCGGCGCCGGCGCATGGCGGCGATTCTGACTCTCTGCTCGATCTCCGCTGTCCTGTTCGTGATACCCGCATGCAGTCACAGTACGACGCAGACACCGGTCAGCGGAACGCCGGCGGGCAGTTACACGATCACGGTCACCGCCGCCTCGGGCAGCGATTCAAAGACCCAAACCGTGGGATTGAACGTTCCGTAGGCGAGTTTGCGGTAAGAAAGCTTAGCCCCGCGATAAAGTGCCGGGCCTTTCTTAGAGACAACTACGCATTGGCGGACAGCTTGTGGTGACTCTTGGCTTCGGCAATGCCATACTGCCGAATCTTGTACAGGAGGGCCTTGTAGCTGATCTGCAGAATAGCGGCTGCCTGTTTGCGATTCCAGTTCGTCTGTTCCAAGGCGCGCGTGATGGCCTGAGCCTCTGCCTCATCCTTCGCAGAGCGTGCCAGCGACTTCAGCCCGCCCGCGTCAGCCCCCTTCGAGGATGGCTCCCCCGAAGATCCTCCGGTTCCATCATTGCGAGGCAGCAGTTCGGTGACCGCCAGATTCTCATCGCCAAGAATCAGATATCGTTTCAGAAAGTTGTTAAGTTCTCGCAAATTGCCCGGCCAAGAGTGGTTTTGGCAAGCCTGTAAGAGAGCCGGCGAAAGCGGCAACGGTGATCGCGCATAGCGCTCTGCCATGCGTGACATGGAATGTTTGAGCAAAATCGGAATTTCTTCTTTGCGATCGCGCAACGGCGGCAGACTGAGCGTGAACGCGTTAAGCCGGTAGTAGAGGTCTTCCCGCAGACGCTTGGCGGCGAGAGCCTCGGGTATGTTGATATTGGTCGCTGCAAGAATCCGGACATCCACTTTGATGACGGAGCGGCTGCCGAGCCGGGAGAACTGCTGATCCTGCAAAACGTGAAGCAGCTTGGCTTGCAACAACGGCGGCATCTCGCCGATTTCGTCCAACAGAATCGTCCCTTTGTTGCACAGCTCGAATTTGCCGGGCTTAGCGTGCGTGGCACCGGTGAACGCCCCAGGCTCGTATCCGAAAAGTTCACTTTCCAGCAGGTCCGCCGGTACAGCAGCGCAGTTGACTTTCAAAAATGTGCGGTGGGCACGCGGGGAAAGCTTGTGAATCAAGCGCGCCAGAACTTCCTTGCCGGTTCCGCTTTCTCCTAACAGCAGCACCGGAATATCGACATTTGCGACTAAGGCCGCCTGGGAACGAATCTTGCGCATTGCAGGGCTGGCCGCGATAAAGAAAACATCGTCGGCAAGTTCTTCGACCTCTCCAGCCACCTGTTTGCCTTGGCCCAGGCTCAAATCGATGACCGAATCCAGTTCCGCTTTCTGGAAAGGTTTGGTCAGATAGTCCTGCGCCCCAAGCTTCATCGCCTGTACTACTTTGCGCGTATCGGCGACGCACGAC
>JBKOUZ010000147.1:0-12917 GCA_046723715.1 Acidobacteriota bacterium | reverse complement strand
TCGGTGGCGGTGGACTTATCGGAGGCATTGCCTGCGCTGTAAAGGAAACTCGGCCTTCCGTCAAAGTCTATGGAGTGCAGCCTGCGCGCATTCCTTCCATGAAGGCAGCGGTGGCCGCGGGCAAGCCGGTGACCCTGGAATCGGCGAAGACCATAGCGGATGGCATTGCGGTCCGCCGGGCTGGAGATTGCACACTGCCTCTGGTGCAGAAGTATGTCGACGACATCGTAACCGTAGAAGAAGAAGAGATCGCCAACGCAATTCTGCTGCTGCTCGAGCGCGAAAAGACTTTGGCCGAGGGAGCAGGCGCCGCAGCCATAGCGGCAGTTTTGAATCGTAAGGTTGAATTACACAACAAACGCGTTGCAGTGCTGGTTTGCGGCGGCAATATCGATGTAACTTTGCTCGCGCGCATCATCGAGCGTGGCTTGGTCAAAGACGGAAGGCTGGTGCGCCTGCGAGTGCATTTGCCCGATTATCCCGGCGCATTGCATCGCCTGACCGGCATACTTGCCGATCATCGCGCCAACATTGTAGAAACGAGCTATGACCGTGCCTATCACGGGGTGAACCTGGGGGACACAGCCATCGATATCACAATGGAAACACGGGGCCCCGAGCACATCACAGAACTCTTGGCGGCCCTAAGTGCGGGGGGATACACGCACGAGAGAATTCTCTAAGTCGCACAAACAGCACCACGCCCGCGCCGAGTAGCAGACCTTTGCAGAACGCCTGAATTTCGCCACTTAGCCCGCTTTGTAATCCTTCCTAGTGTTGGGTAAAACTTCGTAAATCATAGTTTTGCCCCACTTCCCGCAATGTAAATTAAAGGTTGGGCGTATGAAGAAGAGCACTGTCATTCTGGCGGCATCTTTGTTCGCGATGGGCGCCGCTTTCCCCGGTCCGATTTCGTTACTTGCGCAAGCGCGGGCGCAGGAATCCTCTGGAGCCACAGTAGCGCGGCGCATTGGCGCGATCAAGACCATTCAAGGAAGCACTCTCACGCTGACTCCGGACTCCGGGGCCGATGTGTTGGTGACAGTGCAACCGAACGCCCGCATCTTGCGAATTGCACCGGGAGCAAAAGATCTGAAGGATGCGACGCCGGTTCAAATTCAAGACCTCCAAATTGGAGACAGGGTTCGGGTGCGCGGCCAGGCAGGCAGCGATCAAAATCAGATTGCCGCACTCGAGGTCATCGTCATGGCGCGGACCGATCTTGATGCTCACCGAAAGCAGGAGCAGCAGGATTGGCAGAAGCGCGGCATGGGAGGGCTGGTTAGCGGCGTAGACCCGGCAACCGGGACCGTAACCGTCTCGGTAACTGGATTCGGCGGCAAAAAAGAGATCGCAGTGCATACCACCAAGAACACTGTGTTTCGCCGCTACGCCCCAGATTCGGTGAAGTTCGACGATGCCAAGCCGAGCACGCTTGCCGAAATTCGGCCCGGCGACCAGTTGCGTGCTCGCGGTGATCGCGCTCCCGATGGCTCAGAAGTCACGGCGCAGGAAGTGGTGACTGGCAGTTTTCGCAATGTCGCCGGGACCGTCAATTCTGTAGACGCAAATGCGGGCACGGTGAACGTTCAGGATTTGCTGAGCAAAAAAGCCGTTGTGGTGAAGATCACGCCGGAATCGCAATTGCACAAACTCCCTCCGGAATTCGCGCAGAGGATTGCAATGCGGTTGAAGGGCAGCATGCCTCCCGGTACACCTGGTGCTGCCGCCAACGCCGGCAACGCGCAGCAGAGATCGCAAGCTGCCTCGAAACCGCAAACGGAAGCGCCGGATCGCGCAGGAGCGCCCGGAGGCAATGGCGCGGGAATGACCGCAGGCATGCGAGCAGGAGGAGGCTCGGATCTCCAGCAGATCCTGAGTCGGATGCCGGCAGTTACGCTCGCCGATCTGCACAAAGGCGACGCGCTTTTAATTGTTGCTACCCAGGGATCATCTTCCGGCGCCGCCACCGCCATAACGCTTCTGAGTGGTGTTGAACCGATTCTTCAGGCAGCTCCCAGCAGTCAGGCCATGATGCTGACGCCGTGGAGCCTGGGTGGCGCACCGCCGGGCGATGCGGCGCAATAGCCATTTTTCATATTTCTTATCTGTGTTGGATGGAAGCCAAACATGAAGCGCGAGAAGTATCTGCTTATCGTTCTTATATCAGCGGTCGTTTTTTTCTGTGCCAGTATGTCAGCGCAAAATGCGACCGGAACACTACGCGGGCAGGTGGCTGATCCCTCCGGGGCGGCAATTCCCGGGGCTAGCGTCATTATGACGCCTGTGAGCGGGTCTCCGATCGTCATCAAGAGTGACGCGCTGGGCAACTACGAGTTCAAGAACTTGCCGCCGGGTAAGTACATCCTGACCGTCGCCGCCAACGGATTTACTCTGTACGAAAACGACAACGTCGTAGTCGCGGATCAGCCCCTTCGGCTCAATGTGAAGCTCGAGATCGAAGTCGAAACCCAAAAGGTGCAGGTTTCCGATACAACGCCCACCATCGACATCAATCCCAACAGCAATGCCGGCGCGATCGTGATCTCCGGCAAACAGCTTGAGGCTCTCCCCGATGATCCCGACGAGTTGCAGTCAGACCTGGAGGCGCTGGCAGGCCCTGCCGCGGGCCCAAACGGCGGGCAGATGTACATTGACGGATTCACTGCCGGCCAGCTTCCACCCAAGTCCTCCATTCGCGAGATCAGGATCAATCAGAATCCGTTTTCCTCGGAATACGACAAGCTGGGATACGGACGCATCGAGGTCTTCACCAAACCCGGCACTGACAAATTTCACGGTCAGGCGTTCGTTATGGGCAATGATTCGGCCTTCAACTCGCATAACCCCTTCGCCGGCGCGGAAACCGGCTATTACACGACAATGTATAACGGGAGCGTCGGAGGCCCGCTGGGAAAGTCGGCTTCGTTCTTCTTCAACGGCGAGCGCCGCAACATCAACGATCTGGCCGCCGTGAATGCGCAGGTCTTGGATGAGAATCTTATCCCTGTACCCTTCGTGGAATCGGTTCCCAATCCCCGGCATCGAACTAACCTCAGTCCGCGATTCGACTACGCGATCAACAAAAACAATACCCTCACGGCACGCTACCAGTATTTTCGGGACACGGAGAACAACGACGGAGTCGGGCAATTCAATCTCGCGTCACAGGGCTACAACGATCTTTCAGAGGAACATACCGTGCAGATCGGCGACACCCAGGTGATTGGCGCCAAGGTCGTGAATGAGACCCGCTTTCAGTTCCTGCGCGAGAACGACAGCCAGAACGCGATCAGCACTGATCCCACGATCAACGTTCGCGGCGCCTTTGGCGGTGGAGGCAACAACCAGGGCACGATCATCAGTCATGAGAATCATTACGAATTCCAGAATTACACTTCCATGATCCATGGAAATCACACGCTGAAATTCGGCGCAAGAGTGCGTGCCCTAACCGTGGATAACTACTCCACATCGAGCTTCAACGGCACTTTTATATTTTCCTCACTATCCGGACTGACAGACTTGAATTGCCATACGCCGGGTGATCCGAACGAGCTGCCCGCGACCACGCCATGCCCGGTTTCTTACAAATACGCTCAAGAGCAACTTCAAAATGGCGGGATTCCCTACGCCACCCAACTCTCCATTACGACCGGGTTCCCGTACAAAAGCCTGACCACCTACGATGCCGGACTCTATGCGCAAGACGATTGGCATGCTCGGCCGAACCTGACGTTGAGTTACGGCCTGAGATTCGAAAGCCAAAATTATATTCACGACCGCGGTGATTGGGCGCCGCGCATCGGATTTGCCTGGGCAGTGGGCGGCAGAAGCGGAACACCCAAGGCGATTATCCGTGGCGGCTTTGGAATATTTTACGATCGCTTCCAATCCGAACAGATCCTGCAGACAGAACGAGTGAACGGAGTTGTGCAGGAGCAGTTTGTCCTGGTCAATCCCACATGTTTCCCGGTAGCCGCAAACTGCGATTTATCTGGCGCGAGCACGGCGACCCCGACGGTTTATGCGGTCAATCCCAGGTTGCATGCGCCCTACACGCTGCAATCGGCCATCAGCGTGGAGCGGCAAGTTACGAAATCAGCGACCCTGTCCGTCACCTATTTGAATTCGCGGGGCTTTCATCAGCTTGCCACGATCAATGCGAATGCTCCGTTGCCGGGCAGTACGGTCCGGCCGGACCCGGCGCAAGGCAATATCTACGAGTTCCTGTCTGAATCGGTTTTCCGGCAGCAGCAGCTTATTATCAACAGCAACATACGGGCCGGGTCAAAGCTGCAGCTCTTTGGCTATTACACGCTGAACTACGCCAATAGCAATGCATCGGGCGTCTCGAACTTCGCCTCCAATTCATATGATTTGAGCCTGGACTATGGGCGGGCAACCTTCGACGCGCGTCACAGGCTTTTTCTCGGTGGAAGCCTTTCTTTACCCCACCTCTTCCGCCTCAGCCCCTTCATGGTGGTGAGTTCGGGCTCGCCCTACAACATTACGGTGCCGGATGACGTGAACGGCGATTCCATTTTCAATGATCGACCGGGATTCGTTTCCTCCACGAAATGCGCCAAATCCGTGCTTCCCGCAGCAGGGTCCAGCCTTTATTGCACTCCCCTGGGCACGTTCGATGCCTCCGGGACGGCGGCTGGATTTCCGCTGCTGCCCATCAACTACGGCAATGGGCCGTCACACGTCGTGCTCAACCTGCGCCTCAGCAAGACCTTCGGATTTGGCGCCGAAGCTAAGGGAGCCGGTGGCGACACGGGTTTCGGAGGGCCGGGCGGCGGAGGCGGAGGTCATCGCGGTGGTGGTCCGCGTGGTCCATTGTTCGGAGGTGGGCCGTCCATGGGTGGGACAAGCACCAATCGCCGCTACAACCTGACTCTTGCGGCAAATGTGCGCAACCTGTTCAACAAGGTGAATGTTGGCAATCCCAGCGGAGTTTTAGGCTCGCCATTTTTTGCCCAGCCGAATGGGTTGCAAGGCGGGCCATTCTCGACCGGAGGAGCCGTGCGCCGCATCGATCTGCAAGCCACGTTTAATTTCTGAAACACTCATCAGTGCAACTTCGGCTTCGCGAGTCCTGACGCTCCGGTATGCTGTTAGATGGAAGTGCTATCTTCGCGATCTGAATCTCAACAACGCTTGCTCCCTCCTGGAATCAACAGACGAAAATTCATCCGGCTGGCAGGCGCAGCCGCGGTCGCCACGCTAGGCACCGACAGCGTGCTGGTCGAACCGATGCGGCCCCGTCTCGAGCGCAAGGAAATATTTCTCCGGCGCTGGCCCTCGCGTTTGGACGGGTTCACTATCGCGCTCCTCAGCGATTTTCACTATGACCCTGTCTTTTCTCTGTATCCGATTCGAAGTGCAGTCGAGATGGTCAATAAACTCGGACCTGACCTGATTGCGCTCGCCGGGGATTTCATAACCTCTCCTATGTTCGGGAAATCAGCCCGCGGAGCGGCAGCCGCTGAACCCTGTGCCCAGCTGCTGCGACCGTTGCGCGCGCCTCATGGTGTCTGGGCCGTCCTCGGCAATCATGACGAAGACGCTGATCCACCGCGGGTGATCGGTGCGTTGGCGGCTGTCGAGATCAGAGTGCTAAGGAATGAGGCAATTCCCGTCGAACGCGACGGAGATCGTTCCTGGTTGGCCGGAATAAAAGATGTTCTCGTCAAGCGAGGCGCTGACCTGCCTTCGGCCTTGCGGCCGATTCCTTCGGGGGAGCCTGTTGTGTTGCTGGCCCACGAACCCGATTATGCCGACTACGCCGCACGCTATCCAGTGGACTTGCAACTCTCGGGACATTCACATGGTGGACAGATCCGCCTGCCCTGGCTTCGGCCGCTTTACCTGCCTCCCTTGGCCAGGAAGTATTACCAGGGTATGTACAAGGTGCGCAATCTGACGCTGTATACCTCTCGCGGGCTGGGAACGATCCGGCTCCCCATCCGGCTCAACTGCGCTCCAGAAGTTACCTTCCTCACGCTTCGGCGTGGTGTGCAGACATAAAGCGGCAGGCTCAGTGAGAAGTGGAGCTATTCCTAGCGTTCCCGGTATTGAGCGCAAGCAGTCGGGTTAGTTCTGTTGTGTGCGCCATGATGCGGTTGAGAGAGGAGAATCGGCGAAGCTTTGCAAACCTCGCCGATTCATATCTGGTTGAGCGGAGTGCATCAGGCACTCTACCTCAGAAAACCTCAGTCTTCATCTGTGTGACGAGGTTGAAAAAAGTTTTGATTGAGTTGCCTCGCCACCCGGTGCCCGAGCTTGAATCCCTCGTCTAGCGAATGCCGATAGTGAAACCCGGCGTAAATGCGCGCCCAGTAGGCCTCCGTTTCCAGTTGACCGACGTTGAAGTACGTGTGAGTCGTGTGGGTGACAGCACTGTTCACAGAGAACTTCACATTAGGCGTGCCAAAGAAATTCTCCAACGTTTTGGCTATCGCTCCGGTGGCACACCCATGAGCAGCGGGAAATTCTGGATGGGGGGGAGTTGATGCCAGCGGGAGCCAAGTGGAATCAGCTTCGGTGTCTGGATTTCCGTCTATATCACCGTTTGGAATTGCAGTTACCGGACGCCAAAAGCTGAAGTGATACTTGGCGTTGAAACAACCAATACCTCCATCCGTAAGGGCTACCGATAGCATGGAAAGCAATCTAGCGGATTTTGAGAGGTTGAGATGACGATCAAGCGCCAATTGATTGAAGGCCCCAAAATAGGTGGCCACTGGATTCGCCGTCCAGAACAAGGCGATTTCTGTTTGTGCAGCTGTCCGTACGCTGCTGTTTGCCGCTCCGAGTAGTTTGACCTCGTTATACTCGCGGGCCCATTGCTGACTCCCCAAATCTGGCGGACCATTCACCGGCAGGAACTGGGAAGCGCTCTGCATGGTGAAAGGAACCATCTGCCCGAACCATGGCGTCAATGGCGGCGCAAACGCTGGCGGAGTGGGCATCCAGACTCCCGGCTCAGGAGAGGTAGGGTACGCATAGGGAACATCCGCACCTCTTCCATCGCCGGTCCGCAAGGCCACGATTCTCGCGGCTGCAATTTGCCCGACCGCAATACCGCTTGCCTTTGCTGGACCATCGGGGATCCCGGCAATCGCGGCATCGTATTGGGCCTGCAGAGCCGTCGCTTGCACGGGAAAGTAGTTCAGCAAGATTTGGTAAGCTGCCGAAATCGCGGCTGCCTCCTTTGAAGCATCTCTGGGACCATGGAATTCCGGTCCGTACTGCTGATATCGCCGGTCTATTGCGTTCACTGCGTTGTACATGGCGAGATTCATGTAGGTGAGATATATCTGCGTCCCGGGGGTCGTTAGCGCCGTAGTCAGGGCGATTTGATTCCAGTCAACAACCGGGTTCGAAGCCGAGGCTAACTGCGTTAAGCCAATTGCCAAAGCCGCAATCAGAGTGGATAAACGAAGCGAAATTGCTCTCATGTGTAACTCCTAAGTAGATTTGTGCCACTGAGTTTCTTGGCCCCAAGCTAGTGATTCGCGCATTTCTGGCGGCGGCATGGAATCCCAAGTCGCAGTTCGAAATCCTGGCTTTAATGTGTTCTTAATCACACTTGCGATCTGTCGGGACTGTTGTGCTCTATTGCGGGGGAACACGCAATCCCGTTGCACTCACGCTTTTGTCCATCGGATGTCACCTGCTAAGTCGCTCGAACAGCGAGACTTGTCGGCAGTCCTCCCGCAGGTCAAACTCTTACTCACCCTTCAGGAGTACACTCGGTCATCGGATAGAGTTGGGCATGGGTACCTCCACAGAGCGGATTTTGCGATTCGGGTCCTTCGAAGCGAATGTGCAGGCGGGTGAGTTGCGTAAGCGCGGCCTCAAGGTCAGACTTCAAGATCAGCCATTTCAGATTCTCGTCATGCTGCTGGAACGACCTGGGGATTTGGTCACGCGCCAGGAGATTCATCAGAAGCTTTGGCCAGTCGATACCTTCGTTGACTTCGACCACGGTCTGAACAATGCCATCAATCGCCTCCGTGAGACGCTGGGCGACTCTGCCGACACGCCACGTTTCATCGAGACTCTGCCGAGAAAGGGCTACCGTTTCATTGCTCAGGTTACTGGGGAAGGGCAGCTGGCTGAGGCTGAGAATCTCGCGGCGGTCGCGACGCCGGTAGTTGAGACTGGCCCCATTGATCCAAAATTGCGTTCTTGGCCACGATTTCTGGTCGCAACCCTGATCTGCTGTCTTGCACTGGCGGCAATCGCCTTTCTTGGCTGGCGCACCCGCGCTGGTCCGCTTCCTGGTCCGGAATACGTCATGTTGGCGGTTCTCCCCTTTCAAAACCTAAGCGGGGATCCGAGTCAGGATTATTTCAGTGATGGGCTGACCGAAGAGATGATTGCTCAACTGGGAGCATTAAGTCCCGATCAGCTTGGCGTAATCGCGCGCACCACCACGATGGCCTACAAGCACACCTCGAAGAGCGTGAAACAGATCGGAAACGAATTGGGCGTAGGCTACGTTCTCGAGAGCAGCGTTCGGCGCGATGGGAACCAGATACGGATCAGCGTGCAACTCATCCGCGTGCATGACCAATTGCACGTGTGGGCGCGCAGCTACGACCGGCACATCAGCCACTCCATCGAATTGCAGGAAGAGGTGGCCCAGGAGATAGCGGAACAAATTGACGTAAAGCTGAGTCCTGCCTACAGAGGCCGAACTAACCCACATCCTGTTGACTCCGAGGCAAACGAAGCCTATCTGCGCGGGCGCTACTTCTGGAACCAATTTACGCCGGAAGGCTACCGCAAGGCGATTGCCTACTTTGAGAAAGCCATCGAGCGAGACTCCAACTTCGCGGAAGCCTATTCTGGACTAGCCGACTCTTACCATTTTCTAGTAGTAACGGATTCCATTCCGACAAGTGATGGTAACCCTAAAGCCCTCGCTGCAGCGCGCCGAGCCGTGTCTTTGGGCGGCAATCTGGCAGAATCGCATGCTTCACTCGCCGTCGCGCTGGGTCGATCGGAATGGAACTGGTCTGGCGCCGAGAATGAGTACAAGCGAGCCATCGCCCTAAATCCTAGTTACTCGATGGCGCACCGCTTCTACGCATCAAATCTGGGCATAACTGGACGTCACCACGAAGCATGGCAGCAAATAAACGAGGCTATGCGGCTGGATCCTCTGTCTCTGCCTAACAATGCGGAAGTGGTCCGAACTCTGTACTACGCCCGCAACTATGATCAGGCGGTCTGGCAGGGTCAAAAGGCGCTGCAGATAGATCCCAACTACGCCAGGACTCACTTTTGGCTCGGGCGAGTTTATTCGCAGAAGGGAATGGACAGAGAAGCTATTCTGGCCTCGGAAAAAATACTCGCAGCCATGCCTGACAGCACGCTCGGGCTGACAGAAATGGCCTATAGTCTCGCTGTTGCCGGCCGGCGAAGAGAGGCACTTCAGATTCTTCGCCGTTTGGAGGAGAGGTCTGCGAAAACTTTTGTGCCCGCCTACAACTTGGCCGTAATCAACATCGCACTCGACGAAAAAGAAACAGCGATAAGGTACATGCAACAGGCCTATGAGAACCGCGATTGGGCGATATTGGTTCTCGCCGAGGAACCACGCCTGGACCCACTGAGGAAAGACCCTCGGTTTCAGGAGATGTTAGCCAAACTCAATCTGCAGTGAAAAACCCTTTGGCTGGCTCCTGCTGAAACCCAGACCGCCGTCTGAGACTAACTTCAAAATCGAATGCTGTAGCCGGTAAGAATCAGGTACTTTGCCAAGTCTCCACCACCCAGTCGCTTGTCTTCGATGTCAGCCAAGCTACGCTTGAAGTCCTGATGGATACGAACCGGCGTATTTACCCAGAAAGTGTGGCGGCCGTGGGTAAATGACACGCCCGGATCGATAAAGAGAGTGTAACCTGGTTTGCGAATGTCACCGCCGTCACCGCCGCCGATCAGGTCACGGACGGGCATGCCGTCAATTCGGGGTCCCAGGCTTAACGAGAGCCCCTTCTCCGCCAGCAGAGCATAGGCTACTCCGAGCCGCGCAGAATAGACATCTGGCACGCCCCACCGCCGGCCTGGAATGGATGAGCGCACATTCGTCGTCCCTTTTGGGCTCAGGAGGTACGACGCGTTCACATATCCCGAGGTTCTGCCGGAAATCGTACGATACGCCTGCGTCTGAAGAATAAGTCCCCATCCGCCATCGCCGAGCTGGATGGGTTGGTCCACAGGTGCCCGAGTCGGAGGTCCGCTAGCCGGAAAGAAACTGCCACTGGCCGCGTTGTCTCCGCTCGGAGTTTTCACACCGAATCCGAGAGCAAGATTCCCTCTAGCATGCTTGCTCGGATCCCAGACCCATATTGTTCCAATCGCACTGATGTCACCCAATCCGGTGGTCGAGGTGCGATGACGATTCAAATCGGCGTACAACCGTGATACTGTGCCCGCCGCGAAGGGAAATCTTAACGCCAGGTTAACCCGATTGCTAAGACCATAATTCAGCGTAAATTCCCAGGAATGAATTGTGATATTTGGACTCGTCCCAAAGGGACCGGCACCCAATTGACTTCCGAACCGACATAGAACTGGTCCGTATGTAAGTACCTGTACGCCACATCGATCTGCCATTGATGTGCTTTGAGGGGACCGATATTCCTGCCCAGACCGGGCAGGTCGAAGCGTAGCGGCATTCAACCCTGCGCGAACGACCGAGTGGGTGGAATGGTTAGAGCGAGCGAGACTAGGACTGCGGACGCAAGGTGCCGGACGACTTTGGCTCGGAACAACAAAAACTTCCTGCACCGCCGCGACCGGAGGTTACCACGCACACGCATGTCTTTCAATCGCATAATGTGCTTCTGGGGTTTCTTGGGTTCTGGCGCTCAATCGCGGCAAGCAGGATGCGCGGAATCCTGCTGAGGTGCCGCTTGCAAGCGCTTGAGAACAAGACTTCGGCGTGGAGTGTGCCTTGCCCGGCGGGCTACCGTGAATCTGTTCCGCTGCCGACTTTCGTCGGAGAATCGGGAGCCGTTTAAACCACCTCTCCGTCAAGCACCATGATCAGGCCCTTCATATTCTTTGCGTCATCCAAAGCGGCAGAGTGTAGATTGCGATCACAGATGACTATGTCGGCCTTCGTTCCATTGTTCACACCGGCGCATCATCGCGCGCATGCGAGGCCTACATGCGGAAAGGGAATCAGCCGTCTGACTATACCTTTTGACTGACAAGGCATTCCACTCGGTGCGATGGGTTAGACATTCTGCCCCCGATCATTCAAAATACTCAGTCCCTTACTCCAGGAGCGTTCATTGACGACACCTGTTCGCGCCAAAATCAGCGCGCTTGGCACTTATCTACCTCCGCGTGTTCTGACGAATGCCGACCTCGAGAAGATGGTCGACACCAGCAATGAATGGATTCTCGAACGGGTCGGCATCCGCGAGCGTCACATCGCCGACAAAGGCGTAGCCGCCAGCGATATGGCTGTCGAGGCGGTCAAGAATTTGTTGACCGCTCATCCCTTCGATCTGCAGGAAGTTGATCTGATCATCGTCGGCACCGTGACCCCTGACATGATGTATCCCTCAACCGCCTGCCTCGTGCAGCACAAACTGGGTATCAAGAATACGTGGGGCTTCGACGTTTCCGCCGGATGTTCCGGCTTTGTCTATGCCTTGAACACCGGCGTCAAGTTCGTTGAATCGGGACAGTACAAGAAAGTGCTGGTCATTGGAGCGGACAAGAATTCCGCCATGACCGACTACACCGATCGCGCCGTTTGCATCATTTTTGGCGATGGCGCCGGAGCAGTTTTACTGGAGCCCTCAGAAGATGGCTCCGGAGTCATCGATCACGTCGCCCAGATCGAAGGCGGTGGCGGAAAGTTTCTCTATATGCCGGGCGGAGGGAGTCTGAATCCCGCCTCTCACGAAACCGTGGATCACAAGATGCACTACATCCATCAGGACGGTCAGCAAGTGTTCAAGTACGCCGTCAAAAAAATGGCGGAGATGACCGAGCGCATCCTCGAGAAGAACAATCTGAGCGGAAAGCATGTGGATTGCTTTATCGCCCATCAGGCGAACAAGCGCATTATCACTGCCACCGCCGATCGCCTTGGCATGCCGCTGGAGAAAGTCGTGATCAACATCGATCGTTTCGGGAATACCACAGCCGGCACAATCCCGATCGCTATGCAGACCGCCATTGAGGAAAAGAAATTGAAGAAAAATGATCTGCTGCTGATTGCGGCCGTGGGCGCAGGATTCACCTCGGGCGCTTCGCTGATGCGTTGGGCATTTTAAGCAGGCCTCAACTACGTGGTGAAAGCGGTCCTGCGCCGAACTTTGTTAGACAAGATCGTCCTTCATCCTTCAAAATATTGAGATTCATGCCCAGGGGATTTCATTGAACAAACCGCTTCGCGCCAAGATTAGCGCTTTGGGCACCTATGTGCCTCCTCGCCTTCTCACCAATGCCGACCTCGAACGCATGGTCGATACCAGCAACGAATGGATCATGTCCCGCGTTGGCATTCGGGAGCGTCACGTCGTCGATCCCGGCGTGGCCACCAGCGATCTTGCGGTCGAAGCGTCGCGGAAAGTTTTGCAGCAGCGCGGACTCAGCCCCACTGACCTCGATCTGATCGTGCTGGGCACGGTTACTCCTGACATGTTCTTTCCCTCCACTGCCTGCATTGTGCAAGACAAACTCGGCGCGAAGGGTGCGTGGGGATTCGATCTCTCGGCGGCCTGTTCCGCTTTCGTTTATTCGTTGCAGGTGGGCGCGCAGTTCATTGCCAGCGGCGCACACAAGCGTGTCCTGGCCATCGGTTCCGACGTGATGTCCTCTATCATCGACTACACCGACCGCGCCACCTGCGTCATCTTTGGCGACGGAGCTGGTGC
>JBKOUZ010000121.1:0-30269 GCA_046723715.1 Acidobacteriota bacterium | reverse complement strand
ACGATCTGGTCGAGAAAATCGATGCCTTCGTGCAGTGCTACAATCGTTCGAGTCGTCCCTTTGCCTGGACGGCGACCGCCGATTCGATCCTGCAGAAAATCGCCCGACTTTGTTCACGAATTTCCGGGACACAACACTAGCGCAATATTCTCCGGAACGGAGCGCCCGCTGATTACGTATCGTCAAGTGTCCATAGTTATCGTGTGTTTCGTTGCCGCATTCTTGACGTTTCCAGGAGGCGCTGTTACGCGTACCAGCCAATGATTGAATTGATGCATTTGCGCAAGGAGTATGACGCGCTGCTGGCCGTGGATGACGTTTGTCTCACGGTACCGCAGGGAGAAATCTTCGGGTTGATCGGCCCAAATGGCGCGGGAAAGACCACGACGATTCGCATGGCTGCAGGCCTACTGGCGCCCACGATGGGTCGCGCCCTAGTTGCAGGCGTCGACGTGGCGCAGGAACCGGAACGGGCGCAGCAGTATATCGGATATCTCGCGGACTTCTTCGCCTTGTACGAGGATCTGAAGGTCTGGGAGTACCTGGACTATTTTGCCCATGCCTACAAGCTGCCCGAGAGCGAAATTCCCTCCCGGATCAACGAAGTCATTGCTCAAGTCAATCTGGAAATCAAACGAGATGAGATGATCCGTGGCCTGTCGCGCGGCATGAAGCAACGGCTCGGAATTGCGCGCGCCATCATCCATCGTCCCAAGGTGATGCTGCTGGATGAGCCGGCCTCGGGCCTGGACCCGAAGGCACGGCTGGAGTTGCGCAACCTCCTGCGCTCGTTGCGCGATCAGGGTGCGACCATTTTGATTTCATCGCACATTCTTACCGAACTGGAAGGCTTCTGCACGTCAATCGGGATCATGGAACGAGGACGATTGGTGCGCAGCGGGAGCATCGAGCAGGTGACGGCCGCCGCGACCACGGCACGACTGATCCGGCTTACCTGGGCCGGAGAGTCTGCCGCGTTTGCACAAGAGAAGCTGAAGAGCGATTCAAGAATCTCTGAGGTGAATCTAGCCGCGGGCAATGGAACGTTCCGGTTCAGCGGGGCAGAAGAAGATCTCGCAGCTGTTTTGGCCGGGCTGGTGGCCGGCAATGTGCGGGTGACTTCATTTGGCGAGGTGAAGCAGACGGTCGAAGAGGTGTACATGAAGCTTTCGACGCACGAGGTGATGTGATGGCCGGAATATGGAGTAATCCTGAATTTGTGCGGCAGCGCCGGGCAGAGTTGCGGCCGGCGCGAGCGATGACCGCAGCGGCAGTGGTGGTCCTGATGTGCGTCCTGCTGGGTCTGGCATGCTGGAGTTCGCAGCAGAATCAGCTACTGAACCTGCAACACGCCGCGGAACAGTATGGAACACAAGCATGGACACACCGGCTGGACGTTTTCCAGCAGAATTTTGCGCGCAATACATGGCTGCTCTTCTTTCGCTGGCTGGTTGGATTGCAGGGCGTAGCCCTGACATTCTGGGCATTGTTTTCGTGTGCCCAGTCGGTATCAGGAGAGCGCGATCGTAAAACGTGGGATTTTCAGCGGACGACGCGGCTTACCGCGGCCGAGATCTTAACCGGAAAACTGCTGGGCGAGCCAGTCTTGGTGTACTTCGCAGTCCTATGCGCGGCGCCGGCCACTGTAGTCTCTGGGCTTGCGGCAGGATTATCAATCGGTACTGTGCTTTCCATTCTCATTTTTCTGGCGGTTGTTTCTCTATTCCTGGGCCTGGCAGGAATGTGGCTTTCGACTCTGCTGGAGAGTCGGTCGCGCGGAGTAGGACTGATTGGAGCGTTGGCTCTATACGGATTTACGCTGGGCATGTTTGGCATGCATGACAGTGGCCTGCCCGGATTGGCCGCGATGAGTCCTCTGGCCGGGTTCGTCGATTTGCTTGGACACAGCCCGAACTCGTCGCTGGCGCGATCTTCGGCTGTTTTGTTCGGACATAATGTGCCGTGGCTGCTGATGAACATTCTGCTCTGTGGCTCGTTTGGCGCGTGGCTGTGGCTGATGCTGGTGCGCAATTTAAAGCGCGACTATCCGGAAATTCGTCCGCTCTCGCGCTGGCAGGCGGTGGGCTGCGCTGCGTTCTTGAACTTTCTAATCTATGCACTGCTGAAGCCCGGCACGGAGCCGCACCAGGGATGGTTCTTAGATGCCAAACTCGTGGCTCTTTTCGTCGTCGCGATGAATGGGATCTTCCTGTTTCTCATGGGCCTGGCGACTTTGACTCCTCAAGAACGATTGAAGGTATGGCGACGCACGGCAGGGAAATCCGCTCTGTTTGCCGATGACGGGCTGCCTTGGCCCTGGCTCAGCATCTCCGCGGTGGTGGCGTACGCGCTAATGGTTTGGGGACTGCTGGCCTGGAATCACACGCTTCCACTCGATTCGTCGACCTTGCAGGGCGCCGCGATCCGGCTACTGGTTGTGCTCGTGTTCGTCACGCGGGATGTCCTGTTTCTGCAGTGGTGCATGCTGACGCGGTTGCGCCAGCCGGTCGTAAAAGGCTTGTTGTTCCTGGCTTTGTACTACGCCGCTGCGGCCGTAGTCACGGGACTGGCGGCCATCTCGTCGGAGCATGCCGCTCATTTCATGCTGGCACTGCTCACGCCGGTGCAGGTGTTCGACCCTGAGATTAAGGGCGTCGCATTCCCGGGATTCACGTACGCAGGGCTGCTGCTGCAGATCGGGGCAATCGGTGTCGTGCTGATGGCGATCAACAGCCGGCTGGTGCGGCCGATCCGCGGCGGAGCGGCGGCATAAAAGGATTGCAGGATCGGCAGATTACTGGTGCAGCGTATACTCCTCCGGAGGTCAGCATGCGTCGAGCAGTCTGTACTCTTGTTCTTCTGTTCCTGCCATTCACGGCCGTGACCTTCGGCCAGACGAACGGCTCTACCTCGTCGGCTCTCGCGAGTTCAGCCTCCGGAAGCGCGCCTGCGTTCGATGTGAACGCGGCGGTCGAGACCTATCTGGCAAAAATGTCTCCCGCGCAACGGGCGCGATCCAATGCCTATTTTGAAGGGGGGTACTGGCTTAGCGTCTGGGACTTTTTTGCGAGCGCCGTGATCATGTGGTTGCTGCTTCAGTTTGGCTGGTCCGCCCGCATGCGCATTCTGTCCCAGCGGATGACTCGATTCCGGCCCCTACAGACGGCGCTTTACTGGGTCCAATTCATCATCGTGACCTCTGTTCTGACGTTCCCGCTCACGGTGTACGAAGGCTATTTCCGCGAGCACAAATACGGTTTGCTGAACCAGACGTTTGGGCCCTGGATGAAAGATCAGCTGGTGGCGCTGGCTGTAAGTTTGGTCCTGGGAGCGATTCTGATTGTGCCGCTGTTTGGGTTGGTGCGGAAGCTCGGTCGAAATTGGTGGGTCGCGGGAGCAGTGCTGATGGTTGTGTTTCTCGCCTTCGTAAGCCTGATTGCCCCGGTTTATATTTTTCCGCTCTTCAATACCTATAAGAAGCTTGAGGATCCGAGCATCAAGAACCCCATCCTGAGTTTGGCCCGGGCGAACGGAATACCTGCGACGGATGTGTATGAGTTCGACGCATCCCGGCAATCAAATCGTGTGAGCGCGAATGTAAGTGGGTTTGCGAACACGCTGCGGATTTCTCTCAATGACAATCTGCTGAAGCGCTGCACGCTGCCTGAGATTGAAACCACGATGGGGCACGAGATGGGTCACTACGTCTTGAACCACGAGTACAAGGGCCTGGTCATGATGGGCGTAGTCATGGTGATCGGGTTTGCATTTGTGAACTGGGGAATCAATTTCTCCCTGGCGCGCTGGGGTCAAAGATGGGGTGTCCAAAGGATCAGCGATGTTGCGGTTCTGCCGCTGGCTGTGATTGTGTTCTCAGTTTATTTCTTTCTTATGACGCCGGTTACCAACACCATCACTCGGACCATGGAGTATGAGGCGGATATGTATGGTCTGAATGCAGCCCGGCAGCCCGACGGCGAGGCGAATGTCGATCTCCTGCTGGGTGAGTACCGCAAGATGGACCCGGGTCCGATGGAGGAGTTCATCTTCTTCGATCATCCCAGTGGTCGTACGCGCATCACGGCCGCCATGCGCTATAAAGCGGAGCATCCGGAAACTGCATCGCAGGAGGAAATGAAGAAGCCTTTCCAGAGCGCTCAGTAATGGGTTGTGGAGCAGTTTTCACAAAACGGACGAACGGCTGCGGGGCCTCTCCTCTGCTGTTAAGCCAGGAGAAACCCCGCGAGGCCGGATTTATTATTTTGCGACTGGCGGCGGCACAACTTCCTGCAGCCTGGGGTTTTCTCGCATCCGGCTGAACTCCTCGTCTTTGTAGACGTTTGCCAGGTTGCGATATCCCTGCTCCTTCGCCTTCTTCAGGCACTCCAGGCAACCTTCCGCGTCTCCGCGCTTGGCATATGCCTTAGCCAGCGCGTAGGCGTACTGGGCGCGCTCTTCAGGACTGGAAATCTGTGCCGCGATTCCCACCTTTGATTCCTGACGGAACGCGTCCGGGTCAAGTTCCATGGCGCGGATGTATTCGGCAACCGCGCGATCGAGTTTCTTCTGGCTGAACCACGCCGCACCGAGATTCACGTGGTAGGTGGAATGGTTCTCATCGAGAGCTACCGCTTTCTTGAAGTATTTGGCTGCGCCGCCGTAGTTCTTTTTCATATATTCGACGGCACCGATGTTGTTGATCGCCTCGGCATATTTGGAGTTGCACTTGGAAGCCTTCTCAAAGCTCAGGCGAGCCGCTTTCAAATCTTCTTTCTTCAATTGGGCGAGTCCAAGTTTGTTGTATATAGACGCGTTTTTGCGATCCTTCTTGAGTGCGGCCTGGAAGTACTCGATCGCCACGTCGTAATTCTTCTGCGATCGTGCCATATCCCCTGCTTTGTCCAACTCGGCGACAGTCATCGCACGCATGTTGACTGTGCCCGTTTGCTCTGGGAAATCTATTGCATGGCTGTATGTGCCCACGCTCACGAGTATGGCGACCGTGAAAATTGTCAGTGTGATGCTACGCATAGCTGCCTTCCTTTCGTCGGGAGCTGCCTCTGTCCCGGGTTTGTCGCCCCGGCGGTGGCTCTCCGCAATCGCCCTAGTTATGGCGCCGATCCGAGCCGTCTACAACGCTATTTCCGCTACAGAACGGTTACCGGCGCACAAGCTTGAGTGCAGGCCGGGACAGGTTCGCAGCGAAAAAGCAGTTAGATCACGTGTTGCGTTTTTACTCAGCACCTTCGCGAGGGCCAGGAACTCGGGGTTACAGGGGTTACATAACGGGTTGCATGAACCAGCCCATGAAAAGAAGCGTATAAATAGACCAGAAGGCGCAGTGCACCAGCAGGGAGGGTCCGGTGCCTTCACTAACGGCAGAGTCAACCAGTTGGGAGGCCGAACGGGCTGAATTGCAGACCGTCTTGCAGGCCCCAATTTTTGTTCGTTCCCCGGCGCTCAGCCATCTGCTTTCTTACCTTTGCGAAAAGACTTTCGCGGGCGAAACCGATCAGATTAAAGAGTACTCAATCGCACTCGACGTGTTTGATCGGCGGGATTCGTTCGATCAGGACACAGATTCGATCGTACGCGTTGAGGCGAACCGTCTGCGCAAGCGACTGAGTGAGTACTACGCGAGAGATGGAGCCGGCGATCCCATTCGCATTACAATCCCCGTCGGCCAGTATGTGCCGACGTTTCAGCCTGTCGCAGTGCCAGAAAGCGCCAGTACTGAGCCTCAGCAACCGGAGACTCACCGCAATTCTCTGCGCCCTGAATGGTTCCGGCGCAGCTGGATCATCGCTGGGAGCATCACGCTGCTGGTCGCAATAATCGCTGCAGGAGTCTGGGTTCGTGAGAAATCCAAACCGCTACCGATCTTTGTTCCGGCCGCCCAACAGCCCCGTGAGCCGACCATCGGTCTGCCGGTGGGAACAGAAGTACACATCCTGGCGGGCTCCACCAGAAAGTATGTAGATCATGCGGGCAAGGTATGGAGTCCTGATGCTTACTTCACCGGGGGCAGCGCGGTGGCGAGTTCAGCGCAGCACATCTGGCGCACCCAGGATCCCATCCTTTACCGCAACAGCCGCCAGGGAAATTTCTCCTACAACATTCCTTTGAAGTCGGGAACGTATGAACTGCGCCTCCATTTCGCCGAGAACTTCTACGGCCCCGAGAGTTCCGGCGGCGGGGGCGAAGGGAGCCGGAGGGTGACCGTATCAGCCAATGGAGTGATTCTTCTGCACGCGTTGGATGTGCTGGCGGACGCTGGAGGCGAGCGGACGGCTGAAGTCAAGGTGTTCCCCAACATTTATCCCGCGAGCGATGGTCAACTGCATCTGACCTTTTCTTCAGGACAGAGCGGCAGCGCCATGATATCGGCCATTGAGATTCTGCCGGGAGTTCGTGGCCAGCTCCGGCCAGTGCGCATCGTAACTCGGGACGTGCCCTATTACTCGGACGACAGCCGATGGTGGAGTCCCGATGCGTATTTCAAAGGAGGGCAACTCAGGGCCAGCCAGGAGTCGGCGCTGGGTACGGATGATCCCGAGTTTTATGAAACCGAGCGCTGGGGGCATTTCTCTTATGCCATTCCCGTGTCGCCGGGGAAGTACACGATCACGTTGCATTTCGTCGAACGCAAGCGAGCAGAACGAAATGAACCGGCAGCTTCCGGGCGGGACGGTCGCACGTTCAATATCTTCTGCAACGGCAGGGCGATTCTTTCGAATGTGAATCTCACAGACGAAGCAGGCGAGAACCGGCCGCTGGTGAAGAGGATCAGAGGCGTTGAGCCGAACGCACAAGGCAAGCTATTGTTGGACTTTGTTCCCGTGACGCGGTACGCGACTGTGAGCGCGATTGAAGTAGTCCCGGAGTAACGATGTTCAAGTAGGGACAGCCTCTCACGCTGTCCCGTCGAGCACAGCCCACCGGCCTCGGACAGGCCAAGGGCTTTGCCTGGTAGCTATTGCTTGCCCAGAATTCCCATCCTGTTCCCCACGTTCTTGAGCACGTCCAGCGCTTTGTCCAATTCTTCTTTTGTGTGCGTCGCAGTCATGATCGTGCGAATTCGCGCTTTGCCTTCGGGCACGGTCGGGAAAGCAATCCCCGTGCCCAGGACGCCTTCTTTGAACAGTTCGCGGGAGAAGTCCATTGTCAGCTTGCCGTCGCCGATGATAATCGGTGTGATGGGAGTTTCGCTAGCCGGCGTGGTTTTGCCGCCAATGTCGAACCCGAGCAGCCCGAGTTCCTTCTTCCAGAAGCGCGTGTTCTCCCACAATTTCTCCATGCGCTCGGGCTCCTGTTCGAGAACATCGAACGCGGCAATGCAGGTGGCTGCGACGGAAGGCGGATGCGAAGTTGAGAACAGGAACGGACGTGCGCGGTGATAGAGGAAGTCGATGAGATCGCGTGTGCCGCAGACGTATCCGCCTAGTGCGCCGATCGCTTTGGACAGAGTTCCGACCTGGATATCGACCCGGCCGTGCATGCCGAAGTGATCGATGGTGCCACGCCCGTTGCGGCCGAGCACGCCCGAGGCATGCGCATCGTCCACCATCATAATTGCGCCGTATTTTTCGGCGAGGTCGCAAAGAGCGGGCAGCGGACCGATATCGCCGTCCATGGAGAAGACACCGTCGGTGATCAGCAATTTTTTGCCGGGCTCGTGCTTGACGCTAGCCAATTGTTCTTCCGCGTGGGCAATATCCTTGTGGCGGAAGACCAGAATTTTCGCCTTCGAGAGGCGCGCGCCGTCGATGATGGACGCATGGTTCAGCGCGTCGGAAATGATGAAATCATCTTTGCCCAGCACGGCTGAAACCGTTCCCGCGTTGGCTGCGAATCCGGACTGGAAGACCACGCAAGCCTCGACATTCTTGAACCGGGCAATCTTCTCTTCCAATTCCATGTGAATCTTCATCGTGCCGGCGATGGTCCGTACCGCGCCTGAACCGACGCCGAACTCGCGAGTGGCTTCGAGTGCCGCTTCGCGGAGCTTGGGATGGGTGGTTAGTCCCAGATAGTTATTCGAAGCGAGATTGATCACTTTCTTGCCATCGAACGTGCAGACCGGGGCCTGCTCGTCTTCGAGAACGCGCAGCTTGAAGTGCGTGCCCTTCTTTTTCAGGTCTTCGAGTTGATCCGTCAGATACGAGAGGGGATTGGTGCGGGTTGCGGTTGTCATAGGAGCCTCGCTACGGATCTTCGCGGATCCGCACGGATACTTTGTTAGTTTATTCCTCCTGTCGTAATGAGCGCCTGATCTGTGGGAAGAAACTCCACGAACTTGTTTGATTGAGATGTGCAGCGATTCACCGCTTCGCTCGGAGCAACAGCGCGCTGAAATTAGAACGTGATCGGATTTCCGGTCTCAATGCTGGCGTCGCACAGACGCTTCATTGCCTCGAAGAATTCCTTTTCTCCCTGGGTCAAAATATCGCTGGAAGCCAGCACGGTCGTGACTTCGCGCAACAGGGCGGGAGTTTGCTTTACGGGAATCCAATCCCCGGTATGGGTTCCGTCGTACACGACTTTCTTCAACAGAATGGGAAACTTGGGGCCGGGTTCGCCCTGTAACCCGCGGAGGAATTCGCGCACATGCTGGGCTCGTGTGATATTACCCAGAAACTCAGAAACCAGAAATCCTTCGTGCTCGCAAGAATCCTGCACCCATTGATCGTGGGCCTCCCACTCTTCTTCCGTCGGATCACCGGTCAGGGCGGGTGAGCCCGAGTCGTCCAAGGTGAGGCGGCCGGGGAAGGGGTGAGGCTTCTTAACTTTTCCATCGCGGATGCAGGTGCAGCGGACAAACGCGTCGAGACTCATGACTTTCCAGCCTCATGTCACGGCGAAATATGGAGCCGGGTTTCGTTGCTTCGCCGGCCATGGGCCGGACCTTTGACCACACTCAGGGCAGTTCCGCGCCACATGTTGTCATCTGACCCCGTTTGGGTATACCAGAATCTTACTGGCTTCGCCGGTCTTCAGTCGTTCCATGGCTTTGCCGAAGTCCTTCATTGAAATGCGATCCGTGATGGCCGGGTGCAGGTTGAGCTTGCCGCTTTTGAGCAGGGCTGTCATCTGGTACCAGGTCTGATACATGCGGCGGCCGTTAATTCCCTGCACGGTGATGCCTTTAAAAATTATGTCTTCGGAGAAATTTAACGAGATCGGCTTGGATGTCAGCCCGAGAAGCGAGATGCGTCCGCCACGCCGCACGATATCGAAGGCAGTACGAATGGAGTCAGGATGTCCCGCCATTTCGAGCACCACGTCCACTCCGAAGCCGCCGGTCTTTTCCATGATGATGGCGTCCACGTCTTCTTTCGCCGGGTTCAGGACGTAGTCGGCCTGCATCTCCCGCGCGATCCGTGCCCGATGCTCATTCACTTCGATCGCGAAAACCGATGTTGCACCTACCGCTTTGGCAACGGCGATGGAAAATAAGCCAATGGGTCCACAGCCGGTTATGGCCACGCTCTTTGCCGCGATCTCGCCCGCCAGCACGGTGTGGACCGCATTGCCCAATGGATCGAGGATCGAGGCGTACTCCAGCGGTATGGCGGGATCGAGCTTCCAGATGTTCGATTCGGGGATGACTACATATTCCGCGAAGGCGCCATCAGCATCAACGCCAATAATCTTGACATTCTGGCATATGTGGGCTTCGCCGGTGCGGCACTGGAGGCACTTGCCGCAGGCCACGTGCATTTCCGCAGAGACGAAATCTCCTTTGCGAACGCTGGTGACTTCGTCGCCAAAAGCAACAACCTCGCCGCAGAATTCGTGCCCTGGAATGAGCGGGGGATGGATGCGGTTCTGCGCCCAGCGGTCCCAGTTGTAAATATGAAGGTCGGTGCCGCAGATCGAGGCCACTTTGACCTTTACCAGAACGCCAGTCCGGCCAAAGGCGGGGATCTTTACCTCGCGAACGTCTGCTCCCGGCGCCGCTTCCGGCTTGACGACCGCCAGCATGGTTTCCGCCATAAGGGCCACCTGCACAATGCAAGACACAACGAACCGCAAAACCTATGATTTTAGCACCGGATGAAGATTTGCCTGTGATTCCGCAACAGCACTGCCCCTATTTGGCATCGAACTTCGTTTTAAGTGTGGAGGCAAGTTCGTGCGCCGACATTTCGTTCCTGCTCTGCTTATTGCGTGCTGCTTTTCATCAATCTCTCTGCCAGCCTCAACTGTGCAGGTCAAATACAAAGAGGGAGTAACCCACGGGTTTCTAGTTCTGACAACCCTTGATGGAACTGCTATCGCAGTGGGGGACTCGACCGAAGTGGTCCATGGCAATGATGTGACAAATCACCTTACCTTTCACTTCAAAGACGGTTCGCTGCAACAGGAGGATTTTGTGTTCTCGCAGCGCGGCACTTTCCGCCTGATTACATATCGCAAGATACAGAAAGGACCGAGTTTCAAAAACGCCAGCGAACTGAGCATCGATGCCAGGAGCGGTCAGGTCAATGTGAAAGAAACAGACGATAAAGGCAAAGATAAATTTGAGAGTGAGCGGATGAAGCTCCCGCCCGATCTCGCCAATGGCATGGTACTGACGCTGCTCAAAAATGTTCCGGACAATGCCAAGCTGGAAGTCTCGTTCCTGGTTGCAACGCCGAAGCCGCGCATCGTGAAACTGCAGTGCACTCCCGCGGGCACGGAGCCCTACACCATAGCCGGCTCCAAACGGGAGGCGCTCCATTTTGTGATAAAGGTCGATATTGGCGGCATAGCTGGAGTGATCGCGCCTTTGCTGGGTAAGCAGCCGCCGGACAATCATATTTGGATTTCACGCGGAGATGCGCCCACCTTCGTGAAATCGGTCACGCTGTCCTATATGGAAGGTCCGATGTGGCGGACGGAGCTGATCTCTCCGGTGTGGCCGGAGAAAGGGCCAGAAGAAAAGCCAGACGAAAAGGACGGTAAGAAATAAAGGGCTGTGGACGGCTCTTCAGGCGCGGACTGGCGACACGCGTATGTCGGTTATTTTGGCACGCCCTTCTCGAACTTGCCGCTCTCTCCTTTGTTGTTGAACTCCTCCGATTTTCCCCTGGGAATACTGAGGGTCTTCCAATCGCTGGCGCGCAGATGCTTGGCCAGAAAGACGATTTGCCCGATGTGTTGTGCGTAGTGCGCGAGCTGTCGGTTGATGGCCTGTAAGACGCTATGGGGCTCGCCGCGGATGGTTACGGTGCGCATGACGTCCTCCGGCTTAAGAGGATCGATGGCGTTGAAGACGCGGGCCCATCCCTCTTCCCACCATGTCATTACTTCCGCGCGCGTGGTCGCGGGGCTCATTTCAAATTCCCGGTCGCGGAAGCGATTCGGCTTTTCTCCATCAGAGGTTAGAAAATCCGTGAAGCGCGATCGCATGTTGCCGGCTATATGTTTGACCAGAACGGCGACCGAGTTGGCTTCCTGATCCAGGGTGAAGAAGAAGTCCTGATCGCTCAGCTGCGACATAGCGCCTTCGCCCATGCGCTTGTACCCGCGCAACTGCCGGCGAGCTTCGTCGAGATAGTGACTGGCTGCATCGCTCATGCGGATGATTCTCCGGAAAATTGCCTTGAATTCAGTGACCCCAACCTCCGCCACCGGGTGTCTCAATTGTAATCCGTTCGCCTTTGCGCAATCGCGTGCTGGCCTTCGCTGGCAGGTATTCCGTTGTACCATCCTGGCGTGTCAGGAACGCATTACCGGGAGTTCCGTCTTCCCCTGCCGCTAGTCCCCAGGGACCTCGGGAGCGCCGGTCGGAGAGCAGAGTCACATCGCAATCGGTGAGCACTTCAATCTCCCGCAGGATGCCGTCGCCGCCGTGAAATTTTCCGCGACCACCACTGCCCGCTCGAATTGAATACGCCCGCACGCGCAACGGATACGCATACTCCAAGGCTTCCGCCGGAGTATTCATCGAGTTGGTCATGTGCGTGTGAATACCGGACACTCCCGCCTTTCCCGGCCGAGCGCCCATGCCGCCGGCAATGGTTTCGTAATAGGTGAAAGGCTGTCCAGTGCGCGGATCCATGCCGCCGATGGTCAGGTTGTTCATGGTGCCGGACGCCGCCGCAGGAATGCGATCGGGGAGCGCCAGCGCCAACGCTCGCAGCAGGACATCTACGATGCGTTGCGAGGTTTCCACATTGCCGCCCGCGACTGCGGCGGGCGGTCGAGCATTCACGATGGTTCCCTCCGGAGCGCGCACCTCGATGGGACGCATCAGGCCTGCAGCGGCGGGAACGTCTTCGGCCAGCAAACATCGGAACACGTAGAAGCATGCCGAATACGTGATCGCCGCCACGGCATTGACGCTGCCCTCGACCTGCGGATGACTTCCGCTGAAATCGGCGATCACAACCTTGGACGGTGCTGGGCGCTGAGACCGAACCCGGTGAACCTGCAGGGTGACCCGGATGTGAATTGGACGATCGTTGATTCCGTCTCCATCAAGAAAATCCTCGACTGCATACTTTCCCGGAGGCACTTGCTGCAAAAAGGCACGCATGAGTTGTTCGGAATACTGCTGTAGTCCCGCGGCGGCCTGTTTCGCACGCTCGAGCCCATAGCGCGTGCATACTTCTCGCAGCCTCTCAGTCCCGGTATGACAGGCCGCGATTTGCGCTCCCAAGTCACCTTCGCGCTCGTCCGGTGTACGCACGTTGTTTAAAAGCATCGCGAGAACGTCCGTGTTCTTCACGCCCGCCCGGAGCAGTTTCACGGGTGGAATCCGCACTCCTTCCTGATAGATTTCGCGGCAGATTCCCATGGACCCGGGGTAGGCCCCACCTACATCCGCGTGATGGGCTCGTGACGCAACATAGAAGTCTGGCAGCGCGCGGCGCTGCTTTGGCCGAGCCACGTAGACTGGCGCCACAAGAGTGATGTCGGGCAGGTGCGTACCGCCGCGAAAGGGATCATTCAGCATCACGACATCGCCGTTTTCCATCGAGCAACTCTCAATCGCCGCCGCCACCGACATCGGCATCGACCCCAGATGCACGGGCATATGGTCGCCCATAGCGACCACCTGGCCTTGGCCGTCGAACACCGCGCAGGAATAGTCTCGCCGTTCTTTAATGTTCGGAGAGAACGCGGTACGCCGCAGGGCAGCTCCCATCTCCTCGGCGATGGAGTGATAAATATTTTTGAATATCTCGAGTTCGACAGAGTCTCGCTGCATCAGCCGAAGTGTATCGGAATCGCCCCATGACTACGACTCTGATCTACGTTTTAACTATGGACATAACGTGCGGTTGTGGATCCTGTGCATTGATGTGAACTAGATTTTCGGATCAGCAGGCCCCCATTGAAAATAAAGGTGTTCTGCAGTGATCGTGTCGCCATCCTCTACCAGAATCGAAGCTCGTTCGATCACATGCTGCAGCTCGCGGACGTTACCCCTCCAGATATGAGCTTTTAATGTTCGCTCCGCGTCTTCACTGAGCCGGGGCGACTTGCTTCCTAAAGCTTCGGCCATGCAGGCGAGAAAGTATTTGGCCATAGGAATGATGTCTGGCCTCCGTTCTGAAAGTGCCGGCAACTGGATAGGGAAGGCGGAGAGCCTGTAATACAGATCCTCACGAAATTGGCCATTGGCAGCACGTTCTGCCAGTTCGACGTTGCTGGCCGCCAATACGCGCACGTCCACGCGGCTAACTTCGCATGTCCCTAGCCGCTGAACTTCCTTCTGTTCCAGAAACCGAAGCAGCTTCGCTTGCATTCCCAAGGGGAGCTCGCTGACCTCATCGAGGAAAAGGGTTCCGCCGTGAGCTGCGGGAATTCGTCCTATCCGGGATTCCACTGCTCCCGTGAACGCCCCGCGCGTGTAGCCGAACAGCTCGGATTCCAGCAGCGCCTCGGGAATGGCCGCGCAATTTACTACCACAAACGGCTTCTGTGACCGAGGGCTGAGCGCGTGCAGCGCGCGCGCAACCAGTTCTTTTCCGGTGCCGGTCGGCCCGGCGATTAGCACTGTTGTGGAGCGGGAAGCCACCAGGCGGACCATGCGATAGACGTGCTGCATGGCTGGACTCGTGCCAATCATTCCGGGCAGTGGTTTCGTCCTGGCTGACTCTGCATCCGGATGCCGCTCGCACCTCGCGGAAACCGGGACAGGCCGCGGAGCCTTTGGCAGCTCTGGTACGTCCCCCTCCTCGGCTGAATCGCGGCCGGAGTCGAGCAGCACGACCTGAATCCCGGGAAAGCGCTTTTGAACCGTCGCCAGCAGTTCCTCGGCATCAAGATCGGGCAGACGACGATCAAGAAACAGGACTTGGCAATCCCCCTTCTCCAGCTTGGCCAGCGCATCGGCCCCACCCAGCGCCTGTTGCACCGGGCGGCAGCGGCCGTTAAGGCGTTGGATTACCTGCGCGCGCAGAATGCTATCGGGGCTCGCAATCAGAGCTGCACCCGAACTTGGAAAAAGAGCAACGGATGCCAGCGCGCTCATACTTCATCTCGCTTTTCTGCGTTATCGCGCGCGCTTTCTGCTAAGGAGATTGCCGCCATCGTCGGCAGGCGCAATTCACAAATCTGATAGGTCTCCCTCGTGAATTGAGTCCAGGTGCCACCAGCATGCTCCCATCCCACCTCCGCGATCAACAGCCCGAGTTCCGGCCGCGAGTAAGGCGAGAACTCGGGCGCGCTGCCGGGCACCGAGCTGACTCGAATCAACGCATTGGACATTTCGCGCTCCGCAACAACCTGCAAATTGCTTCCTTTTCGCGCCAGGCTCAACACCGAATCCAGCAGGCGAAAAAGCACGTTACACAACAGCGTTCGGTTCCCGGACACGCAAAGCTCGGCTCCGATTTGCGCCCTCATGTGCACGCCGATGGACTCTGATACGGGAAGCAAATCCTCAATCTGTGTAGAAAGGAGGTCATTTAGGAGTACGCGATCTTGCCGTGCCTGTTCCGAATATTCTGACTCCGCCATTTCGCGGAGAGCTTCCACCAGCACTCGCATGCGTGCCGTCAGTTCCAGAGCGTCCTGCAATGTGCGCGCGTATTCCTCCGCCGCATGGAGCCGGGCCGAAACCAACTCGAGCGAGCATTGCAGCCCCGTAAGCGGCTGATTCAAGGCATGCAACAAATGCGATAAAGGATTCTGCCTCTTCCGGACGGAGGAACAGGGATGAACTGGCTGCATTCGCGGGCTGCTCATGCGTGTGTCTCCGCAACCGCCATCTCAGCCGGTACGCTCAGACCATAGCCGACCCCTCGAACGGTGTGAATGAGCTTCACCGGGTGTCCATCGTCGATCTTGCGCCGCAGATAATTGATGTACACGTCCATGACGTTGGTCGTGGTATCGAAGGAAAGGTTCCAAACATGCTCGAGGATCATGGAACGCGTGACGTCGCGCCCTGCATTGCGCATTAGATATTCGAGCAGGGAAAATTCCTTTCCCGTGAGTTCAATTCGTTTGCCGGCGCGTTCCACAATTCTCTGCACCCGGTCCAGCTTCAGGTCCCCGACCACCAGCACAGATTCGGACGGCAAATGGCTTCGCCGCAACAGCGCCCGAATGCGCGCTGAAAGTTCGCTGAACGAAAACGGCTTGGCCAGGTAATCGTCCGCCCCTGTGTCCAGGCACTGGACACGATCTTCTACCTTGGTCCGCTGCGTCAGAATTAAGACGGGCAAGCTGGGCTTTTTCAAGCGGAGCTGTCGGAGCACGCTGACCCCGTCCAGCTTCGGCAAATTCAAGTCAAGAACAACCACGTCATAGGCGAAGTCCAGAGCTGCTGCGCGCGCCTGCTCGCCGTCGCTGACCACATTCACCGAATAGTGCTCTCCTTCAAAGCCCCTGGCGAACAAACTTGGCTAGTGCTTCATCATCTTCCGCAATAAGAATTCGCATAAGATTGAACCGTCCTTAATCGAACAGCCCAGTCTAGTTAGAAAAGTCTGAACTGCAGCCGAAACTCGCCGCGCACCAAGGTATCTGGTTCCGGAAATGGAGAAGGGGTTCAAACCGGGACGGAACTGGCGCGACGTACTCGGCTCCTCCGAACCTTTTCCGCCAATTACTTGGCCTGCAACAAGCGGACATAATTTCAGATGGCCCACTGTCCGTCAGGAGTTAAGCGTTGCATTGGTTGACCATGGCGACATTCAGGTCTCTGCTGGTCCCGGGAGGCGTGCTCCTGCTTGGGGTCATAGCCTTGGCATCTGTGGGATGGTTGACGCTCGCTCTGCCCGCTCTGAATTTTCTTTACTACTGCGCAATTGGCGGCGGCTTGCTGCTGGCATGGCGCTTTCACTCCAGCCGAATCTTCTTATCTATATGCGTATTATTTCTGGCAAATGAAGCGATTTCCGTCTGGGGTGGAGGACATCTTTCCCTGCTCAGCACGGCGGTGTATGCGGTTGCAGTGCTGGTTCCATTCAATTTTGCACTGATCGCCCTCATGCATGAGCGAGGGTTCACCGTGGAATCGATGACGCCCGTGGGAATTTTTCTTTTTGTAGAGGCGGTCGTCGTCGCAGTCCTATGCCGGAGCGCTGAAGCCAAGCTGCCCTCGCCTGCACACCCGCGCCACCTTGCTGTGAGCATCGTGTTGCCCGATTACACACTACTCATATTCGGCATTACCGTCGCGTTTCTTGTGATCCGCTTTTTTCTGATGCGCAAGCCGGTGGAGAGCGCGTTAATGTGGGCTTTGTCAGCAATCTTTCTCTCGTTGCACTACAGCACAGACGCGCGGCTCGCCGCTTTATATTCGGCTACTGCAGCGTGCATTCTTGCGACCTCCATTATTGAGAGTTCGTACCTGCTCGCCTATCAGGACGAACTGACCGCGCTGCCCTCGCGGCGTGCTTTCAATGACGCCTTGCTGCGGCTCCAGGAACCGTATTCGATGGCCGTGGTCGACATCGATCATTTCAAGAAATTCAACGACACGTACGGCCACGATACGGGCGATCAGGTATTGCGATTAGTCGCATCCAACCTCGCGCGCGTGACTGGAGGTGGCCGCGCTTACCGTTGCGGCGGCGAAGAGTTCACAATCCTGTTTCCCGGGAAAGGGGCGGCTGAGGTGATGGATGCCTTGGAGCAACTGAGGAAAATGATCGAGTCCTCGGAATTCCGCACGCGCGGCACGGATCGGCGGCATGTCCCACGCGGACCCGATCGCCGGCAGGAGCGCGCGCGTCGTCGCGGCAGCAAGGCACAAGCCATTCGAGAGCTTGCCCAGCAGACTTCACCCGCAGCGCTATCAGTAACCGTGAGCATTGGAGTGGCAAGTTCCGGGAAAAGAGGCTCTGACCCACAAGCGGTCCTGCAAGCCGCAGACAAGGCCCTTTACCGCGCCAAGGCAAATGGCAGGAACCGCGTCGAAAGTTCCTCCACACCGCGCAAGACTGGGGCAAAAGCGGCAGGCATTGCCTGAATCGAGAGAACTCAAAAGATTGATCGCGAAGTGAGCGTCCGGGCCGGACCGTCAACTGTAGGACGGGAAGTGTGACGGTCCGGGTTCCGTACGTTTCGCAAGCACCGCAGGCCGTGCGGTCAGCCGGCGGCTTTCGGTGGGATCGGGCGTTTCCGACCTGTGCCACGACAAGTGGGGCATTTGCTCTGGATAAATGCTACCCCGTCTTTCTTACCATTCAGTTCGACAGGCTTCGCAATATATCCAGAACCGCCGCACTTCGGGCATTTTTCCGGAGCCACTCCTCTCCCCCTCAGTGTGAGGCGATTCTCTATGAGATCGGGGGGGGATGCGGCAAAGAAGTGTTTTACGTTACGAAAGCCGAACAGACGGGATCAGCCCGTACGCCGGGAGGAAAGCAGATCCAGAATTTCGCGTAAACCCCGACGGATGTTCTGAATCTCCGGCACCGAGTTGGAGGGGAACGGAATGGCGCTCTGAGTTTTGTCGGACTTCGTTTCCGTGCGTAGCTGCTGGCGCGCGCCCGAGATCGTGAACCCCTGCTCGTAGAGAAGCTGCTTGATTCGCAGGACACTTTCCACGTCGCGCTTGCGATACATCCGCTGACCGGTACTGCTTTTAACCGGCTTCAGTTGCGGGAACTCCGATTCCCAGAAGCGCAGCACGTAGGCAGGCAGCCGGCAAAGGCTCGCGACTTCTCCGATGCGGAAATAGAGCTTGTCGGGAATCAGAACTTCATTGGCGTTTGATTTCGCGGTGCTTCTTTTTCGCATAGCCATCTTCAGCGGAGAGGCGGCAGCCGCCGCATGTTTCGCCTATTGTGACACAGCCCCGCTCTCGCGTTGCAGAATTTTACGCCACCAAAAGCCAGTTCGGCCCTGCCTCACGCTAGCTGAATCCACGAACTTGGCGTCAACGGAAAAGCCTCTCAAGAGGTGCTTCTCTCGAGAGGCCAGTGAAAAACCGTGGTGTATGCGAGGTATTCGTCTCGCTTGTGCTTAGTGTTTCTTCTTTTTTGCCTTCTTCTTCGTTGCCATTGAAGGTGCCTCCATGAACGATTTTCCCTTGCCAGGGTAACCACTTGGGCCCTTAATCCGAGAGGCCAACCCAATTTGTGGTATGGGAAAGCCTACTAACCCAAGATATTGAGGCAGTATTAATAAACTGTCAATAAAATTCTGCGCTGGATGGGAGTTTGTGGACGCGCGAATCTCTCTGGCCTTCGTCAACAAGTTTTCGACCGAGGCAATTGTTAGATAGATCTCATCTGCAGCAACGGTATTTGGAAAGAGCCGTGCAAATCTTGCCTGCGAATATGACTTCTTTGCCTATCTCAGGCACTTGGACCGAACACGGCCTCTCGCATCCACCGACCGATGCGTCCACCTTGCACATCGGTAATCCGGGCGTGACAGATGAGCAGGCGCTGTTGCAGGCATTTCGTTCTTTCGCCAAAGTTGCCGGTTCGCTGCAGCAATCGTACGGGCAGCTGCAGTCTGAGGTGGAACGGCTGCGAAGAGAACTCGCCGAACGAGACGGAGAACTGGCGAATACGCTGGATGAAAAACGCAACGAGAAAGCTCGTCTGCTCAGAATTCTCGAGGGCCTTCCCTGCGGTGTTCTGGTGACCTTGAGGACGGACAGAATCTGGAAAGCGAATCCCGAGGCATGGCGGCTGCTCGCGGGCTGCGGGGATTCAGAGTGTGCGGAGTCAATCGGTGGACTGCGAGCCCAGCTGCAGGAATTCCTGAAACGTGTGCAGAGCGAAGACACCGAACTTGAAATCGAGCTCGGCGAGCCCCCCGCCGCCTCGTGTTGGATTGCCGCACGCCATGCCCCGCTAGGCGACGGCATGGCGGTGTTCATCCTTCGCGACATCACCGAGCACAAGTGCCTGGAGGAGACGCAAGCGAGATTGCGCCGCGATCAGGCGCTTGCCGAATTGTCCGCCATTCTTGCGCATGAGGTTCGAAACCCGCTCGGAAGTCTTGAACTATTCGCCGGGCTGCTAGCCGAGGCGGGACTCGAAGGAGAAGCGCGGCAGTGGGTGGAGCGTGTGCAGGCGGGCTTGCGAGGTTTGGCCGCTACCGTGAACAACGTGCTGCAGTTTCACAGCCCCTCGCGCCCGGAGTTTTCTTCGGTTGAACTTGAGGCGCTCCTGGAATGGGTCCTGCTGTTTTGCGGTCCCTTGGCGCGCCAGTCAGGCGTGACCCTCAGCCTGCAGAACCGGGCGGCTAGCATGGCATTGCACGGCGATCGTCACTGCCTCGAACAAGTTCTGTTGAATCTGGTGCTGAACAGCATCCGCGCCATGCCCGCCGGAGGATGGATCGAGGTCGGCGGAGGCCCATCGGCGGAGGGCAATAGTATCGAGCTGACGGTTGCTGATACCGGACCCGGGATTCCGGCCGACTGCCTGTCGCGCATTTTCGAGCCGGGCTTCAGCCTGCGCGCAGGCAGCCCCGGACTCGGTTTGGCTGTGTGCCGCAAGATCGTAGAACAGCACAGCGGCACGATTCGCGCTGACAGTACGCCACAGCGTGGAACCACCATCCGGCTAAGCTTTCCGCTTAGTACCTGCGAAGGGGCTGTGCAATGAGCCGTGTTCTTGTGGTAGACGACGACAGCGGAATGCGCGCTGCCCTGGAAGCCCGCTTCATTCGCCGGGGATGGCGGGTCGAGACCGCCGCCAGTGCGCGCGAAGCGCTGGAGAAATTCCGTCGCGGCATGCACCCCCTGATTGTGACCGATATCCGCATGCCTGGCGAAGATGGGTTTTTTATCATGCGCGAGGCGCAGGCCATGACAGCCCATACTGCGGTCATTCTGCTCACTGCCTACGCCAACATCTCCGAGGCAGTGGCTGCGATGAAGAATGGCGCCTGCGATTACCTGGTGAAGCCGGTTTCGTTTGAACAACTGGAACACGCGGCGGAACGGATCCTCAGCGCCGGCCGCTGCGACGCGCACGGGACGAAAGAGCTGGTTGGACAAGCGCCCTGCTGGCTGCGTGCACTGCAGCGGGCGCGTCAGGCCGCGGCCACCGACGCCGACGTGCTGATTGAAGCGGAGAGCGGCACGGGAAAAGAGCTGGTGGCGCGTCTGATTCATCGCCTGAGCCCGCGCCGCAGTCGGCCTTTCGTGGCCGTAAATTGCGCCGCATTTCCGGAAACTCTGCTGGAGAGCGAACTGTTCGGCCACAGTAAGCGCGCGTTTACAGGAGCGACTAATGCGAAGCCTGGCAAATTTGAGTTAGCTCACGGCGGCACGCTGCTGCTCGACGAGGTAGGAGAGATGCCGCTGAGTTTGCAGCCAAAGCTGCTGCGCGCCCTGCAGGAGCGGGAATTCGATCGGCTGGGTGATACCCGCCCGGTGCGCGTGGACTTGCGGGTGATTGCGA
Organism: Acidobacteriota bacterium; assembly: GCA_046723715.1. Classification (GTDB taxonomy): domain Bacteria; phylum Acidobacteriota; class Terriglobia; order Terriglobales; family Acidobacteriaceae; genus Sulfotelmatobacter. The sequence goes on along the minus strand of JBKOUZ010000121.1, from coordinate 9,453 downwards.
CGACCAATTGCGCGCTGGCGAAGGCAAGTTCCGTGCCGATCTGTACTACCGGCTCAATGTCATTCCGCTGAGCCTCCCTCCTTTGCGCGAGCGGCTGGGAGATGTCAGCGAACTGGCGCAACACTTCGCCCGGCTGTACTCGCCCGCCGGGAGGCTGCTGCACCTGCACCCCGAGCTGCTGGCGCGGCTGGAAAGCCACTCCTGGCCAGGCAAATGTGAGAGAACTGGCCAATTGCATGCGGCGCGCCGTGGCGCTTTCCACGGGAGCAGAAATTGGAACGAGCACGCTCGAAGGCGCGGAGTGGGATTCCGCGGCAATCGTGTCCGGGGAGAATCTTTCCTGCCTGCGTGCGGGAGTGTCTTTGGGAGAGATGGAACGCAAGCTGGTGGAAATCACCCTTCAGGCCACGGGCGGAAACCGTTCCCGGGCAGCGGAACTGCTGGGCGTCAGCCTGCGCACGGTGCGCAACAAAGTCCGGAGCTATGGGCTGCCCAGCTGGAGCAGGTATGTCTCATGAAAGCATGATCAATACTTCCATGACCGAAGCGCTCGGCCGCTTTTTGGATGTGGACGTGGCGCGATACAAGCTGGTCTCGACCAACCTGGCCAACGTTGACACGCCTGGTTACTCGCGGCAGGTTCCCATCCTTGAAACCGGCGATCCCATCGTGCTCGATCCTCTTACCTTTGGCACCGGGGTTCGCCTGCGCACTATCGAGAGCATTCGCAATCCCATTCTGGAGTCGCAGATCCAGCAGGAAACGCAGACTCAAGGGGAGCTGAGCGCTCTGGTTTCAGCCTTGGCGCAGACGCAAAGCAATTTCACCAGCACGGCGGGCGACATTGGCACCGCCATTTCCAAATTCTTTGACAGTATTAACCAGCTCTCGACCAGTCCCTCCGATCTGTCACTGCGCCGCAACGTTCTTACTGCAGCGGGAAATGTGGCGACGGCGTTCAATCTAGCCTCCGGCCACCTCATCGCGCAGCGCACCAATCTGGGCCAGGGCATAGAGCAAGCCGTGGGCGAAATCAACCAGTTGACCCAGCAGATCGCGCAGCTGAACGGGCAGATCGCGATCCTGGAAAATGCGGGAGAAAATGCCGGCACGTTCCTGGACCAGCGCACTCAGCTCGTCGATCGCCTCTCCTCGCTGATCGACGTCTCGGTCATCCCAAGCGACAACACGATCACGCTCACGACGGCGAGCGGAACCGCGCTGGTCGCGGGCCAGCAGAGTTTTGCCCTATCCACGGGTAGTGACGTCTCCGGCGTGCAGCACATTTTTGCCCAGAACAACGACATCACAGCAACCATCATTTCCGGACAGCTTGGCGGTATTCTCGCGGCACGTGACCGGCAGATTCCCGCCATCGCCAACCAGCTCGACATTCTGGCGGCTGGACTGGCCAAAGCCGTCAACCAGGTGCAGACCTCAGGATACGATCGAAACGGCAATCCCACGACCGGAGTGAATCTGTTTAATCCTCCGCCTGCGACAATCGACGGAGCGGCCGCCACTCTTACCCTCGCAATCAGCGATCCCGCGCTGATTGCCGCCAGCGCCGATGGCACGACGGGCAGCAACGGCAACGCCGAGGCCATGTATGCCTTGCGCAAGCAAGCGCTCATTGCAGGGCAAAGTGCGGCCGAGTATTACTCCACCATCGTTTTCAATATCGGCAACAGCGTGGCGAATTCGACTGCCCAGCAAGAGGCTTCCAGCCTGGTGCTGCAGCAGTTGAATAACCAGCGCTCGTCGGTTTCCGGAGTTTCGCTCGATGAGGAAGCCGCTAATCTGATGCGCTTTCAGCAGGCCTATGCCGCGTCCGCCAAAGTCATCGCCGCCATCAGTTCTCTGATGGAAGTCGTCATCAACATGAAGAGATGAAAAATATGCGAGTCAATCCCAATCCGCTGCCCGATCTGCTCTCCGCAATTTCACAAACCGAGAGACAAATCAACAACGACCTGCAGCAGGTCGCTTCCGGACAACGCGTCAGGGTCCCAAGTGACGACCCTTCGGCGGCGGCTGGGCTGGTTCGCAATTCGGACCAGACGGCGGAAGTCGACCAGTTTCTGCGCAGCCTTTCCAGCATCTCGGGGGAGATGCAGAACGCCGACTCCGCCCTGAGTTCGGCGGTCACCGCGCTGCAGCGCGCTATTTCGCTGGGAGTCGAAGGAGCTAATGGCACCCAGAACGCCTCCGGTCGCGCCGCGATCGCCAATGAAGTGCAAGGCATTCTGTCGCAGCTAGTGAGTCTCGCGAATCTGTCTTACCAGGGCAATTTTGTATTCGCCGGTACTGCGACCCAGACCGCCCCTTACCAGCTCGACGCCACCGTTCCTTCGGGAGTCCGTTACGTAGGCAACAACGGTGTCAACAGCGTTACGCTGGGCGACCACTTCGCCGCCAAAACTAACCTGCCCGGTTCGCAACTGTTCTCCGCTCCCGGAGCCGATGTCTTTCAAGCCCTGCAGAATCTTGTGATCGGGCTGCAGAGCGGCACCGGGATCGATACTGCTCTTGACCAGGTAAGCACTGCCTACGAGCACATCAATGCACAGCGCGTCTTCTACGGAAACACTTCAAACCAGCTGAGCTCGCAGGAGAAGTATTTGAAGAGCGAAACCGTGCAGCTGGCCCAACAGCAGAACACGCTCGGAGGAGCCGATCTCACCCGCGTTCTTAGCGACCTGGTGAACGAGCAGACCTCGCGCGAAGCTACGCTGGCAGCGATGGCCAAGACACAGCAGAGCAGTTTGTTCGACTACATCGAGTGATACCGCGCTTGCGGCCAGCAGCGCTCAGCGATTCCGCGGAAGCCGCCTCCGCTCATTACACATCGCTCCCCGCTCCTGCGGCGCTGATAACAACGAGTCCCTTTCCCGGCCATCCTCCACAAAAGAGAAACAGGCATCCCTGAGGATGCCCGTTCGTCTGTAATGGAGACAAAGAACCTGATGAAGCTTAAGCGCGCGCGCCCACGGCCGCACTTTCGCTGGTCGTAACGGCTTTCTCCTCGCCGTTTGGCTTCTGCTGCGCTTGCTGCGGCTGTCCGCCCTTGCGGATGTCGATGCCGCCTTTAAAGAACGCGCCGTCTTCGATCGAGATGCGCGCCGCGATCACGTCTCCGGTCAGAGAGCCGTCGCTGCGAATATCCACCCGGTCGCTGGCCGTCAAGTTCCCGCGAACTTTACCCAGGACCACAATTTCACGTGCGTTGATGTTGGCCGACACCACACCATTGCGTCCCACCGTCACGCGGTTGCCGGAAAGATTGATCGAGCCTTCTACCCGGCCGTCGATATAAAGAGATTCGGAACCTGTGACCTCGCCCTTGATCACCAGCGATTTGCCGATGGTCGCCTGATCCGCTGTGGTCGTGGTGACCGGACGCGGCGCGCTGACCGGCTCACTCGCCGTCATCGCTGGCGCACTCGGGGTAGACATAGTTGGGCGCTCCGGCTCGCCAGGCCGGGCAGGGCTCTGAGGCTGATTCGTGGGCTTCCACATGGGACGTATGGTTCCTTTCCTTGTTGGGATTAGAGCTCTCTGGCCGCACTTTCGTGACCAAAACGAATTGTACTCCCGAGTCTCAAATTGAGCGCTGTGGAAATCCCTTTATTTGCAACGAAAGTTCCTCTCCCGATACATACTTTAGTTTGCCGTCCCATCACCCAACCTCCCTCTCCACTCATCCTTTGTGCCCTCTTCCGTGTAACGATTCCCGGAATTGATGCCTACTCCATACCTTTTTCCCCATTTCGGGAGTTATCCTGAGCAGTGCGCGACGCGTTGTGAGCACGACCAGTAATTTCCTGCCCCCGGTTGTTCATAGCCAGTCGCTCAAAGCTGAGACAGGAGCAAATTCATGTCCGACTCTGCCGTCATCACTCCCATTTCAATTTCTCGTCCCCAACCCGGTGAATACGCGCCTTATTACGACCGCTACATATCCCTGATCTCCGGCACGGATATCCTCGGCACGCTTGAATCTCAACGCCGCCAGATGCTTCTCCTGCTCTCGGGCCGCCACGAATCCGACGCCGATATTCGCTACGCCCCCGAGAAGTGGAGCGTGCGAGAAGTTCTGGGACACGTCTGCGATACGGAGCGCATTTTCGCCTATCGCGCCCTGCGCATCGCGCGCGGCGATCGTACTCCCATCGAAGGCTTCGAGCAGGATGACTACGTTCGCAACGCCCCTCCACGCGAGCCGCTGGCCGAGATCATCGATGACTATATTGCCGTCCGCCGCGCCACCTTAACCTTGCTCCGCAATCTGGACGAGCAAGCCTGGACCAGGCGCGGCGTCGCCAACAACAACGAAGTGACCGTCCGCGCCTTGGCCTATACAATCGCCGGCCACGAACTCCACCACCGCCGAATCCTGGAACAAAAGTATTTCTCCGCAACCTAACCAGGGTTCCTCAACCACGGGTGCCCCACCCTTCCCGCGTTTTATGCGGGAGGGTGGGGATGTTGACTTTCCAAGCGGGTTGCGAAACCCCCAACCCGCGCCCCCAATTCGCGAGCGGAGACCCTGACTGCGCCTCTCCTGGTTTATCCTGAAACCTGCAGACTCATAGCTCACAGCTCATAGCTCCTCGCTTCTAAATCCATTTGCACGCACCGCATGCTCTCCGATAGCGCCATCCTCAAACACATCGCCCGCCAGTCCAAGCGCCAGGCCGGGTACAAGCAGCTAATCCGCGAATTAGGCCTGCACGGAGAAGAACGCCGCGAGCTGAACGATCATCTGCAGAAGCTGGTGAAAAGCGGAGCGCTTCTCCCCATAGATTACGACCGCTACGCTCTCCCGCAAGCAGCCGCCGACAAGAATCTCGTCGCCGGACGCCTCACCATGCACCGCGACGGCTTCGGCTTTGTAATCCCGGATTCAAGATCGCTCACCCCTGCTCTGAAATCCAAACTAGCCGGGGACATCTTTATCCCTCCGCACCAGATCGGCAACGCCATGCACGGTGACCAGGTTCTGGTCGACATTCAAAATGTCCGCCCAGATGGCCGCGCCGAGGGCCGCATAGTCAGTCCTGTGAACCGCGCGCATCCCACAGTGGTTGGCATTTTTCACTACGGCGCGCGCAGAAACTATGTCACGCCCATCGACACAAAGATCACCCAGGAAATCGCAATTCCCGAAGGAATGGAATTCCCCGAATCCTCTGCGCCCGCTCTGTCCTCTGGGGTGAAAAATCTCCAACCCTCACTCCAGGGAACACAGAGATCACAGAAGAAGAACTCCGCCCACCGCGTCCTGGGAGAAGAAGCCGCCCGCCACACCGACTGGACCGATCTCGAAGGTGTGGTTGTTGATGTAGAAATCACTGATTGGCCGAGCGCAACTCAAAACCCGCGCGGCCGAGTCACAGAAATTCTTGGCCGCGAAGACGATTTCGGCGTGGACGTAGAAATCACCATCCGCAAATTCCACCTGCCGCACCATTTCCCTCCGCCAGTCCTGGAAGAAGCGCAAAACGTCCCCGCCACAATCCCAGTCCATGAACTCCAGCGCCGTAGAGATTTCCGTGACTTGCCCATCGTCACCATCGATGGAGAAACCGCCCGTGATTTCGATGACGCCGTTTTAGTACGTCAACTTCCCAGCCAGAATTACGAACTCCAGGTCCACATCGCCGACGTTGCCCACTACGTTACCCGCGACAGCGCGCTGGATCAGGAGGCCCGCTTGCGCGGCACCAGCGTCTACTTCCCCGATCGCGCCGTCCCCATGCTCCCCCTCGAACTCTCGACCGATATCTGCAGCCTGCGCCCGCAAGTCGATCGCCTCGTTCTCTCCTGCATCATGGAAATCGACCACCGCGGCGAGATTGTCGGATATGACCTGTGCGAAGGCGTGATCCGCTCCGCCGAGCGCATGACCTATACCGGCGTCAATGCCATCCTCGAAGGCGACGCCACATTGCGCAAGCGTTACGCCCCGCTGGTCCAAAACTTCGAGCTGATGCGCGACTTGGCGCAAATTCTGAATCGCAAGCGCCAGCGCCGCGGCTCCATCGACTTCGATCTCCCGGAACCGGTAATTGAATTCGACGAATTTGGGCTGATGAAGTCCATCGCTCGCTCCGAACGCAACTTTGCTCACCGCCTCATCGAAGAATTCATGCTCTCGGCCAACGAGACGGTCGCGCATCACCTGGAGTCACATCGCATCGCCAGCCTGTATCGCATTCACGAGAAGCCTGACGCCAAGCGCGTCTACGATTTCGAAACCATTGCCGCCACATTCGGGTACTCGCTGGGAGTAGGCGCCCTGCCCATTCACCGTGTGCAGATGAAAACTGACCGCCGCGCGCACTATGGCACCGGCAAGCGCACCAGGGAAATCGAGATCCCCAAAGAAGTCCACATCACCCCGCGCATGTACCAGAAGCTGACGGAAAAAATCGCGGCCAAACCGGAAGAAAGAATCCTGAGCTACCTCATGCTGCGCTCCCTGAAGCAAGCCAGATATTCTGAAGAGAACGTAGGCCACTTCGCGCTGGCCGCCCCAACGTACACACATTTCACCAGTCCCATCCGCCGCTACCCCGATCTGATCGTTCATCGCATCCTGAAAGAAGTCTTGCCATCCCAAAGCCGAGAGCCGGGCGCCCCGCTTCTCTCCGGTGTTGCGAGAAGTGGGTCTGGAGAAGTTCTCGGCCGGAACCCGGAAGGCGCCAGCCCCTGGTCCAAGCGCCGGGATCACTCCGCCCACCGCGAATCCCACGTCCCTCTCGGAGGCCCAACCTCCACAGAAGAACTCCACGAGATCGCCGAAGAATCCAGCCAATCCGAACGCCGCGCCGACGACGCCGAACGCGAGCTCATGGAATGGAAAAAAGTAAAATTCATGCAAGACCGCATCGGAGAAGACTTCGACGCCCTGATCACCAGCGTCACCAAATTCGGATTCTTCGTAGAACTCACCGAACTCTTCGTAGAAGGCCTCGTCCCCCTCAACACACTGATCGACGATCGCTACACATACCACGAGAACACGCGCGAAATCATAGGCCAGCACTCCCGCAAGATTTACAGAATCGGCGACCGGCTCAGAGTCCTCCTCGACCGAATCGACCCGGTAGAAAGAAAACTGAACTTCGCAGTTCTAGAAGAAGAACGAAAGCCAGGCAAAGCCAAACGGCGCAAGCGCCACTGAACCAATGAATCACTGAACCACGAGGGTGCCCCACTCTTCCCGCTTTGCGGGAGGGTGGGGACTTTGACTTCCGGTAAGAGAGGCACGAAAGAAGCGCCCTTGAAGGATCGACCACATGAAAGACCAAGAGAACAACATCAGTTCATGCCGGGAAGGCGTGCTCAGGAGGAATTTCTTGTCAGGCCCCCAAAATACCCCAATTTCCCGCAAGTGCTTCCATCCAAGCCAGATATATTTCCGCACAAATGTCCACTTTGCCCTGTCCAGATTGATAAAATAGAAGTAGGGAATAAGTAGAGAAGCGGCCCCGCAAAGGCCGCCTTTTTTATTGCCCTAAAATCACGGAATTCATGCCCGAACTAAACCCGGACGCCGCCTCGCAAAGGCGACCCGTCCGCGGCCTATTTTAAGGTATTCAGTGAAATCGCCTGGCATGTCCATCCGCCACGCCAAGACGCGCGGCGAGTGGGCCGAACTCCGCTTTATCACCCGTGCCCTCGAACTAGGATTCCGCGTAAGCAAGCCTTGGGGAGATTCCGCCCCCTACGACCTCGCCACCGACCACCGCGGCCGCTTCCAACGCGTCCAGGTCAAATGCACCATCTTCCACCGCGGCAATTCCTACAAGTGCCACCTGGATTCCAACGGAGCGCCCTACTCCCCACGAGACATCGATGTCATCGCTGCCTACGTAATCCCCACGGACACCTGGTACATCCTTCCCATAAGAGCCACCAACGGACAATCCGACATCCTACTCACGCCGCATTCCGAAAACGCCAGATACGAAAAATACAAAGAAGCCTGGCACCTGCTGAAACGCTGACCCGTCCCTCCTTCATTCAGCGCCAGTTCCTTTCTAGGGGCCTTGGGAACCCCGGTCGTGTGTGCCCATCAACACTTTTGTAATGCGAGCTTCGTTTCTGTGTACCCACACGATTCAGTGAAACTGCTGTGTCGAACGGCGCGACCGATCACAACTCGCAAATTCGTGATTTCAAATCGGGAAGTCAGCGATGAGGTAGCTCCCGAGGAGCGAAAGAATGCAGCCCACGCCGCAGGGCGTGGGGGAGGTAAAAGCCGAATGGACCAACCCCGGAGCGGCGAAAGCAACGCCAGCGATGGTCAGAATTTGAACCAGATCAGTAAACTCTTGCTCCTTTCAAATACCCCCTTGCACTTTTTCGCTGGCCTTGATATAAACAATTCACCGAGAGCAGACGTGTGGCAGCCGGTTGTATTTTTGAATCTCTCGTGGCATCCCGGCATCTAAGAGTTATTAGAGAACATGAAAGTTCTCAAATCGCCCCGGCCACGGGGCTTGATTCGGAAACAAGAGTAGGTTTCTGAAGGGTACCTTCAAGGCAAGGACCTCCAAAGGTAAGATCTTTTCTCAATTTTCTGTCTTCCGCTTCGGCGTGCGCCGAAATGAGCGCTATTGAAGCGGAAGGCCATACTGTTGCGCGCTCAATGAGCAGCCCCTAAGGCTCCGCTCTCCTGTCCGCCCATCCGGAAATTCCCGCTGTGGAAATCGCGTGGAAATTCTGTGAAGCGCTTGCGTTGACAGGGTTTTGCGCAGCACGGTATGTTTGTAAGGTTTCGAGGACAGTCGGGCTCGCTCTTGTAGCGGGTTCGCCTGGACTGAATTCGCGCCGCTCAGGCGGAATGCGATTCGGTCTTTGACAACTCGGTTGAACGTGCCAGTCGTGAGAGAACGGTTTCGGGCATTAGTCTGAAACGATCTCACAAGATAGGCCACTCGGTTTTCGCAAGAGAATTCGAAGTGGTCGCCAACACATCCCTTTCGAGCGATGGAGTTGGCAAGCCTACCTTCTACCCGTCGGTAGGCGACAGGTTTCAAACGAGAGTTTGATCCTGGCTCAGAATCAACGCTGGCGGCGTGCCTAACACATGCAAGTCGAACGAGAAAGTGGAGCAATCCATGAGTAAAGTGGCGACCGGGTGAGTAACACGTGACTAACCTACCTCCGAGTGGGGAATAACTCCGGGAAACCGGGGCTAATACCGCATAACATCGCAAGATCAAAGCAGCAATGCGCTTGGAGAGGGGGTCGCGGCTGATTAGCTAGTTGGCGGGGTAACGGCCCACCAAGGCGAAGATCGGTATCCGGCCTGAGAGCTGTCTCTTATACACATCTCCGAGCCCACGAGACCAACTGCAACATCGCGTATGCCGTCTTGTGCTTGAATAGGTGGGGGGGGGGGGGGGGGGGGGGGGGGGGGGGGGGGGGGGGGGGGGGGGG
>JBKOUZ010000067.1:0-5452 GCA_046723715.1 Acidobacteriota bacterium | reverse complement strand
GGGTTTCTCCGGCCAGATGCACGGTGCAGTCCTGCTCAACTCCTCCGATGAAGTTGTCCGTCCCGCACTGATCTGGTGCGATCAGCGCAGCGACCCGCAATCCCGCGAGCTGGAGCAGATGTTCGGCCGCGATACTCTGATTCGCCTAACCTGCAATCCGCCACTCACAAATTTCACTCTCACGAAATTTCTCTGGGTACGCCAGAGCGAGCCGGAGAACTGGGCGCGCGTCGCTCACGTGATGCTGCCCAAGGATTACGTGCGCTACCGCCTTACCGGAGAACGCGCCATCGACATGGCGGATGCCTCGGGCACCCTCTTGCTGGATGTCACCAATCGCCGCTGGTCACAAGAAGTCCTGGCCAAGACCGGGATAAAAGAAAGCCTCCTCCCCGCGCTCTTCGAGTCGTCAGAAGTGTGCGGCAAAGTTTCAGCCGCCGGAGCTGAAGCGACAGGCCTGCGCCCCGGAACTCCCGTAGTCGCCGGAGCAGGAGACCAGGCCGCCGGAGCCGTAGGCATGGGCATTGCCCGTGCCGGAGCCGTAAGTGCCACCATCGGCACCTCTGGCGTAGTCTTTGCCTCCACAGATCGCCCGGCCATGGATCCTAAGGGCCGCCTTCACACTTTCTGCCACGCCATTCCCGGACGGTGGCACGTCATGGGGGTCACCCAGGCAGCAGGCCTCTCCCTGCGGTGGTACCGCGATAACTTCGGGGCAGCCTCTCCCGGTTTGCAGAAGAAAGACGGCCGCGATCCTTACGACGTCTTCGCTGAAGAGGCCAGCGCCGCCCCCGCGGCATCGGAAGGCGCGTTCTGGGTTCCTTATCTTATGGGCGAGCGCACCCCGCATCTCGATCCCAACGCACGCGCCGCCCTGATCGGCCTCACGGCGAGCCACACTCGTGCCCACGTGATCCGCGCGATCATGGAAGGCGTAGCCCTCAGCCTGAAAGATACATTCACCATCTTCAATGAAATGCAGATTCCCGTAACGTCGATCCGATTAGGAGGAGGAGGTGCGCGTTCCGCACTCTGGCGGCAGATTCAGGCGGATGTCTACGGGCGCGAAGTAGAAGTTGTAGCTGCCGAAGAAGGCGCAGCCTACGGCGCTGCGATCCTGGCGGGAGTGGGGGCAGGAGGGTGGCATTCAGTAGAACAAGCCTGCGATGCGGTCGTGCGCGTAGCCAAGAAGATTCAACCGAACCGCAAAGACTCGGCCGCAATGCAGCAAGCGTACACCGTCTACAAGAAAATCTACGCGGCGCTAAAATTTGCAGCAGCATAGCCTGGAAAATTGCTGCGAGGTTTGCCGCGAGGAAAGGACCCCTTATCTGTGCGAAATTCTTTATCTCATTTGTAACTTGCCCCCTACTCCAACTCCCGCACCCAAATATTCCGAAAACTAATCGCTTCACTGGGATCCCCATGCGCCTGTAACTTAATCGGCGCCCGATCGTACTTTTTATAAAACGGCTGCCCGATATACCGCGTCTCCCCTTTCAACTCAAAATGATCTTGTACCAGCACGCCGTTGAACAAGACGGTGACATACGCCGGAGTCTTCACCGAGCCGTCCGCATTGAACACCGGAGCCGTCCAGATCACGTCGTAGGTTTGCCATTCTCCTGGCGTACGGTTGGCATTGACCAGAGGAATCCCCTGTTTGTAGATACTTGCTGCCATCCCATTGACGTAAGTCGAATTGTTGTAGGAGTCCAGCACCTGCAACTCATATCCCGCATCGCCCGGCCCAGTGGAGGCCAGAAACAATCCGCTATTCCCCCGCAGCTGCCCGCTGCCCGTGATTTTCTCAGGAATCTTCCACTCCAAATGCAGCTGATAATTCTTGAAGCTTCGCCTGGTTTCAATATTCCCGGACTTTTTATTCACGGTGAGCACGCCGTCGGCAACGATCCACTGCGCGGGCGACTTGTCCTGCGCCGATACCCACTGGTCAAGATTCTTGCCATCGAACAAGATGACGGCGTCCGAAGGAGCCGCCCCGCACGCCGCGCCGGGAGTCACAACCTTCGGTACTGGCTGCCAGACCTCGGTGTCCTCAGGCTTCGCTTTGTTTTCAGATGTGGGCGCCTGCTGCGAGAAAACCAGATTGCAGAAACCAACAAGCACTGTGAACGCGAAAAACAGGGAGAATCGATTACGCATAGTAGTCACCCAAATGGGATTCAGATTCGGGAGCGGTAGATCTGTCAGCCTGGGCGAAGCGAAGGATCTATGGACTTTGCTCGTGGCATGAAGATACAGAGATCCTTCGCTTCGCTCAGGATGACATCACGTGCTATCGCTGATCACTATAGCCGAATGCCTATGCCCGAGGCTGCCCCCGCCCGCGCCATTTTCGCAGGGTGGATTGTGCCGAATGTCTATCGGCGACAGCCGCGCATAAATTTTGCTGAAGTTGCCAACTCGCTCGAACGCCGCCTCACGATTTTCGTCACTCCTGTAACATAAATTTCATGCCCGCGGAGTTGCTCCACAATTCGGCGCGCGTGCTGGAGTTCGAATCGCTCCGCGACCTCCTGCGCGGATACGCTCCGTCCCCTCTAGGCCAGAGCCGCATTGCAAAGTTGGCGCCCTCGACCGACGCCCACTGGATCGAAACCCAGCAGCAGCTTGCCACCGAGATCCGGGAATTCCGGCGCGTTGGCGGCCGCTTCGACTTTGCGGGCCTGATCGAAATTCGCGACCTGGCCGAAAGGGCCCGCATCTCCGGCGCGGCCCTGGAGATCACGGAAATCCGCGACGTCATCCTCGTAGTCGACCGCGCTGCCGAATGGCGCGAGATCGCCAGGCAGCCTCCCGCCGCCATGCGCTCGCAGTGGCGCCAGGTCGGCGCCCTTTCGGATTCCATTGCCGATTTCACCGAGTTCCTGCGAGCCTTCCGCAGCAAAATTCAACCTGACGGAACCCTGGAAGACAAAGCCTCTCCGGAACTCTCCCGCATCCGCCGCGAAATGGAAAAGCAGCGCCGCAGTATCCAGGAATCGCTGCGCGGATATCTCCGGCGCCTCGCCGAAGGCGGCACCGTGCAGGACGAACTCATCACCATTCGCGGCGAACGTTTCGTAATTCCCGTAAAGGTCGAACAGAAGCGCCGCGTGCAAGGCGTAGTCCACGGCGCCAGCTCCAGCGGCCAAACAGTGTTTATAGAGCCTCTTGAAACCATCGAGCTGAATAACGAATTAGTGCGCCTGCTCGAGGAAGAGCAAGCCGAGATCCACCGCATCCTGCAAGAAATGACTCAGCGTATAGGCGCGCAATCCGGCCCGATCCTCGCCGCAGTAGAAGCACTGGCAGAACTCGAACTCCAATTCGCCAAAGCCCGCTTCGCAGAAGACTACAACTGCGTAGAAGCAAAGGGCCCGTGTAGGGACGGGCGCCTTGCCCTGCCGGAGAGCGAAGCGAGCCTCCCGAAACCCGAAAGCCGAGAGGCAGAAGCTGAAGGACGCCTGCTGCTCCAAAACGCCCGCCACCCCCTCCTCGAACGCAATCTGAAATCCAAGGGACTCTCTGTAGTTCCGATAAGCATCGAACTGGAAGGCAGCAACCGTCAGCTAATCATCACCGGCCCGAACACAGGCGGCAAAACCGTCACGCTGAAAACCATAGGCCTGCTGGCGCTGATGGCGCAGTCCGGCCTTCCCGTCCCAGCCGACCGGGCCGAACTCCCCGTCTTCGACGCGGTTCTTGCCGACATCGGAGATTACCAGTCGATCGAACAGAATTTGTCGACCTTCTCCGCGCATGTCACCAACATCGATTTCATTTCGCGCAACGCCACCCGCGACTCTCTCGTCCTGCTTGATGAACTAGGTTCGGCTACCGATCCAGAGGAAGGCGCCGCTCTGGCCGTCGCCATCGCCGCCCACTTTGCCCGTATCGCCTGCATGACCGTGGTTTCCACCCACCACACGTCGCTCAAGGTGTACGGCGCAAACAGCCCCGGAGTGATCAACGCCTCAGTAGGATTCAACGAGTCCACGTTGCAACCCACCTACGAGCTGAAGATTGGAGTCCCCGGTGCCTCCGCCGGGATCAACATTGCACAACGTCTCGGCCTCAATCCTTCCATCATCGAGAGCGCCCGTTCGCGCCTCGGCACACAGGCTCGTGACGTAGGTCAATTTCTTGACAAGCTTCACTCGGACCTGCGCCAAGCCGAAAGCGAGCGCCTCCGCCTGCACACTCGAGAACAGGAACTGGAACGCGAAAGAGCGCGGCTGGACTCTGAAGGCCGTAAAGAGCAGCAGGCCAAGGTTCGTGAGCTGGAAAAGAAGCTCGACAACTTGCTGCGCGATTTCGAATACCACGCGCGGGAAGCCGTTAATGCTGTGCAGGATCGCGTGGCCGCCCAAAAGCTCTCGAAAGACGCCGAACGCCGAATTGCCAAACTGCGTCGCGAGTTCCGCGAGCAGTTCGATTCCACCGTAGTCGCGCACTCAACCGGAGCCGATCAGAACGACCCCGACGCCCAGCCACAACTGGTGAAGCACGTCTCCGCGGGCGATACAGTAAAGCTGAAGTCCACCGGCCGCACCGCCCGCGTTGCGCGCAAGCTCGACGACAACCACTTCGAAGTCGAGATGGGCGTCATGAAAATGAAGATCGACCGCGCGGATATCGCGGAAGTTCTGGCCAACACCCGCACCGTGGAATCGCCGGTGACGGCAGCCCGCGCCCGCGGCATCTCGGTCTCGCTCGAAAACGAGGCCGCCAATGTGCCCAGCGAAATTAACGTGATCGGTCGCACCGTTGACGACGCCTCGCGGGAAGTAGAAAGATTTGTGGATCGCGCCTTCCTCGCCGGCCTTCCGCGAGTGCGCGTAGTTCACGGCAGCGGCATGGGCATCCTGCGCAAGGCGCTTCGCCAGTTGCTACAGCAGCATCCGCATGTCGCCGCGGTCGCCGAGCCGCCGCAGAACGAAGGCGGAGGCGGCGCAACCGTGGTGGAGTTACGGGTGTGAACCCGCGGCACGAACTTTTATCCCGGGAGAAGCTGGGACGCTCGCCAGGCGTCAGCGTAAATTACTTGGGATCAGTTCTCCACACATAAAAATGTTTCTCGTCAGCCAGCGTCTCAATCGCCAGTCCCGCCGAACTCGCTCCTCGATGCACCGCCGACCGCAGGTTTGCGAGCCCAACCCCATTCACATCGCCCAGCGGGATCTCCAGAGCCAAGCCCGCTTCGATCGACTGTAGCTCATCAATAATCCCCTGCACTAAGGCGAAGTGTCGTCCGCGTCTACCTCGGTCAAGACCAGAAATCTCCACTCGGCGATACTTGCCCGCTGGACGCGAAGATTTGGATTTTTCTTCCTTTGCCATGTTGTGCCCTGCTCCCCCTTTCACTTCGAAAATACCCTAACACCATACTGCTATGCAGTCAATACGTTTCGTATACGATACGGAATCGTCCAGTATACGTTTACTG
>JBKOUZ010000138.1:0-18310 GCA_046723715.1 Acidobacteriota bacterium | reverse complement strand
GAAATACAGCATCGTAATCCCGGCCTACAACGAGGAGGCGCGCCTCGGCGACACCCTGGAGAAAGTTCTCAGCTACGTTCATGCTCAAGCCTGGAGCGCAGAAATCGTAGTCGTAAACGATGGTTCTCTTGATAAGACGGCAGAGATCATTCGAGCATTCGGCGCGAAAGACCCGGTCGTGCGGTTAGTGGAGAATCCCGGGAATTGCGGCAAGGGATACAGTGTCCGCAACGGAATACTCAATACCAGAGGCGAGGTCATCATCTTCAGCGACGCCGACCTATCTTCGCCAATCGAGGAATCGTCCAAGCTTCTCAACGCGCTGGATGAAAATACTGATATCGCGATTGGCTCGCGCTGGCTTCGGGCTGAGACTCAAACCCAGCGCCAGCCGGTACACCGTCAGATCTTTGGTCGAATCTTCAATCTGCTGCTGCGCCTCACGCTGGGCCTGCATTTCAAAGACACGCAATGTGGATTCAAAGCCTTCAAACGACCGGCAGCACTCGCGATCTTTCCTTTGCAGAAAATTGAGCGCTGGGGATTCGACCCCGAAATCCTGTTCCTCGCGCGCAAGTTGGGATTCAAGGTGAAAGAAATTCCTGTCGTTTGGGGGCATAGCGGCGGTACGCGAATCAATCCACTCGTCGATGGCTTCCGCATGTTCACAGAAATGCTCCGCGTGCGCTGGTACTCGCTAACTGGGAAGTACGATGCAGCCGCCCCCGCAACCGCTCAACACGCCAAGACCTAGCAGCCGCGAACGGCGGAACCCGCAGAAACCCTCAGCCCGGAGCGGACAAAGAACGCACCTACGCCGATCTCTCCGCGAGCTGCGAGGTGACCGCCTGCACCACCCTGCGGCCCATCTCCCCGGTTGAAATTGCCCCATGTGCTTTGCCCGCTAAATCCGCCGTGCGCGATCCTTGTGACAATACTGCCGAGACGGCACGCTCAATGCATCGTGCCTCTGCCTCCAACTGGAACGAATGCCGCAACATCATTGCGGCCGACAAAATTGCGCCCAGCGGATTCGCGATTCGCTTCCCCGCGATATCCGGCGCCGACCCGTGCACCGGCTCGTACAATCCGACAGACCCGCCAATACTCGCAGATGCCAACAATCCCAGCGATCCTACAACTCCTCCCACCTGATCCGACAGGATGTCTCCGAACATATTTTCCGTGAGCACGACGTCGAAATCCACAGGCCGCTGGACCAGCAACATGGCTGCTGAATCCACGTACTGATGCCCCAGCTTCACCTCCGGATATTCTTTTCCGACGCGCGTCACGACTTCCCGCCACAGCCGCGAGCATTCGAGTACGTTCGCTTTGTCCACGGAAAGGAGTTTGCGTTTGCGCTTCATGGCGACATCAAAAGCCACCCGCGCAATTCGCTCAATCTCATCCTCACCGTAGCGCATGGTATTGATCGCCACGCGGGCGCCGGAATGTCCTTCAATCGATCGCGGCTGCCCGAAGTACGCGCCACCCAGCAACTCACGCACGATCATGATGTCGGTTCCGCGCACGATTTCCGCCCGCAGCGGAGAACAATCCTCCAGTGAAGGAAACAATACTGCCGGGCGCAGATTCGCATACGCGCCGAGTTCACGCCGGAGACGAAGCAATCCTGCCTCAGGTCGCAGATGCGGCGGGTTGTGATCGAATGCCGGACTTCCCACCGCCCCCAGCAATACTGCCGAGGACGCAAGACAGGCCTGCAAAGTATCCGCTGGCAAAGGATCGTTCGCCAGGGTGAGTGCAGAACCGCCAATAGGCTTTCTTTGAAGCTGCAACTGATGGCTAAATCCATCAGCCACATTCTGCAAGACAAGAAGCGCCTGTTCGATAACTTCCGGACCGATTCCATCGCCCGCAACGACCGTGAGTTTTAAGAGCATGGTGTAATCAAAAAAGAGGCAATTTCGTAATGGGTAATTCTATGCATGGATAAAGAAAGCCGCCACTAACGGCGGCTTCGTCAATCTTCAAATTATAAAATTACCCTGTTACAAATTTACGATGCCCTAGACTCCCCACAGGTAGTCTTCCTGCTGGCTCTGCTCGTGTTGAGACTCGGGATGAACCGGCAGAGGCACGCCAAAGGGGTTCGTCTCTGCAGTCGCAGGAAAGCTTTTCTCGGACTCTGGGGCCGAGGCATTCACCACTGCCTCTTGCGACGGCACAATCGGCTCTATCAGCGGTGTCGCCGAAACCGAGGGTTTATGGGTGTCGCGGATCAATTCCAGCAAATGATGATCTTCGACATGCTTGATTTTGTCCGCGAGGCGGACAAATCGACGATAGATATCGTCCAGAACGCGACGGTCAAATTGATATCCCAGTTGTTCGCATCGGATGCTGAGCGCGTGACGGCCCGAATGTTTGCCCAACACGAGTTTTGAATCCGGCACACCCACCGATTTCGGTGTCATGATTTCGTAGGTCAATGGATTCTTGAGCACGCCATCCTGATGAATACCGGCTTCGTGCGCAAATGCGTTGCGCCCGGTAATCGCCTTGTTCGGTTGCACCGGCACCCCGGTAATGTCGCTGAGCATCTGGCTCGCGGCAAAAATTTGCTCAGTGACGACACCCGTTTCATACGGAAAATAGTCCGGCCGTACGCGCATCGCCATCACAATCTCTTCCAGCGAGGCGTTCCCAGCGCGCTCGCCGATGCCATTTATGGTGCATTCCACCTGCCGCGCTCCCGCGGAGACCGCCGCCAACGCGTTGGCCACTGCCATGCCAAGGTCATTGTGGCAATGCGCAGAAATCGTTACTTTCTCGATATTCCGGACACACCGCCGGATCATGCCGATCAACTCCGCGAACTCCGTAGGTACTGTGTACCCAACCGTGTCCGGGATATTAAGAGTGGTAGCGCCAGCCTCAACCACCGCATCCAGCACGCGGCAAAGGAAGTCAGGATCCGTGCGCGTCGCATCTTCCGGCGAAAACTCCACATCGTCACAGAACGATTTGGCTAGCTGAATCGCTTCCCGGGCGTGCGCCACGCATTGATCTCGCGTAATCCGCAGCTTGTACTGCAAATGAATATCCGAGGTGGCCAGAAACACGTGAATGCGGGGACGCTCCGCTATCCGCAGCGCCTCCCAGGCGCGCGCAATATCCTCACGGCAAGCCCTCGCCAGCCCCGCTATGATCGGACGTCGAACGACTTCCGCGATTCGCTTTACAGACTCGAAGTCCCCTTCCGAGGCGATTGGGAACCCCGCTTCGATCACGTCCACGCCCAGCCGATCAAGCTGATGCGCCAGCCGCAGCTTTTCCTGCTGAT
Source organism: Acidobacteriota bacterium (assembly GCA_046723715.1). GTDB lineage: Bacteria > Acidobacteriota > Terriglobia > Terriglobales > Acidobacteriaceae > Sulfotelmatobacter. Next base: position 15,000 of record JBKOUZ010000138.1, on the reverse strand, counting down.
TCATGCTGCATCCCGGCGACTGCTCGCCATCGCGGAGAGTGGTATCGAAGATAGTGATCCGGGCTCGCTGGCTACTCATTAGGTCCTCTTCGAAGAAAGTGATCTTTTATCCTAAAGCTGAACTGATGAGAAGCAAAACTTATATTTCTTCACTAATCATTAGTAGCTATTATACAATAAGGCTTGCTAATAGTTCCTGCCCTGTTACCTCGAGCGTCTCAACATGGAACTTTCCCAGCTCGAAGTTTTTCTCGCGGTTGCGCGCGAACGCCGGTTTTCGCGGGCTGCTGACAAGCTTTTCCGCACGCAGTCCGCGGTCAGCCAGACCATTCGAAAACTCGAGGATGAACTTGGGGAAGCATTATTCGACCGCTCCTCCCGTGAAGGTGTCCTCACTGATGCCGGCAAAGTTTTATACGAGTACGCCGAGAAACTGATCAATCTTCGCAGCGAGGCTGCCGAGTCTCTCACAGAGCTCCGCGAATTGCAAAAAGGACGGCTCGTCATTGCCGCAAACGAGTTCACGGTTCTCTATCTATTGCCGGTTTTAGCCGAGTTCCGGCGCCATCACCCCATGATCAAGATCAAGGTTGAGCGAGCCCTGGGCAGCCACATTCCTGACGAAGTTCTGCGCTATAGCGTCGAATTCGGGGTGCTTTCCTACGAGCCTCAGGAAGCGAATCTTCACTCAATTGTTATCTTCCTCGATGAATTAGTTTTTGTCGTTCCCCCGAAACATCCTCTTACAACCGCTCCCGAAGTCAGCATCCGGCAGCTGGGCGCGGAGTCCTTCGTCGCCCATATCGTCTCTTCTCCGTATCGCGAGAAAGTCATCCAGCTGTTCAAGAGCCACAAAACTCCACTCCACATGGATCTTGAATTGCCGACGCTACAGGCGATCAAACAATACGTCGCCATGGGAAACGGAGTCGCGTTCCTGCCGGAAATCAGCGTGGAGACTGAAATAGCTCGTGGGGAACTCGTACGCATTCCCGTGCGCGAACTGCAACTGAAAAGGAAACTGCGGCTGATCTACCGTAAAGATGCCAACCTCTCACATGCCGCCCGCGCTTTTTTGAAGGTGGTAGAAGCATTGTCACTCGACCGCAAAGGCCGCTACCGCTTCCAGCGAGAAAGCTAGGCGATAGCATGTACTGCCCGGACTCGCACCGCGCGTTTGTATCACGCTTGTCGAGAAAGAAAAAAGAGCAAGGCGAACCTTGCTCCTGGTTTCGAAAAACGCTCCCGGTCTAGCAGTCCGCGCAAATCTGCTCTTCTCGAAAGGACTCCAGCGCTGAATCCAAGCTGGGATGCACCTCCAGCACCGAATCCAGATTGGTCAAGTCCAGCAAAGTGCGCACTACAGAATTCGCCCCCGCACATTTGAATTCTGCATTCCTCTCCTGTGCCCACGTCTGCAGAAGTGCCAGTTCGCCGATGCCAGCGCTATCCATCGCACTAACACCACTCAACTCCAGAACGAGTTTGCTCCCATCCTTCAGGATCTCGCCCACCAGGCGAGACAACGCGGCAGCCTCATCGCGATACACAATTCGTCCCTGGCAGTGGACGATCATCACGTCCCCACGACTCCGCGTTTCGAGACTAAGTTTCAACGTCGACTCCTTCGATGTAGCCGCCACAAGCGGCGGCACTAACGCGCCCGTTTGCCAATTGTTTTGCGTAATGTCCATGTTAGTAGATAGACGCTCTCTGCTTGGTTTTGGCACCATGAATATGTGTTAATTTTTGTCATCATGGTGAATCCCTGAGAGTGTCTATTGAACAAATTTTGTCCGCAGGGACATCTTGGCCATCCGGTACACTGCATCTAACGGATTTCGCTACTTAAATTGTTTTGTTTTGCCGGCGCGATCGCCGGGGAGGGATACTGCGTGTCTAAAATTGCTGCTGCGTTGGCCTTCGTCGGCGTGCTTCTGTTCTCGGTTCCGATGGCAGCTCAATTCAACGGCCTTCTTCCCAGCGGAAATGTTTACGGCGGCGTCTCGTACGCCCAGCTTACCGACGTCATTAACCAGCAGAGTTATCGCGGTTGGAACGCATCTTTTGAAGATATTCCTTTCACCCGTTTCCCACACTTAGGCCTGGTAGTCGATGGAAGTGGCTTCTATCGCTCCAACGGCCTTCGGCAATACAACATTGTTGGAGGCCCTCGTATCTCCGCAACTATTGGACGGATCCGGCCCTTCGTGCATGCCATGGCGGGCATTCGGCACGTCCGTTCCACCGATACATTCGTCTATAACCCAATGGTCATTGATGTAGGCGGGGGCCTCGACTACCGGCTCTTCTTCAAGAATTTTTCCTGGCGTTTTCAGGGCGACTACATGCATACGCATTACGCCAGTGCCACTCAAAACGATTATCGAGCCTCCACCGGAATTGTTTGGCGCTTCTAACGTCCTAGGCCCTCCTTTCGTCGCTTCCCAAAGCCCTCCTGACGCATCCAACAATTTCCCGGTCCTTATGGCTTAGGAACGCAAAAAGGAGATGGTTATGCGCAAGTTTCTGCTCCTCGCCTTCGTCGTTTTCTCGCTGACTATCCTCTCGCCGGCGCAAATTCCGACGGCGGGAAATATCTACGTCGGGTATTCCTACTTCAACACGAACATGGTTGGCGTTGATCGCCAGGGCTTGAACGGATGGGAAGGATCTCTCGAGGGCAAATTTTTTCCCTTCGTTGGCATCGTCGCTGATTTCAGCGCGAACTATGGCGATCTGAAATTCCCTGTCGCGATCGCGTCTACATGCGCCATCGGAGTGGTCTGCCCATCCAGTGTCACCGTGAACTCCCACGTCGATAACCTCCTGTTCGGCCCGCGCGTGTCGGTTTCTGTCGGACCCGTCCGCCCTTTTGCCGAGGCCATGTTTGGAGTCTCCCACATCAACACCAACGGATTCGGCTCTGACACCTCGTTTGCCACAGCCATTGGCGGAGGTCTCGATTACCGCATCTTCCGTCTTCTCGCCTGGCGCTTCGAAGGAGACTTCATCCGCAGCAGCCTCTTTCATACAACGCAGCACAATGCCCGCTTCACGACCGGACTTGTTCTCCGCTTCTAACCAGGCACACTCATTGCAATGCAAACAGGATTCAGCTGGTTGGCTGAATCCTGCTTTCGTGGCCACCACCTACAACGAACTTTTTCAGCGCCTTCGGGCGTTAATCGTTCCGAAAAGATGACGTTTAACAGCATGTCCTCACGCGTGCGGCTCCGGCTCGGCCCAATACTTGTGATCCCTCAGAAAATATTTCTCATTCCAATAGTTCAGCGCCGTCTTCAGGAAGAGCCATCCCACCCGCGCATGTCCCATACGCTGGAACCTGCGATTCGTGGTGTACACTCCGCCCCGCACGATCCCGAAGCGCTGCCGTTCAACCTGCTGGCTGAGGCGGTAATCTTCGGCAAAAAGAATTTGCTCATGAAACCCGCCCAGTTCCCAGAATCTCGTGCGATCCCAAAGCATGAACATCCCCGTCGCGAACGGACGGTGTAGGAAGGACACATACTGGAAACAATCGTTGACCGCATAAAACGTCTTGTCGACCCAACCACCATCGCGGCAGATGATATTGGTTGTGACGCAATGCAACTGCTTGCTCTTGGCCCGTTCCAGACAGTGTCGTATGAGGGATGGATCGGCCAACTCAATGTCCGCGTCTACGAACAGAACATACGGACTCTCCGCCAGCGCAGCTCCGTGATTTCGTCCCACTGAAGGTATGCCGCCGCGAACCACGCTCACATTCAAATGCTTGCGGAAGAAGAGCACGGCATCCTGAGTACCGTCTGTCGAGTCAGCGTCAGCCACGAACACCTTCGTACTCGACATCCCCGGATAATCCTGATTCATTAACGAAGTCAGCAAGCGCGGGATCAGCTTCACTTCGTTCTTCGCCGGTATCACGACCGTCAATTCGCAGCCGCCGTTCGTGTTCGTTGTACTCATGGATGCGTACTCCTTTTTCATCAATCGTCAGGTACGTAAGCCGGGAACCCACCCAGGCGCCCGAGTTGTAATAACTGATCCCGTTCTGCTCCACGTGCAATGCCTCGTGCGTATGTCCGCAGAACACCCGTTCTGCCTCCAAGTGCCGCGCGTACGTAAGCGCTCCGCCCGCGACTTTCGGCGACATCCGCAGCCAGCGCGTATTCAAGCGGTCGATCATGCGCGCGATTGGCTTGTTTGGAAAATCCATTTTTTGCAGTTGCAGATACAGCGACGTGCCCCAGCGGCTTAGTTGCAAGCGATTCACCTGGAACCCATCGAACTGATGGCCATGAATGGCGACGTGCCGCAAGCCGTCATATTCCCAGACGTAGTTGTCGTAGACACGCACCCCGACCAGGTGCGACATGATATTGGCCAACCCGTGGTCGTGGTTCCCTTCCACCCAGACCACTTCAATATTGCGTTTGGGATTTGAGAGCTTCCGGATGTAGCCAAGAAACTTCCAGTGTTCCTTGGTGAGCCGCGCAAAATTCAGATCAGCGAAGATATCGCCTAGCAAAATGAGGCGTTCGAAACGATTCTCTGTCAGCACGCGAGTAGCCTCGCGCGCACGGCTCGTCTCCGCCCCCAGATGCAGGTCCGAGAGGATCAACGTGTTGTACACGTGACCATCCATGATCCTCTTTTACCAACCGATTGTTACGGCAGGATGAACATTGCATCAAAATTGGTGCAGACGTAACTACCAAAGTAACGAGAGAGTGCCTCGTCCCTTCCCGCGTAGCGGTGGGGACTCTGACTTGTCCAGATGTCTCACGCGAGCACACATCCACGTTTATGCCAAGCCGTAGCCTGCTCATACGCATAAGCCAACTGCAGCACAAGATCCTCCCGCCAATGTGGCCCCGCAATCTGCAACCCGATGGGTAATCCACTCTGCGTAAATCCGCAGGGAACTGAAATGGCGGGCAATCCCCAAACATTGAACGGCCGCGTGTTCCGCAACAACCTCAGTTCCGCCGGACGAAGCGCGTCCGGGGCCGCTATGAGCTCCGCAATCGCCGGAGCCGGCATCGGCGTTGTAGGTGTAACGACTACATCTACATCGGCAAAGGCGCGCCGAATCGTGCGCCGTGCCTCCTCCAACTCGCGACGCCGTTCAATATATTCCGTCGCCGAGATATTCTCTCCACTGCGGATCCGCCGCAAAGTCTCTGCCTGATACAGCCCAGTATTCTTGGCCACGGATTCTGCATGGTACGCATAGGATTCGGCCGCCTGCAGCGTACGATCCGTCGGCACTTCCAACCGGACATCCTTGACCTGCGCGACCATAGTTTGGATTCCGTCGAGAGCATGTTTCATAGCCAATGCGACCTCCGGATCGAGATCGTCGAAGAAATATTCCCCCGGAATACCGACCCGCAGACGCTGCGGGCCTTCCTTCATTCCCGACACATAGTCCAGAAGCGGAACATCCGCACACGTGATATCTGCCGCATCGAGTCCCGCAATCACCTGCAGCACGATAGCGGCATCCGCGACACTTCGCGCCAGTGGCCCCACATGATCCAGTGACGGGGACAGCGGGATCACACCGCGGCTCGACACGCGCCCGTAAGTCGCCTTCAGCCCCACACAGCCGCAAAGCGCAGCGGGCTCGCGGACGGATCCCGCGGTATCGGTGCCAATAGCCGCATAGGCCAACCCCGCACTCACCGCTGCAGCGGACCCACCCGACGACCCGCCGGTTATATGTCCCTGATCCCAGGGATTGTGTGCCTCGCCGAAATAGCTGACCAACGAACTTCCGCCATAAGCAAACTCATGCAGGTTATTTTTGCCGATGACAATCGCTCCCACGGTCCGTAAACGGCGTACGACTTCGGCGTCCTCGCCCGGAACTCGCGACTGATGCAGGGCGCTAGCCGACGTAGTCCGAACTCCCGCCGTATCAACCAGATCCTTCAAAGCGATCGGAATCCCATGCAGCGGCCCGCGCCATTGGCCGCGCCCGATCTCCGCTTCGGCAGCCCGCGCTTCCGCTACCGCCGAATCGCCCATCACAGTGATGAACGCGTTCAGTGCAGGATTCAGCCTTTCGATGCGATCCAAGCACCCGCGGGCAATCTGCACGGGTGAGACCTCCCGCTTACGTAAGCGCATCGCTAATTCAGAAATTGTAGAAAGCTCCATCATGCGAACGCGAGACATTGTAAGCCAGGAGACTTTTGCCTCTGTTCCTAGCGATGGGGTGTGCTGCGCTTTTTTGAATACCTTCAAGGATGCGGCAGCATCCAAAAGTCCTATAATTCGGGAAGTCGCTTCGTCTGGGGGCTCGGAAAGATCATGGCAGAAATGACGATCGCGCCGGTTGCGACGCATGGCTTTTTTGTGGATGGCCGTTGGCAACAGGAGGGCGATCTCGTCGACATCCGCTCGCCTTACGACGCAAGCGTGGTTGCTCGCGTGACCCAGGGCCGCAAACGAGATGCAGAAGCGGCAATCGCAGCCGCGGTGAAAGCGTTTGGCACTACCCGCCGCCTGCCCGCCTTCGAACGCCAGCGGATCCTTCGCCAGATCGTTGCGTTCATGACAGAGCGCAAGGAAGAGTTCGCCCGCACTCTCACCCAAGAAGCCGGTAAGCCCATCAAAGCCGCGCGTACCGAAGTGGAACGCGCAATCTTCACCTTTAGCGTGGCGGCCGAGGAAAGCACCCGCATTTATGGAGAGTACATCCCCCTGGATTGGCAGGAATACACCGCCGGACGCTGGGGCATCGTACGGCGTTTTCCAATCGGTCCGATCGCCGGCATCACCCCTTTTAATTTCCCCATCAACTTGGTCGCCCACAAGGTCGCTCCCGCGATTGCTGCCGGATGCCCCATCGTCCTGAAGCCTGCGCCCCAGACGCCGCTCTGCTCTCTTCTTCTCGCCGAATGCGTGCAGCAAGCCGGGTGGCCCGACGGCGGATTGAATGTTGTCCCGCTCTCCAACGAGGATGCGGGCGTCCTGGTTACTGACGATCGCATTAAACTCATCAGCTTCACCGGCAGCGTTCCCGTCGGCTGGGACATCAAGCGTCGCGCTGGAAAGAAGAAAGTCGTTCTCGAACTCGGGGGCAACGCCGCAGTCATCGTGCACAATGATACCGACGTGGCCTATGCTGCCGATCGCTGCGTTGTCGGCGGATTTGCCTACGCAGGCCAGACCTGCATCTCCGTGCAGCGCATCTTCGTAGAACAGTCGGTGTACGGAAAGTTCACTGACCTGTTGGTCGAATCTGTGAAGCAGCTGAAGACGGGTGATCCTCTGGACGAATCCACCGACGTTGGCCCGATTATCCGCGAGTCCGATGCGGTCCGCACCGCCGGTTGGATCGACGAGGCCGTCCGATCCGGTGCTCGGTTGCTCTGCGGCGGCCGCCGCACCAACAGCCTGGTCGAGCCAACTATCCTTACCGGGACAAAGCCCGACATGAAAGTGAACTGCCAGGAGGTTTTTGGCCCGGTGGTCACCGTCGAGCCCTATAAAGATTTCGACCAAGCCCTGCGTCTGGTGAACAACTCCGCCTACGGCATGCAGGCTGGGGTTTTCACGCGCGACGCGAAGCTGCTCTTTCATGCCTACGAAGATCTTGAAGTAGGAGGAGTAATCGCCGGAGATGTTCCTTCCTTCCGCATCGACCACATGCCCTACGGCGGCGTAAAGGATTCCGGCCTCGGGCGTGAAGGTTTACGTTACGCCATTGAAGAAATGACCGAACCGAAATTGCTCGTTATGAATCTGAGATAACGAGCACCATGTCCAAGTCTGGATTTTCTACGCTGGCTCGCGTTGAAAAACTCAACATATTTCCAGTAAGGTTTGCCAACAGGAATTTTTCTTCGCGAAATTTCAAAATCGCCTGACAAAGCTCCGCCAAATATTTATAATCACGTGTTTCGCACAACTCGAAAACCTCAGTGGGTGGTTTTCTTACTCGGAACTAAGAACCATCGCATTTAACAGCGGACGATCCGCCGGGTCTCTCATCCAGATCTCATAAGTAAGAGAATGTCGCAGATCTTTAATCGCAGCACGAACACGCTGTCTCGCGCCACCATTTTCGGCGCGGTTTTCATCGTCGCAGCTCTGATCTGGGTGGGTTACGCCATACAGGGTTCCCCCTATGTAACCTACGCCGGTGTGCGCAAGCCGCAGCCAGTCCCTTTCAGCCATCAGCATCATGTTACCGGACTCGGCATTGACTGCCGCTACTGCCACACCTCGGTCGAGACCTCCAGCTTTGCTGGAATACCACCCACCAAGACCTGCATGAACTGCCACTCGCAGATTTGGACCAACGCGGCGCTGCTCGAACCGGTACGCGCCAGCTATCGATCCGGCGAGTCGCTGCAGTGGACGCGGGTGAACACGCTTCCCGACTTCGTCTTCTTCAATCACAGCATCCACGTCACGAAGGGGGTCGGCTGCAACACCTGTCATGGCCCGGTTGACACCATGCCGCTGATGTATCAGCAGGAGTCGCTGCAAATGGAGTGGTGCCTTGGCTGCCATCGCGATCCCGGCAAGAATCTGCGGCCTCGCGACCAGGTCTTTAATATGCGGTATCGTCCGCCGTCCGACGTAAGTCCGGTTCAGGTGGATGGCAAGAGTTTCACCGACCAGGACTCGCTGGGCGGTTACCTGATCACCAAATACAGAGTTCGTGTCGGAAGATTGAAAACTACCGATGGCCAGACCAGTGTGGGCGATATCACCAGCTGCAGTACATGCCATCGCTGATTACATCAAGGGCACTATTTCGCGGAGCAGAACGATGATCGCGAAACATGTCAAAGAGCATGGAGTCAGCCGCGGAATGAGTCGCGGAAGATTTGAAAGAGCGAGGCTTGAGCCGCGCCGCAAGGGTTTCTAAACAAGAGGGGGCTTTAGCCTCGCTGTTACGCGAATGAACAACGGCGAAAAACAACACGACGGCCTGGTTCAGATCAGCAAGCGCGAAGACGTTTGCCCGAGCAAGCGGGGCAAGCTGGACCTGAACGCCGCGCGCGCAGAAATCGATAAGGCAGGCAAGACCGGCCCCGAATATTGGCGCAGCCTCGAAGAACTTGCACGCAATCCCGAATTCCAGGACGCTCTCAAACGCGAATTCCCTAGAGGCGCTTCTGAGTGGCTCGATACGGTCTCCCGTCGCGGATTTCTGAAAGTCATGGGCGCTTCGCTCGGGCTAGCCGGAATGACCGGATGCGTCAAGCTCCCCAACGAGGCTATTGTTCCGTATGTTCGCCAGCCAGAAAACGTGATTCCCGGACGGCCCATGTACTACGCCACCGCGCACACGCTCGGGGGCTATGCTAATCCGATTCTCGTCGAAAGCCATCTCGGCCGGCCGACGAAGGTCGAGGGTAATGATAAGCACTATGCCTCTCTCGGCGGCACCGACATCTTTGCTCAAGCGTCGATCCTGACGATGTACGATCCCGATCGCTCACAGAGCGTGGTGTCGATGGGCGACCAGCGTTCGTACGCAGCATTCCTCAGCGCGATTCGCGGACCGCTTCAGGCGCAAAGGGCACTGCAAGGCGCGGGCATTCGCATCCTCACCACGACAATTTCTTCGCCGACGCTGGCCGATCAGATCCGCAATTTGCTGAAGGTATATCCCCAGGCGAAGTGGCATACGTACGAGCCGCTGAATCGCGACCACGTGCTCGAGGGCGCGAAATTAGCCTTCGGCCAGCCGGTCGAGACGCGCTACGATTTCTCCAAAGCCAACGTCATTGTCTCACTCGATGCCGACTTCCTCTACGCCGGACGGCCCGGCAACGTGCGCTACATCCGCGATTTCGCCCTGCGCCGCGATCCCGATATCGGGCAGATGAATCGCCTGTACGTCATCGAGAGCACGCCGAGTGCAACGGGCGCGAAGGCGGATCATCGGTTGCCGGCCAGAGCTTCAGACATCGAGATGCTAGCCCGCCAAATGGCCTCGTTTCCAGCAAGTCGGGAGATGTTGCCCGTTGCAGGTGTCTCCAACGGAGCAGAATATGGGAAGTTCCTGACTGCTGCCGCTCGTGATCTGGAAGCACATCGCGGGTCTTCCATTGTCGTTGCGGGCGATCATCAGCCAGCGTCCTTGCACGCGCTTGCACACGAACTGAACGCAAAGCTCGGAAACGTCGGCAAGACCGTCTTCTACACCGACCCGGTCGATGCGAATCCTATCAATCAGATTGAATCGCTGGAAGAACTCGTCAACGACATTCAAGGCGGCAGAGTCGATCTGCTGATTATCCTTGGCGGCAATCCGGTTTACGATGCGCCCGCCGATCTAAATTTCGCCGAGGCACTCAAGAGCGGCAAGGCGCAACTCCGCGTCCACTACGGCCTCTATCAGGACGAAACTTCTGAACTCTGCCAGTGGCACGTCAACGCCACGCACGAACTTGAATCGTGGGGCGACGCCCGCGCGTTCGACGGCACTGTCAGCATCATCCAGCCGCTGATCGCTCCTCTTTACAATGCCAAGAGTCCGCTCGAATTCGTTGCCATGCTCTCCGGTCAAGCCGATGCGACCGGCTACAATCTCGTTCGAGCCTATTGGCAGAAACAGCACACCGGCGCGGATTTCGAACAGTTCTGGCGAAAGTCGCTGCACGATGGCTTTGTTGACGGCACTACGTTCCAGCCGAGATCGGTCACCGCAAAATCGGCGATCGCACCATCGGGAAGCAAGGCCGCTGACGCTAACGTCATCGAGCTCAACATCCGCCGCGACCCCACCATCTGGGACGGGCAATTCTCTAACAACGGCTGGCTGCAGGAACTGCCCAAGCCGATGTCCAAGCTCACATGGGACAACGCCGTGCAAGTCGGTCCCAAAATGGCGGAGCGCCTGCATCTCGCCTCTAAAGATGTCGTCGAACTCGAACTGAGCGGCAAGAAAATCCAGGGCGCAGTCTGGATCCAGGCCGGGCATCCGGACAATTCGGTCACCATAACGTTGGGCTACGGCCGCAAGCGCGCCGGCCGCGTCGGCACCGGGCAAGGCTACGACGCCTACCAGCTCCGCACCAGCGGCGCTCCCTGGATCGCCAGCGGGGTTCAGATTCGAAAGACCGGGACGCTCTACGAACTCGCCTCAACCCAAGGCATGCAGTCAATGGACACGCCCGATGGCGGGCATCGCCCTCTAGTTCGCGAGACTAGCCTCGACGAATACAAGAGAGAGCCGGGCTTTGCCAAGGAAGAAGAAGTCCCCACAGGCCTCTCGTTATATCCACGCTACGAGTATGAGAAAGAGCAATACGCCTGGGGCATGGCCATCGATCTGAACCGCTGCACCGGGTGTAACAACTGCATCCTCGCCTGCCAGTCGGAAAATAACATTGCGGTCGTAGGCAAAGAGCAGACGCTGCTCGGCCGCCACATGCACTGGCTGCGGGTAGACGCCTACTATCAAGGCGACCGCGACAACCCCAAAGCGTTCTTCCAGCCGGTACCGTGCATGCATTGCGAAAATGCCCCTTGCGAAGTGGTTTGCCCCGTAGGCGCCACCTCCCACAGCAGCGAAGGCCTCAACGATATGATTTACAACCGTTGCGTGGGCACGCGTTATTGCTCCAATAACTGTCCGTACAAAGTTCGTCGCTTTAATTTCCTGCTTTTCCAGGATTGGGACACCGCGCAATACAAGATGATGCGCAATCCGGACGTCAGCGTGCGTAGCCGCGGCGTCATGGAAAAGTGTACGTACTGCGTGCAGCGAATCAACGAGCACCGCATCGACGCAGAAACCGCCTCGGTCCGCGAAGGCAAAGAGATTGGCATCGGCGAGGATCTGCAGACCGCGTGCCAGCAGTCATGTCCGGCCGAAGCGATCATCTTCGGCAACATCAATAACCCAAACAGCAAAGTTTCGCAGTGGAAAGCCAAGGCGCGTAATTACAGCCTGCTGGGCGAATTGAACACCCGCCCTCGCACAACCTATTTGGCGGAAGTCCGCAACCCAAACCCTGAATTGGAAAGCTAAGAGCTAGAAGCCAGAAGCTGCCTCATGCCAGAGCAATACAAATCGACGACCGACCTCGAGCGGGCTCCCGTCATCGAACCGGGCCACACTTTCGGCACGGTCACCGAAAAAATCAGCGCCATTGTGCTGACTCGTCCCGCGTCGAATGGCTGGTTCATCGGCTTCGGCATCTGTTTCATGCTGACGATGATGATGCTGTTCGCCATTGGATACCTGTTCCTTAAAGGCATCGGCATCTGGGGCGTGACCATCCCCATCGGCTGGGGCTTTGCCATCGTCAATTTTGTGTGGTGGATCGGCATTGGCCACGCCGGAACTCTAATCTCCGCCATCCTGCTTCTACTCCGTCAGCAATGGCGCAACTCGATCAACCGTTTTGCCGAAGCCATGACGCTGTTCGCCGTGGCGGCGGCCGGAATTTTCCCTTTAATTCACGTCGGACGCCCCTGGCTCGCCTATTGGCTCTTCCCTTACCCGAACACCATGCAGGTATGGCCGCAGTTCCGCAGCCCCCTGATGTGGGACGTATTCGCGGTCTCTACTTACGCGACGATTTCAGCTCTCTTCTGGTTTACGGGACTGATTCCCGATTTCGCGACCTTGCGCGACCGTTCTGAAAAGCGCTGGGTGAAGATGGTCTACGGCATGCTTTCGTTCGGCTGGCGCGGATCCGCGCGCCACTGGCATCGCTACGAAACCATGTACCTGCTGCTGGCGGGATTAGCCACACCGCTGGTCCTGTCGGTCCACACCGTAGTGAGCTTTGATTTTGCCATCGGTATCGTACCGGGTTGGCACACGACCATCTTCCCTCCTTATTTCGTCGCCGGCGCCATCTACTCTGGCTTCGCCATGGTGCTGATGCTCGCCATTCCCATCCGAAAAATCTACGGGCTGGAAGACTTCATCACCGAGCGCCACCTGCAGAACTCAGCGAAGGTCATGCTCGCCACCGGACTCATTGTGGCCTATGGCTACGGCATCGAGGCTTTCATGGGATGGTACGGTGGCGATCGTTACGACGCCTTCACCCTGTGGAACCGGCTCCATGGTCCATACGCTCCCTGGTACTTGTCGCTCCTCGCCTGCAACATCTTTATTCCGCAGCTGCTTTGGATTCGCAAGCTGCGCACCAGCCCTATCGCTCTCTTCTTTATCTCCGGAGTCATTCTCGTCGGTATGTGGCTGGAACGTTTCATCATCGTGGTGGTCAGCTTGCACCGCGATTTCCTGAATTCCTCCTGGGGCATGTACTACCCCACCCGTTGGGATTGGATGACCTACATCGGCACCATCGGGATGTTCCTCGCCGCCATGTTCCTGTTCTTGCGCCTCCTGCCCGCGATCTCGATCTTCGAGATGCGCACACTTTTGCCTGAAGCGGAGGTGAAGGAGTAGCCATGAAGCGCGATCCCATCTACGGCATCATGGCCGAATTCGATTCGGCTCAGGCGCTGGTCGACGCGGCGCGCAAGATCCATGAAGCCGGCTACAAGAAAATTGACGCATACAGCCCTTTCCCGGTTGAAGGTCTCGCGGAGGAAATCGGATTCCATCATGATGAAGTCCCGCTGGTGGTCCTCATCGGCGGCCTTATCGGGGGCGCAACTGGCTACTTGATGCAGTACTGGATGAATGCGGTCGATTATCCCTTGAACATCGGCGGCAAGCCTCCACATTCATGGCCCGCCTTCATCGTGATTACGTTCGAGATGACCATTCTGTTTGCCGGAATTTCGGCGGTATTAGGCATGCTGGCCCTGAACGGCCTGCCCATGCCATACCACCCCGTCTTCAACGTGCCAAGATTCGCATTCGCCTCCAAGGACCGGTTCTTCTTGATTGTGTTCTCGTCCGATAAAAAGTACAACGCCGTTGAGACACGCAGATTCATGGAAGGCCTGAACCCGCGCTCCGTGTCGGAGGTGCCCAGCTAGATGCCGCGCTTCCGCAAATCAGAAAACGTAACGGCAGATGGAGGCCCGCGAACGTCGAAGCGGTGGCACTTTTCCCACCCATTTTTCATGGTGACAGCTCTGGCAACAATCACACTCTGGTCAGGGTGCCGCCTGGACATGCACGTTCAGCCCAAGCAAAATCCTCTCTCGCCTAGCGATTTTTATCCGGATAAGCGCTCAGCGCGTCCGCTGGTCGAAGGCACGGTTTCACGCGGCCAGCTGCACGCGGACACTTACTTCTACACCGGCAAGATCGGCGACAACCCTGGCGACGTTATGCCCTTCCCTGTCACCATGGAAGTTCTGGAGCGCGGCCGCGAGCGTTACAACATCTACTGCGCTCCCTGCCACTCCCGGGTAGGCGACGGCAACGGCTTCATCCCGTCGCGCGGCTTCACGCGCATGCCGCCGTCCTATCACATTCCGCGCCTGCAGAAAGCTCCATTGGGATACTTCTTCGACGTGATGACTAACGGCTTCGGTATCATGCCCGATTACGCCGCGCAAGTTTCGCCCGAAGATCGCTGGAACATTGTGGCTTATATCCGCGCACTGCAACTGAGTCAGAGCGCAAGTATGAAAGACGTGCCCGCAGGGCAGAAGGTCCCGTCGCAGCCGCCGAAGTTCGCCGAACCCGGCTCAGGAGCGACGCTCCCGGTCTTCATTCCGGAGGAGAAATCTGAAGGACAAGAGAAGGTGGAGAAATGAGCCCGGTGCCCGCCAACCAACTCGATCTGACGGCTCCGCCGGTCGTGAAGAAGATCTATCAGCGCTCTTTGATGGTCGGTGTTGTTTTCGCGATTGGGTCCGTCGTCCTTGCCATCATGAACCCGGACCAGTTTTATCGCGGCTACCTGCTCGGATTTATGTGCTGGCTCGGGGTCGCTCTCGGTTCCATGGCGATCCTCATGATTCGCCATCTAACGGGTGGCGGATGGGGGATGGTGATCCGCCGCATCTTGGGCGCGGCGATGCGCACACTCCCGCTGCTCGCGATCCTGTTCGTCCCGATCGTCATCGGGGTAGCAC
>JBKOUZ010000217.1:0-23000 GCA_046723715.1 Acidobacteriota bacterium | reverse complement strand
GGGTGAATCCGCAGGGCTGCCAGGTGCATTCGTTTAAGACGCCGTCGGTAGTCGAGTTGCAACATGACTTTCTTTGGCGGTCGACGCGGGATTTGCCGGAGCGCGGCCACATTGGCATTTTTAACCGTTCCTATTACGAAGAGGTGCTGGTGGTGCGGGTGCATCCGGAAATTCTCAAAAGCCAGAAGTTGCCGGAAGCGCTGGTCGGGAAAAATATCTGGCAGGAGCGGTTTGAAGATATTCGCTGCTTTGAGCGGCATATGGCGCGCAGCGGGACGGTGATTCGAAAGTTCTTTCTGCATGTCTCGAGGAAAGAGCAGAAAAAGCGTTTTCTGGACCGCCTGCAAGAGCCCGAGAAGAACTGGAAGTTCTCCGTGGGCGATATTCACGAGCGCACGTACTGGGACGAATACCAGAGTGCTTACGAAGACATGATCCGCAACACGGCTACGAAGCATGCGCCGTGGCACGTGGTGCCGGCTGACAATAAGTGGTTTACGCGGCTGGTGATTTCATCGGTAATTGTGGATACTTTGGAGTCTCTGCATCTGAGTTATCCGAAAGTGGATGTCGCCAAGAAGAAGGAGTTGGAGGAGGGGCGGCATGTTCTCGAAGCCAAGACCTGAGCTCGAGTAGAGGGGTGCGTTCAAGGGTGCTGAAAGGAAGTCAAAACCCCCACCCTCCCGCTCAAAACGCGGAACGGGTGGGGCACCCACTTTCTCTCTTAGCCCCTTCATTCTTACCGGCTTCTTTTGGCGGGTCTTTGCAGCAGTGCTTGGGGGTATTACCATAGCTCAATCGTCTACTTTCTGGAGATCATGGGCATGAGCCTGAACAGGGTTCGCAAGAGTGCGTCATCTGGTGTGCATGTCGTGTGCGCAGTCACTTTGGTCATTCTTTCTTCTCTCGTAGTCGCGCAGACTAAGCCGGAGCGTCAATCAAAGGCGACTAAGGCTTCTGAAGTGAAGCCGAGCACTCCGTCTTCAGAATCGGAAGGCAAAGCGAGCGATAAGGAGGATTCCGAATCGTCCCGGCCCGAAGAGAAAGTGTTCAAGGGGATGAAGTACCGGTTGATCGGGCCGTTTCGGGGCGGGCGATCGTTGACGGCCGCCGGTATTCCGGGTGATCCGACCACCTACTACTTTGGGGCTACCGGCGGCGGAGTGTGGAAGTCCACCGACGGCGCGATGACGTGGTCGCCAGTGTTCGACAAGGAAGGAACAGCAGCGATTGGCAGCCTGGCTGTGGCGGCTTCAAACCATAACGTCATTTATGTGGGCACCGGAGAGACTTGCCTGCGCGGAAACATCTCGCATGGGGACGGGGTTTACAAGTCGCTGGATGGGGGCAAGACCTGGAAAAACGTCGGTCTGAAGGACTCGCGCGCCATCGGCAAGATCATCATCAATCCTACAAATCCTGACGTCGTCTTCGTGGCTGCGTTGGGCCACCCCTACGGGTCGAATACCGAGCGCGGCATCTTCCGCACCACTGATGGCGGCAAGACGTGGGACAAGGTTCTGTACAAAGACGAGAATACCGGCGGCATCGATGTCGCGTTCGATCCGCATAATCCCAACATTCTGTTTGGTGCACTGTGGCAGGCGCGGCGAACCTCATGGAGCATGGAGAGCGGTGGTCCGGGAAGCGGGCTTTATCGCTCGAACGACGGCGGAGCGACGTGGAAGCGCCTGGAAGAGCACGGATTGCCGAAGGGCCCCTACGGAAAGATTGGCGTTACGGTGGCGGCGAATTCCGACCGCGTGTACGCGCTGATTGAGGCGCACAATCCGGACGGCGGGCTGTACCGATCGGATGACGGCGGTGAAAACTGGCGTCTGGTGAATCCGAATCATAGCTTGTGGCAGCGGCCCTGGTATTACATGCACGTGATCGCCGATCCACGGGATGAGAATGTGCTCTACATCATGGACGTGGACGCTTACAAGTCCACCGATGGCGGCCATTTGTTCAATAAGGTAAAGGTGCCTCACGGGGACAATCATGGGCTCTGGATTGATCCGCAGAACACCAAGCGAATGATTGCGTCCAACGACGGTGGAGTGACCGTCACACTCGATGGGGGGAAAACCTGGACGACGGAAGACAACCAGCCTACGGCGCAGTTTTATCACGTGACAACTGACGGCGCCATGCCGTACCGGGTTTATGGCGCTCAACAGGACAGCGGGACGGTGGCGATTGTCAGCCGCAGCGACGATGGTTCGATCAGCCGCAGTGACTGGTACGACGTGGGAGGCGGCGAGGCGGGATATATCGCCCCGGATCCCAGGGACCCGGAGATTGTTTATGCCGCCGATTACCAGGGCCTGATCACGCGCTATGACCGGCACATTGGCCAGGTGAAATCGATCACCGAACAGCCGGAACTGTCGGATGCGCATGGTGCCGCCAATCTCGAGCACCGCTTTCAGTGGACGGCACCAGTGCTGATTTCTCCGCATGATCCCAACACGCTGTATCACGCCGGCGAGATGCTGTTTAAGACCACGGATGGCGGCGTGCACTGGGCTGCCATCAGTCCTGATCTCACGCGCAATGACAAGAGCAAACAGAAAGTTTCGGGGGGCGACATCACGCTCGACGATTCCGGAACTGAATATTACGACACTATCTTCGCGCTCGCCGAATCACCGATCACTAAGGGATTGATCTGGGTCGGCACCGATGATGGGTTGGTCCAACTGACCAGAGATGAAGGGAAGACGTGGACCAATGTGACTTCGAAGGATTGGCCAGAGTGGAGCCGCATCAGCCAAATCGATCCCTCCACATTCGATCCGGGAACCGCTTACGTCGCGGTGGACCGCCATCAGTTCGATGATCTGCATCCCTACATCTACAAAACCGCGGATTACGGTAAGACCTGGACGAAACTGACGCAGGGTATTCCTGACACGACATTCGTGCGCGCAGTGCGGCAGGATCCCAAGAAGAAGGGCCTGCTGTACGCGGGAACCGAGATGGGAGTGTTCGTTTCATTCGATGACGGAGCGAAATGGCGTCTCCTTAAGCTGAATCTGCCGACAGTGCCGGTGCACGATCTGGTGGTCAAAGATAATGATCTGGTGGTGGCGACACACGGCCGGGCATTCTGGATCCTGGATGATCTGTCCCCATTGCGTCAGTACCGCGATGATGTCGCGCAAGAGAGCGCGTTCCTGTATGAGCCGGCGACGGCTTTTCGAATTCAGGCGGGGGCGAGTGCAGAGCGGCATCCGTCGAAGCTGACAGGGCTAAATCCACCTGCGGGAGCCGTCATTTATTACTACCTCAAGGATGCTCCGAAAGGTGAGACGGAGACCAATCTGGAGATCCTGGATGCCTCGGGGAAGGTGATCCGCAAATACTCGAGCACGGAATACAACACGTTGGAGGAGCCTCCGGATCCGGATGACAAGAAACCCGAGAAGCAGATAAAGCCGGAAGCAGGGCTGAATCGCTTTGTGTGGGATTTGAGGTATGAAGAAGCTCGCCATGTGCCGGGTTATTACCTCTACGAGTACGGGAACGGCGCTCGCGGGCCGGTGGCGGTTCCGGGGCATTACCAGGTTCGCCTGACGGTGGGCCGGCAGACGCTGACGGCCGGGTTCGATCTGAAGCTTGATCCCCGCGTGCATGTCAGCCAGGAAGATTTGCAGGCGCAGTTCAACCTGTTGCTCGAGAGTCGCGACGAGCTAAGCCGAGTATATGACGCCGTGAACCAGATCCAGGACGTCCGGCTGCAACTGTTGGGTCTAAAGCGGCGCTTGCCGACCAATGCGAGCACGAAGAACATAACTGGCGCAGCGGATGAACTGGAGAAGAAGCTGGTAGGGGTTCGCGACCTGCTGGTTAATCTGGAGATCACAGCCAATGAGGACTCGCTGGCCTATCCTCCGCAATTGGACGCCAAGCTGGCTTATCTTGCGATGGATGCGGGATCCGCGGATTCGGCTCCGACTGAGGCGGAGGCGCGCCAACTACAGAAGCTGAAGCGGCAGAGCGGGGAACTGTTGGCGCGCTGGGACGACCTGCAGAGGCGTGACTTGGCGGAGTTCCAGAAGCTCACCGCCCAAGGAAGCTTATCTACAGTGGTGGTACCTCCGGCAGGCAGGACTTCAGAGGAGCCGGTTTCGGCACATTAGGTGGAATTGGGGTCTTGGTTATACAGGAACCCTGGCCAGGACCCTGCCTATTTCTCACCGAATGCAGTTGCCCTTCGGCAAGTGCATCCCAGGGCACACGGCCGCATTTCGTTCGCAAACAATTTCCCGGCAAACGTCATCCATGTGCATGTGTTACTCGTATTACCTCTGTGCCATCCGATGGCACTGTTGTGCCTTGTCCGATCTCAGGGTGATTGGTATTGTGCCGATAGAACGTATGAAGTTCTCCCCTGAAGGTGAAAAGATCGGGCCGGAGTGGGGGGTATCTATGAAAGTGATTCACTTATGCTACGCGGCGATTGGCTTTGCGGTGGCCCGCTGGTTTTTTAAGCGGCAAGCGATTCCAGTCGTAGTAGACCCAGTCACGAGGTTTCGGTCGCAGGGTCTTTTGTAAGCGGAACTGACCCAGGGCGCGCGCACCCGTTGCGCCTCCATTTCGTTAACGCGCGCCCGTTGATCCTGCTCGCTACGACCCTCAGTACCATTACCAAGGTTTTCCTGCGCGGTTCCGTCTGTCCGTTTCCTCCATAAAATGAGCTTAGTGACTCTCTGCAGGTGACCTTGTGCGCACCCGGGGAGAAGTGTGCGATCGAGTGTTGTTCCCGAATGTTGCGCTTTTCTCGAACTCGGCTTTGGCTGGCGCTGGCTGCCTTGGGCGCGGCGCTGGCGCCCGTTCGGGCGATCGCGCAAGATGAGCCCAGCGAGACGCCGTTGGGGGATGTCGCGCGCAGCCTGCGCAAGAAGCCGCCGAAGCAGGCGGTCATCGATGACGATAATCTGACGCAAGTGCTGCAGCAGGTGGAGAGCCGCCGAGGGTTCGGGGCATCATTGCGATACCTCATGTCGGGTGACGCGAGCGGGCTTCGCGTTTCCGCGCCGGACGTCACTTGCAACCTGTCGTTCTCGTCGAACCTGAAGGCGTTGCTTGCCCAGCAGTATGCAGAAATGGAGCTTCCCTCCCGCGATGTGGCCAGGCTGGAAGGGCACGCGACTCTTGCAGACGACGCGCTGACGGTCTCGGTGCATAACGGAACCGACTGGCACGTGAGTGAAATTTCGGTCGCGTTCACGGTGATAAATAACCAGCCCGGACTTGATGTGCCTCTAGAAAATCCAATGTCACAGCCCCAGAGCGCAAACGATCGATCTTCCCGAGAAGTCCAGGCCGACAAGAAACCGGACATGACGGTGATCTACCGCATGCGAGCGGTAGGAGTTCCGTGGTCAGTCACAAGCTTCAGTTCACGCCTGAACAGCACGACGGTTTCGAACGGCGAATGGCATTGGGCTGTGGTTTCGGCGCGAGGATATCCCCCGGAGAGTTACCGCCGCGAGATGGCATCACAAGGCGGGACAGACAGCGACACATCTTCTGAAATTGAAACTCTACGAGGCACAGGTCCGGCGCCAGCAAAACCGCCGCAAATTACGCCTGTTTTGAACGGAGCTGAGAACAAGCCTCAACTCGTGCCTCCCCCAGGTCCTCAATAGCTAACAGTACCGCATCTTTTGATGCCGAAAACTCACTGTCCCGCGCTTTTCAGCACAACTGTGTTTCGTTCATCTCCAGCGATGATGCGGTAGAACTTTTTCAGTTCCTCGGCGCGAGAAACGGGGACGCTTAGCTCTTTTACTTCGAAGATGCGGGTGTAGTGGATTTGATTGTCTTTGATTTCAGTCTTGGCGTGGTAGCTTGCGAAACCGTAATCGGCGTCTACGGGAGGAGGGATATCGTCCACAACATAGCCAGCGGGTATTTTGATATCGAAGGTATCGGTGTCACGGGAAGGGCCCTCGAATTCGATGGGAAACTGGCGAGGTTCCCTGGTTTCAAGGATCCCGCTTGTTTTGACACCCAAAACCCGTGGCCGGACGAGCAGAAGTCCACCGACATCCTTGGCGTAGCTCTGGACTTCAAAAGCGTAATGGAACCCGAAAGGCTGACTGGTTTCATTGAGGTTGATCATGCTCGCCTGAGTGATACGAAAGAGGGAGAGGGATCCAGCGAGCAGATCTTCGATGGGCTTGATGCGGTCGGAGCTTTTGTCGACGGTGCGGAGGCGCCAGCGTTCTGCCGACGCGCGATCCCCCAGCCGTGTTTCGTCGACCTCCCCTCGTAATGCGCCAGACGGTTCTAGGGTGAGTTTGCCGGCGCGCATAATACTGTTCATGGCCGAGGGTTGCGTGGGAAGCTCGACGAGTTCTCCGCCGTCGGCGGTGACCAGGAGACCATAATTCTGCTGCAAGTAGCCTCCGATTTCACCGAAGGGCGTCAATTCATTGGTGGGATCGAAATAAAGAAGCGTGCCAAAGCGCGGATGTTGCACCTTTGCCACTAACGACGAATTGGACGTATGGGGCGGGAGTTGGATCGCCAATATAGCGTGATTGAACGCTCCGACGGTGGCTGGAGTTTGCGGGGTAACCGAGCCGCGGCGAGCATTAATTACGACATAGAAGGATTCCACGCCGATCTGCTTCAACATCGAACTGAGCAAGGTTGCCTTATCTTTGCAGTCGCCGTAATGATGCGTGAAGACGTCCGCAGCGGGGTGAGGCTGCCAACCGCCGATGCCAAGTTCAATAGCCACATAGCGGATATCGTGTTGCACGAACTGAGCGAGGGCTTTCATTTTTTCCAGTGGTGTGGCCGAGGATGCGGTCAGGGAAGCGACCTGGCGAGCGATTTCCGGTGACGCGGTTCGACGGCCGCTAGTTAGATTGGAATACCACTTACCCATCTCCAACCAATTGGCAAAACCGTTCAGTGCAGCGCCACCAGGGGGAAAGAATGAAACCACCATCTGGCCGGCCACTCCGACGATGGGCGGCATTTCCTCTTCCTTGCGAATGCATTTTACGTCACTGACGACCCACTCCCATTGGTTCGGCCCAGTCTGCGTGGGCTTGCGTTCGGCGTAGTTGATCCAGGACGCCTTAAATTCCCAGCCCGAGGGAAGTTGGAGAGAGTAGTGAAGCTCGCGGCCGGGAATTTCCTGTTGTAGAGCCCAGACATGCTGCAGAACCATCGGCCGCTCTTCCGCCTCGTATTCATAGCCCACGACATTGCCGGGATCTGCGGCAGGAATCCGAAGCACCTTGTCCTTGACGTCGGAAATCAGTTCGCTTCCGGCTATCCTGGGGAGCGAAACCTCCAGTGCCTCTTTGTCTTTGACTTCGTAATCCTTGCCCTGGGCCGGAATGCACCAGCCGCGGAGAGCGGTGATCTTCCGTTGAGGATTGAAGAAAACGGTCGCGATCCCATAGTCTCGGCCGCTGGGCCGGAGGATCTTATAGGCTACGCGGACTCGGAGTTTGATTTTGTCGAGCGATTGGACGCTAACTGAATTTTCGGAATAAAGAAGGACGGCATCGGTTTTATCGTCGTGAGCGGGAAGCGGGACCGAGACCACGGCGTGCATCCAGGGCGGAGCATCGCCCGCCACAGCAGGGCAGATGCAGGCCAGAATGCAGAGCCCGATGTAGAGACAGGCGCGCAGATTGCGATCAGTTGCTGGCAGTCGATCCACCAGGTTGCAGAATGACTTGTTCTTCATCGCCCGTCCTCACAATGTGAAAAATCTGGCGCAGGTTGGCGTAATCCTTTACTGGAACCAGCACGATATCGACATCCAGCTGTCGAGTCAGATGCAATGTACTGCTGTCGTTCTTCGCCTCCAGCGAATACGTGATCGCCTTGGCATCGAGCTTTTGTGGTTTCGGTGTAGTCGAAATCTGCCAGCCCAGGGGCAGCGCAATAGTGATGTCGTCCTGACGTTCGAACGGAAATTGGAAATAGACTGGATTTACACGATCCGCGTGATCGAACAAGTGCTGTTCGGGGGCGCTGAACAAGCCCACGGGCAATAATGCTCGTCGGCCAGCTCCGGAAACCCACCCAGGGATTTTCAACGTGAATTCTCCGATCAGGGGCGAGGAAGAACTATTCCAATCGGGTTGGTTGGTGAGATCGACCTCGCAAGCGGCAGGGATCGACTCTCGAACCTCGTCCTCCAGAAACCGCTTTCGTTCAGCCTCATCGGTAAGGCGTTCTTCGACCCTTCGTTGCCAGGCTTCCAATCCGGTGTAAGACACTGTAAGTTTGCCCTCAAGGTTCCCGGTTTCGGTCAAGCTGAGATCGGCTTTTCTCCGGATCCCTGAGTCGTGGGCGAGTGGAATCGAAGTCTGGACCCACGTTCCGCCATCTTTGTCGAGCAGGAGTCCTTGAACCCCCGTTTCCACCCACGGCGGCATCGCAAACGGAGCAAAGGCAGCACCGGGGTCAAAGAAGACATTTTTGCCGTTCAATTTGACTGCTACCACATTGGCATCGAGCCGCCGACTATCCATACTCTGGGGGAAGAAAAAATAATTCTGGCGATCTGATACCCACAGGCCGGAGGCTTCAAATCCAGCGGCTCGAGCGAGAGCCAGGAAGAGCCACGTTAACTCCACGCCGTTGCCATACTGCTTTTTCCAGATTTCCTCGACGTTATCGGGAACTTTTTCCTTGCTGCGCTTCTGTTCCTGCTCCGTCTTCGCGACCTCGTAGGAGGTATTGCGAATTTGTTGCACGCGAGCATAAATTTTCTGCAGCTTGACTTCAGGTGAGTCGCCGGGGGACACAATCTCACTGACCGCGTGTTCCATGGACTTCTGCTTGCCAATGAAGCTCTCCAGCGCCCGGTAGCGTTTCTTACCGACGTTCTTCCAGTAAGTGTCCATATCACGTTCAAACATATCTTCGCTGTAGATAAAATCGACGCGAGACTTCATCTCGTTTTCGGGGGGCATGTAATCTTCGGTATGAAACGCGGGGATATTACTGGCTTCCATCGAGATGACATGATTGGGGGCCTGGACGGGCGGACTTGTGCCCGGGGGGAGGTTGTTCCATGTCCAGCGCAGGTAAGTCTGCATGTAGTTACTGGTATATGGGGTGAGGGAGAACCTCGCACTTTTCGTGAACAGCTCGTTACTGAGAATCCAGTGCGAGTCGAAGATGTAATGCTCCGCGAGATCCTGGGTGTAGTAATACTCGAGGATGCTGCCAGCTTGGACAGCGGGAAGCGTGAAGGTCTTGGCCAGATATTTCACGCTGCGAGCTCTCACGATCGACTTGTCGAATGCTTTCCCGCTGAACTCCACGATCGTGCCATCAGGCCTGATGGTGCGGGCGTGCAGGTTCACGATGTTGCCCTGCTCTTTGTAGAATGGGATCTCGATGTCAGCGTACCTTCGGCCCTCTTCGGTCAAGATCTTGATTCGGAGATAGACGTCTTCATGGGCCGTTAGGCCGCGATCGTCGCGATCGACCTGACGGAACAAAATGATGGCGGGGGCTCCTGGAGCTTTCGGCTCGCTCGTCATCTTCAACTCGTCTTGCGACACAGGCTGAAAGCCGACAGACCATGCGTCAAGGGGTAGGAAAAGAAGGCTCGCAAGCAGGAGCACGGAATTTATCAGGGAGTTCCGGCAGACGCAGAAATGCAGGCTGGTGAAATTCACCGAGTGGCACCTCATTTTCTTGTAAACGCCGCCAGCCGAGGGAAGGGAACAGAGGCTGGAACCAACGTGTGTCCGCGAGTTGTAAATCGCCGCAGCACAGTTGGATTGGTCGAGACAATACAATCAGTGCGGGTGTGTGTCAAGAAAATCACAAGCAGAGGAAAACAAGAAAGTAACAGGTTGTATGTGACTCAGATCACACGATGAATATGGTAGACGTCGTGTGGCGGGGCCTTCGGGAGCACGGGGCATTGTGGTGGATTCCGGCTTGCGTCGCCAAGGCAGAGTGAACTATCGCCCATGCTAGACTAGAAATAATCTCCCAAAAACTGAGGGCAACATGAAATTCGGGGTCATCATTTTTCCCGGTTCCAATTGCGATCACGATGCGTATTGGACGATTCAGCACGTGGCCAAGCAGCCAGTGACGTTTCTTTGGCACGAGTCGCACGACCTGCAGAATTGCGATGCCGTAATTGTCCCCGGCGGATTCTCCTATGGCGATTATCTGCGGACGGGCGCGATCGCAAAGTTTTCACCGGTGATGGAGTCCGTGCGCAAGTTTGCCGAAGGCGGGGGGTTGGTGCTTGGTATCTGCAATGGATTCCAGATTCTGTGTGAATCGGGACTTCTGCCCGGGGCACTGATGCGAAATGTGGGCCTGAAGTATGTGTGCAAGCCGGTCGAGGTGCGCGTGGAGAACGTGGACACTCCTTTCACGAGCGCCTGCTCGAAGGGAGAGGTGTTGACCATCCCCATCGGCCACATGGAAGGGAATTACTTCTGCGATCCGGCAACGCTGGAGCAGTTGAGGAGCAACAATCGGATTGTCTTCCGTTATTGCCTGCCATCGGGTGAGATTGCCGCCTCGGCCAATCCGAATGGATCTTTGGATAACATCGCGGGCATTTGCAGCGAGGGCGGGAATGTCGTGGGTATGATGCCGCATCCGGAGCGTGCCTCGGAACCAGAACTGGGTGGCACCGATGGAGTGAAAGTCTTCCAATCGATGGTGGCGGCGCTGGTCACCCGGTAGCCGGCCGGCTTCGTTTTATTCTTTTACAAAAATCTTCTTTGTGATTCACAGGGTTGCGTTGTATGGTCTTGCTGCTTCCCCTGTAGTGCGGGTTCCCCAACCCGATCCGTTACACGCAGGGAGGAGTGTCTTTTATGACACCGAAGCAGATTCTTGATTCCTTTTCCCAAACATTGCTGCAGGATGAACGGATTCTAAGCGGGCAGGAGCGTGCTCTCGTAGTGGCAATACTTCACAACGCTAGTTCGGCAAGCAGCGCGAAACACGAGACGCAGGAAGCGGTACGCACGGTGATTGCATCATCGGTGGGAGAGATAGTTGCCCAGCGAGCATTCGCAGTCCTGGGTGGCAGCATCGTGAAGCGCATTCTGGAGGAGAGTACTTCCATCGCCCGGGCCGAAGGGACGCGACCAGCAACTGAGTATCTGGGCCCGAAAGACCCGCAACCTCCTCACCCGACCCCGATCGCACCGGGCACCCCAGCGCCGAGTCCGATCTCTCCAACCTCACCATTCACGCAGCCGCAATCCCCCTCACCCGGGCCTCAAACGCCCCACGCAACTACTACAACGATGATCTCGCAAACGAACGTCCGTGTGGCAGAGCGGCCCCAGAAACTGGCTGCATGCTCTGTGGTGCTCGACGAATTCCTGGCACCTCAGGAACTGGCGGAGCTGGCGAGATTCACGCTGGATCACGAGCGGGATTTCCAGGCCAGCGAAGTGGTGTCCCCTCATTCGGAGGGAGGCGTCGTGAATTACGAGCACCGTAGTTCGCGGGTGCTCATGGATATTGGCCATCACCAGGATGTTGTGCTCGAGCGCATTAAATCCATATTGCCGCAAATTCTGGAGAAACTTGGGATGGAAGCGTTCGCAATCACCGGCGTGGAAGCTCAAATCACCGCCAGCAACGATGGCGACTTCTTTCATTTCCATAGCGACAACGGAAGCGAGCGGGTCGCGTCACGATCCCTGACCTTCGTGTACTTCTTCCATCGCGAGCCCCGTGGTTTCGAGGGGGGAGAGTTGCGAATTCATGATGCGCGGCTCGAACAGGGCTCGTATGTGAGCGAGGGGAGCTACCAAACTATCATTCCGCAGCAGAACCAGATCGTGTTTTTCCCGTGCGAGTTGCTGCATGAAGTCACGGCGGTAAAGTGCGCGTCACAGCTCTTCGCCGATAGCCGGTTCACCTTAAACGGATGGCTACGTCACTAGACAATTCGGCGTGGTTGCAGTGGATGGCATCTCTGATGGGAGGGGCGCGGCAGCCTGAGACCTCGACCTTCCCGCCGGATCGTTACTACTGCATTCTGGATGAAATGCCACTGCATCTGCTGCCGCACGCGGCGCGGCGATGGCTGCAGGAAGCGCCCGAGTGGGATCTGGTGCTGAATCCCGAGTGCACATTGCGGGCAGGAGGAGACTTGCCCGATGAATTGCGCTCGCGCTCGGACTTGGTATCCGCCTTTGCGCTCCAGGGGACGATCGCCTGGGTAAGGGATTCTGATCATGGAACGTTGCTGCCGTTCTGGCTGGGTACCGCGTTCGAAGCCTTGCTGCAACATTTGCGTCCCAATGAGCCTGTTCCAACTTCAATTCCGGATGCAACTCCGGCCTTGTTGGCAGGAGCGGGCATTCTGATTCCCTCACAGCGAATGCTTCCTGATGGGCGCGCAGTGTCTATGCGGAACTCCGCCACACAATTTGCAGCGAAGGGTTATGTGCCTCTCGGCAGTCTGATCCATCCATTGCATGTGGCTGCCTTACGACGATACTACCGGCATCAAATTCGGACGGGGGCGATTCATCTAGGGGATCGCCAGAGTAGCAGGCGGTACATCGCTCACAACGAGCCAGTGGCGCGGTTCTTTCATCATTTGCTCGCTCCAGCGCTGAGCGAGGTGGCAGGGAAGCCGCTTAAGCCCTCCTATGTTTACCTGGCGTCGTATCTGGCAGGAGCTGAACTCACGAAGCACACCGATCGTGAGCAATGCGACTACAGCATCACCTTTTGTCTCGACTATTCGCCGGAACCTGCACTGGCTACGCCCTGGCCAATACGCTTGCAAACACGTGGCGGGACTGTGACCGTATATCAGGCACTGGGGGATGGCCTGGCATATCGCGGGACCCAACTGCCGCACTACCGCGATCGCTTGGGCGAAGGGCAAACCTCTACGTCGATTTTCTTCCATTACGTAACGGAGAATTTCGCGGGATCTCTCGATTAGCAACTAGTGGAGGCCGGAAACAACGTACAAGACGGACAGCGTCTGGTTGTAGCTGTAGGCGAAGCGTTTTCCGTCGCGACTCACAATGACCGGGGCAACAAGTACCACGCCCGCAGGTACGCCGGGCTTCAGTTCCTTGACGACTCGCTGCTCGCCGCTAGCTAGATCAGCTCTGTAGACCTTGCTGGGAAACTCACCGAAATGGTAGCCGTACAGCGAAGAACCGTCACCGGACCACTCCACCGGCGTGAAATCCGCAGTGAGATGGGAAATCATGCGCGGGCTACCTCCGGCGAGGGAGTAGATTGCAATCCCACCATCCATAGATCCGGCCATAGCTCGGCTATCGGGGGAAAATACGCCGCAAGTGACACCTTCCGGGCTGGCCGTTTTGGCGGCGCCAGTGGTGACATCGACTAAATAACAGCGCGATGCTCGGCCTGCATCATCGCCGTTAACCGCGAAGTGCTGTCCGTCGGGAAGGAAGCGCGCGAATCCGTTGTGGATATGTTGCAGGCCTGAGACATTGAGCGTGCGCGGTGCTCCTGCGGCGATGGGCAGCAAAGTTACCTGTAGCGGCTTGCTGGTCGAAATAGAAAGCACCCATTTTCCGTCCGGCGAGATTCCTCCAGCACTTCCTTCTCCCAGGCGGACCGGCAGCGAACCATCGACGTTGCGCGCGAGGACTGCATAGCCTGGACCGGCGGCCTCGCTCGAATCCTCGAATACGACAAAGCGCCCGTCGCCGGAGATTGCGCGAACGGAGTTTTCATCGTGGTAGGAAAGGTCCGAATCCTGATTTTGCTGGAGCGTGCTGTACGCCATATCGAGACGCTTGGAGTTCAGGCTGAAGAGTACACGCCCGTCAGGCGCAATATCTTGCAGATAGATCGCCATCGGCAGATCCAGCACGCTGCGGAGTTTTCCTGACCGGTTTACAGCCATCAGGTTCAGATTGTTGCCATTGTTCACTGCGCTGAACCAAACTTCGTTTCCGTCCGGCGCCCAGGCCAAGCCGCTTTCACAATCCCACTCATGCGTAAGCTTGCGCACATGGCCTGCCATGTCAACCATGCTCAGCATGCCGCGGGTATCCCAGAGCGCCGGATGATCCATGAAAGCAATGCTGTCCCCTTGCGGAGAGAATCGGATGTGGCTAATCCATCCCGGGCTTTCGTAGAGCAACTTGCCTATGGGATACTCCAATCGGCTGTGACCTCCGATGTTGTGTACGATGGCGAGTTTTCCGGAGGGGTCCCAATCGGCCCAGCGAATGTCGGAAAGGATCTCGCGTGGAGATCCACCCGCTATGGGCGCGCGCGCCAGCACGCCGTTCATGATTTCCAGTTGCCCATTGTGGGTGCCATGCAGAACCAGGGCCAGTTCATTCGTACGGGAAATTGCCAGCAGATTTGCATCGCCGAATGCGAGCGGTTGGGCCAGCAATGAGTTTCCGACCGTCGAGAAAAGCCGTACTGGCCGATCGTTCCAGGCCGCCCCATACACGATCGACTGACCGTCGGGAACGAATCGGGCCGCATAGATGGTGCCATCTTCGAACGTAAGGCGACTAAAATTCGGGGGTGTTGATGGCGCATGCAGCAGCAGCGTTGCAAGCAGACCCGTTACTGCCATAGCCAGCCCGGCAACTATCGCCCAGGGCAAGATCCGGGTTTTGCGGGTGCGTGCTGAGTTCCATGCCGTCCTGATCGGAGCAGAGCCGGATAGGGTCTGTAATGCGAATGCCAAGTCCTTGGCGGACTGGAACCGATTGTCCGGTTCTTTCTCCAGGCAGTGCCGGACGATATCTTGATAGGTTACGGGGATCGCTGCGTCATCGAGCGTGGCTGCAGGAGGTTCTTCCCGCAGCACCGCAGTGATCGTGTCCACCTCCGTTTCGCCGCGAAAAGCCCGCACGCCAGTCAGCATTTCATAGAGAATCGCACCAAAGCTGAAGATGTCGCTGCGATGATCGACCGGCTTGGCGCGCAACTGCTCCGGGCTCATGTAGGCGACAGTGCCTATTACCGCTCCATGCTTAGTGACAGTCGTAAGGCTCTCGACGGCGCGATCTTCGTCCACCGCTGCCTGCAACTTGGCGACACCAAAGTCGAGGATCTTTACGCGATCATCATGGGTGAGAAACAGGTTCTCCGGTTTTAAGTCGCGATGAACGATATGGCGCTCGTGGGCAGCAACGAGGGCTTGGGCGATTTGAAGTGCATAGGCAGAGGCCTGGCGGAGGGGAAGAGCGCCCTCATTCAGCCGGTCGCGCAGAGTCTTGCCTTCGAGCAACTCGGAGACGATATAAGGGGTTGCGCCCTCAAGCCCGACGTCGAAAATGGCAAGGATATTGGGATGGTTTAGTGCGGCAGCAGCACGAGCTTCCTGTTCAAAGCGGCGAAGATGGTCGGGATTCTCGCTAGAGGCAGGCCGGATCAGTTTGAGGGCGACGTCGCGGCCCAGGCGCTCATCCCGCGCCCGGTAAACTTCGCCCATACCGCCAGCGCCGATTTTTTCCACGACCCGATAGTGCCCGACCCGCTGGCCAATCATAAGCCGCTTACAAATACCTCTCGCACCGCATGTTAGGAGTGCCAGAAGGATGAGTCAATGGCTCGGAGCGAAGCTGTGGAGTTCGGTGATGACGATGTACTGACGGTTCTCCGCAGGCGCATGCTATAATTCTGATTCGCCTGCATCGATATCGAGGCAATCCTGTGATCTCCTCTAGACTGGGCGAATCCTGCGCTATCGTCGCTCTTTAAAGACTGTCAATAAATACGAGGTCGAACTATGTCCGGCCATTCTAAATGGGCCACTATTAAGCATAAAAAGGGCGCGCTGGACGCGAAGCGCGGCAAGATTTTCACCCGCTTGATCAAGGAAATCAGTATTGCGGCGAAGAACGGTGGGGGTGATCCTGATTCCAACCCGCGCCTGCGTGGCGCGATTGTTGCGGCGAAGGCTGAGAACATGCCTGCCGACAACATCAAGCGGGCCATCCAGCGCGGTACGGGTGAACTGCCCGGGGCCACCTATGAGGAGTTTTCGCTGGAAGGCTACGGGCCAGGCGGCGTTGCCATTCTGCTCGACATCAATACCGACAATCGCAACCGTACCGTCAGCGAGATCCGCCATGTGTTCGGGAAGAACGGCGGCAACATGGCTGAGGCTGGTGCCGTCTCCTGGATGTTCCATAAGAAGGGTGACATTCTCGTTCCCAAGTCGACGGCGAAAGAGGATGATTTGATGAACATTGTGCTCGAGTCGGGCGGTGAAGACCTGCACGACGATGGAGACAACTGGGAGATCATCACCGAGCCCTCGGCATACGAAGCAGTGCTCGAGGCGGTCAAGAACGCCGGTATCACACCGGTTTCCGCGAGTGTTGCCTATGTTCCGCAGAATTACATCAAGCTCGAAGGCCAGGCGGCGAATACAATGATCCGCCTGATGGAAGCGCTCGAGGAACATGACGACGTGCAGAACGTGCACGCGAATTTCGACATCGATCAGAAGTTGCTGGAGGAAGTAGCAGGGTAGTTCTAGTGCATCCTTCGCTAATGAAGCCGCCTGAGTGGGCGGCTTTTTTGTGCACGCACATTCTTCTTCCTGGCGCAACCAGTTTTTCTACTGAAGTTTTCAACATGTTCGTGGAAAACACTGTGGAAAAGCGCCTTCCGGTTGACGTAAATGGTTCATCGAGTGATGGTTCAGCACTTTGCACCGGAGTTG
This sequence comes from Acidobacteriota bacterium, assembly GCA_046723715.1. GTDB lineage: Bacteria > Acidobacteriota > Terriglobia > Terriglobales > Acidobacteriaceae > Sulfotelmatobacter. The sequence continues at coordinate 6,313 of JBKOUZ010000217.1, read as the reverse complement.
TTGCTGGCACTTTGGTGGTATGAGTGGAAAGGAATAGATTCCAATTTTTCTGCCCCATGGTGAAAGCGAGACTCGACAAAGTGCTGGTGGAACGTGCGCTCGTGCCGTCGCGAGAACGGGCGCAGGCGCTCATCCTTGCGGGCAAGGTTCTGGTGGACGGCCAGAAGATCGAGAAAGCCGGTGCACAGGTCGCGCTCGACAGCACGATTCGCTTGCTGAGAGAAGATCTGAGATACGTGAGTCGCGGCGGTCTCAAACTTGAGCGAGCTCTGGAGTATTGGAAAATTGATGTTCGAGCAAAGCTTTGCCTGGATGTTGGCGCCTCGACCGGAGGATTCACCGATTGCCTCTTACAGCACGGGGCTGCTCGTGTACTGGCGGTCGACACCGGGTACGGGCAAATGGATTTCAAATTGCGTCAGGACTCGCGTGTTCGCCTGTTAGAGAAGACTAACGCGCGTTTTCTCACTCGCGAAGCGATCGGCGAAACAGCGGAATTCATTGCCATGGATGTGTCGTTTATCTCGGCCACGCTCGTGCTCCCCGCGGTTGTGGGCAGTGCGTTTCCCGCCATCCCGCAAGAACGTACCGGACGCAAAATTGTGGTGCTGGTAAAGCCTCAGTTCGAAGTCGGCAGGGAACGCGTAGGCAAGGGCGGCATTGTTCGTGACCAAGATGCCCAACTGGCGGCTGTGGAGAAAGTCCGAGGTGCCGCTATAGGTGCAGGTGCGGTTCAGACCGACAGCATTGAGTCCCCGATCCTGGGTGCTGAAGGAAACCGCGAGTTTCTACTGTACGCCAGCTTTTGATGTCTGTGCCCGTGTGGTGAATTTTCAACTTTTCTGTACAATCGACGTTTTACCAGCGAAATGGCAAACCAACCATCAGCCGCCCGCAAGACGGCGGCAGTCATCTCCAGGCCCGGTCGTCCTCAGGTCGCAAACATCATGCCAGACCTGCTGAACTGGTTTGCCGATCACGGCTACAACGTAATTGTGGATGAGCAAACGGGGAGATACGTTTCCAATCAGCAAGTCGTACCCCGGGCAGAAATGGGCCGGCACCCGCTCGACCTGGTGGTGGTGCTGGGCGGGGATGGCACCCTGCTGTCGGCGGGCCGGGTTACGGCCGCGATCGATGTGCCCCTGCTGGGGGTGAATCTTGGTTCTCTCGGGTTTCTGACGGAAGTGCCGTTGCAGTCGCTGTATTCCATGCTGGACGCGATTGCACAGGGACGAGCAGCCGTGGAACATCGGTCTCTCATGCAGGTTGAGATGCTGCGCGACGGAACTGTACGCGGCAGCTATATGGTGTTTAACGATGCGGTGGTCAACAAAACGGCCTTGGCCCGACTGAACACATACGATCTCTATGTCGACAAGGTGTTTGTGTCGAGCTATCGCGCGGATGGAATGATCATCGCGACTCCGACGGGGTCCACGGCGTATTCGCTCTCAGCCGGAGGCCCGGTGCTGATGCCTACCGTTGCCGCCCTCGTGATCACACCCGTGGCACCGCATTCCCTTACACATCGTCCGCTGGTGGTGCCGGACTCCTCCGAAATCGAAATTCTCTTGCGCAGCGAAGAGGAAGTGGCGTACCTCAGCCTCGACGGGCAGCCGGGCCTCGACCTGCGAGACGGGGATCGGGTGCGCTGCCGGCGTTCGGAGCACCATGTAACCCTGTTCCGCACCGGAACTGATTTCTTTCAGGTGCTGCGCACGAAGATGAAGTGGGGAGAAAAACCGGTGTGACCGGGCGCTGGCCTTGCGCATTCAAAGTGAGTCAGAGCTCTGGCCGGAGAAGATCTGAAATTTTCTCGCGCCGGCGAATCACTTTGGCGGAAGTGCCCGAAACCAATACTTCTGCGGCCCTTGGCCTCGTGTTGTAGTTCGAGGCGAGTACTATTCCATAGGCGCCAGTGTCGAGGATAGCCAGCAGATCTCCTTCTTCGACCGACGGGATCTGGCGATCCCGGGCGAAGAAATCTCCTGTTTCACAAATCGGTCCCACGAAATCCGCTGTTTCAGGCTTCGCATTGGTATCTCCACGCTGACGGACTGCAAGAATCTCGTGGTAGGCACCGTAGAGCGCGGGACGGATCAAATCGTTCATGGCGGCATCGACGATGACGAAACGCTTGCCATTGTTCGCTTTCTTGTAAACGACGGAAGTCAGCAGAATTCCGGCTGGGCCCACGATTGAGCGTCCTGGTTCGAGTAATAATTGCACCTCGAGATCGCGTAAGGGCGCTATCAGCGCGCGCGCATAAGCCGCTACGTTGGCGGAGAAATCGGCATTCGGCTTGTCATAGTCAATTCCGAGTCCGCCACCCGCATCGACATAAACGATGGCGTGGCCGTCGCGACGAAGTTCGTGCACAAGATCAGCGACCCGCGCCATGGCTTCGCCGAAGGGCGCAGCGTCCGTGATCTGCGAGCCAATATGCACGCTCGCTCCGCGAACACTCAGATAACGTGCGCTGGATGCCTTGGCATAAAGCTCCCGCGCATCGCCGATCGGAACTCCGAACTTGTGTTTGTGCAGTCCGGTTGAAATGTAGGGATGTGTTTCGGCGGTGACATCTGGATTCACCCGCAGCGCGATGGGAGCAACGGCGTGCATCCGTCCGGCGCACTCAGCGAGGGCCCACAATTCCGATTCGCTCTCGACATTGAAGAGCATGATTCCGGCCTTCAGGGCAGCAGTGAGTTCTTCCCTCGTTTTCCCCACACCGGAAAACACGACGCGCTTCGCTGCTCGTTTGTCGGCGGCGAGCACGCGCTCCAGTTCCCCCCCGGACACGACGTCAAAGCCGCACCCTTTTTTGGCAAGCAGCCGCAGAATGCTCAGGTTCGAATTGGCTTTGACGGAGTAACAGATGATGTGCGGGACTTCACGGAACGCACGATCAAATAATGCGTAGCGTTCGTGAATCATTGCGGCCGAATAAACGTAAAGGGGCGTGCCGTACTTTTTCACCAGCTTTGTTGTGGGCAGGTTCTCGCAGTGCAAAACAAAAGCACCTCCACGCTGCAGGAGTCCTTGTTTGATCTCACGATACAAGAATCCCGGCCTGCGTCCGACCGGCAAAGTCTGACTTCGAGGAGTCATTTCTTCTTATTAGGTGCCGACGAAGTTCCTCGCACCCGGATGGCAACGACCGTCTGGTCATCGAAAGTTTCGACCCCGGCCGCGTGCTCAGCCACAGCCTTGAAGATGGATTCGACCACGCACGAGGCGGTTTGCTCGCTACACTCGGCTACAACTTGTTCGGTTCGCCGTCTGCCGAAGAGTTCTCCTTTGCTGTTGCGCGCATCGAGAATGCCGTCGCTGAAGAATACGAACATGTCGCCGGGTTTCATGCGAAACTCGAATTCATCGTACTCGGCTTCATCGAAGAGCCCGAGCGGCAAGCCAGTCGCCTCGATTACCTCGTTCTTGCCTCCATGTACAAAGATGGGACGGGGAAGGCCAGAGTTGGAAACGGTCAAGGTTCGCTGCGCGTCATCCCAGACGGCATAGATGATGGAAACAAATTGCGCTTCGATGCGGCGTTCGGCGAGAGAGAGATTGACAGCGGAAAGCATCTCTCCAGGCGCCGGCTCGATGGGAGCGTGGGAACGGATGATCCCGCTGACAAGGGCAGCATAAATCGCAGCGGGCGCTCCCTTCCCGCTCACGTCGCCGATAACAATGCCGAGACGCGACATGGAATACGGGATGAAATCGTAGAGATCCCCGCCAATCGTCCGTGCAGGGACAAACTTCGCGGCTACGTCGAGATGCGCGAGCTTGGGATTGGTTTGCGGCAGCAGACGGCTCTGCAGTTCGCGCGCCAGAGACAGATCCCGTTCCAAACGGCGTTCCTGCCGCTCGATTTCTTCGTACAGTCGGGCGTTCTCGACGGCGATGGCGATCTGGGCCGCCAGCGTGGTCATGGTGCGCTTGTGCTCGTCGGTAAAGAACCCTCGCCGGGTGTGCTCCAGATCGAGTACTCCTATCACTTTGCTCTTGTAAATCAGAGGCACAACCAGTTCAGAACGGGTCTCCGGATTGGCCTCTACATAGCGGGGATCTTTGGTCACATCGGGGACCAACACGGCTTCTTTGCTGTCCGCTGCATAACCCACCAGCCCGCGGCCGAGGGGAATGTCATCCTTCAGATGAATGTTCTCATTGAAGCGAAGCGAGAATCGGTGTTGCAGCTTCTCGCCGGACGAGTCCAGCAGCAAAATGCTGAACATCTGGTAGTCAATCAAACGGCGGGCAAGTTCAGCAATGCGTCCGAAGAGTTCATCGAGGTTCAGAATGGACGTCAGTTCACGGGCAATTTCGTTGAGCAGCAGTAGGATGCGCGCCTGCTTGGTTGTGCGGGTGTACAGTTGTGCGTTTTCGATGCCGGCGGCCATGCGCGAAGCTACCAGCGTGAGCAGGCGCTGATGCTCCGCGGTGAACGAGCGCGGCTCACGGGCTTCGATATCGATGACACCGATCACCCGATTTTTCGTGATCAGCGGAATGGCTAACTCGGAACATACGTTCGGAATGGCCTCGATGTAGCGCGGATCCTCGCGCACGTCGTCAATTAATACCGGCTGCCGTAACTGCGCGGCCAGGCCGGTGACGCCCTCGCCAACCTTGACCCGCGTGCGCTCGATGAACTCCGTGGGATAGCCGATCTGGAAACGGAAACGCATTTCCTGCGTCTTTTCGTTCAACAGCAAAATGGCGAAGATCTCGTAGTCGATGACCTTGCGGACAACCTCGGCGACCCGGCGCAGGGTGGTATCGAGGTCAAGCGATGTGGCCAGCACGTCTGCGACGTCGAGCAACAGGGACTCGGCGGGCGACGGATCTGTCTTGGAGACCACAGAACTCATGCTGGTAATGATAGCAGCCACGATTTCGATCCCGCCCAGGCGGGAACCTCGCGGCCAACCAGATTCTTTGGTGTAGGGTCAGAGCACTACCGCGCTGACTCGTTGAATGAATCCCCAACTACCCGATGTGACACAGCACAGCATTTGCTCAAAACTAGTCTCGTGGGACCACGCAAATGTCTGCCAGATTCCTGTATTTTTCCGCGTAGTCGAGTCCGTAACCGACCACGAATTCGTCGGGAATTTTGAATCCGATGTAGTCGCCTTCCAGCGGAAGCTTGCGGCGGGACGGCTTATCCAGAAGCGCTGCGACCTTCAAACAGCGTGGCTGACGCGCCATGAGCAGTTTCTTCAGGTATGTCATGGTCAACCCGGTGTCAAGAATATCCTCAACCAGGATAATGTTCTTATCCCGCATACTCTGATCCACGTCTTTGGTCAGCTTCACCTCCCCGGTTGAGTCCCAGCCGCTCTGCAATTCCTGGGTTGGAGTCGGGCGGTTACCATAGCTGGACACGCCGATGAAATCGAAAGAGGCGTCCAGGTCAACATTGCGCGCGAGGTCGGAGAGAAAAATGGCCGCCCCCTTGAGAACGCCCACCAGAGTTAGCGATTGCCCGGCGAAGTCTTTCGTAATTTGCGCGCCCAGTTCCCGCACGCGCCGGGCAACGTCTTCGCGCGGAATCAGCACCTTAAGTTCTGGCATGGCGTTTCATAATAAACTAGCTGCGCCACTTCCGAAAAAGCAGCCGCTTACGACTAGCCGGGCGGAGGGAGTCAGAAAGCAATGAATCTGAGAGGCGTCAAACTCACGTGGTTAGGACATGCCACATTCCGCATTGAGACCCCGGGAGGCAAGGCCGTGATCATCGATCCTTGGATCATGAATAATCCCATGTGCCCGGATTCGGAAAAGAAGGTGAAGAAGGCAGACGTTCTGCTTTGCACACATGGCCACGGCGATCATATTGGAGATGCCGTGGAGATCATTAAGCAACACAACCCAGTGGTCGTTGCCATTCCCGAGCTGGCGCGCTGGCTTGGGAAAAAAGGTGCTAAGCAGGTTGCAGAGATGAACAAAGGAGGTACGCAGACGGTCGGCGATATCAAAGTCACCATGGTGCATGCCGATCATTCCTGCGGCATCCAGGATGGGGATGAACTGATTTATGGCGGAGAAGCGTGCGGCTATGTTGTCGAATTTTCTAACGGCGCCAAGATCTACCATGCCGGAGACACCAACGTCTTCGGTGATATGGCAATCATTCGCGAGCTGTATGCGCCCGAGATCGTGATGCTCCCCATCGGTGACCACTACACCATGGGTCCGCGCGAGGCTGCTTATGCGTGCAATCTGCTAAAACCCAAGACTCTGATCCCGATGCACTTCGGAACTTTCCCCGTGCTTACTGGAAGGCCCAGTACACTGC
>JBKOUZ010000090.1:0-91363 GCA_046723715.1 Acidobacteriota bacterium | reverse complement strand
ATCCGGCTGCTGAAGCAGACTGGAACGGGCATTTCAAGTGGTCAGTACATTTTTGTGGATCCACAGTTAGCAACTACGCCACGGCTCTGGGGAATCCCCGTAGTGACGAGCAAATCGATGCCGAAGGGTCAATTTTTGGTCGGTGCCTTCCAGCAGGCAGCTGCAATCTTTGATCGACAGATGTCTTCGGTGGAAGTCAGCCGCGAGCACTCGGACTACTTCGTGCGTAATCTCGTTGCCATACTCGCCGAGGAACGGTTGGCGCTGGCTATCTTCACGCCACACGGTTTCTGTTTCGGTGGATTTCCTTGGGGCTCATGACGCCTAAGTAATTGGAGCGGTTCGAACCTGGGCCGCTCCCGTTCTGAAAGGGACAGCATGCAGAACAAGAGTTTCAAGCTGGAATTGAAATCGCTGACCGCGGAAGGCACGTTCACGGGCATGGCGTCCGTATTCGGGAACGTCGACCTGGGCGGTGATGTCGTTGAGCAGGGCGCTTTCTCGAGAACGCTAGCACACAAGGGCGGCGAAGTGCCGATTTTGTGGCAGCACGACACCAAGCAGCCAATCGGAATAGGCAAGGCACGCGAGACGAAAGCGGGATTAGAAATCAGCGGTGAACTGGTCCTGCAGTCAGCCAAGGCGATGGAAACCTATCACTTGCTGCGAAAGGGCGTGCTCAAAGGCTTGAGCATTGGCTTCGATGTGATACGCGATACAGTTTCAAACGGCGTCCGGCATCTGCACGAGTTGAAATTGTACGAAGTCAGCGTCGTGACGTTTCCAATGAACGAAATGGCGACGGTCTCCAACGTGAAATCGGATGATTCGCTGGCCAAATTCCGTGCTACGTTGGCGGAGTGCGCCAAGCGATTCGAGTGCCGGTAGACGAACAATTTCCCCGTTCCACGGCGGGGAGCCAACCCGGAGCGGGGGAGTTCTCCAAGGGACGTAATGCACCCCTCAAAATGAACTCGCTCCGGCCTTATTGCGAAGAGTGGGAAGAAGGTGACGCAAATGGCTGCTAGAGAAAGACTCGAGGACAGAATCGCAGCTTTAGAGGTGAAATTCACCGAGTGGGAAGCACGAAGGCGGAGACTGATACCGGAGGAATTGGAACAGAACGGTAACGTGCAGATGGTCATGAAGGATTGCCTGCAGAATTATTTCGAAAAGATGCGATCATTCGCGAATCAGCGCGCGCTAGATCAACAAACCACCGAAATGAACAGGCTCCGGGCAGAGGCGGCTCAGGAATTAGAGCGAAAACAAAAGCAAGAGATGGCAGAGCTACTCGCGGCCATCGACTTCTACGATAAAAACGGATATAGCCCCCCTGGATACGACATTTCCGAGGAGGTTCAACGCTAGGTGACGCCTGAAGCACTCAATCGATCAGTTTATATATTGATTGTCGTCTATGTAATCGCTATCATTTCCGCGATGATAGCGCCCGCCGCCGTCCCCTGGCCCGCTCTTGTTCAGCAATTCCCAAACCACCATGGCGTTCTATTTTTCGAGCTCACGTGTAGTTGCGGTGATTGGCGATCCGCCATTCCGATTGATTCCGAATCGCTGCGCCTAGCTTGCCCGCGATGCGGAGAGTTGCACCGTCCTTTCGTTTTAGGCCGCGGACTGGTGCAAAGCGATGTTCCGTGGGTGCTGGTCTCTCCGTCATTGACCCGAAATCGCAGTGCAAAGCTGTGCCGCCCGCGAACAGGCCGCCCGAAGGCGCGAGAGGTTACGGCGCGAGTACTTAGGACCGTAAATCTGATGGCGCAGGGCAAGACAGCGCCCGAGATTGCACGAGAATTGAGATTAAGCAGTTCCCATTACAATTTATTTCTTCGTCGCCGAAAAACAGATATCGATGCCGAACTTCGGCGAATAACGATCAATTCGTGCGCACAGGAAGCCCGTGGAGGGGCAAACGGCGATTCAGTGATACCTGAGTGCCATGCAATTTAGCGTGATCTGCGTCGGACAGCAAGGTAGTTTCCTAAGACTGCGTTCCTCATTTGGGCGGGTCGCCCCCTTTCCAGAGCATGACGAGAAGTAGGAACCCAAGCACGGCCAAGAGGCCGATAAGGATGGTGGTCAGCATCTCAGGGCATCATAACCAACAGGAAGGAAAGCCGAAACGGAGAGATAGTGCCTGTCAAAATTCCATCCGCAAACTACGGGGACTTCATGGCCTGAACGGGCATAATTAAGAATGAATTATGAAAGACCCGTTCGGCCCGAATGTTCAAACCCACAACGCCGGAGAAGCCATCCGTAGCGATGAACTACCTCGACGCCGTGAGGGTGTTGACCGCCACCTTTGATGCCGACCGCGACTGATCGTATGTAGGTAAATGTTTGCCTTTTTACTTTGCACACCTCGCCTACTGTTTGGAGTAGTACAGGAGTAGAGCAATCAGTAGCCACACAACCAAGATGACGATCAGTACTTTGAGCCACATGCGTTTATGTGTTCACTTGTGGCAGACTGAGCGTGCGCGCCGAGAGGATAAGCATGTACGCGAAAAAAGCCCCGACCTCCAGTCGGGGCAATCGGAGAAGTGCCTACTTTATCTCGGAAGAGAATGTCTGAAGCCCTACAAAAGCACACTACGGTGAAGAGCTGACTTGGCGATGAACTTTCCGGTAGATTGCCCAGCATTCGACCATTCTTCAAGCCCTCGGCGTCTGGTCCCGCGTTGACTGGATGCACATAGTTGAGCATCCGGGAGAGATGGCAGGCCGACGAGGGCGGCCTACCCGAATAGTTTGTCCAGATTCGCAGCAGCGGAACCCCTGTTCAAGTTTGGGCTTTTTGGTTTTTTGACCGCAATTCCTGCTGCATCTGCGTCTTCTGCGCCGCCCAACCACTCAGTTGCACATAGTGCAAGCTCCAAACGCGTGGCGACGCCCAACTTATCAAAGATGTTGCTGAGGTGATGCTTCACGGTATCTTCACTGATCTTGAAAAGGTCGCCGATTTCCTTGTTGGAATAACCAGCGATCACAGCAGAAACGATTTCCAGTTCGCGAGGTGTGAGGAAGACTTTGTTTTGGCGCGCTACGTCATGGCTGGACTGCATCAGCGTTCGCAAGTACTGCACCAGATTCGAGGCGCTCTCCCGTCCAACCCAATACTCGCCCGCCATAACGGTCTTGATGGCCTTAAATAATACCTGAGTTGATGAATCCTTGAGCACAACCCCCCTCGCCCCTAGTTGAAGAGCCTCCACGATTTGCCTCTTCCCTGCGGACACCGTCAGCAGAACCACTCTCACAGGAGTGGCATTTTCGTTGGCACTCAGGTCGCGCAAGGCTTCCAGGCCTGGGTGCTTGGGCATTGCTAAATCGAGCAATAGCACGTCTGGCTTGAGTTGGCGCGCCAGTTTGACCGCCTCTGCGCCGTCCGACGCCTCGCCGACAACTTTGAATTCTGCTTCTGCCTCGAGTAGACGCCTGAGACCATGGCGGAAAACGGGATGATCGTCAGCTATCACGAGGCGCACTTGCTGCGGGCAGTTCACGCCGAACACTGTACACCCAATATTCGGCACCTTCTAGACCTAGCGAGAACAGTTTTGAAAGGAGTTGCAGGTCGTAGCAACCAGTGCACCCCCTTCCTACTTTTGAGACAAACATCGGCAAAAACATCAAAGTCGACTGTATCGGTTTTGGGTCGACAGTGAGTCGACAAAATTGTCGACAAAGTGGTGCCATTGTTGATCTACCGCTGCGTTATGCCACAAGCTGTCCGGTTTGCCTGTCCTGGTGAAAACGGTTGTGTTCATGTGGTTTGGCGCATCCAGCAGGACGGGGCGTATGATGCGATCAAAATTCCCAAGCTGGATGTCGCCGGTTCGATCCCGGTCTCCCGCTCCATTTTCAGTTCACATCGGGGCACCTGGCCGAACCCATCATGCTTAGGTTGCCGCCCCATCCCATGCCAAAGTTTTGCCCTCCCTTATTTTCAATGACTTCCAGATGGTCAGACTTCCTCGCGAGTTCCCGAGTGATGTCACTTTCGTTATCTGTCAGGAACTAGGCAGGTTGCTATTCTGAAGGGCGATTAGTGTCATTGGCGCCGTTACTGCGCCCAGGCAGGTTCTAAATGTTCCGTTCAGCAAGGCTGATCGATACAGCCCGCGCCCGTTACAGCAAGCCCGCACAGGCGGTGTTCGCTACACCACCGTCGCGAAGTGCTCAAGGTTTCAGTCTGCTGGAGCTGATCATCGTAATGGCGATCAGCATCAGCATTGTGGCGTTCGCAGCGCCAACTTTCCTGAGTGCGTTTTACACCATCCGTTTGAAATCTGCCGCCAGCAATCTCTCCGGACTCATGCAGCAGGCGCGCATCCAGGCGGCAAGACGGAATGCCATCATTACCGTCAAATACCGCGTTAACGGCAACGTGCAGCAAGCGTATATCGATTTCAACAACAACGACCAGTGGGACGCTCCCGAACCGATCATAAGCTTCAGTGGATCGATTCGAATGGCGGGGGGGCCTCCGGGCGGAGCCGGCGCGCCGCCCCTCTACGTCCTAGTCGGCGATACCGCGGGAGTCACCTTCGATAACACAAGCACCTTGGGTTACTCGCAACGGGGCCTCCCCTGTGCATATGCCGGCGGTCTTTGTGCAACTCCCGCGCCTGGCTATTTCGTGTACTACATCCAGGATCTACGGCCGGGAAATGTGGGCTGGGGCGGGGTGGTCGTAACCCGCAGCGGCAGAACGAAACCAATCATTTGGAATGGAGCGTCATGGCAATGATGCGACGCAGAAAACCGAATACAAAATCTCGCGGGCAGCGCGGTTTTACGATGATCGAGTTGATGATCGCCATGCTGGTTCTGGCGGTTGGAATCGTGGGCTCCATGGCACTGATCATCCGCGCGGTGGGCGGCGACTCCTGGAGCAAGCAGCTCAGCAACTCGACTGTTCTGGCGCAGGCTGTCACGGAACGAATCATGGCCCTTCCAGCCGGTACCAACACCATAGTCACGATCACCGATTGCACCAACACGCCTTTCAATGTGAGCACCGCCCCAGGCGGTCCCGCTGTGACCGCGACGGGAGATCTGGATTTTTCCGCCGCCGCAGTCGCGAACTACCAGATGCTTTACACCAACTGCGATACCAATGGACACCAGGCGGTTTATGACGTGCGCTGGAATGTCGCGGCCATCCCCGGATCTAACGGCTGGGTAAAAACGCTGACGGTGTCGGCTCAGTTGAGGTCCGCTGGGCGGAACGCAATGGTATTCGCTCCGGTCGCTACGGTACGCACCATCGTGGGCCAAGGAACATAAATCATGACACACCTTTCCAAGCAGAATGCACGCGGAGCGACTCTGGTCGAGTTGATGGTGGCGCTCGCCGTCCTCGGTCTGGTCACGGCTGGAATTTTCGGTCAACTAAACACAGCCACGCAGCGTATCTCCGCCGAACAGACGAAAGTGGATAACTTCGACCAGGCTCGCGACTTTGTCGATCAGTTTTTTCGGGATATCAACCAAATTGGATACCCGAACGGCCGGATCGTCACGAATCTTACGCACGCCGATACCCGGACCGATGCCCGTGTCGCTGTTGGCCTGGTGAGAATCACCGCCACTTCTATCTGGTTTGAAGGCGACATTGATGGGACTGGAGTGGTGCAGGAAGTGCAGTATCAGATTAATGGCTCCGGAAACTGCCCGCTTTGCTTCCAGCGCAGCGCGGTTCCGAAGGTGGACGGAACGGGCCAGTTGGCTCAGTTCGCCATCGCTGACTGGGGAACGGAAGTGAACGACCTCATCACACCCACCATCTTCACGTACTTCGATGCCAATGGCAATCAGATCATAACGGTGCCGGCTGACATCGCCAGCAACCCCACCGTCCTGGCGCGAGTAAAGACCATTCACATCTCCCTGACCATTCAAAACAATGCGGTCATGGATCCAAAGACCGGGCAGGCGCTGCAAACAAGCTTCGAGGGAGAAGTTTCGTTGAATAACTGCTCGTTGGCAGCCAATGCAGTTCCTCCCATGAGCTGTCTGTGAGGACTAAACCTATGACTCAAAAATTCAGGGCTAGAAAAGACCGGCAATCGGAACAAGGTGTAGCGCTGTTCATAGCGATCTTTACTGTGCTGCTGATCACCGCGATCGGCGCCGGTATGATCATGCTCACCAATACGGATACCAGTATCAGTGCCAACTTCCGCGATGAGCAGACGGCATTCTTCGCTGCCAAAGCGGGCATGGAAGAGGTTCGCGATCGCTTCCGCAGCTCCGCCAATAACTCCTTGGCCGCGAATCTTCCCACCGCATCGCCTGGGAACGCAAACGCTTTCCTGTACATTACGAATCCGGCGACCGCAGGCGAGGTGGTGACACCGTGGGCGACAACTGCTAGCAGCACCTTCTACCCGGATACCGAAGTGTGCACGGAACTGGCAAGTATGGGCCCGGCATTCGCCTGCACCCCGGGCGGTGGTCCCTCGGGCGTCTGGTACAACAATGCGTCCGGCACCGGCACCTTGGTGGCCAGCAATACCTATCAGATGACGCCGCGTGCCCCCTGGAAATGGACTCGCATCAACCTGAAGACCAACAGCACATCCTCGGGCACAACAAACGCCAGCAGGGTGGACCCCGCTTTCAACGCCAATGCCCTGGTGTGCTGGAACGGCGCGACACAGCTTGCTACGAACCTGGCAAGCTGCTCGGCGGTGAATCCGAACTATCTGCCGGTGTATGTAATGACCACGCTAGCGGTAACTCCGAGCGGTTCGCGCCGCATGGTGCAGGCTGAGGCCATATCGAACACGTTCCCAACTTTGCCTGGCCCTATGATCTTCGACGGTGCCAACCCGGTATTTAACACGCCCAATTCAAATGCCTTTACGGTAAGCGGGAATGATATCGCGCAGGGCGGGAACAACGGCGCGAGCTGCCCGGCGGCGATTGGGGAGCCAGCTCTTGGCGCTTACAATGATCCTGCCGTGACTATTCTCACAGGCGATGCCAACAACCGTCCCCAGAGCTACGTGGGACCGCTTCAATATGGCAACCCTAGCGTAGGAAACGTAAGCTCGCAGTTGACGATGTTGTCTACCGTGGGAGGTTTGGAAAACCTGGCCAGTACCATAACCCTGGTTGCGGGAAACTCGAACAACGTTTATGGCAACAATCCCGCGACAATTCTGCGCCCCGGCACCGACGCCGCTCCGCAGATCAACGTGGTCAACGGCGACCTCACCCTGCCTGGAGGATGGACGGGAGCCGGCATTTTACTGGTCACCGGCAACGTAACGTTTAACGGCAATCCCAATTACGACGGGCTCATCCTGGTGATCGGAAAGGGTTCCGTAGTAAAGAACGGCGGCGGCAACGGGATCGTAAACGGCTCCCTGCTGGTCGCTAATCTTTATGATGCGAATGGGAACCTGCTGCCTGCTAATAGCCCGCCGGGAGTTCCGTACTTCAACTGGAGCGGCGGCGGCACTGTAGCCTGGAACTATGACAGCTGCTGGTCGACGATGATGAATGGCCTGCAGGCCTACCGCATCGTGGCGGTTCGGGAGATCATGAATTAAGCGTGAACGCGCTGAACCTGGCTGACCAACCCTCCGCTTCCGGAGGGTTGTTTTTTGAGCGATTTAGTTATTTCAGCACTTAATCGTCGTTGTCCTCCTGAGCCGCGTTTTCCGCGGTGAAGGATGTATGCATCCGGCGTGCGGTTCATATGCTCCCGGGTTGCCTAGATCCGTCGACCCACACAAAACGTGGGCCTCAGGATGACAAGCAATAACGAAAGTAACCTTGTCCCGCGCACTGACGGAACTTACGATCAAAGCACGTATGACTCTATCTGCCCTGCTCGTGTGTGTGGATGACAAGGCGGCCGAGGTATTGCGGCGCGTTCTCAAAGAACTAGACATTCGCGTGGAATCGTGTCCGGATTTTGCACGCGCGGCCATCCGCACGGCGCAGGAGCGCTTTGATGTTGTGATCGTCGACGGCGCCTCCAGCGCCGACGTCACTTGGCTGTTGCGGGAGACCCGTTCTTCGCGGGTAAATGATGCCACTCTGGCGGTGGCAGTCGTCAATTCCCAGGAAAGCATTAAGGAACTGTTTTCCCTGGGCGTGAATTTTATTCTCTACAAGCCGGTCGCCTATGAACGCGCGTTAAGCAGTCTGCGCGCGGCGCGGTCCGTGATGCGTAAGGAGAAGCGAAAGAAATCGCGCGCGGCAGTACATGCTCAGGCCATCGTCGATTACGCGAACGTCGAGCGCGAGAAAGCTACTCTGGTCGACCTCGCCACTGATGGCATGGCTGTATTGTTTGGCAAAAAGCTTCCACCCACGAACAAGCTTTATTTTCAATTCACTCTGCCAGGACAAAAATCTGCTGTCCGGCTGTCGGGGCAGGTCGTCTGGCAGGAGTGGAACGGACGCGCAGGTGTGCAGTTTGTGGATGTTCCCAGGAGTTCGCGACGGCTGTTGGACGAATTTCTTGCTGCCAATCTGCCCCAAGAATCCAATCGCGACGAGGCAGAACAGACTCTGCAATTGCACGAACCCTTGCCCATCGCGACATTGACGGTGGCAGAAACCAGCCACTCGAACGAGACACCACAAGCGCGCCCGGAAGTGAAACCCGCCCACGAGGACACTGCCACTGTCGTACTGGAACCCAAATCCGAGCCAAACAATCGCCGTGCCCAGCTGCGATACGCCTGCCGCTTAGGAGCAGAGGTATACCTGACAGGAACGTCCGTGCCGAATCGCTGTTGCCTTACCGATCTCAGTTCGGGCGGTTGTTATCTCGAAGTCCCTCTGCCATTTCCGAAAGGGGCAAGCGTGGAAATTGTGGTGCGTACCTACGAGATGAAATTGATGTTGAGAGGAAGCGTACTGGCTTCTCATCCGGGCTACGGCATGGGGATTGGTTTTGAATTGAAAACCAAAGATGAGCAGGTCAATGTCAAAAAGCTGAGTGACTTTGTCGCCTCCACAACGGAACCATCGTAGGAAAGACGTCGGTAGACGAGGATCATTGAGGTTGATCTCAAGAACGATGCCCGCGACTGCATCCCGCGCTTCGCGCTCCGTAGTGAACTGTTGAGTGGTGCCGAGGACGATCCGGCGGTAGATGGACTTGCTGCTCGTTCGATCGCGCCACCGAAACTCCCATGCTGTCTGTCCATTCTGGCGTTTGGATTTCACGAGGCTTCCGTTCTGCATGCTGCTCCTTTTTGCACCGGTAGTGGACTACTCTTCGGCCGGTGAGCATTAACCAAGTCTTGGCGGAAGTGTAAAGTGGCGAAAGCTTGCCATTTGTTCCAGTCAGATTGATTGCTGCTTTCCGGCGGCAGAACGGTTGCATCAAACGAAGACCCCAAGGGGGAAGCCGGACCTATTAGTGTGTTATCCGGGCAGAATTGCCATGATTACGAGCGCATGTGTGGTTTGCCCGCTAGGCCCTGCGCTAGCCGCTAGTGCCAAAGGCAGAAGACTTGTGACAGTAGAAAAGGAATTCCATGAGAGAGTATGGTCTAGAATCTCCGCGCGGCATTGGTGACAGCAATGGTGCTGCTCCTGATGGGAAGTCCTGCAGTCGGCTCGCCAAGAAATGCGCCGTTGGCGACGAGCTAGGTTCAAGCTGGGGTTACGCCAAGTGGATGGTCGAACGCCCGGGTCCGAGCTTGGCGGCCATCCTAACGAGGTCGGCGAGAGAAGTAGCCTTCATCTTTTGCATTACGTGTCCACGATGAGCCTTTACGGTGATTTCGCTGATGCCGAGCTCTCTCCTCCGACTTGTTTATTTAGCAGACCCGCCACCACCAGCGCCATGACTTGTCGCTCTCTGGAAGAGAGTGAAGCGTAGCGGTTCCGGAGGTCCCGCAGAGCAAGTTCGCGATCGAGCGCGATGCGGCTTTGTTCGAGGCTCTCACGGATTGAGCGAAGCAAGCCATCATTGCCGAATGGCTTGACAAGGAAATCGATCGCTCCTGCTTTCATCGCCCGTACAGTAGTTGGGATGTCTCCACACCCGGAGATAAAGATGATCGGCATTTCGGCTCGCTCTCGTGCGATTTTCCTTTGCAGTTCGAGTCCATTCACGTCCGGAAGTGAGCGATCAAGGACGAGACAGCTCGGGACTAGAGGCCGCGGCATCTCTGGGCTCTTGGAAGGACACCTAGAACTCGACATCCAGTGCAAGCTCGACAGGTGGTCGCGGTCCGGGAAGACGAAGTCCGTTCGGGTGGTTGTAGAGACTTTGTGATCTCCATTCCAGCAAAGCGTGGATCAGACCGCCAGTTGAGGACTTGAGCGTGCTGATGAAGGCCTGCTCGTGTCCCGTCGCTCCCGCCAATTCTCCAGGCGAAATGCCGGTCACGGCCGGAACGTCCATCGAAGTTTCACAGCGACGAGATCACTTTGGGGAACGAGGCTAACGTGTGGATCAGCGACAATCCGTTGCCAACCCCGATTCCATACAATGAATACATCGTTGCCTGGCCGGATCGTCCAGCGGAGGCGGGTATTCGTGCCCACATTTTCCGACGCTGTGTCGTACTGGATGAAGGTGGACAATACCAGATTCGGATTCCACGCATAAGCGGCACGTACCGACCACAGGCGTTGAACGAAATTGCCAGCCGGCAAATGGCCGAAGTCGTTTTCCATGTCGAGATCCAGTTGGATTTTGCCCTTTGGTGATGTCCATCGGAGGTAGTGTTCCCATTGGGTCAAATGGCCGTTGTAGAAGGTTCCGAACCAGGTCGTGCTGCCAAATTGCACAGGGCGATGCTCGCTGGTTTGTGCTTCGAGACGCCATCGCGTGAAGTCGTAAGAGCCGGGAGGAATGATGACACCAGGTGCAACTTCGAATGGTGCCAGCAGCGTCTCGCCGTGTGGGTTCCAATTGAATTCAAAACGGTCACCCGACTCGAAGCGGACATTGATTGGAGCCATGAAATATTCCCATGACTCGACAATGCCTCGGGTATCCGTGTAGCGCGAGTATTGGTTCTCGAAGAATTCTTGTCGAATCCATCTGAACGGGCCGTCTTTGGAAGGGCGGGGCCGGTAATTGCATCCCACGGACGTATGACGTACTCCAGGACGGGGCAGAAATCCTAGAAGCGGTTCGAGCGCTTGGCCATATTGATTCATGCTGAGGTTGCAGTCCAGCAGGTCGTTCGGATAGTCGATTTTGAATCCCCCGCCTATTTTGCTGCCAAGACCGACATCGCCTTGTGTTGTAGCGCTCCAGGCACCCACTAGTAGATTCTTGTTGCCTTGGAACTTGGAGGTTCGCCAGATGGCGTCGATACCAGCCAAAGTATTCTGGCGCAGCGCTGCCGGGTCTCCATTTGTGAAAATCGTGCCGACACGCAGATTCTCATTGAAGTCATACGATACCCGACCGGCGAGCAGATTTGTGCCGGGGACGAGGGGCGAGGGCAGCGAAAGATCGGTTACGACTTGCGGGGAGACGAAGGTCTCGCGAGTCTGCACATCTAACACCGCCAGGTTCCATTTGCCGACACGTCCATTTAGTTTGATCCCGGCGTTGATTGGAATCTGTTCACCATCCAAGAGTCCAACTTGGCGGCTAAAGAATGGAATGAACTGCGGCGATTCGCCGCCCAAGCCAAGTCCAAAGTCGTATTGATTGGCACCTTCAAGAAAGAAAGCTCGCTTCTCTGGGAAGAAAAGCGGGAAGCGCGTGAGATTGATTTGCCGTGTGTCTACTTCTGTTTCCGCAAAGTCGGTGTTCAGGGTCAACACCGTGGCAAGCTGCGGAGTAGCTTTCCATGTAACCTCGCCGCCGCCAGTTGCTTGCCAGGTGCGCGGGCTTTGTCCATAGAACTCTTTTGTCTTTCCGATGCCATAAGGCGCGATTTCTATTCCACGTCCCTGTTGTAACTCACCGACTCCTGACAAGGTCCCCGTGCGACTGAGGTCGTAGAGGAAAGAGTCGAGAGTGGGGGAAGACCAGCGTACGGCAAGTCTTTCGCGTGGAATGAACCTCTCAAGGTTGAGCCCCCATTCCTGCAACCCCCGCGTAAAGCTCAAGGTTCTGGACGGGATCACGATTTCAGCGGACCAGCCATACTTGGTCCTCGCTGTTCGCGCGTCCCAGATGCCGTCCCAATCGAGGGACACACTCTCCGGATTCGAGATCAGACCATCCGTACGTGTGCCTGCTGCATTGATCTGGAAAAAATAGCCCGTACGGCGATCTCCATAGGTGTCGAGCACGATGCTGACTGTATCATCGGTAAGTGTTTGTCCATCCTGGCCCATTGTTTCGTCCCGTCGCATGGTATGGATCGAGAGTCGATCTGGCTGTGGGTCTTTGCAATCGAAGCCGAAGAAAATCCGATCGTCGCTCACGATGATGCGTACTTCGGTTTGGTATGGAGTGGCCGCACCTGGTTTCGGAGATTGCTGTACAAGCCTGAGTACGGTGGCATCGCGCCATTCAGGTTCATCCAGTTTCCCGTCGAGCACAATCGACGACGGATTGCGGATCAATGCTGTCGCATTGGGACCATCTTTGGCAGAAGCTCGATGCGCGCTCATTGCCAGAAAAATGACTAGCAGCAGACAAAGCTCTTTGTTCCGTCCTTCACCGGAAGAGAATCGTCTAGAGTTTCTTGTCATTCGGCGCTAGCTTCCTCCGGTGGACGGACTTGTCGAAAGGAGAAATAGAGAAGCAAGTCGTAGACGGCCTTAAGCGTGCCGGCGATATAGAACGGCAGATTGATGAGGCCAGGCCGAGCGAAAAGAAAGCCCGCGAGTAATGGGCTGATCGCCGCACCTGTGGTGCGAGCTACTCCTGTGAATCCTCCAGCAGCGGATCGCTCTCTTGCTTCCACAACGGCCATGGTATAGGACTGCCTCGTGGGAACATCCATTTGGCTGATGCTAAAACGGAGTAGCAGGACCAGAACTGCGAGCGAAAGCGTCGGCATCAGTGGTACGGCAATCAGAAGGAAGTTGGAAGGTAGGTGGGTGACCACCATGGTACGTATCAGTCCAATGCGAGTCGCTAGGCGCGAAGCTAGTAACGCTGAAATTCCAGCAAAGACGTTCGCCCAGAAGAAGATTCCACCCAGCGTTTTTGGCTCCGCTCCAAATCTCAAAAAAAACCAATACGCCGCGAAGCTCTGGATCACGAAACCACCCGCGAATGAGTCTAGCGCGAAAAGCCCCGACAGCTTCAACACGATATTCCGAGATCTGCCCAGCCCCATGAATCTCCTAAACCGTGAAGCCTCCTCCCCGTTATCGGAATGATTTTTCACCTCCACGAGTGAAGAGATTCGCGTGAAAAGACAAGTCAAAACAACCCCCAGAAAGGCGTAGAAAATCACGATTGCTCGATAACTGGCGGCGGGCGTCATGGAACTCTCCTGCAAGGCTTGGGTCACGACGCCACCAAAGAGGGCGCCGAGAGCAGTTGCCGTCGAGCCAGTCAGCGTGTACCACGCGAAGACTTCTGTGCGAGAAGAAGGCGAAATCAGGTGGGAGAGGGATGCTTGTTCGATCGAGAGGAACGGCCCAACCTCATGGCCGCTGGGACTGATGACCCCTATGGTGCCTGCAATGATGAGGTACATCAGGTTGCTAGTGAGAGCGAATGCCAGGCCAGCCAGCACCATCAGGATGGCTCCCACCAGCAGCATTCGCCGTCGTCCGAACCGGTCTGCGCGTGTCGTCAGGTACAGCGACACCGCAATATCTCCAGCAAGAGTCAGCGTGAGGACGAGTCCACTTTGCGATTCGCTGAGGCCAAGACTTACCAGATAGAAAACGAGAATTACGGAGAGCGAGCCGTAGGCAAAGAGACGAGTGAAACGCGTGACAAAAAGGAGCCGAGCGTCGGACGGGAGCCTTCGGAGAGCCGCCGGAAACGGGTTGTGGCAGACATTGGAGATCACGATTCGCGATCGCTCAACGGCGCAACTAATGGCTTCGCCTTGCACTACTATCAGTTATACCTATAACATTATATGACATGCCTGTTACGGAACCTATCAACAATGCTGCTTGGATTGTGTTGATGTTCAGACTGCCTACAACGCGGGCTAGCCAGCGTGTGGAAGTTTGGAGAAAGCTCAAGCGGTACGGAGCACTACCACTTGAGAGCGGAGGGTATTTGCTCCCAAACAACCCCCAAACGTTAGAGCACTTCGAGTGGTTGGCGGTCGCGATTCGAAAGTTCAAGGGTCGGGCGTCCGTGCTCCGGGTTCAGTCGGTCGATGACTGTCCCGATGACGAACTTCGACGAAGCTTTGTGGACGCCCGGTCGAGGGATTACGAGCAACTGCAGTCCGAACTGAAGAAAGTCCTGAAGTCTTCGAAACGAACAGTAGCCGCTTTCTCGCGTATACGAAAGCGTTTCTCCGAGATTTTAGCCATCGATTTTTTCAACAGTCCGGCTCGAAGCCGATTGGAAGCGATGCTCGCTCGCACGGAAGAAGGGCAGCCTTCGCTGTCCAAGTCGCAGCGTAATGCACAACGTGCCAGAAAGGAATACACGAACCGAACGTGGATTACGCGGCCACGTCCTGGCATCGATCGCGTCTCATCCGCATGGTTGATCACTTCCTTCATCGATAAGAACGCCAAGTTTGTTTTCGACAATGATCCAGCCCGACATCCCAAAGCCGTTCCTTTTGACATGTTCCATGGCGGCGGTTTTGGACATCGGGGCGGTGACTGCACCTTCGAAACATTGTGCAAAGAGTTCCAGATTCGTGATGCAAAGGTCCAGGCTATCGCTCAGATTGTTCACGATGCGGATCTGGAAGATGAGAAGTTCGGCCGCAATGAAGGCACAGGACTAGATCGAGTGCTGGTCGGCTGGGCGAAACAGAGTGTTAGCGACGAAGAGCTACTGGGGCGAGGTATGCAGTTGATTGAAGGTTTGTACAACAGTCAGGGATGAACTGGCCAGAGGATTCGATGTCACGACGTCTACTGATTAGCAACTCCACAGTGCACGTGGGGCTGCCAATCATGTCGAGGCTGAAATCAATTGCATTGGCAACCGGACTCGTGTCGTATTTGTTCGTACTTCACGATCAGCGGGCATACTGTACACCACCCGAAGGTCGTCTGAGCAAGATAAGATTTGAATTTACGTCGGCCCACGACGTTTCGAATGCTCGCCGTGACGCAACCGCCTACGAAAAGGCCATTCGCCAACGAGATGGAACGCCATCAAACTCGCAGCTTTAAACTTGGAGGATCGTATGGCTGGAAAACAATCCGGCAAGTCTCTAGGCACCGTGGTAGTTCTTTTTGTTTTTGCAGAAGCTTTCTGGGCGATGAGAAGGCGGCGGAGGACGCAAGCTATGAAACACTCGTCAGCCTGTCCCGGCAAGTGCTCGGTCTCGGCGCCAGCTCAACTAGGCCTCTGATCATTCGACGGGCTTTGGAAATATGCATGAGGCACGCACGGCGGGATGTACTCTCTCATGGAGGAAAGTCGCGGCTCGACACTTCTGTGCTCCGACTTCCAGCAACAGAACGTGCGGTATTGGTTATGCGAAATCTGCTGCGAATGGATTGGGATCAGACCGCAGTTGCGATGGGGGTATCTGAAGAGAAAGCGCACAAAGTGTGGGTCAGAGGGGTGATCGGGCTCAACGAATTCCTGCACAAATGAAGTCGAGTCTGAGCTAGTCGGAAGAGAGGGCTCGTTTCTGGAGAAATCGGACGACGGCATAGATAATTGAGACCACTAGTAAGACCGCACCGGCTGCAATGAGAAATGCTGGGAAGGATGCTCCTCCAGTGCCAAGTGAGTGCAGAAAGAGCAGGAAACCAACAATCAGCAAAATAGCTCCAATCGCGGTAATGAGCTTCAACGACATGCGGATTTCGACCATTTCAACCTGCGCTTTGTGTCCGAGGGATGGGATGCGGAATTTAACGAGAAAGTACAGCGGATCGATGTCAATCTGCGCCTATTTGTGCAGGTCTTCAGTGTCATGCACGCTTCCGGAGCCTCGGTGAAAAGGAAGTCAAACGAACGCAATTTGTGAGTGGACGGACAGTGCACGCTACCGATAACCTTTGGCAGTGGCTTGGTGGGTAAAATTCGTAGCGCTCCTTATGACGCTTTTTGTTGTACTTGACGTGTGTACACCCGAGCCTTGTGATGCACAGACCGTAGCGCCGGTACGATCGCAGAGTCAACTCCAGGCTCAACATGACGGGAATACGACGCCGTCATGCCAATTTGAAGAGGATTGCTTTAGCTGTGCTCATTATGCTCCTGGCGTGATATTTGCTCTCCAGCCAGTCGCAGTTCTCCTATTTGAAGAATCCGACCCTCTCGTCCCACTTCTTGACGGGATGCCCCGCAATCCCTACCGCTCCCCTCGCTCATAGTCCCGCTGTAGTCGGCTATCGAGAACCGTTCGACCTCAAAAGATTGTCGGAGGATCAGTGAGACTCAGAGGAATCATTTTCCTTTTACTTGGGTCTGCGTTCGCGCTAGTAGTCCGTGCGCAAGAACTCTTGACACTAGAACAGACGCTCGACCGAGCGCGAAAACGAGCACCGCTGATTCTTGCCGCGCAAGATCGGATCGAGGAAGCGCGGGGGAGGCTTCTGGGGGCCAAGGTTTTGCTGCGGGATAACCCTGTGCTTAGCTTCTCAGGAGGGCCGCGCTACACGCCCGGTTCGGACCTGTTGGATTCTGAGGTTGGCTTGAGCCAATCGTTCGAACTAGGTGGCAGGAGACGCTCGCGGATCGCAGGAGCCCAAGCAGATGTGGATCGTGAAGCGGCGGCGAGTCGGAATGCAGCGCGACAACTGCTAGGCGATGTTTCAATCGCGTTTTGGCAGGCGGTCGCGGCGCGCGAGCAGGTTCGACTATCCGGAAAGGCAAATCAGGTAGCCCTCGAACTTCGGGACAGCATGCAAAAGCCGCAAGCTTCATGTCGAGCAATCGAAGAGGGAGAAATCTATGCTGGCGAGACCGGTAACCGCCTGGAGTACAGCTTCGTGTTGTCTACGATCAATCCGCGGAAAACGTCGTCGTGGAGGGGGAGCCAGCACAATACTGGCGTTCCAGTAAGCGGCGTCCGCAGACGATCGGGATGGCCGCTCTGCATGTAGGTGGAAGTGACCCGCAGGATAGCCGAAAAGATGGGTCACGTAGACCATCTGATTGTTGGGATCGCTCGTGAAATAGATCCACCCGAATACGAGCGGAAAGGTGATCGCAGCCGCTAGCAGGCATCCCCAGAAAATCAACTGATGCATGGCCCATCGCAACGCGAGCGCCTTGCGATGAAGGTCTGCGACAGCAAGTGGGTTCCGACGAAGGAAACAATGTGAGCGAGACTGCGAAAGACGCCGCGCTCCCGGAACAACTGCCAGCCGCGCTGCCAATAGACGCGGGTCGGCGGTTTCCGAATCCAGACCGAATAGTGAAAGACGACACCCCAAGTAGCGAAGATGATCGCGAAGGTGTAGATGACAAGCGCGGGATCGAAATTCTGCAGATTGCGCGAACCGAGCACAATGGCGGCGATGAGAATGCCCGTCCACAACGTCGCCCATGCACTGGATCGAATTGTGTCGGCGGTCCGAATCGCAGCGGCCGGGAGTTTTGCTTGTAACTCATCTTCACGCGGCAAGAAGACTCGTGCGTTCGCCCACCACAGAAGACAGGCCACGGCGGACAGCAGCAGAAATCCACTCTGCCGCCGAAGCGATCGGCGAGCATGCCCATTGGCAGTCGGGCGAGCGCTCCGAGCAGCACCGGAACTGCAACAAGAAACGCTGTTTGTGTTGCGGAAAGGTGGAATCTTTGACGGAAGACAGGAGCGAATGCGCTGATCAACCCCCAAGCGGCGAAGCAAACGGTGAACGAGATCGTTCCGAGGAACAAGTGCCGTTGTCGTGAATGTTGAGATGACCTCACAGACCTACCTTTTGACGTTACCCGATATCCTATTCCACCGCCTGCAGTTTTGTGCGCATCGATTAAGAACGCCAGCGATTAATCAATTGCTTGCTGTTCCGCCTTGATGTGTCATCTTGCTGCGCATTCCCGGTCGTAAGGGGAGTCTAGCTGGTGAGCTCCCATTCGAACCAGTCCTCTCCGAAGAGTTCGCCCGATCCGCACACCGCGAACGAATTCGCGTCGAACACTGGGTGGTGGCGGAGCATCAGGGACAGGTAGCAGCTAAGAATATTCTTGGTCGTCGCGAACGGTTTGACGCCGTCCCATTCTTCTGGAGCCAGCATTTCGACGTGGCAATCAACTATGTAGGCCACGCCGAGAAGTGGGACGCTATCGAGATCGATGGGAGCCTCGATGCGCGCGATTGTGCCGTAGCGTACAAGAAAGGCGGTCGCACTCTCGCTACTGTAACCATCTCGCGAGACCTCCAAAGCTGGCAGGCTGAGACTGCGATGGAAGCTGCAATACGTTCGCAAAGACGAGAGGTCGCCTGAGGGACTCCTCTCCCGTTCGACCAACCCGTCAGAACGGAGCAATTCTCTCCGAATCTCGCTCCGATCTGGGTCTGGTACGCTTGGTCAAAGAATTCCTTAGAGGATCAAGAACGGGCTGTCTGTACCGCTTGCGGAGCTGGCTGCCCAGTTTTATACGGTGAGGAGTTTAGACGAGATTTCAAATACGGAAGGATCGGGTCCTCAGTCCGTGAGCAGTAGCGGATCACCAACTAATGTGCGCCGAATCACATAGGGTTCTCCCTTTGCGGGGGCGATAATTGAATCAGCTCTCAGAACGACAAGGAGAAAACGATGCCGCAGAGCGTACTGACGGAACCGATCAAAGTCGAAAAGGAAGTCTCGAAAGTCGTTCCCCCTGCGACTCCGCAGAAATCCTCCAAGGCATTCAATTCATTCCAGATCGCACAGGCTCAGTTCGATAAAGTAGCCGAATACTTGGGACTTGACTCGGCCACCAAAGATCTACTGCGCTATCCGTTACGTGAGTTTCAGTTTGCCATCCCTATACGCATGGATGACGGAATGGTGAAGATTTTTCGCGGTTTCCGCGTCCAGCACAACGACGCCCGCGGACCAGGCAAGGGTGGCATCCGTTTCCACCCACAGGAGACGATCGACACCGTACGCGCTTTATCCATGTGGATGACATGGAAGTGTGCTGTGGTGGATATTCCGCTGGGCGGAGCGAAAGGTGGCGTGATCTGCGATCCTCATAATCTAAGCGCGAGAGAGCAGGAGCAAATTTGCCGCGGCTGGGTGCGTCAGGTAGCAAGGGAAGTCGGTCCGGTGACCGACGTACCGGCCCCGGACGTAATGACCGACTCGCAGCACATGCTCTGGATGCTCGACGAGTTTGAGAAGATCCATGGCGGTCGGTTTCCTGGCTTTATTACCGGGAAGCCTGTCGGCATGGGCGGTTCGCTTGGCCGAACCGAGGCAACGGGTTATGGCGTCGTAATTACGTTGCGCGAGGCGCTCAAAGAATTGGGTATGCGCCCCGAGAATACCCAGGCGAGCGTGCAGGGCTTTGGCAACGTGGCCCACTACGCGATCGAACTCTACCAGCGGCTGGGAGGAAAAGTGATCTCTGTCTGCTGCTGGGATCAAGCGGACCAGTGTGCCTACACCTACTTGAAGAGTGAGGGAATCAATCTCAGTCAACTATTGACGATCACAGACCACTTCGGCGGGATCAATAAAGCGAAAGCGAAGGAACTGGGCTACGAAGTGCTCCCGGGAGAGGCATGGATAGAGCAGGATGTCGACATTCTCATTCCCGCGGCAATGGAAAACCAGATCACCGGCGACAACGTTGGCAGGATTAGCCCGCGCGTGCGCATCATCGCTGAAGGAGCCAACGGTCCGACGACACCGGAAGCCGACGCTCAGATTCAGAAACGCGGCATTTTGTTGATTCCCGACTTTCTGGCGAACGCGGGGGGCGTGACCTGCAGCTATTTTGAGCAGGTGCAGAGCAACATGAACTACTTCTGGGAGAAAGATGAAGTTCTCGGGAAGCTCGATTTGAAGATGACATCCGCGTACTTCGCCGTCTCCGATCTGGCTCGGCGTGAAAAGTTATATATGAGAGATGCTGCTTATGCCATCGCGATCGGCCGCGTAGCCAAGGCGTGCCACGAACGCGGCTGGGTGTAACCGGAAGTCGCAGGATTCAAGAGACGGGCTGACTGTAGCCCGCGCGCTAAAACGTCAGCAACCGCTGCGCTGCGGTGGGGGTGTCGATGAGCAGTCCGAAGCCTCTTCTTGCTGAGTTGCCAGTTTTTGACCGCAAGTTCTGGGATGGAACATTCCGCTGTACCCAGATCGGCTCCGGATCAATCGGCGGCAAAGCCAGTGGGTTGGTATTTATCAAGGATCTGCTGGCAAAGCAGTTCGACGCCACTTCCTTCCCTGACATTGAGATCAATGTTCCAACCATGGCCGTCATCGCGACGGACTGCTTTGATCAATTCATAGCGCAAAACAACCTTGGCGATCTGCGCTTAGACGAAATGTCCGACGACCGTATCGGCCATGCCTTTCAGAAGAGCGAGCTTCCGTTTGAACTGCTCGGCGATCTCCGCGCGCTGATTGTTCAGGTCAAGAGCCCTCTCGCGATCCGGTCGTCGAGCTTACTGGAGGACGCGTTGGAGCGTCCCTTTGCCGGCGTCTACGGCACAAAAATGATCCCGAACAACCAGCCCGATCCGGACACACGATTTCGTCGGCTGGTGCAGGCCATCAAATTTGTATATGCGTCGACCTACTTTCGCGAGGCGCGAGACTACCTTCGAACTACTGGGACAAATCCAGGCGAGGAGAAGATGGCGGTGATTATCCAGGAAGTGTTTGGCCAGCGCCGAGGGGACCGCTTCTATCCTGACATCTCGGGCGTGGCGCGTTCCTATAACTTCTATGCTCTTGAACCCGCCCGTCCTGAAGAGGGCGTTGTCACCCTAGCACTCGGGTTGGGGAAGACCATCGTGGACGGTGGCATCGGCTGGACGTTTTCGCCTGCCTATCCGAAGAAGCCACCACCTTTCGATGCCGTGGGGGAACTACTGAAGAGCACCCAAACCCAGTTTTGGGCAGTCAACATGGGCAAGCCCCCCGCTTACAATCCAATCAGCGAGACTGAATATATGGTGCACGCGAGTCTAGCCGATGCCGAAGCTGATGATGCCTTGTATTTGCTCGCCTCAACCTACGATTCGGAACGCGACCGCCTTGTCCCCGGAATTGGAGCTCGGGGACCGCGGGTCTTAAACTTTGCTCCGCTTCTCGTACAAGGCCAGTTCCCCCTGAACGACCTCGTGAAAAATCTCCTCAGCGCAGCAGAGAAGACAGTCCGCGCTAAGGTCGAGATCGAGTTCGCTATCACGTTGCAGGGGCGGCTCGGGGAACGGCCTCGGGTGCGTCTAGGTTTCCTGCAGGTTCGGTCAATGGTTGTTTCTGAGCAGGTGGTAGATGTCACGGTCGAGGACCTCTCCAATCCGTGCGCCATTGTTGCGTCGGACAGGGTGATGGGCAATGGTGCCGCGGATGATATCCAGGATATCGTCTTCGTGCGACCCGGCAACTTTTCCCCTTTGCACACGCCTGCCATCGCAGAAGAGTTGGAATTGATCAACCGTGGACTCCGGGATCAGAAGCGGCCCTTCCTGCTGATTGGCTTTGGTCGCTGGGGTAGTTCTCATTTGTCACTGGGAATACCGGTTGACTGGAGCCAGATCTCAGGGGCCCGAGCGATTGTAGAAGCTACACTTCCGGAAATGAACGTGGAGTTGAGTCAAGGTTCGCACTTCTTTCACAACCTGTCGAGCTTTCGGGCAAGCTACTTCATGGTGCAACACGGGCGCCCCTTCGGGATCAATTGGGATTGGCTAAACCGGCAGCCCGTTGTGCACGAGACGGAGCTTATCCGCCACGTGCGGCCGTCAGATCGGCTCTCGGTGCTCGTCGACGGGCGGACAGCGCGGGGAGTGATCCTGTCGCGCCGCCCCACAAACAATACAAGCCAAGAGAAAAAGTGAAACCGGACGATACCCAATTCGGGAGCATGCTGCATGCTCTGCAGGAGCGAGCCAAGGAATTGAACTGTCTGTATCAGGTGGGCGAACTCCTGAGCCAGTCAGCCCGGCCTCTTGAGGGGATTTTTCGTGACATTATCGACGTCCTGCCGCCAGGGTGGCAATATCCACATGACTGTCAGGCTCGAATCCTCTTCGAGAATCTGGCAATCCAGCCCACAGACTTCCAAGAAACACGATGGGTTCAAAAGGCCGACATCGTCGTGCAGGGTGAGACGGTTGGAGCGGTCGAGGTTTTTTACCGAAGAGAGCTGCCGCGATCCGACGAAGGCCCGTTTCTGAAGGAGGAGCGGAAGCTGATTGGGACGATTGCAGAGCGAATTGCAAGCTCGGTCACCCAACGGCGGCTAAGGGCGGCGTTCGAGGGCTGGGCAAAAGCCGATCAAGTATCGGCTCAAGGGGACTGGCGTGTCGTGCTGGAGTTTCTGCGCGAAACGGACCCCGCGCTGTTGAAGCGAATTTCACGCAAATTGATCAATCACCTTAGTTGGGGCGGAGTCGAGGAGGCCAAGGAACTCCTTCGGAGCAACGGGGCGGTCTTGCCGCGCGAGCCAGGCCTTGCCACCGATGGAAACCGGCCTCTTCCTCAGGACACTCCCGGCCACTCCTCCGACTTGACAACGCAGGCACTCCGGATCGCTGGCGAACATTTGAGCGAGACCGAGATCCTTAACTGTGTGACTCGATGGATCAAAGAGGACAAGGCCAGCTTCCTGGTGCGAGCGCTCGAAAACCAGGACACTTCGCTCGGAGAGGTCATGGAGTGTGTGGAGCGCTATCGCCACATCGGTATCGAGGAGGACGAACTTTCGCTCTACACCCAGAAGGGATTGCGGGTATCGCTCATTCGCCGCTTCTTTTCCGAAAGCCTCGAGTTCATCAACATCGCTAAGAGGTTCATCGACGTTAAGGATTTCTATGATCTGTTGGGTAAGGTCATCTACCCGCCCGCCTGCCATGGCAAGCTAGGCGGTAAGAGTGCCGGTTTGTTCCTGGCGAAGAAGATCATCGACAAGGCTCCCGAAGCGAGCGCAGTTCGGCGCGAAGTGAAGGTGCCGAGAACTTGGTACCTCACCTCCGACTGGATTCAGGACTTCGTGCACCATAACGATCTGGAAGACGTTCTCAACCGGAAATACATGGAGATCGACCAGGTTCGGCAGGAGTACCCGCACTTGGTGGCTCTGTTTAAGAGATCGTCTTTCCCTTCAGAATTTGCCAAGGGGCTTGCACTCGCCCTGGATGATCTCGGCGATGTTCCTCTCATCGTCCGCAGCTCGAGTCTCCTGGAAGACCGTTCCGGATCGGCTTTCTCCGGAAAGTACAAGAGCTTGTTCTTAGGGAATTGTGGGGCCAAGGATGAGCGACTGGCCGCATTGATGGATGCGATTGCGGAGGTGTACGCGTCGATCTTCGGGCCGGATCCGACGGAATACCGGGCCGAGCGCGGACTGCTGGATGTCCACGAAGAAATGGGCATCATGATCCAGGAGGTCGTCGGCCAGACCGTCGGCAAGTACTTCCTGCCGGCGTGCTCTGGAGTTGCATTCAGCAACAATGAGTTCCGGTGGTCTTCCCGCATCAAGCGTGAGGATGGCCTCATAAGGCTGGTACCGGGGTTGGGAACCCGTGCTGTGGATCGCGTAGCCGACGACTACCCGGTGCTAATCGCTCCGGGTCAGCCGAGTTTGCGTGTCAACGTCACAGCTGACGAAGTGCTCCGGTATTCGCCCAAGCGCATCGATCTCATTAATCTGGAAAGTAATGCATTCGAGACGGTCGACGTCGCGGACCTCCTGCGCAATTCTGGCGCCACATATCCCCAGATTCGCAATCTGGTATCGCTGGTGACCCGTGACCGGATCGAGCCAATCATTGGGCCGATGCCTGATTTCAGTTCTCAGGATGCCGTCTTCACCTTTGAAGGACTGATTCGCAAGACTCCCTTCGTAAGCTGCATCCGTGAATTGCTGCACCTGCTGCAATCCAAGCTCGGAGCCCCAGTCGACATGGAGTTCGCCTACGACGGGAAGGATTTCTATTTGCTGCAGTGCCGACCCCAAAGCTACGGCGCTGACGCGGTTCCCGTCGCGATCCCGCAGAACCTGCCTTCGGACAAGGTCATCTTCTCGGCTGCACATTTTGTTTCGAACGGGAAGGTACCGGAAATCACTCACATCGTGTATGTCGATCTCGAGGGCTATAGCCAACTCCCGGATCAGACAGCCATGCGCGATGTCGGTCGCGCTGTTGGAAGACTCAATAAGCTGTTGCCGAAACGCCAGTTTATTCTGGTCGGGCCCGGACGCTGGGGCAGCCGCGGAGACATCAAACTCGGCGTTCCAGTGTCCTACTCCGATATCAACAACGCGGCAATGTTGATCGAAGTAGCACGCCAGAGAGGGAATTACTTGCCAGAGTTGTCATTCGGAACCCACTTCTTTCAGGACCTCGTAGAAGCCTCGATCCGTTACCTACCGCTCTATCCCGACGATCCAACGACAGTGTTCAACGAACTGTTCTTTCGACGGTCCCGTAATGTACTTGATGAGGTTCTTCCCGAATTCGCACACCTTGCCGAGACGCTACGGGTAATTGACGTACCGCTCGAAACTGGCGGACTCATCCTGAGGGTGTTGATGAACGCCGACTTGAACCAAGCAGTTGGGCTCCTGTCATCCCCGCAGCAGAATATTGTATCGGCGGAATCCGAGGCGGAGTCCATTGATCGGAGTACGAATGACCACTGGCGCTGGCGCTTTCGGATGGCACAGAGGATTGCGGCTGATCTCGATCCGCAAAAATTCGGTGTAAATGCCTTTTATCTAATCGGCAGCACGAAGAATGCCACCGCCGGGCCCGCCAGCGACATCGACATTCTCTTGCATGTTCAAGGGAACGAAGAGCAGAGGAAAGGATTGACGCTCTGGCTCGAAGGTTGGAGCCGCTGCCTCGCCGAAATCAACTTCCTGCGGACTGGCTATCGCACAGATGGTCTACTGGACGTACACCTCATTTCGGATGCAGACATCAAAGATGGTTCGAGCTTCGCCGTCAAGATCGACGCAGTTACAGATCCTGCGCGTAAGCTGCCTATGAAAGATTTGAAGACGTCACCTAAAGCAAATCCCGCGTAGCAGCCTCGGGTGAAGTCAGATCAAAACGCACCAGCGCCAATTCAGGGCCATCGTGAGCACCGTTTATGCAGACGGACCGACCGATCCGAATTTTCCATTCTCCGCTTAAACGCGCAGCTTCATGTATGTGACCGTGCAAAGTTAACAGCGGTTGCCGCTCCTCGATAAACCGCTTTACCGCGATGCTGCCCACGTGCACATCCAGCGAAACATGCTCGCAAGTCTTCTCATCGAGTGCCGCTCGGTCTAAGGGCGTATCGCACGGTGGTGTGTGGAGAAGAAGTACTGCGCGATCAAGAGAATCTCCTCCTACAAGGGAAGCGAGGTCTCTCTGGATCGTGGCCCATTTGATCTCGCTTTCTTCGGTGGGCACGGTTCTGCTGCCCTCCTCCGGAGAGACGCAGCCAGGCGGGACGTACCGGGAAACGTCGTAACGTTCCCAGTCCTTGAGCAAAAATGGGGTTGGCGGAACGTAGGCAAGGCCATAGATGGCAAAATCCCCCAAGACACTTTTCTTTTCGTGGACGTAGTGCCAGAGGCCATCGGCTGCCGCCGCAACGAAGTCTCCCTCACAACGACGTGGGTCGTCGTTCCCGAGGATGACGAAGATGTTGGGATAGTGCACACCTAAGGTGTCGCGCGTTCTTGTGAAAGCTGGAACAAGATAGTCGTGAAGAAAATCTTCTTGTCCGAATTGCATTGCAAATAGCGTTGAGCGAGGAAGCAAGTCGCCACCGAGGAACACGGCAGCGGGAAGATGACTGATGATCGACGCGAGTAGTTTGTCGTATCGGTCGGTCTTTCCGTGCAAGTCGGTGGCGAAAAAGCAAGTCGGCAAGACAAGTCCTTTTCTGTTGTTTGGTTCTAAAATTTTATAGCGGACGAGACTCCACGGAGAATCTCGCACTGCTTTACAAGCTGACTGGCGAGCTTAGCTGCAGACGTCCCAACTGGGATTGCCAAATCAGTATGGAGAAGTGCCTTGTACTGATTGAATTTGAACGCTCTAATTCTGACGATAACAGATGCTGCCCGGTATCATTGTGTACCGAACGACGTCCGCCGACACCGTTTGATATCCATCAGTTACATCTCGTTGTTGCCCTGTGACGGCAGAGGCCGAGGGTTCGAGTCCCTTCGTCCAGGTCATTCCCTTTCAAGAGTTGCAAGGAATCGGTAAATTTACTTTTCTTTCTCTGTTAGGCGAGAAGTGGCTTGGATATCAGTTGAGCCACGATGTGTTCTCTTTCGCGCGCAGCAAAAGTCAACCATCAACACTGGATCGAATAATTTGTGATTTCGAGAAGCAGCGGCTTCCTTGCGCGAATGGATGCCAACCGGCATCTCTTCTATGACTTGCCCTCCATGGGCCTTGACGTGATCTCGCAAAACCCAGAGTTCGCCACAGGTGCGGAGTTCTATCTCGGTAACCCCAGCACCTTCTCGTAGAACGGATTTGTTGCTATAACCTCCCTACATCGGTGCGCTCTGGACGGTCGCTCTTGCGATATCCCGCCCCAGGGCAGTAACCGAACCGGAACGAGATCCGAATGCCACCGGACACCATCTTCGCGCGCCCTCTAAATTTCAGAAATTTAGAAGATCGATTCCTCTTTGGTATAGCATCCCAGAGCGAGGTTGATCATGGTAACGAACGCAACCGCACCGCGAAGTGACCTGGCCAGAGTGGTCCAACATCCGCAATCGGCGAACGGGCTGGCGCTTGTACGCGTGACGATTGGTGCAATGTTCGTCTGGGTTTTTTGTGAGAATCTGAGTAAAGGCTTGTACAGTCCCGCGGGTTACGCTGGTCTTATCAATTACTACATCGCACACAGCCATTGCCCGGCTGCCTGGAAAGCGGTGATGGGCCTCGCCGCGAGCCACGCCGCGATGGCGGCCCCCATGCAAGGGCTGACCGAGATCTCGCTCGGCATCCTGCTCGTCATAGGTTTGCTTACCCGACCGGTTGCATTCGTGGCTTTTTTGTTTCTCGGCAGTCTTTGGATTTCGGAGTTTGGAACCGCGTGGATCTGGGAACTGCTGGTTCCGGTACTCGCGTGCCTTGCGCTCGCAATTGGAGGCGCCGGTCGCAGGTGGGGCGTTGACGCTTGGATGGCTCAACGGTGGCCATCTTCGCCCTGGTGGTGATCGGACGATTCATGTGCGAGTGTCCGTCGTCATTCCCACCCACAACGAAGCGCAAGCGATTGAGCGCGTTTTAGCCGATCTTCCGTCGGACCTCACGACGGAGGTCATCGTTGTCGACAGCAACTCGACTGATGGAACACCCGACATCGCTGCAAGGACGGGAGCCCGTGTCATTCAGGAACCGCGACGCGGCTACGGGCAAGCCTGCCTCACGGGTCTGGCTGCGGCAAATTCCCCCGAGGTGGTTGTTTTCCTGGATGGCGACTACAGCGATCGGCCCGCTGAGCTGCCGAATCTGTTGGCACCAATCATCGAAGGGCATGCGGACATCACGCTCGGTTCGCGTCTCCATTCGCAAAAGTGCGCTGACGCGTTGCCCTGGCATCAGGCATTTGGTAATCATCTTGCCGCTGGACTGATCAGCCTCTTGTACGGCCTGAAGATTACTGACCTCGGGCCGTTTCGCGCCGCCCGCGCCGATGTGCTGCGCGCTCTTTCCCTCGAAGAGACCACCTATGGCTGGGCGGTCGAGATGATTCTCAAAGGCGCGCTCGCCAGATTCCGCGTGATTGAAGTTCCGGTGAGCTATCACCCGCGTATTGGGAAATCCAAAATCAGCGGCACGTTGAAGGGCACAATTGGCGCGGCCTGGTTCATTCTCAGCTTGATTGTGCGTTATTATTTCCGGCGTCGAAGAGCCGCGAACCTGGGAGCGCCGTAAGCCCGCCTCAGAATTCCATGGAGTCTTCAAACGAGACGGTGGCCTGGGCAGACTCGTATATTATTTCCCAACAATCTATGCAATCTTCAGGCGAGACCGTTGCACGTTCGTCAGGCAGCGACCGTGTGCTGGTAATAATGGCGAAAGCACCAAGGGCAGGCCTGGTGAAGACACGCCTCGCTTCCAGCCTCTCTCCTGAGGCCGTCACCGCTTTCTATTGCTGTCTTCTGCACGATACGCTGTCCTTGACGCGGTCGTTGCGCGATGTGGAAGTTGCGATCATGTGCCCGGAGTCTGACGTCAACGAGCTCGCGCAACTCGCGGGCAACGGAGCGATAGTAGTTGCGCAGAAAGGTGAAGGTCTTGCCGCCGGCCTCATTTCGGTGTTCGCGCACTTCACAGATGGTCAACAGCAGCGACGTACCATTGCTTTTAACAGCGACAGTCCACACCTGCCGCGTTCTGTTCTCGAAGACGCATTCGAAACACTATCCGCACACGATGTCGTCGTGGGACCAACGCACGACGGAGGCTACTACCTGGTCGGCGCGAGAGCTTCTCATCCGACGCTTTTTGCGGGCGACGGAATGGGCACCAGCAGCGCCCTGGGCAGACTTTTATCCCGCGCACGAGCTCTTAACCTTTCTGTAGCCTTCGCTGGTCCGTTTTACGATGTTGATGTCCTGGACGACCTGACTCGGTTGGCTGAGGAGTTGCGTTTGGCTCCCGAAAGAGCGCCACGGACGGCGCAATGGCTTAGAGAATGGGAGCTGGTGACGGCACAATTACGGTCCAGTTCGAGAAAGCTGTGAAGATCAGCTCCGAGTCGAGAGTATACATACTCGGCGCCGCGTTGTTCGTGGCGCTGACTATCTGCTCACGCAATTTCGGCGATCGGGGCGGACCGTATTTCATGGCCTCTTTGACGCTTGCGGCCATCGTCTACCTGTTGGCGATCCGTGAGTTTTTCGCAACGGCTGGATTTCGGCGGCGCCTTGTCGTCCTCGGACTCGTCCTGGCTGCTGTCTGGCAAGTTGAATTTCTTCGTCTGCCCCCAGGCAGCGATGATGATATTCATCGATATGTCTGGGATGGCCGCCTGCAGAGGCTTGGCTTCAATCCCTATATTGTCGTTCCCAGCGATCCCGCTGTTCGTCAGTTGCATACCGCCGAGACCCGCAACTTGAACAACCCGGACCTGCCGAGTCCATATCCACCGGGCGCGCAGCTTTTTTTCCGCGGAGTAACTGCGATTCAGGAGTCCACGTTTGCGTTGAGAGTAGTATTCGTGATTTGCGATTTCGGCATTTCCTTTGTTTTGCTTGATCTCTTGCGAACCAGCGGCCGGGGCGCGCATTGGGTTCTTGCCTATGCCTGGCACCCGCTACTGGCAACGGAAGTGGCGGGAAGTGGTCACATTGACATTGTCGGCGCTCTCCTGCTGGTGATCTCTGTCGCGGCGCTCGCGCGCCGTTGGCGTCCGATTGCGGCGATTGCGCTTGGCCTGGCGATAGCGGTGAAATTTCTGCCGATTGTGTTACTTCCTCTCTACTGGAAGCGGGTTCGTATTCGCGACACTGTGCTTGCGGCAGCTATGGTTGGACTCCTCTATGTCCCATTTCTTAATCACGGCCGCATTCCGATCGGTTCGCTTGCGGTGTATCTGCAGAATTTCCGCTTTAATGGTCCCGTGTTTGCGACACTGGCTGAATTGGCGCCTCCGCACTTGCTAGCTGGACTGGCAGTGCTGATCGGATTAGTAACTGCACTCTGGCTGAGAAGCACAGCGCGTGGCTGGTCCCCGGATGTATTTGCATGGCCAATGGCAGCATCTCTCTTGTGCGCGCCCGTGGTATTCCCCTGGTATTTGCTCTGGCTACTGCCATTCCTGACGTCGATCTCGACATTGCTCATCATCGTCTGGAGTGTGAGCATCATGGCCACTTACGTCCAATGGCACCTGCGCACCCTCGGGCATCCATGGGCCGCGCTTCCTGGTTGGATAATGATGCTGGAATACGGATGCGTGGCAATCGCTGCTGCGATTGTCGCTTTCCGACGCATCAGCCACCGCAGAACACTCATCGGACCGGTAGAGCCGATCCAACCACGCAACACTCACAATTTGTGAATCCACGGGCCTTGTGCATCATCATAGACCCCACCGACCAGAGTATCGATCAACGCCGTCGTCCAATACGCTGGTTACTTCCGTCAGGGTTTAATCGCAACTGTCATTCGTCTGAGGAGGACCTTCCATGACAAAGTTGGACCGTTCGACGATCATCCGTTACCTATTTTTGGGGACCTTGGTTCTTGCTTCAAATTCCTGGGCGCAAGAGCGCGCGCCAATTCTTGAGCAGATCGCAAAAACCTATGGTCTCGAGTCGTATGGGCAAATTGAAGCGATCCGCTATACCTGGAACGGAGAAATCCCCGGGCTCTTCAAAGTTGCCCACAAATGGGAGTGGGAGCCGAAGACCGGTAAGATTTCCTACGAGGGCGCGGATAAAGAAGGCAAGCCGGTTAAGGTGAGCTACCTGAGCTCGGAGCTCAACAGCCAGTCAGACCAGATCAAGAACCAAGTCGAGCCGTCTTTCGTCAACGACAATTACTGGCTTCTGTTTCCGTTCCATGCTTCTTGGGATACCAGTGCCACCGTGACCGATCAAGGTATGCACAAAATGCCCATTGGCACTGGCTCCGCGACGCTCGTGTCGGTGAAATATCCAGCGGAAGCCGGCGGCTATACGCCAGGCGACACTTGGGATCTTTACGTCGGCAAAGACCACCGCGTTCAGGCAATGGTCTATCACCGCGGCGGGGCTACGAAACCGAGCCTAGTCACAGCGACGTGGGCAGGTTACAAGAAGGCCGGGCCGCTTCTCATCTCAACGGAGCACCGCGGCACCGCCGACGGCAAGCCCCTGCACATCTCCATTTCTGACATTTCAGTGAAGCTGGCAGGCTCCGATAGCTGGGTAAAGGCGCAATGAAAGAAATGCAGGGCTGAGTCGGGACGTGTAAAAGCGGGATTACCTGGCGATCACGACAGTGGTGCAGGAACTACCCAGTTTGGGCAGATCTCGGTTTGCGGCCATGCGGATTCTTAGCATCGGGCGCTGCCCCCGAACGATGGGGCAATAAAAATCAGGCTCTAGTAGTGCACGTTGTAAGCGCCGCCGTCCCGCACATCCGCCGTGGCACGGCTCGCGGAACTCGCAGTCCTTGCAGGCGTGAGGAAGAGTCCGTGCCTGCGCGAAAGCGGTTGACCCCAGAATGTTGACGCCGGCCGCGATTAAATCTGAGAGTGGCTCGCCCGATCCAGGCCAATAAACGCAGGGCTGTGTCATGGCTCTCGGTGTCACTCGTACGGTGCTCACGCCACAACCGCCTGGGAGGGGTGGCAATCCAGCCATCGCGCGAACCAGTGGCTCACCAATAGCGATTACGTCGGTCTCTTCAAAAAGACGCCGGAACCCTTCCCAGTACTCTTCGTAGCTCAAGGCATAATAGTCCGATCGCACGGCTTGGTAGACATTCACTCGCAAAGGCGCGTCGAACTTTTTGGCCACTCGAGCCACATCCGCCAGACGCAAATGGTTTGACTTCATCATCACGGAGATGATGGTGACAGGAATATCCAGCTTCACACACCGTTCTGCCTGCTGGTGAATAAGCGCCCAATTCCCAGGCCCGCGCTGTGCATCCTGTTCGGCTTCTGTTGCGTAATCGAGAGAAAATTCAATGTCATGGAAGGCTCGCAGTTCATTGTCGTCCAGAACAGCAACGCTATGCCCGTTCGAGGTGATCGTGAGCTTGACCGGTTTCGTCCGCAGGTAACTCAGTATTGCTTTGAATTCCGGATGCATGCCGTTCTCACCGGTGCCCAGATTTACCGAGCGCACGGGCAGGCGTTCCATGACCGCCTTCACCTGATCCAGAGACAGACGATCCGTGCGATTTGGATCGCGGTAGCAGAAGGCGCAACTGAGATTGCACTCGTTGGTGAGCCCGAGTCCGAGCGCAATGCCGCCATGTGGCGCCGTGGCGCCAGATGTGAGCCCCGACGAATGGTCTGTGACGTTGATCATGTATCGTGCTTCATCGCAGCTGCGGGCTGTGCCAACCAATGCGTATATCGGGCGACTGCCATAAACTCTGGCAGCTTTCCGAGCTTGCGCTCCAGCTTAAACACTCGTTCGTACTCATTATTTCGATGAACCGTTGCCGGTAGGTAATCCGAGATAACCCTTACGCCGCGTTCAACAGTTCCCGCGAGCGATGCGGCCGCCAGCATGCGCCGCAGACTCTCTGCCGCAAATAGCCGCGCTTTGCCGCCATACAGAGACTCATCAGCCCACTCAGCGGTAAGATTTTGCTCGGCAGCTGCCAAGTCGCCTTCCTTTATCCCGGCTTTTAGCACCTCACCTGCCCGGTTACGTACCAAAACCGAGATGATGCTGGAGAAATCTCGCAAGGTGCGAGTCGCATTGCTCAACACCGCCAGGGGGTCATCCACATATTCCAGAAGATTGTGGCAGAGAATTACATCGAATGGTCCGCCGTCAGACTTGTCCGCCAATTGAGCCGCATCGCCCTGTTTCAGGGTAACCTTCTCCGCAACTCCTGCTTCCCGGGCCGCCTGCGTCGCGAACTCCAGCATCTGTAGCGAACTGTCCATGCACGTGACGTGAATCCCAAGTCGCGCCAGACGCACCGCAATGGCGCCGGTACCGCACCCGAGATCTAGGGCGCGCAAAGACTCCGTGGCCTGCGGCAGAAACTCCTGCAAGTTGGCAAATGCCAGATCGAGACGCAGCTGGCCTTCGGGCGTTTCGAGATACGCGGCGTACCGCGCTGCGCCGGTCTGGAAGCGTTCGTCATCTGCGCTGGAGGCCATGGTGTTCATGTGTGACTGAGGCGCCACAACGTTTGAGCCGGGCTCACAGCGAAGGTGTTACTTGCTCAAAGCTGAAGTGCTTGTCGAGCTTTTCGTGGGCCTTGCCGTCCACCTCGATGTACGGATAGACGAAGTAATTCAGCGCCGGGCCATCCTGCTTAGGAGAGAGTATGATGTCGCGGCCCGTGGAGAACTGCACCCGGTTAGCGTCCACCGCGCCGAAGAAATAATCTTCCTTCTCCTTCGCTTTCCACGCCTCCGAGATGTCCACTGGGATCCAGCCGGTCTTGCGCGCATAGAACTCCGCCCAGCAGTGATAACCCGCGATGTCTCCTTTGTCTTTGTTCTCGGGCAATGGAAAGCCTATATCGAACCGGGCCGGAATCCCGTCGGCACGGAGTATTCCAATAAAGGGAGAATGGAAGTCTGTACAGTTGCCGCGCTTGGAGTCACACGCCCATACCGCGTCGCCCCGGCCCCAGCCCGAGCCCGTCTTGTCGTAGCGCATATTGGTGAAGAGGTAGTCGTAGGCCGCCTTGGCTTTCGCAATCGTGCCGCGTTCGGATCCGGTTACCTCGACCGCAAGCTCCTTGATCTTTCCATCAGTGGGAATGAGGCTGTCAGCCGCAGTCAATCGGTTCATCGATACCAGAACGACGCCAGGCGTCTGATCTGTCTGCTCGAGCCGCGCGTAGCGGCCCCGTGAATATTCGCGCCTGCTGATCTTATATTCGAGAGTAAACTCCGCTTTGTCCACGGCGGGATTCTGAATCTCTGCATACAGCATCCGATTGCCGTACTCGGTCTCCTGCGTCATCCGCGTCTTACCCGGAGCCTTGATCGCCACGACACGGACAATCTGATGTTGGTCAGTCTGGGGCACTGGAACCCAGACGCGCACTCGCTTCGCTCCAGAAGGAATGTCTTTTATGGTGAAGCTATAAGTAAACTGAAATGTGCGGGTAGAAGGACTGAATTTCTGTGCGTTTGAGCCGGTTCGTGCAACTAACTGGCATAAGGGAAGCAAGAACAGCATCATCGAAGAGAGAACTCGCACCCTCACGGAACACTCCTTACTCGGTAGGCTGGACCGGAATTTTACCAGACCGGCAAGCGTCAGGCTGCAACGGCCGGAGTGTACCTGTGAGTGATAGGTGGCGAATGGTGTGGCGGCGGACGCCTTCTCGGCCTCAGCAGGCAAGCCACCCTCGTAATCGAACACGGGCAACAAAAAGAGCGCTGCTGATTGAACACTGCTGATTGCGATTCGTTATTTGCCGGCGCCTGCAGCCCGAACAAGGACCTGCGGATGAGTACTTTCACCCATGCGGTTGAAGTACATTCGATACGACCGGTGAATCGCATACATCACCGGGAACACCGCAAGGGCGAGGCCCCAGCCCAGATGTCCACCCACCGCTTGCAGCATCGAGGTCACCCCCGCGCTGAGCACGTAATAGGGAAACGAAAGCTGGGCAATCTGCCGCCACACGTTAATCGTTGATTTGCCCTCGGTGAGTGCGACGATTCCCGCCACCGGCGCAGTTTGTCCCAGGAACAACGCTGCGGACGCTAGAAGCAGGCTCAACACTCCGTGTAACGAAGTCGTAGAACTCGGGATCCAATTCGCATGGCCCAGCAGACTCGCTATCGCGGTTGCAAAAGCCATCATGCTGAGATTGAAGGTCATTTGCTGCCGGTTGACATTTGTATTTCTACGCGGCCAGCATTGCAGCACCGTCGAAGCGCACGTTATCAGCACGGCCTCAGCAGCACTTAGATTCACGATGGCGCTCAACAGGAATGGCAGGTTTACTGACATGTTGCCGTTGATGCCTGGGAGTTTGACCTTCATCCGCGAGGATGCCGACGCGAGAGCCAGCACCGGCAACGCCAGAAACATATGCGGCGTATGACTGGCGAACCCTGCGTACCCAACGGTGCTCAACGCCGTCAGGGTCATCAGGCCAATGAATATGTATATCGGCCGTGTATTGCTCATGAAATTCGCGATCGCTTTCGTAGAAGGTTCACGCGGTTGCTACTGCTCATCATCCCCCGCATCAGAGAACGCTGAGGTGGCGTTTCCTACTGACGCTCCCCACACCACGCTCGTGGCAGAAGCGTTTCCGGTGCTCGATCCCCAAACCACGCTGAATGCGCTAAGGACATTGTTGTTCCAGGGCAGAGAACTTCCCCAAACCACGGAGTTGCCGTTGACTACCGATGAGCCCCAAACGACTGAGGTTCCCCAAACCACGGAAGAGCCCCACACGACCGAATTCGTAGATACAGTGCCGTTCCCGTAAACCAGCAAAACTGTCCCGTTCTGCGCGTTATAAATCGCCGACGGAGAAAGGGCCGATCCCTGGTTCGTGGGCGCAAGGTCATTGCTGCTCAGTGCCGCTTGCACATTGAGCAGCCCGGAGCCGACCGAGAACAAGTCATAGGAGTCCAAGAACGACATCAGAAGATGTGGAACATAGGATGAAGTCGAGACCAGCCCCATCTTCGACGCCGTCTTCATCAGACGTGCTTTTACCTGATCAGGGGTGAGCGTATTGTGCTCTTGCAACATCAGTGCTGCTGCGCCTGCCACCACGGGCGTGGCCATGCTAGTCCCGCTTAACGTGAAGTAGTCGGCCTGTCCGTCAGTTCCGGTGACAAGATCGCTGCCATACGCAGCTTCGAGCGTCGCTCCACGCGCCGCTAGCGAGACGATACCATTTCCCGGCGCGACTATGTCAGGCTTCACGACGTGATCGTAAGTAGTCGGTCCTTTCGAACTGTAACTCGCCTTGGTCTCAGCAGCGAAGTAGCTCGAACCGTTAGCCTTGGTTGCGCCCACGGTGATCACGAAGGGATCGTTACCAGGGGCGGTGATGGTTCCGAATCCGTTGCTTCCGTAGACACTGAGGCGGCCGAGGTTGCCGGCGGCCACTACTACTACGATGCCGCTGTTCCACGCAGCTTCCACCGCTTGGCACAATGGATCCTGTGTATAGCTCACGGGGATACCGCGCCCCAGCGAAAGATTGATAACGCGAATGTTATAAACACTCTTCAACGCGATCGCTTGCTGAATGGCAGCGATAACGGTGCTGTCCGTGCCACCGCCGTTCGCATCGAGCGCCCGCAAATCAATGAGATTGGCTTGCGGAGCTACGCCCGCATAATGACCGCCCGAAAGATATCCATTTCCCGCAATGATTCCGGCCACGTGCGTCCCATGGCCGTACAAATCGTAATTAGCTCCGCTCGAATTTGTGCGTGCGGTGCCGGTGAAATCCTGATGGTAGAGGACGCGGGACTTGGTCTGTGTTGCATCCCAGAGGTCCGGATGGCTGTCGTTGATGCCGCTGTCGATCACTGCTACTCCGATTCCCGCACCCGTAAAACCCGCATTCCACGCCGAGGGTACCCCCGTAACCGCATTAGTTAGATCGTCCATAACGCTTAGTGGGTGGTCAATGGTGACTAAGGCCACCTCGGGATCAGCTTCCAATGCCGCCAGAACACTGACAGGAATCGTGAACGCGGCTCCGCGAATGGAGTGCAGCTGAACTTGCAGACGCGCGCCTCTACTCCGCATGTTGGCATAGTGAGCCTGTGCTGGCATGTTCTTGTATTGCACAATCACCCTTACAGTCTGGCTGTTCGCCGAACCCTGCTTCGCTTTCGCAAGAAGCCCGGAAAGTTCCGAAGCGATCTTCGAAGGTCGGGCGTTCTGACGAGCCGCCGGAGGCGCTGCAAAGGCCAGGCCGGTCGTCAGCAACAAGACCAGGCCCAGGCGTTTGCCCCAAGCGGCGCTGTGGCGCTCCTCGCGTTGGGGTTTATTTCCGTTCTTTGTACGTAACATAATCTCCCTTTGAACGGCGTGGGGGGAAATCCAGCTTCGTATCCGTATGCTTCCTTGCACGGCAACAGCCACTTAAGCATTCGTAAGTTGTCGGAAACATTGCTATTGCTGTCTACTGCTTGGTTGGACGTGGGCCACTCTGTCTCGCGAAGGCGGGCATGGGACAATTTGTCGCGCGGCGTTACGCACGAAAAATGACTTTGGGAATTCGAAGTGGATGACCGGATGGCGAAACGTGCCAGGAGCACTTGCTTGAACTGTCGTCCTGAGCAGAGCGAAGGATCGATGCAATGCTGGTGGGACTCGGCAAGTTGCATAGATCCTTCGCTTGGCTCAGGATGCCAGGCTGCATTACACGGCTGCGGCTCTACCGAGGGCGGATTTGTCTCCGAGCTTTGGCACGGCTGCCATCAGCCGCCGGGTGTACTCGTGTTTGGGCTCGAAAAGAACCGTCTCGGTAGTTCCCGATTCAACAATCTGGCCATGATGGAGAATGGAAATCCGGTCACAAAGTCCAGTTACTGAAGCCAGATCGTGAGAAATGTACAGGATTGCCATGGAGTAAACGCGGTTCAACTGGTGGAATAGCGACAGAATTTCGGACTGGGTGATCACGTCCAGCGCACTCGTCGCCTCATCAGCAATCAGCAGGCACGGGCGATGCATGATAGCCATGGCGATCAGTACGCGCTGTGCCTGCCCCACACTCATCTGGGACGGCAACTTGGCGAGGAACTCATCGCTCGCAGGTAGGCTCACGCTGTTCAGCGCGTCACGAACCGCGTGATCGCAATCCACACTGGATCCGCTGGCGTGAGCGCGCCACGCTTCTCTCAGCTGCGTGCGGATTTTCAGTGCTGGGTTCAGGGATGAAAGAGGGCTTTGCAACACAAGAGCGATTTTCCGGCCGCGAATTTCGCGAAGTTCGCTCTCGCTCAGTTGCAGCAGGTCCCAGCTTTCGAAGTCGATCGTCCCCTCAACCGCTACACGCTTGCGATCCAGAA
Source organism: Acidobacteriota bacterium (assembly GCA_046723715.1). GTDB lineage: Bacteria > Acidobacteriota > Terriglobia > Terriglobales > Acidobacteriaceae > Sulfotelmatobacter. The sequence continues at coordinate 53,488 of JBKOUZ010000090.1, read as the reverse complement.
GGCCCAGAATCGCCAGCGCCAACGTGCTTTTTCCCGAGCCACTCTGACCAATGAGGCCGTGTACCTCCCCGCGCCTCACATCGAGTGTCACACCGTCCAATACCGCAGATTTCTTGCCATACCGAACGGAGAGGCTTGCGGCCAGGAGAATCTCGGATTTTGCTTCATCGGTCACAGGTTTCAGGGCGTCAGTTCACCGAGAGACGATCCATATTCCAATAGGTTTGCGGAACAAGAATGACAGGATTGGCTCCATGTACAGACGAGGAAACCGCCGACAGCGCATTCCTGTTTACCAGGTAAATGAACGGGGATTGCTCGACCACGATCTCCTGCACGCGATCGAAGGCTTCTTTTCGCTTCTTGAGGTCAGAGGTTGCTGCCTGCAGACGCATCAGCCGGTCGATCTCTGCCTCCCACGCGGTTTCTGGAGTCTTCTGCTGCGGGTTCCATTGGTGATTTTCCGACGAACTCAACCAGACATTCATTTCTTCGTTGGGATCCAATCCCACATTCGTCAATCCCAGCAGGATCGCTTCATAGTTGAACGTCTGCGTCATGCGCTCAATCAGGGAAGGGAAGTCAAGGGTGACGACGTTCACCTGAATACCGATTTTCTGCAGATCTTCCTGGATCATCGTCGCCATGCGCTCACGATATTTATTTCCCGAGTTCGTAATAATCGAAAAGACGACGGGGTTATCGTATTTATCTTTGAGCGTGCCCTTATCCAGATGAAAACCCTCGGCTTGAAGCGCCTTCAAAGCTCCATCCGGGGTGTACGCCGGGGGCGTCAATTTGGCGTTGAACCAGTATTTATTTGCCGGCGAAACCGGCCCTGCCGCGGGCCTGGCATGACCTCGAAAAACCACCCTGCTCAAATCCGCGCGGTTAATCGCACTCGATATTGCGCGGCGGAAGATTGCCGAGCGGAACCACTCCTTCTTGTATTCCGGCAACGGGGCCTTAGCGATTTGGTTGAACCACATCTGTTCGCTGTCCAGGGAAGGTCCTGCGTCATGTACCAGCTGAGGAGAGCTCGACGCCAACTTGTCAAAATATTCGCTATCCAGTGAGTTGATCAGGTCAATTTCGTTTCGCGTAAAGCGCAACATCTCCACGTCGCGGTTCGGCTGAATGTCGAGCTTGATCGAATCCAAATACGGTAGTTTGTGCCCCTGGGCATCAGCCTTCCAGTAATTTGTATTTCGTTTCAGCACTACGCTCGTGCCCGCTTTGTACTCGGCCACCATAAACGGCCCAAGAACGGCCATTTCTTTTTTAGGCGAATGCGCCGACAAGATTGCAACCTGGTCAAATTGTCGGTCGAGCCCCGCAATTGGAGCGGGAAATGCAATGGAGATCTGCGTCGGCGAAATGATCTTGGTTTCCACCTTTCCCGGCCCGGAGCGGAATGCATCTCCCGTGGGAGAATGCAGCGCTGGATCCATCAGTTGTTGAACCGTGTAGGCAACATCTTCCGCGGAAAACGGAGTGCCGTCGGAAAACGAGATTCCACTGCGCAGTTTGAAGGTAATCTGCTTACTGTCTTTCGAAACCTTCCAGGATTCGGCAAGTTCCGCTTCCAGCGCTTGCGTTTGGCGGTTCATTCGAACCAGCGTTCCACCCGTCAAATAACGAATGGCTACCGAAGCGTCGTCTTCAACCTTCAGGGGATCAAAGGTTTTCGGCTCAGAGCGCAAGCAAAATCGTAATTCGCCCTGAGCAAATGCTGAACCCGCCAGAATCGCGAGGCAGACAAGCGAAATTAGAATCGTCCTCTTGGACATTGATTATTCCCTTCAGCAGCTTGCTATCCGGCTAATTCTTCCTGGTTCGAGAGTACAAGCTGAAAACTTGTGACAACGGCCACCAGCAACACGAGCGGCACAAACTTCCACGGTTCGTCACCTACCGACACGAGGCCTTCCAGTTCTTTCAGCAAGCTCCCCCACGAGGGCAATGGCTCGGCAACCCCCAGCCCGAGAATGCCCAGATTTGCCTCGCTCAAAATAAACGCGGGAATTGAAATCCAGAACTGAGCGAACAGTGCCGGTTTGAGGTTCGGAACGATATGGATGCAAAAGAGCCGCGCTCGCCCGATGCCTGCCGCTCGCGCCTGCCGCAAAAAATCAGCTTCCCGCAGAGAGGCCGCGCTCGCACATAGAACCCGGGCCGCAGTGGTCCATCCCAGTAAGGCCAATATTAGAAAAGTGACCAGCACAGATACCAAAGGTGTGACATTTAGCGGCATGAGCGCACGAACCGTGATCAATAAGAACAGCCAGGGCAATGACAGGAACAGATCTGTCAACGCCATCGCGCCGTGTTGCCAACGGCCGCCAAGATAACCGGCCACTCCGCCGATCAATGCTGCCATCAACGTGGATACCAACGCTGCGGCAGGGGCGAGCAACAGCGAAATACGGGTTCCATATAACAGGCGCGCAAAACGATCGCGACCAATGTCATCGGTTCCAAGCCAATGTTGGCGCGAAGGCGAAGCCCCGGCCGCTTCCCGATACTGCTTTGCGTACCCTGCCGGAGCGAGCCAGCTCGCAGCCAATGACACGACAAGCACCAGCATCAGAAGGGCACACGCCAGCCTGCGCCAGATCGTCATTGTTCCTGGCCTCGCAACATGCCTCGGATTAAATCGGCGCTGCAATTGGCCAGCAAGGTTACGAGCGTCACCACAACCGTGATATTCACGAGAAGGGGCAGATCACGACCGAGTGCGGCTTGCCAAGCGAGTTGCCCAATCCCCGCTAACCCGCACAACGCTTCCACTGGAATGGTTGCTCCGATAGCGACACTCACCGAGACCCCCGCGACAGCGAGCAGTTGTGGGGCAGCAACGGGAATCACGTGCCAGAGGAGTACTCGGAATTCGTGCAATCCCTTCGCGCGCGCCGTCACAATATGGGGGAGGGAATATGCTTTTCCGAGCAAGTTCCGGGCGTAGCGGAAGTCTCGCGGGAAGACAACCAACGCAACAGCGGCTGCGGCCGGTACATTCCACAATACAGATAGCAGCGCCAAGACTGCAGCCGGCAGGCACACCAAAATTCCACTGATAACGGTAGCAATCACATCACATCCGGGTACGCGAAGCCACGCCGTCCCCAGCGCAAGTGCCATGGCAGCCGCCCAACTCAATAGGAGTCCCAGCCCAATAATGCGGAGCGTAAGCGGAGCGCGGTCTTTCAGCAGTTTACGGACGGGCTGTTGAAGTGAGATGGAGGTTCCCAGATCGCCCTGAGCCGCACGTCGCAGGGAATGAAAGTAAAACCGAAGAATGTTGTGCTGCTGCAAACGTTCTTGCCGTAAGGCGTGGATGGACTCGGAATTAAGATGCGAGTCTAGCTGTGCTTCATCGGAATCGAATCCGGGCGCGAGGCTTACCATTGTCGCCGCAAGGAGTGGGCCGAGGAGCGCGGTCAGCAGGATTGCAATTCCATGCCGCGCAATTTTCCGCCCCAGCATGGTTTCATCTCTCCTATTTGGCCGAGGCCCCGAGTGTCTTCCCGTCCTGCTGCAAGCGAGCGACAGCTTCGGCGTGGTGAACCTGTTTCATCGAATACATTCGCCGGTCGGCTTCCGCCAGCAAACGCTCCACGTCCACTCCGTCTTCCGGACAGAACGCCATTCCGACACTTAGAGTAGTCAGATCCCGGCCGCAGACGTGACGCCCCGATTCGACGGCTGCTCGATTCAGCCGCTCGGCCTTTTCCTGGGCCGCTTCCGGAGTCAACCCCGGCGCAGTAATTACGAATTCATCGCCACCCATCCGCGCGACATAGTCGTATCCTCGGCAGACGTCCTTAAGCCGGGTGGTGAATTCGCGGAGCAACTTGTCGCCTTCCAGATGTCCGAAGGAGTCATTGATTTGCTTGAATCCATCGATGTCGCAAACCAGCACGGCAAGACTCGTCTTCATCCGGCGGCATCGTGCCACTTCCTGCGCCAGATGAACGAACAACGAGCGCGCATTGGGAAGTCCAGTCAGATAGTCGGTCGTGGCGGAGCTCTCGGCCTGCTGGTACTTCAAAGCATTCTCCACTGAAAGCGCGACCTTGGAGGCGACGGCCAACAGAATCCTGAGGTGATCGGGCGTGAACGCGTCCCGGTTAGTCTGATACATGGCCAAGACGCCAACCACCCCGTTCAGACCTTCCAACGGGACCACGAGCGCCGACTGCAGCGGGTTCTTGGTACTCTCCGGTGAGTAGCTAGCTTCCACTTGCGGATTGCCATTCACGATGGGCTTGCAGTTCTCTGCCACCCAGCCGCAAAGTCCCTCGCCAACTTTGACTTTGAGAGCGGACAACGTGCGAAAGTTTTCGCCGCTGACAAGTTCCGGCAACAGCCAACCGTTCCGATTTACGAAGACAGCAATGGAATCGTACGGGATCATACGCCGCAGTCGCATCGAGAGCACAGAGAGCGTCTCGCTCAGGCTCAGCGATACTCCGAGATCCTGGCTGAGTTCGAACATCGTCTGCGCTTCTTGGCGCGCTGACGCGATGGAACTGAGGAAGTCCGAGGTGTCCACGAACCCATGCGTCGGTTCGCTGCGCTCAAATCCCGCCGCCGGAGCCAGCCCTCGTTCTACTCGCACGGACCGCGAAAGGCTGGCGGGAAGGGCAGTGTCTTCCGACATTTGAGCGAGGCGCTCGAGATCGATGTACCTCCGTTCGAGAACTTCCACAACGCGAGGATCAAACCAGGAGCCAGATTTTTCCTTAACCTTGTCCATGGCCTCAACCAGCGGCAGTGCCGGGCGATACTGGCGATGAGACGCCAGAGCATCCAGGCAGTCCACTGCCGCCAGAATGCGAGCCCCGATCGGGATGCCTTCGCCACTTAAGCCCTCCGGATATCCCGTCCCGTCCCAACGCTCGTGATGCGAGCGCACGATGGGAGCCACGGGATAGGGAAACGCGACTCGCTCCAGGATCTCCGATCCCACGATCGGGTGCACCTTCATCTTTTCGAACTCTTCCCGGGATAACTTCCCGGGTTTATTAATGATCTGTTCCGGAATAGCCAGCTTTCCAATATCGTGCAACAGTGCGGCTGCGCGCAGTGCCTCAATTTGATCCGGCTCTAACCCGAGCTCTTTTGCGATTTCAACCGCATAGGTTCGAACCCGCTGCAGGTGCGTATGAGTGGTTTGATCCTTCGCTTCGATTGCCAGGGCGAGTGCCTCGATGGTGCGCATATTGAGAGAAGCAATTTGCTCGACATGCCGCTTCTCAATTTCGACTCGTTCTTTTTCAGCCTCCAGACGCCCTAAATAGAGGCGGTAGGATCGATAAACCCAGTAGATGAGCGGGAGCACAAGCAACGATGTTTGCCAGCCCGCGGCGCCATTCACAATTCCTACCAGGCCGACTGCCGCCGCGCCCACCAGATAGTACGGAAACGACCAGAAGTAGCACTCAGACCAAACCTTGCGAGCGGACTTGCCCTCTGTCAACGCAATCACAACCGAAATGGGCAGTGTGTTCGCGAAGAAGAAGACTAGGGCGGCGACCATCAGCATGATTGGCTTGTTCGGGCCCAGCCTTGCCAGCAGCCAGTGATAAGAAATGTAAGTGAGGTAAGTGGCGTTGGCCATCATGCCGGCCACATTGAAAATGACCTTGATCGGATCGATCCGCTTTCGCGCCTGCCAAACACTCTGCACGAGCGTGGCCGTGCAGCCAATCACCAGAGTTTCAGGGAGGCTCAACTCCAGCACGCCTAACAGAATGAAAAGAAAATTCACCGACATGGTGCCGTCGATCCCGGGCAATTGCACCTTCAAGCCCGAGGCCAGGATGGCGACGACCAGGTAACAAGCGAGCCGCACTAGATCGTGCGACTGCCAGTGTGTGAGGAATGAAGCAAGGATCACTACGCCAACGGACGCAGTGATTCCGACGAATGCTTTCGTCTGAAGCGACAGACCGTCTGCTTCTGCTTTCATCGAGAGCCTACAGCCGCAGTGCTTCGGCTTTGTCCCAAGTTGAGGCAAAAGACAGCAGAACCGAAGTGAGTAGCAGGCTGGCCAGAGTTTCCTTGACTTCGCTGGCTCCAAAAGTTCCGAGCCTTGAACTCGAATCTTATTGCAACGACTAGGCTTTCTGAAGCTTACCGAAGTAACCTTGTGAGAGTACGCAAGGGTTGACGACGCGTGAGGAATGAGAGAGCCTGATCACTTTTATCTAGATATATGCGCAAACCCTATTACTTTCGTTACCCGATTTGATACACACGGCTCCGTTCAGACGAGGAGGCTGTGTCACCATGCACAAAAGGCGGACATGCCAACTACTGGTTACAGCGCCGCGAAGCAGGTCGACACAAGCCCGTCGGGCTCGAGTCAAGCCGCAAATACTGACCCAGCAGAGAAGGCCGTCTTCTGCGCCGATCTCAACGGAGAATTTGTCGGATGTAACGCCGCCTTTACGCGATGGTTTGGTTACGCGCCGCAAGAATTGACCGGCCGCGATTTTTCAGCCCTATTCATCTCGAAAGAGAAAAACCAAAGAGAGACTGGCCGGCTTAGCAGCAAGATTCTTGCCGCCATTGCGGCGGACCAAGACTTTCAATGGTCGCTATGGACGCAGCCGAAAAGTGGCCCCGGCTTTGCCGTCGAACTCGCCGCGACGGTGCTGCGTGGATCTTCTTCGAAGCCGGTTGAAGTGGTCTTGTCAATAACCCGGCAGCATGGTTCAGGTGCGAACCAAAGTGAGAAAGAAGGTGCCCCGCCCTCGATTTGTCGCAGGGTGGATGGCACGGCCTTTATTCTTGCCAGTCCAGTGATGCACGAATTCATGGCTATGGTGGACCGCGTCGCCAGCCACAGCGAAACCGTGTTGATCACCGGCGAGACCGGCACAGGAAAAGAGCTGATTGCGCGCACAATTCACGAAGCCTCGCATCGCCGCACGCGTCCTTGGGTGGATATCAACTGCGCGGCGCTTCCCGAAAACCTGGTCGAAAGTGAACTCTTCGGATATGAGAAGGGCGCGTTTAGCGGCGCCGATGGCTCCAAGCCCGGATTGTTCGAACTGGCTGACAAAGGCACGCTATTCCTCGACGAAATCGGGGAACTGCAGTTGCAAACGCAGGTAAAGCTCCTGAGAGTGCTCGACGGGCAGCCGTTCTACCGCCTTGGAGGCCATCGAAAAATCAAAGTCGACGTCCGCATCGTGGCGGCTACGAACCAGAATCTCGAGGCGGCGGTTCGCGACGGCCGTTTCCGGCAGGATCTATTCCACCGCTTAGGACAGTTTCAGCTCCGCGTTCCACCTTTGCGCCAGCGACCCGAAGATGTGGTTGCACTGGCCGAGCATTTTCTCCGCTTGAAAGCGCCGCAAAAACATTTCTCCAGCCAGGCGATCACCGCGTTGCTTACGCATCCCTGGCCGGGCAACATTCGCGAACTCCGTAATCTCGTGGCTAAGATGGCAATGGAGTCTGCCGGGGCCGAGATTGACTTCTCTCGGTTGACCGCCGCTCTAACCGGAGAACCATCCGCGCTCCGTCAAACCGCATCCATGCCTGTAAGCAACCTGGACAGCATGGAAGAGCAGATGATTATCAAGGCGCTGGAGCGTACCGGGGGCCAAAGAACCCAGGCGGCTGAACAACTCGGCATTTCACGACGAACTTTGAGCCGCAAGCTGAAGGAGTACAACATTAACTTCGCGCCCGGAGAAAACAGCGCTTCCCCGAGTTTCATCAGCAACGAACAGCAGAAATTCTTCCGTGCGCGGGTTGAAATCCTCGTCACCGTGCGAAATTCACAGGGCGAAGAGATTCAAGTGCAGGGCGTGAACCTGAGCACGGGAGGCATGGGTCTGGATGGTGTGAAAGAGCCTCTCCGATACGCTGGCCTGCTCGACGTGAGTTTTCTGCTTCCCGACAGCGGCATCCGCTTTCAAGCCAAAGCTCGCCTGATGTGGGTCGGCGACGAAGGGCGAGTGGGTGTTCGTTTCGTGGTCATCGAGCCCGCCCTGTTTGAACAATTGCAGCGCTGGACCAGTCGCAAAATGAAAGATGATGGCTGGGACATGCAGGGTTAAGTGCCTCGTTAACTAACCTGCCAGACGGAATCGAGCAAAGTTCCATCTACCCATTTCACGACAGCTACTGCCCGATCGCAGCGTTTTGGGCGTGACGGTTTTCCTCCACAGATCCGCTCAACTTCTACTTGGATCTCTCGCAAGGGACGGATCGGCAGCTTCGATCCCTTGACAGCATTCAGAAGGTCCTCCCGCAAGGGATTGATCGCGATGCCCCGTTCCGTGACCACCACATCGATCATTTCCCCCGGACCGCACAGAGTGGTGACTTCATCCACAATGACTGGAATCCGGTCGCGGAATGATGGCACCGCTAAGATCGTGCATTTCGACGCCAGGCAGTTCTGCCATCCTCCGATTCCGTGCAGCAGGCGGCCATCGGAGTGAGTCACCACATTGGCATTGAAGTTCGCGTCCACTTCTGTTGCCCCGAGCACAACCGCATCGATCATCGACGCGAAATTTCCTTTCCCATGATAGTTGTACGAAGTGAAAGGAGAGGTCGCAACGTGACCGGGATTGGCCGCCATCGAACGTACGCCATCGATATCGAAGGTCTGTCCATCAAGGATGTAATCAGTAAGTCCTTCCTCCAGCAACTCGACCAGGTATTTGGTCGAGCCGCCACGCACAAAACGGGCTTTGACGCCGGCGTCCTTCATCATTCGCTTGAGATAGCTGACGAAAGCCAGTGCGATCCCCCCCGCGCCCGCCTGAAAAGAGAATCCATTGCGCATAATTCCCGCGTCTCGCAGAAGCCGCGCTACAAGTTCGGCTATCCGCAGGCGATCCGGAGAGCGCGTGATCTGGGTTGTGCCGGAAACAATCTTCGACGGATCACCAATTGAGTTAACCTGCACTACATAGTCCACGTTGTTGCCTTGAATCTGCCAAGGCACACACGGGAAGGGAACCAGGTTATCGGTGACCACGATGACATGGTCGGCGTAGATGGAGTCGGCCAGGGCAAAGCCTAGCGAACCGCAGGCCGACTTGCCGTGTGACCCGTCGCAATTGCCGAACGGATCCGCCGTAGGCGCGGCGATGACCGCAATGTCGATCTGGACCTCGCCGTCCTGGATCGCCTGCCATCGCCCTCCATGCGACCGCAGCACTCCCATGCCGCGCATCTTGCCCTGGGTGCAGTAGTCCCCAAGAGGGCCGTTCAGACTGCCTTCAATATGGTCGATTACTCCGGACTGCATCAGTTCAATGGCACCTTTCTGTGAAGGAAAGGAGGCGCTGGGAAACCACATCAGGTTTTTGACGCCAATCTTTGCTGCGGCCTGCAGCATCGCCAGCGCTACCGTGTCCCCATCGCGCAAATGGTGATGCGAGGACAGCACCATCCCGTCGCGCAAGCCACATTTGCGTAGGGCAGTTTCGAGATCCGGGACTACCTTGTCCCCATTAGCCGGATATTCGGCCGCGATGCGAATCGGAGCCGAGGCCTTGCGGCCGCCTGGATGGTATTTGCCAACTCCCATATAAGGGAGTTGATGACGGTCGTTGACCATCTCTGGAACGACCCTCCCGGCGGCGTTGGTGATCAGTTCTGTTTTTTCGGCGACTGGCATGAGGGCTCCAACATCAGTTGACTAGGCCCATGGCCTGGGCACGAGCCATGAGCTTCAACGCGCGCTGTACGACTGGGAAGTCAATCATCTTCGAACCCAGGCTGACGACGGCCAAGCCTCTTGCTTGTGCATCGTCATATGCCGCGACGACTTTGCGTGCACGCTCGATTTCTACCGAGGTCGGCGCGAAAGCTTCGTGAATTACGGGAATGTGAAGCGGATGCACGCATCCCATCCCTTCGAACCCCAGCGCCCGAGACTTCGCTGCCCAGGCTCGCAGGCCTTCGAGATCCCCCAAATCACCAAAGACGGAATCGATGGCCTGCACCCCCGCCGCATGGGCGGCATTTACGACCCGTTGCCGCGCAAAGAGCGATTCGGCGCCGTCCCGGCTTTTCACTACCCCCAAGTCGGCCGTGTAATCTTCCAGGCCGATTGTGATGGCAACAGTCTTTTCGCTGGCCTTAGCAATGACAAAAGCATTTTCAATCCCGAGCGCCGATTCCAGAATCGGCATAAGCCATGTCGCCCGCGTGATTCCGTAAGCACTTTTTACCTCGGCCATTCGCTTCTCGACGGCCATGACCTGGTCTGGAGTCTCGGTTTTTGGGATCAGAATGAGGTCTGGAGATTCCGGCACGACCTCGTCTAAATCCTCCAGTCCCAGCGGAAGTTGATTGATGCGCACCATGCGCTCGCAGTCGAGGAAATCGACTGCTCTCAGCGCGTTTCTTACCAACAGTCGAGCGGTATCCTTTTCGCTGGGATGTACGGAATCTTCCAAATCGAGAATGACGCCGTCTGCTCCGTGCAGTGCGGCATTGATGAAATACTTCGGCTCGCTTCCCGGAACATAAAGACGCGATCGCCGGATGCGGTCGCGAACCGAAGCAGGTGGCAGTGTAACTCTGTCAGGGAGTACGCGCGTGCCCTCGCCCAGGCCCGCCCGCCGCGCTGCAGCTTCGAGACGTGCCGAAATCACGAAAGGCAGAGCCCCCTCATCCTCCATCTGCACATCAGCGTGACGAATTCCGAGTTCTTCCAGAACTGACTCAGCCTGGCGACGAATCGAGTCGCCGTAGTAAGGTTCGACTCGCGAATGCAGGTTGATTTCAATCGTACCGCGCTCGCGGGCTTCGATTCGCACTCGCACATCGGAGCGCACCTCGGGGCCGCTGCGCCCCGCCTCGGCCACTAGCGCCCTGTCATGCACCGAGATCCTCCTAAAGCTGCCATCCTGAGACTAACTTCCATGCGAGCCCCGCTCTGCGCCGGCAAACGAGAGTTCTCTGGCTGGGGCAAGCTTTTCGAGAACCGCGTCCGTCATCTCCACTGTACTTGCCGCCCCCCGCGCAATTGCTTGTGCCCCTCCTGGAATACGCATCATGTCGTAGGTGCGAACTTTGCCTTCTTGAATGACGGCGGCGATAGCTTCCCGGATGCGGCGCGCCTTCTCAATCTCTCCGATGTGTTCCAGCATCATCACCGCCGAGAGGAACATCGCGATGGGGTTAACGATCGGCGGATCGAGTTCGGCATATTTCGGCGCCGATCCGTGCGTTGGTTCAAAGACGGCAACTTCATCACCAATATTGCCGGACGCGGCAAAGCCCAAGCCACCGATCAATCCTGCAAAGGCATCGGAAATGATGTCGCCGAACAAGTTGGAAGCCACCACGACGCCATAGTGCTCGGGATTCTTGGTAAGCCACATCGTCTGCGCGTCAATGTTCGTTGACCAGAGCGCGATTTCTGGGTACTGCTTGGCGACTGCCCTGGCCTCGTCCTCCATCAATCCCGACGTCTCGCGCAGCACATTCGGTTTCTCGCAAATCGTGACCGATTTATAGCTATTCTTCCTGGCCCACTCGAATGCCGCCTTGCAGATTTTGTGGGCCGCCCCTCGCGTGATGATTCGAACCGAAATGGCCAGATCGGATCCCGGCACTGAAGCAAATGCTTTGAATTTCGAATGCGTCGCCAGCGCGCCGCGAACCTGTTCGGGGGGGTTAGTCCATTCCACCCCGGCATACATCCCTTCGGTGTTCTGGCGGAAAACGACGACGTTTACCAACGGCTCTTCAAAGCCGCCGTCGGTCCGCTTACGGATGAAATTCAGCGGATTGCACCGGAACGAGATGCAGGGACGAATGCAGGTATCAAGCTGGAACTTCTGCCTCATGGTGACGATCGGGCTGAAGTACGAATAACCCTTGCCGCGGAGTTCGGGCCTTAACTCTGCTTCAGCCTGCTTTTTTGGCTTTGAAGTGATTGCTCCAAAGAGTCCAAGCCGGTGCCTGGCCAGGAGATCGATGGTGCGCTGGGGCAGGGCGTTGCCCTCGCGGCACCAGCAATCCCAGCCGATGTCGGCGTGAATAAATTCGGCATCAAACCCGGCCGCCTTCAAAAGCCTCAGCGCTTCGGGGAGGACCTGGTTACCGATTCCGTCTCCAGGCATGGTCACGACTGTGTGTTTTGCCATCTGCTCAATCTCCTGAATGAATCAGTTCCGGATTCGGCTGTTTCAGTGCCAGTTTGCGGGCGACGACATTCTCGGCGCCGCCAGCGATCACCAGAGACTGCGGCACAGTCCCCAACGCCGGAAATCCAAAACAGTGGCTGCGCCATGTCACCCTGCACGTGGTGAAGTCGACTTCGATGCGGTCTCCCGCAATGATCGTCTTCTCGTTCGCCGCAATTTCCGTAGCGAACTGTTCGCGCAGTTTCCTTACGAGCCCGGGGACTTCAATGCATAAAAAACCATTGTTGTAAGCGTTGCGCAGGTAGGTCTGCGAGAAACTTGCCGCAATAATCAGAGGAATGCCTTTTGCCTTCAGGCACGTAACGGCCTGTTCGCGGCTCGATCCCGTCCCGAAGTTCATCCCGCCGACGATTACATCTCTGGCCTGCACCCGCTGTGCGAACTGCGGGTCGTAATTCTCCATGACGACGCGAGCCATCATCTCGGGAAGCATGTTGTCGCGATAGGTGTAATCCTTGCCATAGATCGCGTCGGTGTTGACATTGTCCTGCGGCATGAAAACCAAGCGTCCATGGACGCGCTCAGGAAATCCGGGGAGGATTTCTACGTTCTCGCTGGCAATCGGATTTGCTTTCAGTTCTTCATACCGGCGCTCGGGCTTCCTATCCGGGAATCGCCGCGCCCCGCGTATGTAACCGGCCAGGGCCGATGCCGCAACCACCTCCGGGCTCGCCAGGTAGCATTGCGCGTCCCGCGAACCCATGCGGCCTTTGAAATTGCGATTTGTGGTTGAGATTCCAATCTCGCCAATTTCTAGAAGTCCGGCGCCCAAACCGATGCAAGGGCCGCAGCCCGGCGGCAGAGGAATCGCTCCAGCATGCATCAGGGCCTGCCAGACACCTCGGCGCTCCGCCTCCTTCTGCACCCAGGCACTCGCCGCCCCCACATAGAACTTCACGTGAGGAGCGACCCTGCTGCCACACAGTACCCATGCGGCAGCTTCCAGGTCCTCTAGCCGCGAGTTGACGCACGAGACCAGGTACGCCTTCTGAATCGTAATCTTCTGCTTCTCGATCTCCGGCACCGACTGCATCCTCTGCACCGTGTCCGGCCCAGAAACATGAGGGGTGACCTGACTAAGGTTGAGCCGGATGCGAGCGGCGTAACCCGCATCTTCGTCTGGTTGCGGACGAGTCCGGGTCCAGCGCTCGATGTCTTCTTCCGTAAATCGCTCGAGCCCCTGGTCTTTGAGCTTTTCGTGTGTGTCTCTCAAATAGCAGAGCGTAACGTCATCGACCGGGAACCAGCAGACAATCGGTCCCCACTCGGTGCTCATGTTAGCAATCGAGAAACGCGCGTCCATCGGAAGGCTGGCCAAGCCCGGGCCTGTGAATTCGATCGCGGCATTGAGGGCTTCGTCATGGTTGTAGAGGCCACACAGCGTGATAATCACGTCCTTGCCACTGACGCCCTCGGGCAGGCTCCCTTCGAGAACCACTTGGATCGTGCGCGGGATTTGCCACCAGAATTCTCCCGTCGCCCACACCGCTGCTGCATCGGTCCGGACGATCGGCGTGCCCACCGCTCCAAGCGCGCCATACATATTGGAGTGCGAGTCCGAAGCTACAACGAATGAGCCCGGCAGCACGTATCCGCGCTCAATCATGATCTGGTGCCCAATGCCGGCTCCGGCCGCGTAAAAATCGACTCCGTGCTCCGCAGCGAAGCTCTCAATCGAGCGGTACTTTTTTAGATTGGACTCGTCCTGATTCTGGATATCGTGGTCCAGGGCGAAGACCAGTTGCTTCGGGTCATGAATCTTTTTTGCACCGATTGCCCTGAACTTACTCATCACGGCTGATGTATTGTCATGCGTCATCACGTGCAGCGGCCGAATGGAAACAAAATCACCGGTTCGCAGTGGACGGTTCGGCCCTTCGGCGAGGTGCCCTTGCGCGATCTTCTCGACAATGGTTTGAGACATAACAGTCCTTTCGCCTCCCGAGGGCCGACCACGGGTCCGCTTTCTAGGCCAGCACCGTAGTGCGCTTGCCAGCTTTCGACCGTGCCTTCGGTTTCACCTTTGCGGTATTTGCCTGGCGAACGTCGGTTTCCATGAGTGCCATGAGTTCTGCCACTGAATCAACGTGCTCCAGATTCCAGACTGCTTCTTTGACTTTCTCCTGCGCAGCGGGGGTCAGAACGCCCTCCGCTAGCGCGGCGAATTTTTCTTCAACTTCAGAATCGGTGAGCGGGTTGCGAGGATCCCCTTTTGGATAATCCAGTTGTTTTTTGAATGAGCGTCCGTCTCTTGTGTCGATGTGCACGATTACCCTCTGTAATGCTGGAAACACTTGTTCGATCTCGGGATCGGCGACCACTTGCACCTTCCGAAGTTGTTCGCGGATCGTCGGATCCATAATCTTTTGCATGGTGAACTGCGCCGGAGTGACCTGCCGGTCCACTAACGCTGCTGCGATCACGTAGGGCAGGGAATGATCCGCAGTCTCTCTTGTCTGTGGATCGTATTTGCTGGCGTCGGAGAGAATGTCGGCGGCGCGTGCTAACGATCGAATCTGGATTCTCTCGACGTTCTCGGGATGCAGGTCGTTGGCCTTAACCAGGTCGAGGACAGCGGAGATTGCAGTGTGAGTCAAGGCTTCGGTGGGAAACGCCTTCATTCCGCACTGCGTGATGCGCCAGGATTCGCCCAAGCCGTCAGTCAGGATATTGAGCTTCCAGTCTGGCTTGTAAACGTGAGTGAGTCCTTCTTTGCCGTCGATTACATGCTCTGGCCCGGTGTAGCCCTTCTCAGCCAGCAGGGCGGCCAGGACGCCGCTCTGTGTTGCCATGGGATCCACCGTGTTCTTCATCATCGTCAGTTTTCCGGCAGTGACCGCGCCCAGAGTGCAATGGCGGCTGGCGGAGATCCCGATGGCATGCTGAATCTGCTCCCATGTCAGGTGCAGGGCCCGTCCCCCCACAATCGGCGAGACAAATGCCGTCAGTGTTGCGTGGTGCCAGCCGCGCTCGCGGATGCCCGGGAAAGCGGCCTCGCAGAAACGCATCTCGAATTCATGGCCCAGCACCAAGGCAACGATAAGCTCCTTGCCATCGCTGCGCGCACGTTCACAGCAGGCAAGTGCCGCGGGAAAGATGTCAGATGGATGCGACGGATCCTGCTTCCAGTAAATGTCGTTGTAGTCCATGCAGCGGATCATCAGCGCATTAGCCAACGAGGCGGAGACCGGGTCGACTCGTTTTCCGGTGCCGATTACGGTTGCGAGTCCTCGACCCGCGATCTCGTTCATCACTTGCAACGCGATCTTGACGTCGTGCTGCTGATACCCACCCAGGGCACAGCCGAGAGAATCGAGCAGAAATCTCTTTGCCTGATACGCCGCTTCCGCGGAAAGGTCTCCGAAACCCAGGCCCGCCGCCCAGCGGGCCATAGTTGCCGTGATTGTTTCTCTCGGGGTTGAATTCGAGTTGGTCAAGGAAACTCCTATGTTGCTCGCATATTCTTCGGATTCTTGAATGGCAGGAACGCCATGAAATCGGCGTGGTGCACGATGAAAGCTTCGGTCGTTCTCTTCACTAAATCGCCCTCGGCCGCATGAGCCGCAATGATGTGACATACCGCATCAGGAATGCCGCATTCGAGCGCCAGCGCAACTCCCGTAAAAGGATGACGCAACGCTTCTCCGCGCTCGCTTTGCCGGCTTTTACCGTCAAGGCCCAACTCGTATTCCAGGAGTTTCCCTACATCCGCAAGAATCGCGCCGGCGATGACTGTGTCCAGGTCGATAGGCAGAGCATGTCCCATGAACGTTTGCATTGCCACCGCGCTGTCGCGGGCGATGTGCACCACGCAACGCTTGTGCTCCATGAAGGAGACAGGGCAGTTGGGCACCAGCAAAGTGAAAGGAATGTCGTTCAGATCCGTGGCTTTGAGTGCGCTGCGCTCCAGCGCCTTGATCCAGGTTTCAGTAACTTGCACTCGTAATTGGAGATCGCTGATCCACTCGATCTCCGGCCACAGGCGCTGGACAGTCTCTCTCATACAGGGTCCCGGATGCCTTCTCCGGGTGGGCTCGCTGCATCTCGGCCGGCAGGGACCAAGGTGTCCGTGCCGACGGTGATCGCGACGGCGAACTTACGAGGCTAGCTCGGTGTTTGGGGGGAAACGACGATTAGAATCACAGACCGCTGTGATTGGGCACGGTGATGAGGTTTTTCACGTGTAAGTGGCTGATTGTCTGAGGATTCTGAAGCTATCTATTTCGGCAATAGAGGCACGATTTCTCTGTCGAGCACCTCAACGGCAGTCGCTCCAATGTGTTTCTTCACAATCCGGCCATCCTGGTCGAGCAAAAAAGCAATCGGCAGCCCCAGCACTCCGCCATACTCTTCGCCGAGCTTGGCGTTGCCCATTACCACGGGATAATTCATGTGGAATTGCTGCGCGAACGGGCGCACCGGGTCGACACTGTCGTCCATTGAAACCCCAATAATCTGGAGCCCACGCTCGCGGTACCTATCTTGAAGTTCGACGAAACGAGGGATCTCCTCGCGGCATGGAACGCACCATGTCGCCCAGAAATCCAGCAGCACCACCTTGCCGCGATAGGAAGAAAGCGTTAGCTGCTCTCCATCCAGCTGCATTAGCGTGAAATCCGGAGCAAGCGGATGTTGCTTGGCAGTCGAGTGGCTACCCGGTCGGATGTGTTTCCCTAACAGCACGCCCAGCAGCACTGCGGCCACAGCTGTCCCGGCAATCGTCAGCTTGCGAGTGGATGACAAGTCTCACTCGCCTCTAGCCGTCGGGTAACCCTTTTCCACCCAATTCGCGCCAAAGTTGTCGGAAAGATAGAGTACCTTTACCTTTGTGAATCCCATGGCCTGAAGAGCATCGTCGGCAGGCTTCACATTCGGGCAATGGCTCCAGGGACAGCATCCACAATAGAGCACGATGGATTTTGTCCGCGGCAGCGATTGCACGCGCTTCCGCAGTTGCTGCAGCCCCGCCTCGCTCGACGCCGGTCCGATGTATTCAGAGCCGGGTATATGGGCCTGCACATACAGCACGTGTGAGCCAACCTGAATCAGCAACGGTGTTTCCTTTCCCGAATGCTGAAGCAACTTCACCAGTTCCTCCGCAGCGATTTGGCGCGAGGCAGGTATTGACGTCGCCTGTCCAGAAGCCTGCCTCAGCATCAGAAACAAAGCCGCAAAGGTGATGATTACTATCTTCATGACGCCAGTTCTCATAATGAACCTCGTTTGAAAAGTATGCGTCCACTAAAGTTTTGCATCTAGGCGGTTGCGAGTTGACGCAGCCGTTCTGCCGCGATCTCGGCCGTGATATCTCTCTGGGGAGTTCCCAGCATTTCAAATCCAACCATGAACTTTCGAATTGTCGCCGAACGCAGCAGAGGTGGATAGAAGTGTGCGTGGAAGTGCCACTCCGGGTGCTGCTGGCTGTCAGAAGGCGCTTGATGAAATCCCATGGAATACGGAAACGGGACATCGAACACTTTATCGTAGGTTGCGGTCACCTGATGAAGAATACGGCTGAGCGAAGAAGCGTCCTCGGGTGGGAGCTCGTTCATGCTTTGCAGATGCCTGCGGCTGCACACCAGTAATTCGAAGGGCCACACAGCCCAGAAGGGCACGAGGGCAACAAATCCATCGTTTTCGCAAACCATTCGCGCTCGCTGGCGGCTTTCGAGTGAAATGTAATCACACAGCAGGCATTTACCGTGCGATTGCAGGTAGGCTCGCTGGGCGAGCAACTCCTTGGCGGGTTCCTGCGGAATCGAAGATGTTGCCCAGATCTGGCAATGAGGATGTGGATTGCTAGCGCCCATCATCGCGCCGCGGTTTTCGAAGATTTGTACATGCTTGATACGGTCGATGCCACCCAGTTCGCGGAACTGTTCCATCCACGTCCGAACCACAATTTCGATGGAGTCCGGCGACATGGTTGCGAGAGTTAGATCATGCCGCGGAGAGAAACAAATTACGCGGCAACTGCCTGCCTCCCCTTCCGCCACCAGTAGTCCCAGATCGTCGACATCAATGCGGTCGCGCGGCGTCTGCGGTTTCAGGGCTGCAAAGTCATTTTCAAAAACAAAGGTCGTCTCGTATTTCGGATTGCGGGCCCCTCCGGCACGCTCATTGCCAGGGCACAAATAGCAATTGGGATCGTACTCGGGCTCAGGTGTGGTTTTCAGCTTCGCGACCTCGCCCTGCCAGGGACGCGTCGTGCGATGGGGTGACACCAACACCCATTCGTTGCTCAGAGCATTGAACCTGCGATGCGGATCTTCCGTTAGTTTCAATTTCGTGCCTCGCTGCATTTTACGACGGTGGACATTCCGCTTTGACAAGTGATCCGCTGCTCACGCTCAAGTGTGACGGCAAGCACAGGCAGGGCTACGCTCAAGTTTTAGCATTTCCTTGTAGGTGTAGAGGTCGTCGATGAGTTTGGAAAAGATTCGCGTCATCATACTGTTCGCTTTCTTCGTGGCCCTCGTGGGATTTGCGGTCACATATAGTCCGACCAGTGCTTTGAGTCGCCCTGCAGACCAACCCAGTTCGGTACTGCCCATTGGGAAACCTCTGCAAATCAAAGTACCTCTGGGCTTGCCTCCGCTGCCCGTACCGGCCGACAATCCTCCTACGGCAGAAACTGTGGCGCTCGGCAGGCGACTTTACTATGACCCAGCGTTGTCGGCCGACAATACGATCTCGTGTGCGTCGTGCCATTCGCCGCAAGCAGGGTTCGCTGATCGTAATAAGTTTTCCTTGGGCGTTGGACAAAAGCAGGGCGCTCGACACTCCCCTACAGTAATTAACTCCGCGTACAACGCTCTCCAGTTCTGGGATGGCCGCGCTCCCACTCTCGAGGAGCAGGCGAAGGGGCCCATGGTGAACCCGGTGGAGATGGCGTCGACGCACGCGGACGTTGTAAAGCGGGTTCAGGCGAATCCCCAGTACGTTGCATTGTTCAAGCGGGCCTGGGGGACCGAACAGATCACCATCGACCTGGTCGTCAAGTCAATTGCGTCGTTCGAGCGTACCGTGCTCAGCGGAAACTCTCCGTTCGACCGCTTCTACTACGGGCACGACAAGAAAGCCCTGTCGGCTGCAGCGCAGCGCGGCTTGCAGATTTTTACCGACCCGAAAAAAGGGAATTGCGCGGTATGCCACACGATCGGAAAAGAATACGCGCTGTTTACCGATAACAAGTTTCATAACCTCGGAATCGGCATCGACGCGAACGGCGATTTTCCCGACCGCGGTCGTTTTGAGCAGACCAGGGACGATGCAGACTACGCCGCTTTCAAGACCCCCACTCTGCGCCACGTTGCGCATCGCGCTCCTTACATGCACGATGGATCCTTTCCAGCCCTCAGAGACGCTCTGGGCCATTACATTGGCGGCGGAAACAGCAATCCGCATCTCGATAAAGAGATGCGTGCGCTGGATTTCTTGAGCTTCGAACAGCGCGATGATCTGCTGGCATTTCTGGATTCGTTGACAGGTACGCTGCCCGACAATCTGGGTCCACCACTTGAGTTCGCGACCAGGATCAAGGCGGGAGGCAAGTAAAGCAGTTTGGTCACGGCTTGAGGGAATTCACCATCATCAGGGCGAAAAGCACCGGCAAATAGATCACCGTGGCCTGCAATACCTGCCGGGCGCGTTTCTTCGACTGCGCCGAAGCCACGGGAAGATTCAGGACCGCCAGCCGCATTCCAACATAAAGAAGCGCTAAGCCCAATATCACTGCTCCCACCAGATAAATCGTTCCCGCCATTCCCATGAAACTGGGTAGTACGCTAATCGGAATCAGCATGACGGAATAAGCCAGAATCCGGTGCGCGGTCGAACGTCCGTCCTCTTCTACGACCGGCAACATTTTTATGCCGCCCTTGGCGTAATCCTCTCGATAGAGCCACGCGATAGAAAAGAAATGGGGAAACTGCCATACGAAGAGGATCGCGAATAGCACCAGCGTGCCCCACTCCAACTGCCCACGGACGGCGGTCCAGCCCAGCACACTAGGCATTGCTCCCGGGAAAGCGCCAATAAATGTGCAGATCGGCGAGACGCGCTTAAGCGGTGTGTAGGCCGCCAGGTATACGAGCGAAGTCAGCAGAGTAAGCAGTCCAGTTAACGGATTGGTGAATACCGCCAGGTAGATGGAGCCGCCGAGCAAAGTGAGCAAGCCTAGTGCCGTGGCGTGGAACAAACTCATGCGTCCCGTAGGGAGCGGGCGCAGAGCAGTTCGCCGCATCGAGCCGTCTATATCGTGCTCCATCACTTCGTTCAGCGCCGCCGTGCCGCTTGAAACCATCGCGATCCCAAACAATGAGTGGAACAGCCCCCAACTCAGCCACGGAACATTGGCTTTGTGTGCCCCGAAAAAATAACCGCACCAGGCGGTCATTACAATCAAGCTGGTCACGCGCAGCTTGATTAACTCCGCATAATCCTGCAAGACAGAGGTGGCCCGGGTGCGAAGGCCGCTGGTAGGCACTGTGGTCGAGCTCATGATGGCCAGTTGTAAGTTATCGAAAGGCGATTCCTGGGTTGCTATCAAACGAGCCCGTACGGACCCCACTCTGCTACGCGCTCAACCATTGCATTCGTATTCTGATCAATGGCGGAGGTTCAGCTAAACCCAACCTGCCAGTGAACCTAGGCTAACACATCCCGCGACTCACAGCGGGAGTCGCGATCCGGCCTGTCGGAGGCCGGGTTGCATGGCATAATCTTCCCACATTTCAACATCAGGAAATCCTTCCATGCGCGCAGGGCTAACAGCAATTCTGTCGTTGTGCTTCGTAACAATCGTTCCGATCGGACAAGCGGCGGAAGTGGGTAAGCCGTTGCAGATCTACTTCATCGATGTAGAAGGCGGACAGGCAACGCTGCTAGTGACTCCAGCTGGGGAGTCGCTGCTGATCGACACCGGTTGGCCAGGATACGAAGGGCGCGATGCTGACCGCATACTGGGTGCCGCTCACCAGGCTGGTCTGAAGCAAATCGATTACGTGCTGATCACGCACTATCACCGTGATCATGTCGGCGGTGTGCCCCAGCTGGTGGACGGCCTCAAGATCGGCACCTTCGTCGATCATGGGCCGAACCTCGAGGATTCCCAGGTAAGCCGTGCGGACTACACGGCCTATGAAAAAGCCATTGCGGGGCATGCCCACGTGGTGGTTAAACCGGGGTGGACACTACCCATCAAAGGACTTCAAGTTCTCGTAATCACTGCGGCCGGTGAACACATTACCGGCCCATTGCCTGGCTCAGGCGAGGCGAATTCCTACTGTGCTGCAGAACCCCCGGCAACCGTGGATGCGACCGAGAACGCGCGTTCCGTAGGATTGATGGTCACCTACGGCCAGTTCCGTTTCCTCGATCTCGGCGACCTCACTAAGAAAAAAGAACTTGAACTCGCCTGCCCCAATAATCTGCTGGGAACAGTCAACCTCTTTTTGGTAACACATCATGGTGGGGATCTCTCCAATCCTAAGGCGCTGGTCTGGGCTCTGCATCCGCAGGTCGCGATTTTCAATAGCGGGCCGCGCAAAGGAGCCAGTCCTGCCGCATGGCAAATCGTTCATGACGCTCCCGGGTTGAAGGATGTATGGCAGCTTCATTATGCGCAGGAGTCCGATCGAGATCACAACATCGATGCCGAGCGCATTGCCAACGTTAAAGAAAACTGCGAAGGAAAGCTCCTCAAAGTACTAGCAGCGAAGGACGGTACCTTCACAGTGGAGAATGGCCGAACCGGCGCGCAAAGGAAATATTCCAGGAAATAGACGCCATCCATCAAGCATGATCGTCATCATCATGGGGGTCGTAGGCGCCGGAAAAACGACTGTAGGTACTCTTCTGGCCAATCAGTTGGGCTGGCAATTCGCCGATGCCGATAGTTTTCATTCCCCGACCAACATCGAAAAGATTCGACAAGGCATCCCTCTCACCGATGCGGATCGAGCCCCTTGGCTTGATTCGCTGAGCCACAAAATCGAAGCTTGGATCGCGGAGAACGAAAACGCCGTGCTGGCCTGCTCCGCCCTCAAGCGCAGCTACCGCGAAAAACTCAGCGTGGCGCCGGAGGTCCGCTTCGTTTACTTGAAGGGAAGTCCTGAGTTGATAGCAGGACGCCTCCACGCCCGTCAGGGACACTTCGCCGGAGAGTCGATTTTGACCAGCCAGATCGCAGATCTGGAAGAACCCGAAGTCGCGATTGTCGTTGACATTCGGCAAGACCCTCTGCAAATTGTCGATTCCATTCGGAAGCAACTCGGACTGGGGTAGAATCCTCGCACTGCGGGTGCGGTACTCCGCTTAGCACCGATGGAACCAGCTTTGGATGCAACTTCCGAGCACCTCGAGTCCGCCGTCATCTCGCGCCTGATGTGGCGGCTGATGCCCTTCCTGTTTCTTCTCTACATCGTCGCGTATCTGGATCGAATCAACGTAGGATTCGGCATTCTTCAAATGCGGGATCAGCTTGGCCTGAGCGATCGGGTGTACGGACGCGCTGCCGGCATCTTTTTCGCCGGATACTTCTTCTTTCAGCTTCCCAGCAATTTGTTGCTGGAGAAATTCGGAGTGCGCCGCTGGATCACCGGCATCATGGTCCTTTGGGGAGTGATCTCGTGCCTGATGATCTTCATCCGTGGCCCACACAGCTTTTATGCCATGCGTTTCCTGCTGGGGGCGGCCGAAGCCGGATTTTTTCCCGGCATCATCCTGTACATGAAACGCTGGTTTCCAGCCCGGGCACGCGCTCGGGCGGTCGCGTGGTTCATGACCGCAAACCCGCTGGCCGGCGTCATCGGTAGTCCGGTTTCGGGTGCATTACTGGGCCTCCACGGCGGAGGTCTTAGCGGATGGCAATGGATGTTCCTCATTGAGGGTCTTCCGGCTATCATCCTGGGCGCGATGGTGTTCTTCACTCTTTGTGACTGGCCGCGCGACGCAAAATGGCTTACTGAAAGCGAGCGAACCTGGTTGCTGCAAACGCTCGAAGGCGAGCGCCAGGTCGAGGCCCGCGTGCCTCAGAGTAGTTTCTGGTCTGTGCTCTTCAGCGGCAGAATGTGGCTGCTCTCGATTGTGTATTTCGGTGTTTCAACCACCATGTACGGAGTGACCCTGTGGCTGCCGAGCGTTATCCGCTCTTCCTCTGGACTGAGTTATCTCTGGACTGGCGTGATCGCTATTTTTCCCTTCCTTGTCACGGTGGTTGCGATGGTCCTGGTTGGAATACTGTCCGATCGCCGAGGCGAGCGCCGCTGGCACACCGCAATTCCCGCTTTCATCGCGGGTGCAGGACTCGCCCTCGCGGGCTATGGCGGCTCTACCCTGGTCATCGTAATCGGCCTTGCACTGGGCATGGCGTTCGCCGAAGGCATGGTGGGCCCATTCTGGGCTATGGCTACGTCCAGCATGGCTGGCCTGTCTGCCGCGGCGGGCATTGCCATGATCAATTCGCTGGCCAACTTAGGAGGATATTTTGGTCCCGATATCATCGGTTTGTTCCGGGATGCCAATGGAGGCTTTCGCGGAGGACTGTTGGCCATCGCTGCCACCGTCACCGTCAGCGGCATAGTTGCACTCGTCGTCGGACGGCGGCGGGCAGATGCCTGACTGGCTTCCCCCTTCGTTCCAATCGTTTGAACGTTTACAATAGGAACTTCGTCTGCCTACTTACGCCGCAACTCATAAGGACGAACGCAATCTTGGATCAGTCAAACCACAATTCCAGCCCGACGGTTTACTGGCGTGTGGAAGGAAGCCTTCTTGACCTCACTGTTGTCAGGCCAGTGGCTTTTTTCACTTGGAACGCCCAGACTTTCACCGGACGCCTGCGTCGCCGGGGACTGATCTTTCTGATGGCAGTTCTGCGTCCCATTCTGTACTCCACCAACCGTAAGTTCGCTACGCGCATGGTTCATACGGTGCTGCGGGGAGTCAGCAAGGACAGGCTCGATCTGCTGGGCGAAGAATACTTCCAGTACAAGCTCAAGCCACATCTGAAAGACCGTGGCGCGGAACAAGTTAGGGAGCTGGTTCGCGCTGGTGCCGACGTTGTCCTGGTCAGCCAGGCACTCGACCACATCATGCGTCCGCTCGCCCAGCACCTTGGCGTGAGGCGCATCATCGCGAATCGCCTGGATTTTCGCAGCGGAATTGCGACAGGCAGGCTGCTCAATCCCGTGATCCGTCCGCGCGGGGCTTTTGCGCCTTTCAACGACAATATGCCGGATGGACGCCGGGCTCCCAAGACTTTGGCGCGTCACTTGGACGTCTCGCTCGATGAATTGCGATCGGGTATCGTTCCCGCAGACCGGAAACTTGCCCCAGCGCGGCGGCCAATCGTTTACTTCGACGGATCTCGGCAATCGCGCGGCTTTTCTGTCCGCAGGGCTTTTGCAGGCAAGCACATCATGCTGATCGGCGTGACTGGCTTTATCGGCAAGGTATGGCTGGCGAATACGCTTCTTGATCTGACGGAAGTGAAAAAAATTTACCTGCTGATTCGCAAGCAGAAGTCCAATCCAGCCGAGCAGCGTTTCGAAAAAATGCTGGAAGACTCGCCGGTGTTCGACCCATTATTCGAGCGTTATGGGCCGCGTTTACCGGATTTCCTGCGCGACAGAATTGACATCTTTGAAGGCGACGTTACTCAGACGGGCCTCGGACTGAGCGAGCCCGCTGCCCGTAATCTGCAAAGAAATTTGGATCTGGTGATCAACAGCTCCGGGCTGACCGATTTCAATCCGGATCTGCGCGATGCTCTTACGACCAACACCGATGCCGCTCTCAATATCCTCGAATTCGTTCGCAACTCTGATCATGCCGGGCTCGTGCACTTGTCCACCTGCTACGTCGCTGGGGAACAGGATGGGCGCGTTCCCGAGAAACTTGTTGCCAACTACAACCCCCACGGATTGCCCGATTTCAATGCAGAGCAGGAATGGCGCTCGTTGCACGAATTGGTGAAAAAGGCTGAGGTGCTGTCCGAGACCGAGGAAGTAACTTCAGTGTTGCGCTTACAAGCGCAATCCAAGGAGCATGCGGCCAAAAATCTGCAAGGAGCGGCGCTCGAGAATCAGGTACGCAAGAATCGTGTTCGCTGGCTGAAGACCTACCTGACCGAGGCGGGAACTCGCCGCGCCAAGGAACTCGGCTGGCCGAACACCTACACACTGACCAAGAGTCTGGCCGAGTCACTCATCGCGACCTATGGCGTCGGACTCCCCGTCGCCGTGGTTCGTCCTGCGATTGTCGAGACCTCGGTGGCCAAGCCTTTCAGCGGCTGGAACGAAGGCATCAACACCTCGGCATCACTGTCATACTTGCTCGGCACCTACTTTCGCCAATTGCCGTCGAAGGAAAGCAAGCGGCTCGATATCATCCCCGTAGATGCGGTTTGCGCCGGGATGACTCTGGTCGCTGCGGCCGTAATGGAACGTCGCCATGACCCCCTGTATCAGCTTGCAACCTCCGTGACGAATCCATGCGACATGGGCCGCTCCATCGAATTGACCTCATTGGCTCACCGCAAGCACTATCGAGCGCAGGAGGGACTCGAATCGTGGTTGCGCCTGCGCTTCGACGCCATCCCCGTTTCCAAGACACGTTATAACCGCATGTCAGCCCCGGCGCAGAGGGCGATCGTGAAGTCTATTCAGAGGATCATGTCGCCGCTGCCGCTCAAAAAGGCTCCGCTGGTCAAGGCCGAACGCAATCTGGGGCGTGTCGAGAAACTCATCGAACTCTTTGAGCCTTTCATTCTTCTTCATGAACACGATTTTGCCGCCGAGAATATCGAGAAGCTCTCCCATGCTCTCGTCCCGGAGGAGCGTGATCAGTTCGGTTATGACACCCGCTCGCTGGATTGGTGGGAGTACTGGATCAACATTCACATCCCAGCTTTGCGCCGCTGGACTTATCCATTGATAGAGGGACGGCCGCTGGAAGCACGAGCCCCTCGCAGCCTTCAACTTGCGCCCGCGAACGGCGATGCCGTCAAGACCGGGACCAACGGAGCAACGTGGCGATATTCCTGACCGGATCCACTGGATACATCGGCGCACACGTGGCCGCCAATCTTCTCGAAGGGCACGGCGCCGCGCTCAACCTGCTGGTGCGCGCCCGCGATCCGCAGGAGGCGAGTCTGCGCCTGTGGCGCGCCTTGCAATTGCATTTGGAATTTCCTCTTTTCTACGAGCACTTGCAGACCAGAGTTCGCGTCTTTTGCGGCGATTTGACGGCTCCAGGATTCGGACTGGGGCGCGACGAGTACGATCGGCTGGTGCATACCACCGATTCCGTGATTCACTGTGCGGCCTCACTGAACCGCAAGTCGGAGAAGAGTTGTTTGAATGTGAACCTGCGTGGAACTTTGGAAGTTCTCACGTTGGCCCGCCATGCGGAGCATTACCACGGCCTGCGGCGCTTCAGCGAAGTGAGTACGGTGGCTGTGGCCGGAAAGCGGCAGAACGAAATCGTAACCGAGGATCACGCTATCGAATGGGATCGCTCCGACTACGATCCCTACGCACGAACTAAGAAGTTCTGTGAACACATGACCAGGGTCCTGCTGCCGGACACGCCGAAAACCATATTCCGCCCCAGCATCGTTCTGGGTGACAGCCGCCGCGCCGAGACCACGCAGTTCGATATGGTCAAGGCATTCGTGTTTCTCGCCGGCCTGCCGGCCCTTCCGTTCCGTCCGAAGGACAAGATCGACGTGGTGAATGTGGATTTTGTTGCCGATGCGATCGCCACACTGCATCAAAAAGATCAGCCGCAATTCGATACCTATCATCTGTCGTCAGGCACACCCTCGCAGACCTTTCGCGAATTGACCACAGCCTTGGCTGCGGCTCAACAGAAGCGTAGACCTGTCTTTCTTCCATTCACGGAAAGGCCGTTCACTGGATCTGTGAAATTACTCTCCAATCGCAAAGGCCGCTTGGGCAGCGGAGCGACCTTGCTGAAGGTTTTCATGCCCTATCTGGTGTGGAACACCGTGTTCGACAATACTCGCGTGACCTCTGAATTAGGACGCCGCCCGGTTCCGTTTTCCGAGTACAGCTTTCCCTTGCTGAAGTTCAGCCGCGAAAATAATTTCGAGTATCGCTACCAGCCGTGGCCCGCAGCCCGCGGAGGTACCGCCGCATGATGGATTTCATGCTGGAAGCCTGGGTGAGCACCAATATCGAACGCGCGAG
This sequence comes from Acidobacteriota bacterium, assembly GCA_046723715.1. GTDB lineage: Bacteria > Acidobacteriota > Terriglobia > Terriglobales > Acidobacteriaceae > Sulfotelmatobacter. The sequence continues at coordinate 26,076 of JBKOUZ010000090.1, read as the reverse complement.
ACTCGGGTGGATGCTGGGCAAGGGCAAGCCCTGGCAGCCCGGGGAAAAGCTAAAGCTCCTTTTCGCCGGATACAACGGAACGCGCAACATGGGATCCGATGTTCGTGTGGAGGAGATGCTGCGGCAGATTCGTTACATCCTCGGCCCCGAGCATTGCGACTTCACCTGCATGACGTTCGAGTTTGAACGTTCGAAGGGTTATTTCGAAAATACCGCCCAGGTGCGGCTGCCGGACATCTTTCCTCCTTTTCTCGCCAATGAAGTACCAAAGCACCATGGCGTGGTCGCCTGCGAAGGCTCCATGTTCAAGAGCAAGTTCGCCAACGCACTGACGACGATGATGATTGGCTCTCTCGGCATCGCGGCGGCGGAAAACAAGCTGTCCGTGGGTTACGGCGGCGAAGCCGGCCATATGGACCCGCTGTTGGTGAAAATGTGTTCGCGTTACTGCCGCAATTCCCTGGTAATCACGCGCAATGAGGAATCCCGCAGCGTGCTGCGCGAACTGGGAGTTCCCACCGAGTTGGGTACAGACACGGCATGGACATTTCAGCCCCGTCCCCCGGAATATGGGCAGAGCGTGTTAAGGCAATCAGGATGGGACGGACGCACTCCAGTTCTGGTTGTTTGTCCCATCAATCCATTTGAATGGCCCGTGAAGGCGTCGGTTGCGAAACTTGCTCTGCACACGGTGGCGGGTGCATACAAGAAGACTCATTATAGGGGCCCATACTTCCACAACTCAGGATTAGCGGCGGACCGCGCCTATGAACATTATCTGTCCTCGATTGGCAATGCCGTAAACGCATTCCGGAAGAAGCGAAATGTATTCGTGATCCTGGTAGCGACCGAGCGGCTCGATGCGCGCCCCGCGAATCGTATATCGGAGCGGTTAGGCGGCATCCCCGTGCTCACCTCCGATCAGTACAACATGTACGAACTGGTCAGCATTCTCAGGTCGTGCCACATGATGGCATCGTCGCGGTATCACGGTATTGTGACTTCGATGCCGGGTCTCGTGCCCTCTGCCGGAATCACCATGGACGAGCGTATTCGCAATCTCATGCGCGAACGTGGCCACGAAGATCTTTTGATGAACGTGGACGACCCGGACCTGGAGCCGAAACTGCTCGCTGCCCTGGAAACACTTGCGACACAAGGCGAGCGAATCGCCGATGGCATCGCCCGTACTGTAGTCAGGAATCTGAAAGTGATGGCGCGCATGGGAGTCTATTTCGAGGAAGAAGTCCAGCGCCGCTATCCGGAGTTCCCCACGCGTACGGGTGAATGGAGTTGGGAAGATTATCTGCCGCCGATGACCGAATCGCTGCGGCAACTCGTCGCGACTTACAGTTAGTCATTGGCATCAGCACACACATGCCCTTTGTCGGAGAAATCTTTGCCCAACTGAAATCTGCCGCAGGCACTGCAGTTCTGCAGGAGATTCGAGACGGGCAGATCACAGGAGTGACGGGAACCGAACTGCTGGCGCTGGTCCAGCAAGCTCGCACTTTTCTTGCCTCCAAAGGATTGAACAAGGGAGATCGGTGTGCGCTGCTTGCCGCGAACAGCATTCGCTGGATTGCGCTGGACCTGGCGGCCACCGCCGAAGGCCTGATTGTCGTGCCTCTCTATCACCGCCAGGCTCCGACGGAATTGGTCGCGATGATGAAGGACAGCACCCCCTCATTGGTCTGTTGCGGTGATGCGATTCTGAAAGACGCCATCCAGCAGATATGGTCTGCTGCCCCCCCGCAATTTGTCTTTGACGAGATCTTCCGTGGAGCCGGGGGAGTTTCGCTGGATCGTCCACAGGTGCGCGATGAAGATCCGGTTACGATTATCTATACCTCGGGCACTTCCGGCGAAGCGAAAGGTGTGGTCCTCACTGCCGCAAATGTTGGATTCATGTTGAGCCGTACGTCGGCGCGTCTCGATATGCTAATGGGCGGGCGAACCGGCGAGGATCGCATTTTTCATTACTTGCCGCTGAGCTTTTGCGCGTCCTGGATCGCGGTATTGACCTTCATGCTGCGTGGCAGCCCGGTCACCTTCAATACCGATTTGACGAAGATCCCCGACGACTTGCCTGTGGTTGCACCCCATTATTTGCTCAACGTTCCCCAGTTGCTCGAGCGTATGCGCCGCGGAGTTGATGAACAGATTGCGAAAAAAGGCGGTGTCGCGCAAGTCATCTACTCTCGGGCGAAAGCGGCATGGTTTCGCTCTGGTACAGGCGCAGTCTCTCCCTGGCAATGGTTGGCTAACCGCTTGCTGTTTCCGGCCATCCGAAAAAAGCTGTTTGGCAACAACATAAAGGCTTTGATCTGCGGATCGGCTCCGCTCACGCCGGAAACCCAGCACTATTTCAGGATGCTGGGGATTCCCGTTCTTCAGGTGTACGGACTTACCGAGACCACTGGAATCTGCACCATGGACAATCCCCGCAATCCGGTTCCCGCCCGCGTAGGCCCGGCAATCTCCGGCATTGAGATGAAGCTCGGTGACAATGACGAGATTATCGTCCGCGGGCCTAATATTTTTCCGGGTTATTGGAGAAGGCCACAGCAAACCGCCGACGTGCTGCGGGATGGGTGGTTTCATACCGGGGATCAGGGCGAACTGGACTCGACTGGCACCTGGCGGATTGTGGGGCGCCTCAAGAATCTGATCGTGCTCGCATCCGGTCACAAAATCTCACCGGAGTCCATCGAACAGGAAATCGTGCACCAATTGCCGGCGGCGCAGGTCGTCATTGTCGGCAACGGGCGCGGCTACCTTTCAGCGATTGTCACCGGAGACGTGAGCCGCGACCAGGTGCAGTCAGCGCTCGAGGCGGTAAATCCAAAGCTCCCGCACTATAAGCAGGTGCGGGCGTTTTGTCTCCGCAAAGAGCCCTTCTCTATCGATAACGGGATGCTGACTGCCAATGGAAAACTGAAGCGGGATTTCATCTCAGCTCGCATGAACAACGAGATTGAGAGCATGTACCAGGCGGTGAGGACAGCATGAGTACCGCTGAAGTGATAAAACGCGGCGAAACCATGTCATATCAGGTTTACGACGGCGTGCTCGAACTTGCGTTGTACCGCAGCCCGTGCAACGAAATTGGCTCTTTGTCCCTTGAGGACCTTGAATCTTTTTCCAGGGCACTGCAGGACCTTGAGTCCCAGCTTCACGCCGTCATCGTTTACAGCGAGATGAAGGCTGGTTTCTGTGCTGGGGCCGATCTCCGCGAACTCTATTGGCGATCCCAGGAAATGAAAAAAACGGATGCGGCGCGCGGAGTACGCGAATTCTTGGAGCGCATCCATCGTGTGCTGAACACCATCGATGCCTCTCCACTAACGACAATCGCTGCGGTTCACGGCGTAACCTTTGGAGGCGGACTGGAACTGGCATTGGCATGCGATTTGATCATCGCCGATAAGACTGCCCGCTTCGCCTTTCCTGAATTGCGCCTGGGACTTATACCCGGATTCGGTGGAATTCCGCGCCTGAAACGGGACGTCGGCAACGCCGTGGTCCGCGATCTGTTGCTTACCGGACGCAGTTTCAACAGCGCCAAGGCCCAACAGATTGGTTTGGCCAGCCAGTTAGTCGCGGAGGGAGAAGCGCTGCGGGCCGCCCGTGCAACTGCCGCGCAGGTACGGAAGTTTGATCGAGAAACTTCCGCGGCCGCTAAACGGTTCATCAAACCGATCCCTTACGAAGAGTTAAAAGCGGAGATCGATATCTTCTGCAACCTGTTTGAGCGGCCCGCGGTGCAGGCAGGGCTGAAGAAATTCGTGGAAAGCGCGGATGCCCAGCCGTACTTGCCTTGATAATGACTGGATTAGAATGACTGTTTATGCCAACAGCCAACAACACTCTCGACGAGATACTCAATCTGGCCGCCGCGCACTTCAAGGTGCCCCGCGACAAACTCTCCCCCGACGAGGATTTCTTCAAGGCCCTCGGCATTGATAGCTTGCAGACACTCGATTTGCTTACCAAGCTGGAAAGTCATTTCTCTGTCGAGTTGCCCGATTACGAACTTCAAGGCGTAAGCGACTTCCGCACGCTTGCTGGCAAGATTCAGGCCCGGTTGTAGGTCAACGGTTTTTGCTCGGTGTCGACACAGATCAATCCTGTCAGATGCATTATTGGGTGTTGACTTGATAACTAAGCATTCCTCTGTCTGCCGCGCTGCTGTGGTGAAATAAGGCTTTAATGCTCGATCTCACTAAGTACACCTGTCTGGGCGCAGCCCTGCGCGACGCACTCGATCGCTACTCCAGCGAGGTGTGCCTCATCGAGGCTGAGCGGGATCGCGAAAAGCTTCGGCTCACGTACTCGGATTTCAAGGAAATGGCCCTTCCTCTCGCCCGCGCTCTAGAAGACGCGGATTTCGACGCCAATGACCGCGCAGCGATCATTATGACCAACCAGTCCAAGTGGCTGATCTCGGCATACGCAATCTTCTATTGCGGTGGAGTATTGGTCCCTTTGGACTACAAACTAAGCGCTGCAGAACACTTGCAACTGCTGGCGCACTCCAAAACCAAAGTTCTGGTTGTCGAGTACCACCTGTGGCGCGCCATCATGCAATCGCCCCAGTTCCAGACGATTGCCACAAAGATTGTGCTGGTTACCGAGGCTCCTTTGGGCGCCGAATTAGCCGGCGCCTTCCGCTGGGAGGATTTCAAGCGCAAAGGCGCGCCCGACTTCGTCATGCGGCAAAAAGAAGACACTGCCTGCATTGTGTATTCGTCAGGTACGGGCGGCCGCCCTAAGGGATGCGTGCTCACTCATGAGAACTATCTGGAACAGTGCCGCTCACTCACTGCCTGGTACCCGTTCTGGCCGGGAGTGCGCTATCTCAGCATTCTCCCCACCAATCATGCGATCGATTTTATGGTGGGATTCATCGGTCCTTTTGTTTGCGGTGCCTGTGTTGTTCACTTACGCACGCTCCGTCCCGAGTTCGTGCGGGATGCCTTCGTTCGCTATCGCATTACGTATGTGGCCTTGGTTCCGATGATCCTTAAGAATTTGGAAAAGGGACTTCGAGCCAAGTTCGACGAACTCCCGCCCTGGAAACGCGCGCTCCTGGATAGCATGATCGCAACGAACCGTCTTCTCACGCGCCGCCGCCCCAATGTAAAGCTGAGCAGAATGCTGCTGCGGAATATACATCGCGGATTCGGTGGAGAATTGTTAGCGCTGATCACCGGCGGAGCCTTCATGGAACCCTCCACGATGCAGTTCTTCTACGATCTTGGCATTCCGGTGGTGAACGGTTACGGGCTCACTGAGGCGGGCACGGCCATCACTCTCAACGATCTCAAACCTTTTCGCGCAGACACAGTGGGCAAGCCGCTCCCGGGAATGGAAGTTCGTATCTTGAATCCCGATGCAGAGGGAGTCGGGGAGGTGGCAGTGCGCAGTAAAACCATAATGTCTCGCTATCTGGATGATCCGGAACTGACCCTCGAGACCATTGTGGACGGGTGGCTTCTGACGGGTGACCTGGGGCGCTTCGAACATCATGGACACTTGCAATTGTTTGGACGCAAGAAAAATATGATCGTGACTGAGGGTGGAAAGAATATCTACCCGGAAGATATAGAAACCGTATTCGACGGCCTTCCTGTGAAGGAATACTCAGTATTCGCGGCCAACTACATCTGGCCGCAAAAAAAATTGGGTGCACGCGAATCCCTGGTACTGATCTTACGTCTGGAACAGAATCAAGAATTGGAGAGTGGGTTACTGCAAGGCATCTCCGCGCGAAACCTGTGTCTTCCTGATTTCAAACGCGTCAACGGCTACGTAATCTGGGACAGAGACTTTCCGCGCACCGCCTCTATGAAAATAAAGCGTCAGGCATTGGCCGAAGAGATCAGGAGTTTTCTGGAACGAGCTGCAATTGTGAATCTGTAACTGTTGCCTGTCTGAGATGTGCAGGATCTGGCGGTACGGCGGCTATCTTGGGACGAACTTATCTCGCAATTGTGAATCCCGCCGCGGGCGGTGGACGGAGCGCCAAGCTTCTAGGGCCGGCTCTGGACCGCCTGAAAGCCGGTGGAGTTCAAGTTGAGGTAGCCCAGACAAATGCCCCCCAACAGGCCACCGAGATCGCACGCGCTGCTTATGGTCGTGGAGTTCGCAACTTCATCGCCGTCGGCGGTGACGGCACATCTTACGAAGTCGTGAATGGACTTTTTCCCGAAGCTGCGACCGGCGAGCCTGCGCAGCTGGGTTTTTTGCCCTTGGGCACCGGGAATTCCTTCCTGCGCGATTTCAGCGATCGCGGCGTCGAGTACGCCATTGAGTCCATCCTGGCGCAGCGTTGTCGTCCATGCGACATCATGCGCCTGCGCCACCGGACCGGAGCTATCCATTACATAAACCTTCTCAGCATCGGCTTTACCGCGGACGTCGCGACCTTGCGCGCGCGACGCTTTAGCGGCTGGGGAGAACTGGGATATTTCGGTTCCATCTTTCTCACACTCGCTCGTTTCCGTCGCCGTGCCTTTCCGCTCCGGGTAAAGGATGAGGCAGAGTTCGACCGCCGCCCGTGCCTGTTTTTGACTTTCAACAACAGCAAGTTCACCGGCGGAACTATGATGATTGCTCCAAACGCAAAAACCGACGACGGCTTGGTGGAGTACGTACGCTGGGGCCCAATTGGACGGCTCGGGCTGATTCGCAATCTCCCTGGCCTCTATGACGGCGCTCATATCCAACATCCCCTGGCGGAGTGTCAGGCGGTGTCCCACGTTGAGTTCGATCTGGATGCTCCGGTAGACGTCATGGTGGATGGAGAAGTCCTCACGCTGGCTTGTCGGGAACTCGATGTGCTCCCGCACGCACTGAACGTTGTTGCCTAGTCGCCGTGATATAAAAAAGCATGTCGGAAGAGCGACGGAAAAGGCACCAGGAGCGCACGGACGAGCCGTCCAAGGGACGGAACAATAAGAATGTCTGGCGATACGCTATTGTTCTGGGGTTGCTGGCCGTTGCTTTTCTCGGCGGACGCTACTACCGCAACCATAAGTACGATTCTTTTGCGAAATGTCTTGCCGTGCAACAGGCGAAGATGTATGGACTTTACTGGTGTCCACACTGCATCGAACAGAAGGAGATGTTCGGCGCCGCATTCCGCTATGTGCCATACCAGGAGTGCGCCATCAAGGACAAGCCGGGAGAGATGCCTCCAGCCTGCAAGGCCGCGGGAGTCAAGCTGTTTCCCAGTTGGCAGTTCGGCACGGATCCTCCCAAGCAAGGTGTCTTTTCACTGCAGGAGCTTAGCGACAAAACAGGATGCGGTTTGCCGTGACCGAATCGTCGCGCGCCGCTCGCTCAATTTTCTTGCTCATTGCCATCTGCTCCGCGGCGGGAGTCATCGACTCCGTCGTCGCCTTGCAGCGTCATTTTGCTAAGAGCGCGACAACCTACTGCGACTTCGGCCAAAAACTCAATTGCGACATTGTGAACCGGAGTGAGTATTCAACCATGCTCGGAATTCCGGTCGCCTTAATCGGTATTGCTGGCTATGCCGCAATTTTCTTGCTCTCGACCCTATGGAGGTTTCGCGCTGAGACTCCCACGCGCCTGTTGGCAGCAGCTCTTGCCGGTCTCGCGTATGCTCTCTATCTCACGTACATCGAAGCCTACGTACTAACAACGTGGTGCATCTTATGTGTAATCTCTCTTGCTTTGATTGCGATGATCACCCTGCTGGCGCTGGTCTTGAAATTCAGAGTTGCCCGGCCGTAATGGCGCTGCGTTGTATTCTGAAAGCACATCCCGGATGGAAGAGACGCAGCAAAACCAGGAAGCAGCCCCGGCAGAGATTGCGGGCGTAATTCGCGCAACTTCCGCAACCGGCGATCTGCGAATTCATAAATTCTCCAGCCGAATCTTTCGCAACACTCGGTTCCTTCGAATCTGGCTCCCGCCCTGTTACGATGATCCATCAAACGTCACGCGTCATTATCCCGTCCTCTACCTGAATGACGGTCAGAATCTGTTCGAGTCCGCCACTTCATTCAACGGCGTCGAGTGGCAAGTGGATGAGACCGCCGATCGCCTGGTCCGGGAAGGACAGATTCCTCCACTCGTGATTGTGGGCATCGACAATGCCGGCAAGGATCGCATCCGCGAGTACATGCCGCATCGTTCTTATCAGCCCATGATATTGCGGGTGCAGGAAAGCCGCTATCCCAGCTTTCTGATCAAAGAAGTGATGCCGTTTGTGCAACGTCATTACCGGGTTGCATCGGGCCCGGAAAATACCGGGCTCGGCGGATCATCTTTGGGAGCGCTGATTGCCCTGTACACGGTTGCGGTATCTCCCGGAATATTCGGTCGGTTGCTGCTGGAGAGCCCATCCCTTTGGGCTTCGAATCGTCAAATGATCCGGCAGAGTAGGACTGTACGGCGCTGGCCGGAGCGCGTATTTCTCGGTACGGGCACTGCGGAAGCGGGACGCGAGGATCGGGACCAGAGTATGGTCGACGATGTACGAGAATTGGCTGCCATCCTGCGCCGTGGAGGGCTGAGTGATCAACGCTTTCAGTTGATGGTTGAGCAAGACGCTACTCACCATGAATCAGCTTGGGCTCGCCGCTTCCCAGCGGCATTGCCGTTTTTGTTCGGCGAAAACGGCTGACAAGCCTATTCTTTGTGCAATCTTGCATCCTGCTGTCTTCTGGTTCATCTTTAGTCATTGATTCATTGCACGTGCTGCCTGTGGATTCGCCTGTTCGTGCGAAGATAGTGGTCTGAAACTGGAACTGGTCACCGGATGAGAGCGTCACTCCGCAAGGTTTTCAAGGCTTTTCAATATCGCGATTTTCGCCTGATGTGGTTTGGGGCCTGTACTTCGAGTATCGGCACCTGGATGCAAATCGTGGCGCAGGGCTGGCTCATCTACCGCCTGAGCCATTCTGCCTTCCTGCTCGCTCTCGACCAGTTTCTCGCCGGAATTCCCATTTTTCTGCTTTCGTTGATCGGTGGTGTAGTGGCCGATCGGACCGAGCGACGCAAGATCCTGCTGGTATCGCAATTCATTCAGATGGCGAGTGCCGCCATACTGACCTTGCTTGTGGCCACCGGCATCGTACGCGTGTGGGAGATTCTGTGTTTGTCTTTCATCTCGGGGATTGCCCAGTCATTTGGCGGGCCAGCGTACCAGGCTTTGATTCCAACGCTGGTTGATCGGGACGACATGCCGAACGCCATAGCCCTCAATTCCATCCAATTCAATCTTGCCGTGACGGTAGGCCCTGCTCTCGCAGGTCTCACGCTGGCCAGGCTTGGCGAGAAATGGTGCTTCGGGCTCAATGCCGTTTCCTTCCTGGCGCCGGTGATTTCGCTGCTGATGATCACCGCGCGGTTCCTGCCCCAGACCACTAAGGAATCGGTTTTTGGCAGCCTCAAGCAGGGAATCCGCTTCTTGCGGCAGCAGGGATCGATGGAGGCGCTCATTGTACTGGCCTTCTTCATGACGGCGCTGAGCATGCCGATGCGCACTTACATCCCTGTATTCGTGAAGGACATTTTTCGCCGCGGACCTGAAACTTATGGGAATTTGCTTTCGCTGATGGGAGTGGGATCCATTTGCGGTTCGCTCGCGGTCGCTGGGAAAGGCAATATCCAGAACAAAGGGCGCTTCGCTTTGACTATGCTGATCTGCCTGGGAATAGCAATTTCAGGCTTCTCTATGTCGCGATTCCTGCCTTTTTCCTACGTCATGTTAGTGGTGGTAGGAGCATCGATGATGGCCGTTTTTGCGACCGTCACCTCACTCGTGCAGTTGATTACCACCAATGAAATGCGCGGTCGGGTGATGAGTGTGTACAACTGCGCCTTCCGCGGCGGCATGCCCATGGGGAATCTTGCCACTGGATGGCTCGTGCCCAGGTTTACCGTCCCCATCGTCTTGGGAACGGACGGATTGTTGCTCGTGCTGCTCGCGCTGTACTTCCTGCTGGTGCAAAGGCGCGTGGCTAGCTTGTGAGCCGCCGGCGGGGAAATTCAGTCTCTGAGCGATCCATCCGTCAGGGACGTTGGCTGACCCGTCCTCAGAGACTGTGGAGTGGTGAAATACCGCACCGTTACATCTCGTCCGATGTTCACCTGTTTCGGTCCGTGGTGTGATTCCGCAGTGGGCGACACGGAATGGAAATGTCGTACCGTGACGTCATCGGTGACGTAATCGATCTCATCCTTCCCCACGCGAACCCGCGTGAACCCCGCATTAGGGGCATTCACATCATGGAGAGATCTTTGCGCCTGTGGCTTGGAAACGGGAACCAAGGCAGTTCTGTCCGAAACGGCACGAACTGCGGGGGCCAACACGGGAGTGGCCGCTTGAGACGTGGCATCACTGGCCTTGGAAATGTTGTTCTTGTGGTGCAGAATCGAGGCTCCGACCGCGAGCACCAGCAAAAGCGATACCGCTGCCACATTCCACGTCACCTTGCGAACGGCGTCGGAATGCCACTGAATTCTTGCCGTACGAGCGCGCCAGCCAAGATTCCGTATGCGTACTTGAAGACCTCTGAATGGGCTGCTCTGCCACGAAAAAGTCGTGAGCGAAAAATCCGGCCAGCGTAGTCTGGGCAATGAAACTGTTTGCAGAGTCTCTGTTGCTGCCTTCGCCAATTGCGATATGTGCCGAACGGTACGCCACTGGCGAATACTCGGAGTTGCGCCTTTCTGTACAGAAGCGCGCACCGGCTTCTGCTTTGCTTGCGGGGTGGGCTGATTGGCCACCCTGAGTTGCTGAACTCTTGAACTCATCCGCCAAAGTGCGCGCGAAACGGTTGAATAAGTGGTGCCTTTCCGCTGCGCAACCTGGGCGGGCAGCAGCGTGGCATCACCCGCGAGGGTGGCCATCAACTGGTAAGACCGCACCTCCGATTCAATAAAACGATGCGGCTGGCTGAACAGGATTTCCAGCACGCCTATGACGCTGCCCTCGCGATAAATGGGAACCATCAGCAGCGCCTGGGCGTCGAATTGGCGGCAAATATCCGCTTCGATACGAGAATCCGTGCTGGCATTCTCGACACGCAAAATCTCTCTTCGTGGATGGCCATTGACAGTGGCGCTAAACACGGCAGCCAACTGCGAGCCCACAAGCTGGGAAGCGCTGCCAATACCCGCACGGTGAACGAGTCGGTTTTCTTGCAACAAAGCGATGCCGATTCCAGATGCATTCCCCACCGCTTGAGCGCGATCTGCGATCAGACGTAAGGCTGAGTCGACAGCGATATCGTCCTTGCTGATCGTGCGCTGAATTTCAATGATGGAGCTAAGGGACTGCGGCGTCATGCCACTTTGCTGTACGGAAAACGCATTTGCCAGCAGGGACTGAAACGACTCGCGATCAACTCTGTTACGCGTGCTCATGGTCGCACCAATATCGGCAAAAGGGCAGCGGGCCGTGGCCAATAGTGAAGCTGATGCGGCGTGGACTGCGACGTCCCGATCCCCTCTGCAGACGAAAATAGTAGCAATGACCCCGCGACATCTACATACAGGTTTTCCCTTATACGGCGGGGCATTGCTCAGGAATTAGCACAGCGTTCACGGGCCAGTGCGCTTTTCGGCACATTTGCCAATCGCCCGTTGCCTGGCCTCAAAATAGCGCCTTCCCTCATACCGGGTCAATCCCGAACGGGCGAAGTACCCTTTCCGTACCTCAACGCGCAAATGATCGCCATTTTTCCGCAGCGGTCAACCCGCATTGTCCGAATCTGCCGTCGGCCTTATAAGCAAAAAGTAAAGGCTGCCGATGGCCCGGGGCAATGCTTCACTTCGGATGACACAGCGCCACGGGTTTTCAGTCGAGAGCACTTACTGCGAGTGCCAGTCTAGGGAATAGACATCCTGGGTGCCGGTATCGTGCAGTAGCAAAGGAGAATCATCCGGGGTGAGGGCGAGCCAGCCGCCGTACCGACCCACGGTCACATAATTCCTGAGATCCACAACTTGTTCTACCTTACGGTCTTTGATCCGAATTCTTACAACTGCATCCTGTCCGCGGAAGTCGAGAACGTAGACGTATTGGCTGTCATGGGACCAATTAAGCCAACTTAAAGAACCCGTGGCGAGTTCGGACCATCGCTGTGTCTGCACGTCAAACAAGAGGAGTGTCTTTGAATCCGCCGAGAACGCGCTTATATGTCGCCCATCGGGAGACCACCGCGGGGAGTAGAGACCGTCCGACGCCGGCAATGTCGAGACCTGGCCAGTGGCAACCTCGAGGACCCGGATGGCAGAGGAAGCGTTGTTGGACTCGCCCGCAAAGATGATCTTGCTCCCGTCCGGCGACCAATTGGGATCGAGCTGTTGCGCCAGATCTTGCGGCAGTAGCTCGCGAGGGCTCCCGCCCTCGGCAGAGATTTCGTACATCCGGGCAGGCTTCTCCGCACTGCGGGCAAATTCGAAGAAAATGATTTTCTTTCCGTCCGGGGACCATCGAGGAAGCACGGGATACAGCGGCGGGTAAGTCAGCTGCATGCGCTCGCTGCCATCGACTTTGCTCCGCCACAGTGTCCCTTCGCGATAGCTAACGTACGCGACCCATTGCCCATCCTTGGAAAAGTCCACAAATTCGCCGGAAATGCCGCCCAGGAACGGCGTCAGCTGTCGCGATTTCGCATCGTAACGCATCAACTCGCCACGATACGTTTGGCCAACCACAAACAGTTTTTTCCCGTCCTTGCTAGGCAGCGGCGACGACAAAGAAAGAGGACTGGAGGTCAGTTGAAATGGTTTTGGGCGCGACCCGAACATGCCCATTTTTTCCGGCAAGCCCCAAATCTGGTTTCCCGAGACAAAGACAAAGTATTTTCCGTCGGGCGTCCACCTGCCGCAGCATTCGTCTGGAGGGTTGTGCCAGCCGTTGAATAAACGATGCAGGCCGCTTCCGTCTGCAGCCACTTCCCATTCCACCTGCTGGCCAACCGTGCCGGCCGTCTCCGATGCATCAAAACGAAGCACTCTGCCATCAGGTGACCATTCAATATTGAGAATGTCCCCTTTTACGCTCAGCAGTTTGCGGGAAGCGGATCCGTCCGCATTTGCCGCAAAGATGTCACCCAGATTCGTGTAAACCAGAGCCTTCCCGTCAGGCGACCACGCCCCTGTTTCCGCAATCATGTCCCCAAGGCGGCGCGGTGAACCGCCGAGAAGGCGCAGACTCCACAGCGGGCCTTTGGGAGGGGCGCCCTGCCCGTCTACCGCGAGAAGTTCCGAGCCGTCAGGCGATAGGTCGAGGGGAACCATATCCACCGAGGGCAGAATCGAAAGCTTTTTCGTCTCTCCGCCGGACACCGACATCTCGGCAACACCGTGCGATGCGAAGCTGCCGCTGCGTACTTCCCCCAGGCTCAGATACAACCGGGCTCCGTCAGTCGCTATCAGTGATTTTTGTTGGCCATCATGGGTGAGTTGAACGTAATTAGCGACGCTTGGCTCCGCCGCAGGCCGCGACAGGAAATAAATCAGGCCCAGCACACCGAAAACGAGTCCGAGTGCTGCCACCGTCCAGGGCAGATATCGCCCATGTGGCCGAGCCGATGGTGCTGCCGTCCCTCGACTCCCCGTGATTGATGGATCTGACACCGCTTCCAACGCAAAAGCAAGATCTGACGCCGATTGAAAGCGCTGCGCCGGATTCTTTTCCAGACACCGGCAAATGACCCTTTCCAAAGCAGCCGGGGTATCCGGTGCAAGTTCGGCTATGGACGGTGGTTCCTCGTTCAGGATGGCGCTGATCGTGTCGGCCGAAGTGGGCCTTTGGAAGGTCTGCTTCCCCATCACCATCTCGTAAAGGATGGCGCCCAGCGCGAAAATATCTGCGCGCTGATCCGTGGACTGTCCGCGCACTTGCTCCGGAGACATATAACCGATCGTGCCCAGGGCGACTCCCGGCAGCGTGATTGTCACCGCCAGGTTATGGGACGATTGCCGTGGCAGGATTACTTTCGCCAAGCCAAAGTCGAGAATTTTGACGCGTCCGTCTATGGTGACGAAAAGATTGTCAGGCTTGAGATCCCTGTGGACGATCCCCTTGTCGTGGGCAGCCGCCAGACCGTGCGCGATTTGCACCCCGAGATTGATCGCCTTGTGAAGTGTGAGCGGGCCACGGCGAATAAACTCGGTCAGAGTCTTGCCCTCGAGCAGCTCCGAAACTAGATAAGGCATCCCTAAGTAGGTTCCCATCTGGTAGACAGCCAGGATATTGGGATGATTCAGCGCGGCAACCGCTTTGGCTTCCTGCTCAAATCGCAAGAGGCGCTCGGGATCAAGAGAAACCAACTCGGGAATGACTTTGATGGCTACGTCGCGTTCCAGGCGCAGATCGCGCGCACGGTACACCTCGCCCATGCTGCCCGCGCCAAGGGGAGAGAGTATCTCGTATTGACTGATTTTTGTGCCCGGGACCAGAGGCATTGAGGCAATTATAGACCTCAGTCCTCAGCAATCATGACAACTTCAGCACGGGTGCGAGTTTTAACCCCTGAGCTTTGGGATCCGGTCACGCAAAGCTCTTCCACTAGACACGCGTTCGTTCCAGGTTCGGCGTTTCCGCGCTGTTCGCTGCTACTGCGCCGGTCGTATTTTGAATCGGAGCGGCAGGTACCGGGCGTTTGATGGTAAAGCGTTGGATCCGGATCTCTCCACGTTCGTAGACCGCCAGCAGCGCATCCACGGCCGCAGGATCGAGCCGCTTGCCCGCAAGACTCCGGATAATTTGCAGGGCCTGGTCAGGCGTGTGTGCCTGTTGGTAAGGGCGATTGGTAGTAAGCGCGTCAAAGGTATCCGCCACAGCGATTACCCGGGGCATCAGTGGAATCTGATCGCCCTTCAGACCATAGGGATACCCGCGGCCGTCGAGGGCTTCATGATGCAATTCGATTCCAGGCAGCATCTCCGCCAATTGCGGTACCGGGCGCAAGATATTCGCACCCTTCGTCGTGTGTGTCTTCATTACTTCGAATTCTTCCTCGGTCAGTGAGCCGGGCTTCTTCAGGATGTGATCTTCGATCCCGATCTTGCCCACGTCGTGGAGCTGAGCCGAGATTTGCAGAGTTTCCATGAACGCGGGCGGCAAGCCCATTTCTTTCGCGATCAGCAGCGAATACCGGGTGACGCGGTCGGAGTGGCCGCGGGTATAAGGGTCCTTCTCGTCCACGGCTCCCGCTAGCATCTGAATAGAACCCATGAACAATGCACGGTTCTCTTCCGCGGCTCGCTTGAGATCTTCAACGAAGTGCTCGAGTTCCTCGGACATCGTGTTGAACGTCTGCGCAAGTTCTCCGATTTCCGTCCGGCTCATCAGATGGACGCGCTGCGAGAAATCGCCCTTGGCTATAGCCCGGCTGGACTCGGTCAGCACGGAAAGCGGATTCGTAATACGCCGCGCGGCGAAGATGCTGACTCCAATGCTCAGCAGGACGGCGAGCAACGCGAGCAGCCGAGCCGTACGCTGCATCTCGTATACACCGCGGTAGGCGTCGCGTCGGGGCTTCTGCACTACCACCGCCCAGTTCAATGATTGAACTGGGCTGTAGGTGCCGAGCATTTCGATTTTTTCCGAACCCACGTTCATGTTGAATTCCCGCGTCTCGGCGAACTGAGCTTTGTTGCCGCCCTCAACAAACGTGCGGACAATCTCCAGATTTTTCATGTCCTGGCCGGTAGCGAATTCAGGAGTCGCCGCTGCCACTAATCGTCCTTGGGAGTCGACCACGTATGGAGTCAGTCCCCCGCCGCTGACTTCGCGGAGACGCCGGATCAGGAATTGCAGGTCAACCACCGAAGCGATCATTCCCAGGAAACGTTCTTCGTACTGCACCGGGGCGCTGACCAGAAAAATTGTCCGCGCTGCCTTGCCTTCGCCCACGACCAGAGCTTGACCGTTGTAGGCCCGCCCGTCCCGGGCGGCAGTGTAGGCGTGTTCCAGTTCGCGTTGCAGAAAAGCATCAGGAGCGATGCGGCCAGCCGAGATACCCTTCGCCTCGGAGTTGAGCAGAGTCGCATATGCAATCTCGTCCGAGGAACTTACGAAATTCTCCAGCAGGGCCCGAAGTTCCGGCGACTCGATGTTCTTCTCCCCGATATCGCCGCCGCTGGCCACTTGAATGGCCGAAGACAGGTTCGCCAGCATCATGCGCTGGGAGCGTTCGTGCTGCGAAAGATCGTCAGCCAGCGAACGCGTGACCGTGTTCTGCAGCAACATTTCGTTGGTTTTCAGGCGGTCGCGGTTGATCGCCTCCACCTGTGCCGAATAGAAGTACATCGGGATAATGCTGATAACCAGCAGCACTCCCAAAATGACATACAGAATGGGAATGCGGGCAGGATGGGAGTCGCGAGACGGCAAGGTTGTCCCCTCGCTCGTCCCCAACGCCGTCGGCGAAGTGGCGGCTGCTTTCACGGGTATCTATGAAATTCTACTGGTGATTACGCCACGAGTAGCGAAAAGCATAGGCGAGCCACGTTACGGAAGTACCTCAGAACAATGACTCTCGGGTAAGGCGGTTCGTGGGGGTTGAGTCACTGCTGAAGCAATTTCCCGATATCTCTCCAGCGAATGAGGATGATGTGGTTGTCCTCTAATGCTTTTTTGAGTTCGGGGCTGGTGATGACTTCGTAGTCTCGCTGCCGCCATCCCGAGCCATAGTCTGGATGGCCTACAGTGATCGCCTGCATTTCCGCATCATCGTGCGCCAGGTGCACGATGAATTCAGTGACTCCCGGCTTTAGATTTTTGATGGCCTCAAGATAAAAGTTCTTCCAATTAGCAACGGGAACCTCGGGAAAAGCCATCACGACATTGTCGAGGATTACATCTTTGGGACTCAGCTGCGAGACGAGTTCCTTTGGTGCATTAGGTGTCAGGGCCGCGAGAAATGGCAATTTGTACTCGCGTGCAACTTTTAAATACACCGCAAACAGGTCGGGCCGATCGAAAAATTCGCCCATGTGGCTGTCGACGTGGGTGGGATGGATTCCCATGGCCATGGCTTTTTGGATTTGCGCACGGATCTCGCTCTCAGCGTCCTCAGCCTTGATGTTTTTTGTTGCAGGATCATTGTCGGGCCACAGATATCCATCTGCGTCCAGCAGGCTGGAGACTTTGTCTTTCGATTCCACCGGCCCCCAGCGGTAGGTCTTCCATTCGCTGGTAACTGTCAGATGAAGCCCCAGGTCGGCATCGGGATGCGCTCTGGCCCAGCCGGCAACTTCAGTCAGCCAGGGGCAGGGAACCATGATGCTCGCAGAAGTAGCGGCCTCCCGCTCTAGCGCGTCAAAACTCGCCGCATCTTCGGAGTGCGCCACCGCGAGATCGTCGGCGTGAATGATGAGCAGTTTCGAATCCCGTGGATACCCGAGGCGTTCGGCAGTTGTCCTGCTTTGCGCATGTGCAATATTCAGTGAAACAGCAACTAGCACGGCAGCTGTCGAGGCAGCCAGACGCAGATGCATTAGGAGACTCCGGGAAGCGTTCTGAAAACCTTCAGTTTACACGGGCCCGGCACGTTTTCTAAATCTCAGGCAGAGGCATGCCGGATTCGCTTTTCCCAGTTCGCGACATGAGTTCCTGTATAGCTTCCCTCGGGCTCTTGCCCTGGTGAAGGATTGCGTGCATCTGTTCGGTGATGGGCATTTGTACTGCGCGGGCCCGGGCAAGGCCGACCGCGGCCGTGGTCGTGAAGACTCCTTCCGCAACCATGCCGTGCATGCCGCCGATGATTTCGGGCAGCTTTCTGCCGCGACCCAGTTCAACTCCGACACTCCGATTACGCGAAAGCCCGCCCGTGCAGGTCAGAACCAAGTCTCCCAACCCGGCCAGCCCGGCCATAGTGTCAGCTCTTCCTCCGCACGCCACGACTAAGCGAGTCATTTCCGCCAATCCGCGCGTGATCAGGGCCGCGACCGAGTTGTGTCCCAGCCCCAGGCCATCGCAGATTCCTGCGGCAATGGCCACGATATTCTTGAGAGCGCCTCCCAGTTCTACCCCGATCACGTCGCTGTTGGTATAAACACGAAAACTGGAGTCGCTGAATTCCTGCTGCACCGTTCGGAGCAGTCCGGAATCCGCCGATGCAATGGTGATGGCGGTGGGGTCTCCGCGCGCGACTTCTTGGGCAAAGGAAGGGCCACTCAGTGCGCCGATCGCAGCATCACCCATCACCGTCTGAATCACTTCTGACATGCGAAGCAGCGACCCTTCTTCCAGTCCCTTCGTGGCGCTGACGATCAGGCTATGCCGCGAAATGAGCGGCTTCATGCGTTCGAAGAGCCCGCGGCAATGCTGCGAAGGCATGGCGCTTACGATGATCTGTGCATCCTTGAGGACCAGTTCCAGGTTGTTGCTGGCAACCACCGAGTCAGGCACGGCGCGGCCCGGCAGAAAGTTTTCGTTGACTCGCGCACGCGTGATGGAGTCGACGACCTCGTCCTCGTGCGCCCACAGTCGAACGTGATGGGCACTCTTGCGGCCCAAAACAATCGCAAGGCCGGTCCCCCAGGCTCCCGCTCCAACCACGGCAATCTCGCTCATTTGCGTCCTAAAGAAAATTTAGGTTCTTGGCCCGACATGAGGCGCCTGATATTTCGATAGTGGCGCCCGATAATCAACACGGCCCCGATGCTGATGAATGCCAGGACCCAGGTGTCGCGTGGCAGCAGAAAATAGCACACCAACGGAAATATTCCGGCAGTGATGATGGATCCTAGCGAGATGCGCCGTGAAATCAGCACAACGATGACGAAGATGATAATGGCAACCAGCACGGAAAGAGCATCGAAGCGCAGGAACGCGCCTAAAGCTGTGGCCACGCCTTTGCCCCCGCGAAACCGCAGCCAGACCGGGTACATATGCCCGATTACCGCACACATTGCAGAGGCAGCCATCGTGCGATAGAGGCGCACATCTCCGTGAGGCAACCGGCTGAGCCGGATGGCAAGTTCGACCGCTATGATTCCCTTTGCTGCATCGAGAATCAATGTCGCCGCGCCCAGGGCAGGGGACTTGCGTGCGACGTTGGTAGCCCCGATATTCCCGCTGCCACTCCGCCGCACATCTTCCCCCCGGAAAATGCGTACCAGCAGATATCCGAAAGGGATCGATCCCAGTAGATAGCTGCAGGCCGCGATCAGAAAAAGTCCGGACATTTTCGCTTTGATTTCAGACTGAAGATTGTAAATTGCAGGTCGGATATTCGGAATGAGCAGCGCTATACCTGGGGCGTCTGTAAAGGAAATTGTTCAAGCTTGGTGTATTTGGACCCTTTCGGCGAGAGTTGGCTTCGATACAGCCAGAATTTTCGCGCCGTCATGCTACCAAATTCCGGAGTGCCCAGGGCTGCGAGTTTTTGCTGCAAACGATCGAACGTGCCCGTGACGCGATCACCCTTGAGTCGGCGTGGAGAGCCGGATGCACCTGCGCTACGGGCGAGCGTAAGATGCGGACTGAATTTTCGTTGCTCTCGGGGAACTCCAAGCGGAGCCAACTTTTCATCAATTTCGGCTGCCAGGGAAGCTAGTTCCGGTCCGGCCTCCATGCCGATCCAGAAAACACGTGCCGATTTTACTGTGGGAAAGTATCCGTACCCGCGGAATGTGATCTCGGTGCCTCGTCCCGCCACAGTCGATAGAGCCTGCTTGATGCTTTCCATCGCCGTCTCGGGTTGTTCGCCGATGAATTTCAAAGTAATGTGCAACGACTCTTTTTTCACCCAACGCGCTTCGGGAGCGAAGTTCTGCACACCCTCCACATAGCGGCCGATCCGCTCGCGGATCTCATCAGCAATATCAAGAGCAACAAAAAGACGCATAAAAGAAATGGCGGTCGGCGAGCTGAACCAATTCTTCAGCTCACAGCTCATTGCTCAGAGCTTCTTCTCACATCAACTTTCTTCTCAGCATATCCAACGCCATGGTGGAAGCGAATTGTCGAATGCGCTTGCGGTCCCCGGCGAAGTTTCGCTGAATTACTTCTGTGCCCGATCCGCTCGCCACGGCGTGGAAGACCATGCCCACCGGTTTCTCGGCCGTACCGCCGGTAGGACCCGCGACTCCCGTGACTCCCACTCCAAGCGTCGATTCGCAGCGATAGCGGATCCCCTCTGCCAGCGCTGCCGCCACTTCGCGGCTCACCGCTCCGTGGCGGTGAATCATCTCCTCCGGGACACCGGCCAGTTCCGTTTTCATCTGATTGGAGTAAACAACCGCACCCCCCACAAAAGATCGAGAACTCCCACTGATCGATGTAATGCGCTCTGCCAGCAGTCCTCCGGTGCACGATTCCGCCACCGCAACCGTGGCATTTCGCATTTGCAGCCAGTAGCTGACAATTTGCTCCAAAGACTCGCCATTGCGCGAAAAGACCGCATCTTCCAATTCGTCTTCTACCAGGCCAGCTACTTCGTCCGCTCGAGCCTCTGCCGCTTCCAGCGTGGCCGCCTGGGCCTTGAAATGCAATTCGATCTCTCCGCCGCCCGCGAGAATTGTTGTCTCCACTTGCGGAAACCGTTTATAGATTGGGGACACCCGAGCATCGACCGTTGATTCTCCCAGCATCGCGATCTTCAATGTCCGGGTAAAGATGTGGGCTGGCGGGATTTTGGCCTGCAGTCGCCCGCGCACCTGGTTTTCGAAAATCCCCTTCATCTCGTGCGGAGGTCCGGGAAGCAGCAGAATAATGTGCTCGCGCCCATCAAACTCCCCGCTCAGCCACTGCCCGGGAGCGGTGCCGTTGAGATTCGGCAGGATCGTCGCACCCTCAAGCACGTCCGCTTGCTTCGTATTATTGGCAGACATCTTCCAGCCGCGCTCCAGGAAACGCTTTTCTAGAGCTGCCACAATCACCGCATCACGATGCAGGCGGAGCCCGAGGGCTTCGGCGACTGCCTCCCTGGTGAGGTCGTCTTCGGTAGGTCCAAGACCCCCGCTGAAGATGACGATATCGGAGCGAAATAAAGCGTGTTGCGCGGCACCCACCAGACGCCTCAAGTCGTCTCCGACGACGCTCTTGAAGGTGACATCGACACCTAATTGGTTCAGCTGGCCGGTGAGGTAGAGCGAATTGGTATCCACGCGGTAGGGAGTAAGCATTTCCGATCCTACCGCGATGATTTCGGCGTTCACGCCTTAGAAGTGTAAATGAAAGGACAACGAAAACCGCAGACCGCGGGACCCAGAAGAACTATTCCGGTATCAGCGGAAGGCCTGGAATATTCCACAGCAAATGGTGGACCGCATTGCTGGTGGCCAGAACCACCGAGCGGCCCGGAGCGAAGGCGAGACCGACCAGTCCTTGTCCGGAAACTTCCAGGTTCGCTCTGCCATCCGGCGTGATTTTCACAATTCCACGCGTTCCGGAGAGCGAGGCAGCCACATAGAGATTCCCATCCGCGTCGAATGCCAGTCCTTGCGGCCTTCCCAGCCCCTTATAAAACGTGGTGACTGTACCGCTCGGATCGATCTTGAAGACGCGATCATTCGGACCTGTCACGAACAGGTCCCCGTGTGGACCAAATGCCAGGTGATAGGCCGAGACGCTCATCTCCAGGGTGGCGAATACGAACATCTGTTGATCGCGGGCAATTTTGAAAATCGTGCCGTTGCGGTCGCCCACATAGAGACTCTGTTCGCGGTCAAAGGCGATGCCCGTGGCGATGCCCAACCCTTCGGCGAAGGTAGTCTGTGATCCGTTGGGCGCTACTTTGTAGACTGCGCCATCGGCACGCGAGGAAACGTACATCTGCCCTTCGCGGTCGAACGCAATTGCCGTGGCGTTCATCATCTCCGAAACAAACGGCTTCACGGTGTAGTTCGTATCGATCTTGTACACGGATACAGGTACTTTCTGCCCGCGCGTCCCTGAGAAAGTCACGTAGATGTTGCCTTCAGGGTCGAGTGCGGGATTCGTCACGGGATGCAGATTCTCCGCGATCGGGACCGCGACCTTGACCGGGTGCGGATTGCTCTCGTGTCCGTTGGTGGCAACAACCACGGAGCCAGAAACGGCCCCTTCGGGAACTCGAGTCACGACAAATCCGTCGGAACTGACTACGACCGGAGCTTCAAAACCGCCAAACCGCACTTTTGGGCGCAGCAGCTCCTGCGGGCGCAGTCCGGAGCCCGTAATGCGAACTTCGCCCCCAGCCAGGGCAAACGAGGGTGAAACCGCGTCAATGTGCGGAACACCGTTCGGGTTTTTTCTACCGAGAATGCGATCGGAAAATCCCATTTAATAAAATGATTCCCGTGCGAGACGGCACTTATGTCCCGCGTGTCGGAGCTATTTTAATAGATGAAAAAAACGGAGGAGAATTTGCATGACTATCAAAGCGTAAATTCCTGCCGCGACATCGTCGAGCACGATTCCAGTTCCTTCCGGAAGACGTTCCAGTTGGCGCACCGGAGGTGGCTTGATGATGTCGAACGCTCTGAAAAGTATAAAGCCCGCGAGGAATGTTTTCCACGTTACGGGAACTGCAATCAGTGCAATGAGCTGTCCGGCCATTTCGTCAATGACAACAGTTTGCGGATCTTTGCTCCCGGAAGCGCGAGCCACCAGGCTCGAAGAAAAAATGCCCACGCTTATGATGACTGTGGCCAGCGCAATCGCGAGCACTATCGTTGCCGTTGGGGGAAGCGCGTGCGCAACCGCTGCCCACAACAAAACGGTGATCGCCGATGCCCATGTGCCCGGGCCAGGGCCAAGCCGTCCGATTCCGAACAAGGTAGCGACAAGAGACGCCCACACCGGCGCCCGCGCCTCGCTGCGACCTACCGGAGTGGTCGTCATCTGCGGCGATCCTGATCTTCCGGACTGTCGTCTTGGATCGACTCCTCAGTATCGGTCACTGGCGATGAAATAACGTACCCACCGCTTGCCCATTTACCCAGATCGATCGTTCGACAACGTTCGCTGCAGAAGGGAAACTCCGGAGTGGAGCTCTTGACCTCCTTCTTGCAGATAGGACACCGAAGTTTCAGCGGGCGCTTTCGAGGCATGACGCACTTCAGGTTTAAACAGGGACTTTTGCCGGCACAATCTCAAACAATTTTCGCCACCAGATCATAATCGTGTGCTTCGGTAATCTCGCAGCGATAAAACTGGCCCGGCTTCGGATCGACATGGTCCGGGAAGTCGTTGACGAAGACCTTGCCGTCAATCTCAGGGGCATGCATGGCCGTGCGGCCTTCCAGCAGGAGTTCGGTTTCTTCCGACTCGCCTTCCAATAACAGATCGAACTCCCGCCCTACCAGTGCTTTCTTCTTTTTCTTGCTGATTTGCCGCTGAATCGACATCAAATGCTTGCGGCGCCGTTCGATTTCGCGCGGCGGGACCTTTCTGTCCAGAGCGTACGCCCCGGCCCCCTCCTGATCCGAATAAGAGAAGGCTCCCATCCAGTCGAACTTCGCTTCGCGAACGAAATCGCAGAGTTCTTCGAACTCTTTCTCGGTTTCGCCAGGGAATCCCACGATGAAGGAAGTGCGAACGGTGAGCCCCGGGATGATTCGACGCATTTTCTCTAACGAACGCAGGAAGACATCGGCGCCTCCTCCGCGCTTCATCCGCTTCAGGACAGACGCAGAGGCGTGCTGCAAAGGAACATCGATGTAGGAACAGATCTTTTCGTGAGCTGCGATGGTCTCCAGAAGCTTCCCGGTAATCTTATTAGGATAGGCATACAGAAACCGGACCCAGCGCAGTTTCTCGATGCCAGCCAGCTTCTCTAACAGGAGGGCAAGACCTTCTTTGAGATTCAGATCCTCGCCGTAGCAGGTCGTGTCCTGGCCAATAAGCGTGATCTCACGCACTCCTGATTCCGCCAGGCGCTCGGCCTCCGCCATCACCGACTCAAAGCGACGAGACCGGAATTGCCCGCGCAGCTGCGGAATGATGCAAAACGTGCATGGATGGTCGCAGCCTTCCGCGACCTTGATGTACGCCATGTGACTTGGCGTCGCCAACACGCGGGGCGTGGACTCATCATAAAGATAGTTAGGCAGATCGGCGATGGCACCGTCCCAGCTTTCGCGAGAGAAGCGCCCCTGAGCGGCGCGAGCATCACCCTCCGCCCGTGTACCGAGGATCACAAAAGGTGAATTGGAAGCTTGCCGAGCAGGTGCAATCCCCGTTGCGGAGAGAATTTGCTCCAGCTCCCCTGTCCCCACGACCGCATCAACCTCGGGAATGTCTTTGCGGATCTGATCGCGGAACCGTTCCACCAGGCAACCGGCCACCACCAACCTCTTTGCCTTGCCCGCGGTCTTGTGGCTAGCCATTTCCAGAATCGTGTTCACGGACTCCTGCTGCGCGCTGTCGATAAACGAGCAGGTGTTGACGACGATGACGTCGGCATCCTCGGCGCGGCGCGTGAGTTCCGCCCCGGCCCGGGACAGCAATCCCATCATGACTTCGCTGTCCACGAGGTTTTTGGGGCAGCCGAGACTTACGAAACCCACTCTCTTGCGGGGCTCAGGCTTCGTGTCGACAAAGGGATGCTTCTCCGAAAGTTTCTTTTCGTTCAGTTCAGGGGAAGCGGTTACAGTGAGCTCTTTCACAGGCATGCAATCTTTCTATTTTAGCATCCGGATTTGCCGAAGCCGGGCGGCTGCGCATCGTGGCGTCGTAAGTCTAAAGCAGCCGGGCATGAAGGTACACGGCAGCAAATGCCTGTATATCTTTTGTGGATCGAATCCTGCCATCCTCGTGCTAGGCTATGAATTACCGCCGTACAACTTGACTGAAACCAGCCCCGCTGGAGGGTAAATGTCTGTCAAATGGCTTTTGCTTGCGATGATGTGGTGCGCGACCATTCTGACCGTATCGGCGGGTGCCCAGGATGAGAAGAATGAATTGGGCGGTACTTTCGGCCACGCATTCATCAGCGATCAGTCGATTACCGGGGGGAACTTTTTCAACTCGGTCGTGCATTCCGGTAAAGGATGGAGTTTCGATGCGGAATATGCCAGACGTTTTGTGGTCACTCCATTGTTCGGCATTTCCGGTGAAGTGGTGGTCATGTACAATCCCGACGAAGATTTAAACGCCGGCTCTGTGACCAACCCCGTGGTCCCGATTGATTACAAGCAGCTCTTTGTCACCCCCGCCGCACGTCTGAACCTTTTTCCCGCGACCGCGATTTCTCCCTGGGTGAGTCTGGGCTTCGGCCTGGCCCATTTCAGCCAGAGCGACAGGCTGGCGTTCGGAAGCGCGAATCCAGGAAAATCAACCACCAGCGCAACTTTGGAAGCCGGAGTCGGACTGGATGTGAGGCTCTTGAGTAGAGTCTACCTGCGCGGGGAAGCTCGCGACTTCTGGTCCGGGCACCCGGATTTTCCCTTGGCGCCAACCGGCAGGTCCCGGCAGCACAATTATTATGTCGCCGCTGGTGCCTACTGGCGATTTTGAAACCTTGCCGCTTTCATCTCGCGCCCCGGACGAAAGCGTCCGGGGCTATGTGTTTCGTCGCAGAACATGATTCAACTCTCTGACATACAAGCCGCGCTGACCAGGATTCGAGCCGACATCCGCGTTTCTCCCTGCCCGCGTTCCGAAACATTTTCCGGTGTGACCGGCAATTCCATTTACCTCAAGATGGACAACCAACAGCGCACCGGAGCATTCAAGGAGCGCGGCGCCTTAAACAAGATTTTGACCCTCGCGCCGGAGGAGAGGAACCGCGGAGTCATTGCCGCCTCGGCCGGGAATCACGCCCAGGGTGTCTCCTATCACGCCGGCCGACACGGGGTTCGAGCACGGATCGTCATGCCGCTCCCCACTCCGCTGACCAAAGTCTCCGCTACGCGTGCGTACGGCGCAGATGTTGTCCTGCATGGCGCCAATTACGACGAGGCCTATGGCAAAGCGCTCGATCTCTCGCAGCAGGAGTCGCTGATTCTGATTCACGCATTTGACGATGACGCCGTCATTGCGGGCCAAGGCAGCTTAGGCCTGGAAATTCTCCAGCAGCACCCAGATATAGAAGCCATTATCTCCCCTATCGGTGGCGGTGGACTTATCGGAGGCATTGCCTGCGCTGT
>JBKOUZ010000132.1:0-13205 GCA_046723715.1 Acidobacteriota bacterium | reverse complement strand
GCCTTGGTCGCTCTTGACGATACCGATGGGGTGATGGAGTTCGTTCAACGAAACGAGAATGATCGTCAGGAATTCTTCAACCAAGCAATGGCACGCGCACTGAAACCCATCGACTCGCATGCAAACTTCATCATGATGAACACCTTTCACCCGGCAGGTGATGTGATCGACCACTTCCGCAAGAACAAGATTCTGATCGGACGCCACTTCCCACCCATGGATACCTTTATCCGGGTCTCCTTGGGCCGGCCGGAAGAAATGGCGGCGTTCTGGCAAACATGGGACTTGTTGCCCTGGACGAAAAACATAATGATGCATCACTGACGCGCTCAGTCCAGCTCGCTTCGAAGCCAATATTCGAACGTGTTCCACCGAACTCCGTAGCCTGTTTCTCGCCTTCACCCTCACGGTTAACACACCGGGTTCGTGCTCGCTTTCGAAAGTCCAACTTCGCTCGTTGGAAATCGCATCAACGACGGTGATCCTGAACGGCGCGAGCCCGCGACCACAGTGACCGTCACCTGCTATCACCTGCAAACGTTGGCGCTTTTTCTCGTGTTTTTTTCCATTGTTCCCGGTGGAATCAATGGCTGGGATTCCAATAAGAGCACGTTCACCAGCAATGCTGGTCCGATCTGCCAATTCGGTCAATCGTGGGTAGATTCAAAATCCACGAGTCTTACAGCTCTTGTGACATACGCAAGAGGCAGCCGGGATATTCATCCATTTCCATGATGTCAATGTCTCATTACAGCTCTGGAGTCCACCGGCATGCGGCAGGCAGGGTAGGAACTGGCATCCGGAGGCGGCTGGTTTCGTTCGGCGGCTGCGGGCACCTCGGCGATCGCCTCTTCCGAGGTCGTGCTTTTCTGCGAGGAGGTGATGGCGATGACCACGTAATAGTATGTGGTATTGTCTTTGACCAACTCATCCACGCACCGCGTGCCGCGGACGGCTACGACGTTGACCTGCTCGCATTGTGGGTAGTTGTGTGGACAGTCCTTCGCTCTCCCCGGTGTTTGGGTTCGATAGAGACAGTATCCCCTATCAGATCCGCTCGCCGATGTAATGCCGTCCCAGTTCAGAAAAACTCTGTGGTGGCCGGTCGCCGGATCTTTGGCCTGAAGCATAGGGTAGGGGGCGTCGGGGCAGGGGCCGAGCGGCGCCTTCGGTTCCGCGGCAACGACCTTCTGGGATGGGGAGGCCGCCAGTTGACGGTGCGATTCCGAATTGCGTCGACAGCTGCTCAGCCCGAAGATAACCCAGCCGAGGGCAAAGATCACGATGTTGCGTTGCGAAATGACCGATTCGGACTTGCCCAAGTTGAAGTGCCCCACTGCGCTATGGCTCATTGTGCCCGGTAATGGTATGCCTCATTTGGTACCCAATGCCAACGGTCTCTCCGTGGGGACTCAGTCGACAGGCGCGTTGGAGCCACTTCCGCGCCATTCCGCTGCGACATGTCCTCAGGTACTACTGGGAGTGGTACTTTCGCATCTCTGCCACTTGGAATCTTATGTTGTCGCCCTCTGCGCTCCTAGGCCGTTTGACCGTGCTCCTCGTTCTCCTTCAGTCGTGTTCGCGGATGGCACAAAGATCTGCTTTCGGAACGGATCTGGAACCCCCGTCTGCCGTCGCCCTGAAGCCCAACGCCGTGGTTTTGCCCCCCAATACATTGGGCGTGAGCTCAATCCGGTGACGCCGCGCATAGGGTCGGAGCAGCGCTGGGCTGGCCGTCAATTTCTCACTCGAGGCTGGGGCAGTCATCGGTGCCAGCTATTTCTGTCATCGGAAGGGCCATCACAGAGTTGAAAGGCTTCCGTCTGTCATCAACATCGCAGGCTCCGCGGCAGCGGTGTTCTACGGGGTGGCGCACCGATAATTGTTAGGCGCGTAGATGTGGCGTGAGCCTTCTACGCATCGTTATATTTATCGATAGCCAGCATGGCTCCAAGCCGGGCGATAACGACAACGCCCTTTTGCAAGCTGGTAACAGCTTCTGGATGCTACCCACTCTTAATCATCGATGGCTACAGACGCGCACGTTGGTAATTCTCGCTGCGGCGCTTATCTGCCTTGCCGTATGTGCCTTCAGACGTCCCATTCTCCGTGCGGCGGGTTGGGCGCTCGTAGTCGATGAACGCGCCGAACACGTGGATGCGATTGTCATCGCGGTCGCAACGCATGAAGCGGGAGTCCTTGAGGCCGCTGAGCTGGTACAGAAAGGTATCGCGCCCCGGGTTGCCGTCTTTGCCGACCCTTTGAACCCTCTCGTGCAGCGAGAGTTCGCCCGCCGGGGCATCGCTTACGAAGATGCGGCCACACGATCAGTCCGCCAGCTCAAACAGTTGGTAATGGCAGATGTCGAACAGATTCCGGGATACGTGTCTGGAACTGAAACTGAGGGTCCCGCACTGGCGGTCTGGTGTGACCACAACATTATGGAAGAGTTATTGTCGTGACGACACCGGATCACTCACGACGTCTGCGTCGAGTGCTTCTTCGTTCCATGAAAGGTCACCCGACGAAAATCTTTGTCTGCTCGACGCACTATTCCGACTTTGATCCCGATCGCTGGTGGGAATCGCACAGCGGTACTCGGACTGAACTCGAAGAGCTTGAAAAGCTCTTGCTTGACATTGTAAGGCATCCACCCTCGGTATAACGCCGTCCGTGCTATCCCGGATGCCGGAAAAGTCTACCTGGGTCTCATCCTCCCAAGTGGCAGGGAAGGCTTGATTATTTCTTACGCTTCCTCTTCTCTGTGTTCCGCTTCAGGTCCTTCAGGTCACTGGCACGGCCTAAAGCGCGTTTGTTTTTCTCGAGATCAATCTTGGAAATGAATTGCACCGGAACGCCAAAAAAGGTACTGGGGACTCTGTTCTTCCAGGCCTCGACAAACTCAACTCCAGTGATCTCTGTCAAGATGTCAATTCGCACCGGAGCAATTCCAATCTGGTAGACGGCTTGTTTTTCCCTGAACGTTTCAGCAGTGATCCCATCATTGTCCAAGGGAGCACCAAACTTCTTCAGCGCTTCAACAACCCGAAGGGAGTTTGATGTCGAACTGTGCACCCACACGTCGAGATCTTTTGTGTAACGCGGTTCCCCATATTTCATGACGGCGAAACCGCCCACAATCAAGTACTCAACTTCAAAGTCGTTTAAGATTTGTAGCAGTTCTTTGTAGTCTGGGCTTTCTGCCATGGTTGGTTTCCTCAGCTAGTTCCACCATTTCCCATGCCGCGGCAAAGATAGCTTCATCCCCCTGCTCCTGCCAAAACTCGATGTCGAATGAACGATCAGGAAAACCACCTTGCACCAGTCGTGTTTTCCAGTTTGAATTTTGAGGAATGTTCATTGCCCTCCGAATCCTGCTTTCGACCGTGATCAGCATATCAGCTTTGAATGGCATATTTGTGGGCTGTGCGAGCAGCGTTCCCGCGTCATTCCATTGCCGCCGGGAAAGAGAATGTTCCGGCGCGGCTGACCCTGCAGGTCTCGCATAACACCGCGACGGTATTCGATCAGTAGAACTCGGAAGGGTTGAATGTGCTCCATTTGGAGATGGACGTCGGCGTGGGTTCAGGCGTCCCGTCGCGATGAATGAACGCATCCTCGACTAATGCTCCTTTCGAAATCCTCAGGATGGACCGAGAAAAATTTCTAGCCCGGCTATGCAGAAGCCAAATCCAGACACACGTTCGGATCCGGGCTGACCTCTTAATCGCAGCACATACATTCCAAATTGGTACTGGAGACATTCTGACGCGGGTAGACCAAGTCAGCCGATGCTCGGCTGGCCCAACAGACTGAAATCGGAAGTGTTGAAACTTCTGTGGCAATGTTGGCCATGTTGCCGCGTCTATTGCAGTTAGAAAAAGCGAAAACGGTAGTTTGCGAACCTCTGTGACTATCGGCGAACTGCTTGTTCTCGGCAGCATGAGGTTGTGAAGTCTTCGATACCCTCCCTCCTCCTGGTCCTGTGTGGTACGCGCTGCTTCGCCAGCGTCGCCATCACGACGACCTCTCTGCCCAACGGCGCTGTCGGCCAGGCATATTCAGCCGTTGTGAAGGCGAGTGGTGGCTGCACGCCGTACAAGTGGAGCATCGTCTCTGGATCGCTGCCAGCAGGCGTCAAGGCGACCGCATCCAGTACGACGACATCCTTGAACCTAAGCGGAACTCCGACGACTGCAGGGACGTACTATCCCACGGTGCAGGTCACCGGCTGTGGTGGTCTCACATTCAAGCTTTCATATAAGATCATTATCCAAGCCACGTCATCGGCTCTCAGCATCATCACGAGCAGCCTTCCCAACGGTACCGTTGGCACTGCCTACTCGGCAGCAGTCAAGGCCAGCGGTGGCTGCACGCCCTACAAGTGGAGCATCGTTTCCGGGGCGCTGCCAGCAGGTGTTAAGGCTACCGTATCCAGTACGACCACTTCCTTGAACCTGAGCGGAACTCCGACGACTGCAGCGACGTACTACCCCACGGTTCAGGTTACCGGCTGTGGCGGCGGCATCTTCAAGATTTCTTACAAGATCGTTATCCAAGCCACAACATCTACCATGACGATCACCACAAGCACTCTTCCCAACGGTATTGTTGGGACTGCCTACTCGGCAGCTGTCAATGCCAGTGGTGGTTGCACGCCTTACAAGTGGAGCCTAGTCTCGGGTGCGCTGCCAGCGGGTGTCACGGCGACCGCATCCAGTACAACCACATCACTCAAACTCAGTGGAACTCCGAGCACGGCAGCCACTTACTCCCCCACCTTGCAGGTGACCGGGTGTGGAGGTGGTACGTTCAAGACTTCGTACAAAATCGTCATCCAGGCAACAACAAATCATGTAGTTGACCTAAGTTGGAAAGCCTCCACCTCAACCAACATCGCCGGCTATAACGTGTATCGGAGTTCCGATGCATCTACGTGGAAAAAACTCAATGCTAGCCTCATTGCTTCCACGCTGTATAGCGATTCCACAGTCGCCAACGGAAGTACCTACTACTATGCGGCAACGGCGGTCGATATCTACGGACACGAAAGCAGCAAGACAACGCCAGTGAACGAGAGCGTTCCCTGACTCGTCACCGAGTTGCTTTATCGTCGAGATGTACCAGGGAAAGTTGCATCCGGCGGATCGCGGCGGGTTTTGACACCGCTCATGCATCTGTAGCTGCGGGCCGCATAAAAGACTGGGCTCGAGCGTCGCCTTGCGAAACTCGAAGACCAATTGCGAGTGGTTCTTGAAAGAGGATCGGGCCGGCCCCGCTTCAATGTAGCTTGACGTCCCGAAGTGGGGGCAGAACGCGTTCCGGTTAAGCAACCGGGACCACAGCTTGCATTTGGCTCGAGTTCGAGCTTTCGGCTCCAGACGAATCGCTGCTCTGCAGCGACACCCAGGCCGATGATTCCGGCACATGGAAACAGCTTCGACCCACTGCTCCCTTGTTCAAGGCAAGTAAGAGCGGCGCTGCAACGAAAGAGCTGCACTTCGCGCGGCGTTGTCACTTCACGGCGAGCTGAATATTGCAAGAGCGAATGCACAATCGGAAACCGCTCTCGACAGAAATCCATATTGCCAAGTTATCGGGAGCCGAATTTCTTAATCAGCTACATGTCAGCGTCCCGCGAGCTGGCTTGAGCAGCTGGACTCGACAAGCAGGATAGGAGTCCGCATCAATCAGGACTTCCGCGTCGAGCATTCAGTAACGTTAGCCGTGCCGGGCCGTGCGATCATCTCAATCTTCGCTCCAACCATTGTGTCCTATCTGATCCCTCTCGTGTCCACCCCTTGGCGGGAGCTGCCAAGCTTAGTCTGGTCAACCCCGGCGCTGGGTGAAGTTGTTACTCATGTTCTGATTAATGGCAGAAATTCCAGTGTGCCAACTGCGCAATCGTTTGCATCACGTGCGGTGTGTACGAATGTATTCGCTCCGCAAACTCTTAAGAACATATAGCTTGCATCGCCCGCCCGAGACGGTGTTTGGCATCCTCCCTGCAAGATAAAGTTGGTTCGGAAAGCTGTCCCCCCAAAGAAGTCCTCTCCCCTTTTAGCTCCCCTGTTTGAAACCTTGGGCAGGTCTCTGGCCCTCCCGAGGCGACTCCGTCTCGGGAGACACATACAAATGCGTTTGCGTAAAAGCTATTGGCTTCTTCCCATCCTTGTCTTGTCCTGCGTCCTCCTCCTGACTGCTTCCATTCCTAACGTGTCCACTGGCACCTGGCAAACCTGGAACAACATGGACGACGTGCGCTCCGGCGCCGCGACGGTACTGTTGCAGGATGGACGAGTGTTTATTACCGGCGGCACAAATACCAATGGTCCGGTTGCCAGCTCAGTTCTTTTCGGGACAGACGGAGTCTTCTCCCCCGCGGCGACCATGCTGACGCCGCGCTCGGGACACACTGCGACGGTTCTTTCGGACGGACGCGTCCTGATTACCGGCGGCACGACCAGCGGTGGTGCGGCCGTCAACACGGCTGAAATCTACGATCCAACAGCCAACTCCTGGAGCGCACCTGTCACCACGATGGACGCGCGTGCTGGCCACACGGCTTCTCTACTTTCCGATGGCCACGTGCTGCTTGCTGGCGGATATGATTCCACCGGCAATGCCCTCTCTAGCCTCGAGATTTTCGATCCCGCCAGTGGCAAGTTCTCAAGTGCGGGCGCGATGAGCGTGCCCAGAATGAACCATGCTGCCGCAACCCTGGGCGATAGCCGCGTTCTGATTATTGGCGGTACTGCGGATGGCACCACCGCTCTCGCTTCGATTGACATTTACGATCCAAGTGCGGGCACAGTTTCAACCGGGCCAGTCCTCTCCACTCCGCGCATTTCGGCCACAGCCACGACTACGCTCGACGGCAAAGTTGCGGTGATCGGCGGAAATAACGGGTCTGCAAATGGATCGCGAGACCTTGTTTCCGCCGAAATTTTTGACCCGGCGATTGGGCAGTTCTCCCCTTCCGCTTCCAATCCAGTAGCCGCGCGCAGCGGACATCAGGCTTTCCTGCTTCCCAAAAACAACGCCATTCTGGTTGTGGGCGGATCGTCGTCAGGAACCGACCTGAATTCGGCTGAGCTCTATTACCCCTGGGCGGATTCGTTTCGGTCGACCGGCACTTTGAGCGTTGCGCGGCCCGGTTTGACGGGAAGCGCGGTTGGTCTGGACGGCCGCCTCCTCGCTGCTGGTGGTACTGGTCTGGCGAGCACCGAATTATACGGTTTCGCCACGGTAAAGACCGACGCGGCCGATTATCCTCCGGGTTCGACCGTCACGATCACTGGTAGCGGCTGGCAGCCAGGTGAAACCGTCACCCTGACTCTGCTGGAATTGCCGCTTATCGATACGCACCCGACGATGACGGCCGTAGCCGATGGCAACGGGAATATCAAGAACACCCAGTTTTCACCCGACTCGCACGATGTGAATATTCGCTTTTATCTGACCGCCGTGGGAAGCCAGTCGGGGCTGCAGGCGCAGAATACGTTCACGGATGCTTCCGGAGATACCACCTCAACAACTGTTTCTTGCACGTCCAATACTGTAACGGCTGGATCAGCGACGACCTGCACAGCCACCGTTAGCAACGGTGAGCCCGGGGCACCAAACGGCTTCCCTCAGGGAACGGCTACTTTCCAATTTAGCGGACCAAACGGAACATTCAGCTTCAGCCCCAGCAACGGAGTGTGCACAGTCGGGCAGATAGGTTCCACAAACAATTCCAGCTGTTCTGTCACTCTTACACCAAATGCCGCGGTGAATGGCACTGTTAAAGCCAATTTCAATGCTGACCCCAATAACTGGAAAAATAGTACTAGTGGAAATCTGAACGTAATCGTCAACCGTGGCGGGTTCAACCAACTGCAGCTTCTTGTTCCTGGTGAAGCCGCAGCTCCGGGGACAGCTACCGGCAAGACCGGGACGCCAATCTCTCACGTAGCTGGCACTGCTTTCAATGTCACCGTAAACGCGGTTGATGCAAACTGGAACTTGGTCAGCAGCACTAACGTTATTCAAATCACGTCGAGCGACGCAAACGCTTCGCTTCCTGCGAACGCTGGGCTCGTTGGGGGAACAAGAACCTTCAGTGCTGTGGCGCTGAAGACCACCCCGTCGCAAACGATAACTGCCTCTGATGTAACGGACGGAACCAAAGCGCCGAGCGCAAGCCCATTGATTCCCGTAACCGCAGCCAGCGCCAACAAGCTTGTTTTCGGTCAGCACCCCACGGACGCGAATGTAGGCACGACAATTATTCCCGCAATCACTGTCAAAGTAGAGGATTCGTTCAACAATGTGGTGACAACCAGCAGCGCGTCTGTGACGCTGTCAATCACTACGGGGACGGGCACAGCAGGCGCCGTTCTCAATTGCACTTCCGGGCTGAGCCACAACGCGAGTAGTGGAATAGCTACTTTCCCTGATTGCAGCATCAATAAGGGCGGAGCCAACTATGAGTTGCATGCGGGGGCCTCGGGCGTTACGGCTGTGGATAGCAGCCAGTTCAACATCATGAGCCCGATCAGTAAGTTGGGCTTTACGACACCGGCCATGACCGGTGACGTGAACCAGTGTCTCGGTCCGATGACCCTACAGACGCAGAACACGGGCGGAACAGGGATCGATCCGTCTTCCCCGGTACAGGTGGATTTGAGCATCACCTCGGGCGGAACAGGCGGCTTTTTCTCAGACGCGGCTTGCGGTTCCTCGATCACCAACGTCAACATCCCTACGAGCGCGAACTCGGCGAGTTTCTTCTTTAAGGGCACATCTCCGGCGTCGCCAACGACCATTCGAGCTGCCGACCACGCGGGTGTATTAACGGCCGCGACCCAGGGCGAGACCATCAATGCGCGTTCGACCACGACGGCGGTGAGCTTCTCCACTAACCCAGTGAGCTATGGCAACAGTACGAATGCAACCGTCACCGTCACTGACACCGATGCCAATGGAACCAAATCTTTCCCGTCTGGCACCGTTTCAGTTGCTTCGGATTCAGGTGACACGATCGCGGCTCCTTGCACTCTGGCCTCAACTGCAACCATCGGTATCTCCAGCTGCACGGTCGCTATTACACCGACCCACGCCAGTACTCATACCATCTCAGCCAACTACCCCGGCGACACGGCACATTCCGCGAGCAGCGAGACCGGCCAGGCGCTGACAGTCAATGCCGCGACAGTGACCGTGACGTTCACAGCCGCGGACAAGATCTACGACGGGAACACCACGGCGGCAGTCTCGAACTGCGCAATCGCAACCGGTAAGGTGGGAACTGACGATTTGAGCTGCACGGTCGCGAGCGGGACCTTCGCATCTTCAAGTGCTAACGCGAGTCCACAAATTGTGTCGGCTACGGCGACGCTAGGAGGCGCAAAGGCAAGCAACTACACCGTAACGAATCCGGTGACAACAACAGCGAAGATCAAT
Organism: Acidobacteriota bacterium; assembly: GCA_046723715.1. GTDB lineage: Bacteria > Acidobacteriota > Terriglobia > Terriglobales > Acidobacteriaceae > Sulfotelmatobacter. The sequence continues at coordinate 3,758 of JBKOUZ010000132.1, read as the reverse complement.
CAGGCGGCGGCGACAGTCGTGGTCACGCCCTACAGTGTGGCCTATGACGGCCACGCGCACATGGCGACTGTCACATCGATCACGGGTGTGAATGGGGAGACGGGAGCCACGGTGGGCACGGTCACATTGAACACCACGCACACCGATGCAGGCACCTACAGCAGCGATTCCTGGAGTTTCACGGGGACTGCGAACTACAAGGACATCGCCGCCACGACCATCACCGACAGGATCGACAAGGCGGATGCAGTGGTCGTGGTCACGCCCTACAGCGTGACCTACAACGGGAATCCGCACACGGCGATGGTCACTTCGATCACCGGTGTGAACGGGGAGACGGGAGCCACCGTCGGCACGGTCGACGTGAGCAACACGACGCACATCAACGCTGGCACGTACAGCACCGATTCCTGGAACTTCACGGGCACTGCGAACTACAACAACATCGCCGCCACGATAATCACCGACAAGATCGACAAGGCGGATGCAGTGGTCATGGTCACGCCCTACAGTGTGGCCTATGACGGCCACGCGCACATGGCGACTGTCACATCGATCACGGGTGTGAATGGGGAGACAGGAGCCACGGTGGGCACGGTCACATTGAACACCACGCACACCGATGCAGGCACCTACAGCAGCGATTCCTGGAGTTTCACGGGGGCTGTGAACTACAAGGACATCGCCGCCACGACCATCACCGACAGGATCGACAAGGCGGATGCAGTGGTCGTGGTCACGCCCTACAGCGTGGCCTATGACGGCGCGGCGCACACAGCGACAGGGACGGCGAAAGGCGTACTGAACGAGAACCTGAGCGGCTTGAACCTTTCCGGTACGACGCACACCAATCCCGGTGACTATCAGACCGACTCCTGGATCTTCACCGACGTGACCGGCAACTACAACAACACCAATGGCAGGGTCCACGACAGCATCGGATACGGGGCTTGCAGCGTCGGGGCGGGTGGCGTCATTCTGCCGCCCATCAACTCCGACGGCACGAGCGTCTACAGCCGCAAGGGAGGCAGCACGATCCCGGTGAAGTTTAACGTTTGCGGCGCCAACGGCGCGCCGCTTACCGATCCAGCGCTAGTCTTCGCTCGCACGGGCGGCGCGCTCACCATGACAGGCGCAATACGGGGAACCATGACTTTGGTTAATGAAAACGACACCAATGATATTCCTGACGCAGCGTTTACTTGGGATGGCCAGCAGTGGCACTTCAACATGGCCACCACGAATTTGAGCTCCGCCACCACCTATACGTTCAGGATCAACCTGGCCTACGATCCTGCGAGCATCCTGTTTAGGGTCGGGCTCAAATAACACAGCACCAATCGGTCTGAACTTGTCAATTCGTAACCAAGGGGAACGGTCGGATGACCTCCGACCTTGTAACGCTAGCGACTGGCGAATGGCCGGCTTCGGAACAGAGCGCCGGAAAGCCAGCGCAGGAGGAACTATTCAAGGCCATGCTCGAAGCCTTAAATTGGATAGCTACCGCGTCGAGAAGAAGGCGTCGATGAAGGTTGCACTGGGATAAGACGCGGAGATCGAGCCGGGCGCCGACTGATGCTCATGGGTACAGGCCCGAAGCGGAACTCGATCGCCCCAGCAATTCTGAGACATCCAATGATCAGTTCGGCACCCTCTTCACCGACGGCGACCGATTAGCAAAACGTATGCGAGACGATATTGCTCCTGAGTTCGGCCGCGCATCCTTCCTACTAGAATGTGAAGGAGAACACGCCGCTCCCCCGCGCCCGCAAAGCAGCAAAAAGATCGAGAGTGTCGAGCGGCCAAACTTAAGCTCGCGAGTCTCGAGCATAATTTTGCAAAGTGATCATTCCCAGTGGACCGACCCATTCCCCCATGAAAGGTCTGCCCCTGCGTCGGCCGTTAAACCGGCTTGTTAGCCACATCCTCATACTTGTTGTGCCTACCGACACTCTCATGCCTTCCTTTTCAGAAACTTGCAGGCATACCTATTCTTCATCCTTGCATGCTTGTTGCCGAAGATTGAGCATAAAATAGTCGGAACCAATCAGGGGGAGAAATGGTATCCGCACAAAACCGTCGCACGGAATATTCGCCTGTAGTGCTTCGGTCCAATGATCGTCTGAAGCTTGGAATTGTCGGCATCGGAGTGATATTCGCTTCACTAGGTCTTGGTGAGGCCGTGTATCGATTCGCGTTCCTCGACTTTGACGGAGCCACCGATCGTTTTCCGATCGAGATGTTGTTCGGGCTCTTGTTCGCCTGGATGACTACGAGATTGGCGGGACGGTTTTATCAACATCACAAGCGGACCTCCGAGAGAATCAATTTTATTCGTGATCGCAATTACAAGATTCGTCATGCGGTGGAAGCGATCAGACTTGTGCCTTATCCGACCGATCATCAAGCAATCAGGGTGATTCGTGAAGAAGTAGATCGAATTGAGTGGGCGCTGACCGAAATCACTCCTCGGTAGGCACCCGAATCGTGGCGCAACGATCAGTTTGATCTTCACTCTTCCCGAAGCACGCGCAGTACTTCCTCGGCTGCGGAATGATTCATGGCACGTTCAGAGCGAAGTCGGCCAATCTGGCTAATTCTGACTGAGGCATTGAAGATGGCTCCCACTGGAACAGGATGAAACGAAAGAGGCTCCGTTCCTGCCCTTACCTCTGGGGGCTGCCCTGCGGTATGTCTCCAACGGGTACTGTTCAGTCTCTGCCCGTACGGTCTGCAGAAACGCTCAATATTCGTCAGGCAGAAGAAAGGTGGTCACGGTGCGACGTCACGGAAAAAGTTTTCTGCTAGACCTATGGTCAGTTCATGATTTTCCGCACAGCGCACATTCCCATTTGCATCATAAAGATTGGCGACTAGCATCGAGCCGTTCACTATTCGTTGCCACCGCCGTTCTTCACGACGGCGCGATCAGGATGGCGATCCGAATGTTCTCCAGAATGCCATCAATCTCACCTGCACTTTCTTCCCGGGCAATGGATTTGATACGAACTTCCGCGCCACCTACACTGGAGAAGCTGGGCAGCGCAACAACTTCCGCGGTCCCGGCTACTTCGACATCGATGGTGGGCTGGCCAATTGGACCTTCAAAGAAGACAAATACCTGAGGTTCTCTTGGGAGTTTTCAACGTAAGCAACTCCGTACGCTTTGATGCTGCTGGCTCTCTTCCTGGTAAGGATCTAGTTGACATCACCAGCTTCGGAAAGCTGAATATCGAACTCACCCAACCTCGCGTGATGCAGTTTGCCCTGCGCTTCGGATTCTAAAGCGAACGTAGTTAAAGACTGAGGGGCGGCACGAACCGTCCCTTTTTTTTTTGCGAGAATGCATGCGAGGTGGACGTCAGGAACTCTACGGCGCTGGCGATTCGTTCATCCGGTTTCCGGACGAACGGTGCCACCAACTCGCAGCGCTCGTGTCTGCGCTCATTCTGTTCACAACATTCCAGCAATCCAGAGAGTAAGGAATCGCCAATGGCCGAGGACCAGCGAACCCTCGAGATGCAGGCTACGACTCGACGTGGGAACCAAGCTGCACAGGCTCGGTGAAACGATAACGCTGCTCGCGAAGCCAGCGTTTGGCTGGACTTTGAGCCGCTTTGGCCGTCGCGTCGAAGGCTGGCCGTTGGGGGCCTTCGAGAAGTGTTGCTTGACTAAGGCGTAGTCGCTCCGTAAATGTTCTGGTCGAGACCGCCGTCATGGGGACAAGTGTCCGGGCCCCACGTACCCGTAGTGCTGTT
>JBKOUZ010000089.1:0-19663 GCA_046723715.1 Acidobacteriota bacterium | reverse complement strand
CTGGGGATGTGGGCGCTGCTCCACGGCACCTCAATGCTGCTGCTGACCAAGTCGATTCCTGAAGGACACGAAGAGGAATTGAGGGCTGCATGCCGAGCGACGGTCCGGGCCCTGATGGCAAACGCTCGCAAGCGAAGGGACTAATCATAGTCTGCGTCTTATAGCTACTATTCGCGTCACTTTTGCGGTTTCCATTCACGATTGCGAGTTCCGGACTGGACCGACTAGTCTGCAGTACCGCACCTCTTAAGGTCGGACGCCCTTCTGCCGATAACGTAAGCAGGCCTATGCCCCGGGCGAGTTGGGGCGGCTTGCGACGGTTTGGAGAAGGGCTGAGATGACAAAGATTCTGCTGGTGGATGACAGCAAGTTTCTGCGGATGGCAACGGAACGTGCGCTGACCCGGGCGGGATATGAGGTTAGCACCGCCGAGGATGGCCCCAGCGTGCTGGAGCGCGCAAAGCGCGAGAAGTTTGATCTGATTTTGCTGGATATGCTGCTACCGAAGATGACTGGTCCGGAAGTGCTAAAGGCGCTCAAGAAAGATACCCAGACGGCGGGGATTGCAGTGGTGGTCTTCACCGGCCTATCCAACAAAAATGCAGAGCGTCTCCGGCAGGATGGAGCTTGTGCGTTTCTGGAAAAGTCGGAGTGGAGAAGGGTAGTGAGACATTTCTGGCCGCACTGGCCGAGATTTTGCGCGGACTCGGGTTGGCGGTGCCAGACGGCCGGTCAAATCGGGCGCGGGTGGGATCGTAGTGCCTCTCGAGACTCGCGAACAAAAGCAATAAAACTTTCCCGTTCTCTTCAAACACCCAAAAGCCGGGTTCTTTTCACCGCACCAAGTGCTTTCATGTCCACTGCACGGATACCACTTTGTGGACACCATGGCTGCGAAGTCAAGGTAACAAAACAACATGGCGGAGAACGTAGTTTCAATAAAACGGATCACAGTGCAACGCGCGTCCGATCCGCGATGTAGGAGAGCAAATCTGATCGGAGCCTGTCCGCCTTAAAGGACAGTGAGGTTGTAGATGATTTTCCGAGTCGTTGGCATTGTCATTGGTCCCGGTGATGAGAAAACATCCCCTGAGTGGAACAATGGTTTGACAAGCAGGCATACCGGGCGTAGCTTTGTTGCCAATTGGGGTAATCTGTGGTGAAGCCTTTTCTTTTTGTTTTGATTTCCTGCCTTCTCGGAATCGCAATTGGCGTTTCCTCGCTGCCGCGAATCGATCTACCGGAAACCGCTTACAACGAAGGTGATGCCACTCTAAACGTCCTTCGACCTGCACGACATCTTGTCCAATTGAGAGCGCAGTATCTGGCAATCATGCTATTACGGCTGCTCTACCGCGGCACAAATGTTGTTGACAGGCTAGCGTCGGTGAGCACAGCCCCGCCCAATACCCTGCACCGAAGTCATTTGCGGATTTTTCTTTGTGAATTGCTGATCTGAAATAGCGGAAAAGGAAATTCCGCAGTTCATCATCCGGACACAACGGTTGTTTCCAACGTTCGCATTAGTAACAGGCACCCCAGTGTCGCTAGTCGCCGCCGAGTGAAGTAGGCGGGAGCCGAAATCCTAACCGTTTCGGTTCCGCAGATTCTTAGTAATCCAGACAGCAGAGCGTTTGGCCGTGCCAGGGGGCACACCGATCGAGTTGTTCCGTTACCTGCGACAAACTTCTACGCGGCTCCTGACTCGATTGCATTGGATTGATCGGAGTTTTTGGTGCAACGCCTACGATCGCAAACACCCAGAGTCTCGCAGCCGAATCGAAAGGTTGGCATCGTCTACCTTCAGGATTCTGACGCTCGTCGTTCCCATGCATTTGCTCTGATGCTGGTTCGCATGACTGGCCTGGACGTCCGAGAGGCGCTGCCTGATTTTGCACACCGTAATTTCGAAGGTAGCGTCTGCAGTGTAGTAGGCCTATCCAACCAATTTACACCTGCCGATCTGGATCACATCACGCGAATGAAGGGCTCCGGTTCCATAATTGCCGTGTACGTTGACAATGCGGCTTCAATAACTCTTGGCCGAAGATGCGAAGTCCTGTTGGCGGGCGCGCCGGTGCTTCTGGATTGCTCTTCGAACGGATTTGACCAACAACTCGCGCAAACTGTAACCGAAGCGGTGGAGCGCCAGAACCGTCACCGGCAAGAGGAACAGCGCGCATTTGACGCGATGCGTGGGCTGGCAATAATCGGACGAAGCGCTTCTATTCTCGAGGTCTTTCGCCTCGCGGAACGGGTCAGCCACTTCAGCGATCTGCCGGTTCTACTAACCGGCGAGACTGGAACGGGGAAGGAAGTTCTCGCTCGTGCCATCCACTCCCAGGATCAGAATCGTTGCCGCGAACCATTCGTCCCTTTGAATTGTGCCGCGCTCAGCCGCGAACTTTCCGAAAGCGAGTTATTCGGCCATCGCAAAGGCTCGTTCACCGGTGCCGGCCAGGACCGTCCGGGTCTATTCCGAGCGGCTCATCGCGGAATCCTTTTCCTCGACGAAATCGGGGAACTCGAACTGTCGCTGCAAGCAAAGCTGCTGCGAGTCTTGCAGGAAAGCAGCGTGCTGCGTGTTGGAGACGATCGAGAAACTCGCGTTGATGTGCGTGTGCTCACCGCAACCAATCGTGATCTGCCGAAAATGGTGGCTGAGGGTGCGTTCCGCGAAGATTTATACCACCGGCTCAACGTAGTCTTGTTGCACATTCCACCCTTGCGCGAGAGGATCCAGGATATAGAGCCCCTGACGTCGCACTTCCTGCAAAAACATGGGCATCTTTCTGCCATGCACCCGGTGACAGTCTCGCATTCCTTTATCGAAGCTTTGGAGCAGGCCTGCCTACCGGGAAATGCACGCCAGCTGGAGAATCTGGTCCGCCGTGCACTGATTAACTCCGGCGGCATGCGGCCGTTGGACATTGTCGATCTCCCATCCGAGTTGTGGAGTGAGCTTTCCTCGAAATGCGCTGAAGGCTGTCCGGCCGATCGTCCCGCGCGTCTGCCAGTAGGGCCCAACGGTCACGCCAGTTTCGTGGACGATCTTCTGCAGCGGCACAACTCCGATCTCGGTTGTTGTATCGAGGAATGTGAAACCAAGCTGATTCATGCAGTACTGGCAAACTGCCATGGAAACCAGGCGCAGGCCGCACGACTGCTCGGGATTACTCCCCGCAGCATCTATAACAAGCTTCGCAAGCCGGCCGCGTCGGCATCCAACGGGAAAATCGCTTCCGCCTGAAACTCATACCGGAAAAACTTTTCCGGCACAACTTTTCTGCATCGATTCCTTCTCAGACCAGCCCGGCAGCATAACTCACTGATTATGCGCAGTCCGCTGCTTGGTGGTTCGCGTGCATTGTCTCAGTTCGAAGGCAGCGGAAGGCCAAAGTGGAATTACGAAATCGCTGGGTCCATTTCAAGGTAAGCGATGTCCACATCCCGAATGCCGAGCAAGTACTGATCGAACTTTACGGCGACCATCTGCTGCAGGGACAAGTCATGGATATCTCCGAAGATGTCAAGCAAGGCAAGTTCGCGGTAGTAAAGGTCGAGGGAATCAGCGCTCCCATCATCATTTCACTCGAGCGCATCTTGGGTGTCCTGTGAATGTGCCCTTCATGCAGAGCGAAAGAGCACCCAACAATCCGGCTCTACCGCGTCCCCCGTGGCATTCCGGGAACGATGGCGACGGCTCGCATGGTGTCGAAGCTGATTTCCGAGGGAGCGAAAGACTTTCGCGTACGGCAGAAAGCGATCGAAATCTTCCTCGAAAAAAGAGTTCCGGCCAAAGATCGGCTGGGCGAAGTGCGCGCGTTATTCGAGTGGGTAAGAAAGAACATCCGCTATACCAGGGACATCTTTCAGGTCGAACTCCTGCACACAGCACGGCGCATGCTGGAATTGCGAGCGGGCGATTGCGACGACATGACCATCCTTCTGGGGGCTCTGTTGAAATCGACGGGGCATCCAGTGCGGCTTTGCCTGGTGGGATTTCGTCCCGAATTTGCGCACGCGTACAGCCACATCTATCCGGAAGTCAGCGTTCGAGGGTGCTGGATTCCGGCTGATGCAACCATGCACCTCCCCATGGGTTGGGCTCCGCCCGCCTTATGGAAGCGGATTTGTGAAATCACCAAGGACGGCATGATATGTTCCTGCGAAATCGAGTAACCGGAGAGGTGCACGATGTCCCCGATCACCTCGTCCACGGCTTCCACACCGCCCAAGAGGTGGATGGTTTCGGCGAGCCCCTCGGACTTCCGTTTCTGGCGGCGCTCGCTCCCATGCTTACCAACATCTTGCCGATGATCGGAGGCCTATTCAAGGGCGGCGATTCCGCGCCCGCGCCGCCGCCCCCTCCGCCGGCTCCGGTGCAGATGAGTCCCCCTCCTCCTCCGCCGCCCCCGATGGAGATGCCGCCGGAGCCCATTCTTCCTCCGCGTCGAATACGAGTGGACCGCGGTCCGGACGATGATGGCCCGCGTGCCGATGTTAAGGATCCGAACGGAATGCCGCCGGGCCGGGTACCGAATCCTGTCTACCGTTTAAAACGCAGGGTTCGGCGCAGAAAACCACGCGGTCTGCGCCCACAAGTCAACGGTTACGGCTGGTGGTACTAACAGCAATTCGATTTTCAAGGAGGATGAGCGATGCTGGTCCGCAATGCATACACCGGGGCTCTACACGAAGTTCCCGATCAACAACTTTACGAAGTGGGAGAGCCGGTTTTTGATGGCTTCGGTAATCCTGTCGGCGGGATTTTTGACGATATTGTCGGCGCGGTGAAGAACGTTGTCAGCGCACCCATTCAAGCCGCCACGTCGATGCTCAATCCTATGAACGCGCTCAATCCCATCGGCGCGGTCGGAAACATTCTCGGCAACGTTTTTCCAGGGATGAGACCGGGCCAAGCTCCGACTCCGATGGCACCTCCCCCGATGGCGAGTGCCATGCCCTATATGCCTGGCTATCCGCAGCAGATGCCCGGGATGATGCCTCCATTCCGTCGACCATTTCCCCTTGGTTGGCAGCACTCACCTCTGCCCTACACCGGGCTAGGTCCGAAACGACTCTACATGCGCTGCGCCGTATGGCCCGGCCCCTCCGGACTCGTTCCCGGCTACGCCGCCAACATGACTCCACAACAACAGCAAGCCCTGATGCAACCGCCACCGGGCGGACCCGGGGGTTACGGTGGTCGCCGTCGTCACGGAGGACATCGCCGGCGTCGCTGAGCTGTTCTGATGAAGGCCCATCGAGGAGGAAGCGCTGGTGAGCTACGTGCAGATTACGAGGGACGCCATGACGGATCCGATTAGTGAGGTCATGGATCAGGCCCGATCGTTGTTCCGAAGTTTTCACAACTTTTCTCCCTTCGGCATGCGCAAGACACGCTGTCGTCGAGCCGCTCCCAAGTTGATGGTTCACCTCGGTGAGTTGAAGGGACTGGTCTACTCGTCCGATCGCGGTCAGTGCGGAAAGCCCAGGACCTTCGTTCACTTCCTGGAAACGCCCGCCACGCTGGCCTCGAACCCGGATGGAACGCAGCTCTACATCTTGGGCGGCCGTTATCGCGTTACGCGCAAGGGAATTGTTGGATGAACATGAATAGGAGATGGCCGCATGCCTTCCCCACAGCAGTTTGACGAAGTAATGATCGTGAATCCGTACGACCCGAAATCAGGACAAGGAGAAACCTATATGAGGTTCTATCGATCGGCACCATCGGGCATGGGATACTACGGAGCGCCTCCGGCAGTACCTCGATACGCTGCTCCACCTCCGGGCTACGGATATTACGCCGCTCCCGCTCAACCCGCTTACGCTGAATCTCCCGAGTATGGCTACGCCGAGCAGCCAGAGTATGGCTATTACGCGGAAGCACCGGAATACTCAGGGTACGGGCAGCCCTATGGATACGCCGCCCCATACGCCGAAGCACCAGAGTACTCGGGCTACGCGGAGCAACCCGAGTATGCCGAAGCACCAGAGTACGGCTACTACTCCGAAGGTCCAGAATACGCCGGCTACGCGGAACAACCGGAGTACGCCGAAGCTCCCGAGTATGGCTATTACGCTGAAGGGCCCGAATATGGTGGCTATGCCGAGCAGCCAGAATATGCCGAGGCGCCCGAATACGGCTATTACGCCGAGGCGCCCGAGATGGTCGGATACAACGGTTATGGCGCAGATCCGGCTTTAGAAGGATATGTGCGCTCCCGGTCGGCACCAGGGAATGCCGGATGCATGCTGCCCACCAATGTGGCTGGAATGGGTGAAGCTCCCGAATTTGCAGGCTACGTCGCCCCATCCACCGTCAATGCCTCGGTGACCGGATTCACCGGACAACCGCAAAATTCCAATTTACCGGACAGCTTCCGGCCCTTGTTCTAGATTTCAGGACTTCAATTTTAGGTTTGGAGAAAAATCATGGCAACCGTTCAAGGCATCAAGGAAAAACTTCAATGGCCGCTCTACGATTCGGTTTTGATCGAGAAGGGAGAGCAGCTACGTAACAACAAGGAAAATTCCAGTACCCTGAAATTCTTCGTGAATGTGCAAGGGAAAACAAAGCTGGAAACCAATCTCCAGTCCGCTTCCTTACTTCCCCACTACAACACCTTCGAGGCGCGCGCCATGCGCGTGGTCATCAGCGACCTTCCCCCGGTTTTTTCGGCGGAAGCAACGCAGGAAGAGACCGACCTCGATGTTCTCGATGGGGATGGCGATCACGTCAATGGAACGGGGGCGAAAGAGACGAACCCTGCGTCGTGGCTCGTTGCTGATATTGATAGCTTTCCGCTCGATCAAATTGTGGATCTTCTCAAAGATGCTCAGGAATCGTCCGACGGATCTACTTCGATCGACCTCGACGATGAAGATCTAAAGCCGAACCTGCACATTGCCGGCACCACGACCCCGCCCACCGCCTCTATCGAAGCTCTGATGGATCTGGGCGTCTCGATCGATGTGTCCGATTCCGATCTGCAGGGATTCATCGATGACTTCGATGAAAAGGATCAGCCCCTGAGCGAACAAATCGATCCCAGCAATGGGTCAGGAAACCTGATCGGGAAGATCGTGTACAACACCGTGGCCACGCTCTATGTCGGCGAGAAGATCATGATTCAGATGCCCACTTGGTTCTTCCCCAGTGGCGCTGGTCCGTTCTCGGAGACGGCAAGTATCACGACGCACGGCACACCTTCACCCCAGGACACGTTTCGTTTTGCCGAGCCCATTTATATCGACAAACAACAAAATTTCCGCGTTGAGATCGAGGTTCCTGACCCGGACGTGTTGCGCCAGTTGCAGAGAATATACGGGCCGATGTTTATCTGGGTCGTTCTGGACGGCTACATGACGCGCGACGTGCAGTAAAGCTGCATGCTGCTCCCCGTGAAGGACTGACTCGTGATGAAACAGCTCCATCGATCCGGGAATGCGGCGAACTTCAGCGTATGTGCCCCCGCCGCCCGTGATGCCGCGGCTCCCTTCGACTACGCGGCCCAGTTTCCCATCACCGGGAAACCAGGCACGGTGCAGCAGGATGTCATCAACATCAGCCCTGACGCCACCTTCGTCGCACTCGGTATCTCGTATGGCTTCGAACAAGAACGAGGAAGAAGTTTAGGAACGTTCCTTCCCAGCGGAGGTCCAGCAATTCTGCCGGGCGATCTAACCCTGGGACAGATTCCGATTGACGTACTGTCCGAAGGGTTCCGCGTCCATCCCCGGTACCTGCCGGTCGTGTTCGAGACGCGATCCGATACTGGCGAGGGCGTCGTTCTGACCGGCAACTTTTCTCCAAACAAAATTACGCCGGACTTTCTCAATCAGACTCCGGTGTTCGAGCGAGTGCAGGCCCCGGTCGACATCGAATTCCTCTTCAGCATGGTGGATACCGCCACCGGGCGGGAGTTCCAGGACCAACCGACGCACAACGTCGCCTCGCTCGGATCGAGTGACGGCAGGCGACCCTTCCGGATGCTCTCCCGGCCGGTGTATTTTCTCCCACGTTCCACCGTGCGCATCCAGATTGTTGAGCGCAGCGACGATGTGCGTGGCACTTTGTTTATCGTATTGTTCGGTTACAAGCTCGGTGGATCCTCCGCATGCAGCGAAGCCGGACAAGCATCGTTTGCCAGCGCCGACGCGTCTTCTATTCTCCCCGCCGGCAAGGTGATTCCTTTTGACTACGTCACCCGGTTCCAACTCCAGGGCCGCGAGTCGCGCCGCGTCGACGACGAGATCGCGATCAATACCGAGGGCGGCTACTACGCCACCAGCATAGGTTACGGACTGCAAGTGGAGGACGGTAATGTCCGATTCAACGTACCGTTGGGAACCCCCGATCCATTCCCTCTCGGCGCCGTCAAGCTCAGCAACTTCCCCGTCTCGGCTCTCACAGATGGTTTTCGCATCAAGCCTGGATTCATGCGTCTCGCTGTCAACGATCTCGGAACATTGAATCCATCGCTTCCCCTTGCTCTCGTTCACAGAATCTTCGAGACCTTGAATCGCGCTGAGGATGTTTCCTTCCGCTATTCCATCTTCGATAGTGGAGCGGGTCGCGAACTGCAGAACGAACCGGTCCAGAACATCGCGGGATTGGGCATTGCCAATGGCGATCGCCCCTTCAAAAAGCTCGCCCGTCCATTACATCTGGAACCGCGCTCCACACTCCGCGTCTCCATCGAGGAACGCTTCGGCCGAGGGGATCTATTTATCGTGCTGCAGGGTTACAAACTGCTGGACGGATCAGGCCAACGGGGACGTTCCTTATGACCGCGACTACCCTGGTCCCGCAGATCACCGGTGACGCGGCTCGTCGGACTATTCCCTTCGACTACTCATTTCAATACGACCTGGAAGGTCAGGGCAGCGGAGCGAAAAAGAGCGTCGATGTCAGCGTGGAAGGCGCTTTCACGGCAGTCTCCATCGGCTACGGAGTGATCCCCAGAATTCAGTCGATCGAGTTTGGTCCTGACCTCGAAGAATTCGCCATGGGCGCTTCGCTGGGTAACCTTTCCTTGTCCGCCGTCATGCGAGCCGCCGACCGTGTTTTTTCAAATGCTCCCGAGATCGCCCGCGGCCGCCCTGCCAGCGACTCTGTGCTCCTCCAGGGCATTCGCTTGAACCCCACCCTTGCTCCTCTCGCATTGCAGCAGGGCCCGCTGTCGGACCGCGTGCGCAGCCGACTCTTTCGTCTCGCCAGTTCTTCCACCAGCGAGATTCAGTTTCTCTATGCCCTCGCCGACGAAGGCACGGGCCGGTCCTTCCAGAGTGAGCCGATTCTTAACACGGCAGGTTTGGGAATTTCCAACGGCGACCGGCCTTTCCGTTACTTTGTACCGCCCATCACTTTCGCGCCGCGCAGCAAAATCAGCCTGGAGATCACCGAGGTCTCGAACTTCGTCGGGAAACTCCACGTGTCATTGCAGGGCTACAAGGTCCTGGGCGCTGCCGAAACTCCAACCGGTCGAGTCTTATCCGGCAGGCGGCATGTACCGACCCGGGGGAGGCGCTGATGACATCGAGTGTTCTGAAGAAACCGTCGCTGTGTACGAATTGCGGGATCCCGCAAGACTCGGAATGTTTCGATGTAAGCGGCTTCGCCGATGTTCCGGAGCCAAACAGCGATCCAGTCCTTTTGGCTCGGTTCAATCTGCATCATCAATATTGCGGTGTACTCGAGTTCTTTTCGCAATTCAGTGATGCCTTCTTTCGCGATCCGTCACAGGTGGAAACTCCTGGTCTGCAATGGCTCTTGCTCGTCAATGGTCGCCCCCTGCATCCGTATGTGGACATGGAATCGATCTTGAATCCTTGGGGTGTCGGCAGTTTTGGAGTTCGGCTGCGGCTTCCTGAGGCGGCTCGAGTTGAATTCTCTGTTCGCCGTACCGGAAATTCCGCTCTGACTGTGAGGCGTGTGGGCGCCCGGCTGAGCGGCAGATATTGGTTCAACGAGGGATGACATGACGGAAGCTTCGGGCGCAAACCACAAAAGGATGTCACATGAGGCCCATTCAATCCGGATGCGCGTACTGGGTGAATGGCCCACCCATGAACGCAGCTGTAACACCCGAATTGGCCCGGGAACTCGAATGTGCGCTCGAACGCTTTGCGCGTGGCTCAGGCTTCACAGCAATCGATCCGGTGTCAATTCACTTTGGCGCCGGCATCGTCGGACACCACCAGGTGGGCCGTGCCGTCGACATCTATGAGGTGGCTGGAGTTGGACTGGATCGTTGGTACGAGTTGTGGCAAAAGGCAAGGAAGGAGTGTTCCACATGTGGAAACCGATCTACTCAAATCATGGAATCGAAACGACAAGCCCGATGGAATTTGGGCTGGAGACTCTACAAGGAACTGCAGCGTTCCGGCCCGTGGGCGCAGCCACCCGGTTACCCCGTGCAATTGTTTGGCCCCTGGACCCGCCTCGAAGGCCCGTGTCGATCAATCAGCGACCGCCTGCTGAAAGCGCACCGGGATCACATTCACGTGGCCAAGTAGTTGCCAATGATGTCAATGATTGCGAGGCGTCCGGCAGCATTTACCTGGTTGCTGTTCCTCGAGACGTTCTGCCACCAGTGTTTTTCGGCAACGCATTGTTGCAGCGGATGCGCGCCGTTTTGCTGTCTCCCGGCGCAGATGCTCCCGACTTGGCCGACCACGTCATTAACATTCCGTGGGCGGATTTGCGTCCGTCGTTCGATTCGCGGCAGGCCCCTGCCGCCCCCGCACGGTCGGTAAGCGGCGAAATTCTTCGGGATGAGCACGGCAATTTGTACGAACGCAACGGTTCCTCCATTCGCCGCCTGCACAATCTCGCATCCTCGCGTCGTGGCGAACTTGTCGAAACCAGCTCCACCAAACTTCCACAGCGAAACCGGCAGCAGTCCGCTTCCGGAAAAGCGTTTCGCCAGTTCTTCCGCGATCCCGGAGTGTCGCGCGTCCTGGCTTGGGGCCAATACAAAGGGCTCCTACACGATCAGGTGTCCAAACCCCATCTCCTGCGTGACAATCACCGCCTCAGTTGTTTCGCTCAGGTATACGAGAACTTCGTGATGCGAACACCGGAGGAGTTTGCGCGAGAGTGCTTCGGCGATGTCCGGGTTGCAGGACAGCTCTTCGAGTTGACTGATGCACTTGCGGACCGCTTGAAAATTGCTACTCTCTTACCTCGAAGTCCCAACCATCAGGAGGATCGCCAGGATGGAATGCTTTCTCCAGGAGATCGCATCCTCCGGCTTCGACTCTCTTTGGATCCCACGGTTGAGATTCCCTCGCCAGCGTCCGTGTCCTCTCCAGTGAGCACCGCGCCTGCTGCTCCAGTTGTTCCAATTGCCCCGGCGCCCGCACCGGAAGTGAACGCGGTTCCGACATCGCAGCGTCAGATCTCAATACCAGATCGGTTTCTCACACCATGGGAGTTGCTTTTCACGCGTGAACAGGTGCTCTCCGAAATGCAATCGCCGTCTTCCCGTTTCGCACGTCTCCGGCGACGCGTTCTCAACGTTTTCGGCAACCGCGATTTGAAGAGATGGCGCCGCCAGCTCTGGGGTAAAGCGCCTGACGAGCAACTTTGGGGTGTTCGCCCTCCGAAAGGTTCGTTGCAGTCCGTAGAAGTTCTCGATTGGGCAAAAGCAACTCTCAACTCCGCTGGATACGATCCCTCAACGATGGTGCGGGAATGGGAGATCTTCTGGAGGCAAAAGGGTCTGTAAGCAACAACATGGAAAAATCAAGAACCACCGCACGAGTCAAATTCTAAGGAGCCTCATCATGCCTGCCGCACCTTTGGTTATGCCCTCTGGGACCGGTGTTACTTCTTCAGCCCCGGCGCCCATCGACATCAATTCGCAAATTCAAGCCGTGTTCCAGACCCGCCAACTTATCCTAGACGAACTGACCGCACTCGATGACCAACGCAAGGATCTCGCGCGAACGACCGTCCTTTCCTATTCTTCCGATGTTGCGGCAAAGGGAGTGGACCCTGCCAAGGCCGTGGTTGCACGGGACGCATGGCTGGCCAAAGACACCCTTTTCGCCTCCCAGCAGAGTGCTCTGAGGGACCTTCTTACTCTCGTCGAGGCGCGCGTCGAGGAATTCAAGCGCACGAATAAGGGTGAGGTGTCGATTGTGCTGAGGGATCAGATCGCCTCGCTCTCAGACGACCTCACACATCAGGAAAAGGCGGAACATGTGACCGAGCGGCAGCTCAAGGTTCTCTGGAATGAGCTGCGGGAGGTCGACCCAGGATATCTCGCCACGATTGCGAAAGAATCGAGTCTACGTCTCCCTGCCGGCAAAAAACCGGTGCCTCGAGTGCGCAAGCAGCCGGCCAAATGACACGTTATCGACTGAACGGGGACCGCAACTGACAGCCGGAGGCAATCCATGGCGTATCTACATCTCGCGGAAGACTCTCTCGGCCAGTTCGGTTGCGGGCCCAGCTGTTCCTGCGGTCCTTGCCGCAATGAATATGCGGGACTCGCCGAAACTTACGAGCCCGCCCCCGCTGACGAATCCGGAACTTCCGGATACGGACGATTCCAGCCGCGTTCTCCGATTTCAGCGTATGGCGGCTTCTCACGTTATGGCCAGACCACTTGTCCGGCTCCCGCAAGAACGGCAACAGATCGTTGTAGGATTCCACAGCCGTGTGCCGCGATTCCGAATCTCATTTGCACCTCGACCATCTCCGGCAAACCTGTCGAGTACATCGACAAAGTGCGCGTCGACCCTGCCACTCATCTGAAAATCCCGGCGATACAGTTGCCGCGTCGCGCCCATCAGGTGCGCATGCTCCCGCAAGTCGGCAGGGCTCTTGAACGGTTTGTTGGCAATATGGCGCGCTTCGCGATGCCTGTGGAAGCGCTCCTGACCGCCGGCTCGCTATATTGTCGATGTGTTCGCGGCACCAACAGTCTCAGCAACCATTCCTTCGGCGACGCGTTTGATCTCGTCGGCGTTCGGTGGCCGTTAGGCAGCAGGTTAAGTCCCCTCCGCGAAACTATCGTTCACAACTGGGCCGATCTCAGCGGCGAGCGTATAGTGCTCCGGCGGATCAATGCTTGTCTCCGCCTCTCGTTTCGCACCGTCATCGATTACCATCGCAGCGATCATCGTGACCATTTCCATTGCGATATGAACCGCGGCCGCCCTCGACAGAATGGCGGTCCCAGCAACATGACGTTCGTGCAGGAGGCGCTGGCGGTGATACTCGCCCGCCCCTTTGAGATCACCGGACGCCTCGACGCAGCCAGCCAGCAGGGGTTGCGTGAATTTGCCCGACTTCCAGCATCGACATCCATTCTGGGTAATCGCGAGGTGCTCGACAAAATTCTGAAGGATCTATTCACAGCAGTGGCAGCCGGACTGCCAGGGCGCTGAGGGATCCCCCATGTACCAAACAGGATATCGTCGGCGCGACCAACAACTGAGCGGCTTCGGCAGCAGTATTGAGGTGGAGGACCCAGCAACTCATACCCGATGTGAAGCCGTCGAGCGCCGCATTCGTCCTATTGCCGAAGCAGTTCCAGACCTGCTGGTCCGGGTCGCCACCCCATTCCTAAGTCATCCGCGAGCGCATGTTCGACTGCACCACGCCGCATATGCGGCCTTCACTCGGTTGAAGCGCGCTGCCGCCGATGCGGGCGTGGCGCCCGACCTTCTCACTATCGTATCCGGCTACCGCAGCGTGGCGAACCAGAAACTGCTTTGGGAGCGTGCTCTCGCTCGCTACGGTTCGCCTGCCGCAGCCCGTGTCTACGTCGCACCTCCCGGCGGCAGTCCGCACCACTCCGGTCGTGCCATTGATTTCTATCTTGGCACCCCGAACGACTCGGCCAACATTCCCGCCCTGCGCGGAACGACCGCCTATCGTTGGCTCGTGTGTAACGCGGCTCGATTCGGTTTTACTCCGTATCGCGCGGAACCATGGCACTGGGAATTCAATCCGCCGGGATTGGACCCGTACCTTCCCATCCCGCCAAACTCGCGAATGGAAGGCGGGCTTCGACTTCGTCGCAATCTCCAACCGGGCATGATGGCGAGCGCGTGAAGAATATGGGGCATCGAAGTAGACAACGAAAGGAATGAACCTATGTCGTATCAGACCAGTTTCGAAATGGAGCCTTACGGCGAGGCCCCGTCGCCCTACGTGCCGAGAGCGTGTGACAACCGGAGTCTCCCTGTCATCGGCACCGTTGCAGCTGTAACTCCGAATCGCGTGACCTGTGCCAAACAGCCCGCGGTATTTGGTGTGAACAATCCCGGCCCTGTCGTTACGAGCGCAGTCGCCAGAGCTGTTGAAATGGTCGACAACACCATCCGCGAACTGGTTAATGCTAGACAGCACGTTTGCGCGGGGGAACCGCCAGCTTGGCCTCTATTGGGGGACATTACCGCGGATTGGCTAAAGAATCGACTTGGCATTTGTATTGACGACATCCACACATGGACGGCTGGCACGTTCGTCAACAGGTCAGTTGCGGAAGTGATTCGCAGGCTGGTCCGAGTTAGGAATCTCATTGCCAGTAATGCCATACGCTACATCTGTAGCGATGCTGGATGCAGTCCCGGGGATTGGGCATTCGTCTTCATCGATCCCACTTGCAAGGACACTCCACCAACTGTGATTCGGCTGTGCCGGGCATTTTGGGTGAAGCGCGCCGACGTCACTGCAAACGATCAGGCCGAGTTTCAGGCCCAGACCATACTCCACGAAGCCTCTCACCTCTTCCACTGCACCCAGGATAAGCGCGGGGCGAGTATCGGCGTAGCGGAGTGCCTGGCCCAGTTCGTTGCAGCCACGAATGGCAGCCCTATCGATCCCTCTTTGCAGCGCGATGCACGCACGCGCAACGGTGTGCTGGGCCTCCGCCGGCTGCCGGGCTCGGTTTTGCCGCACCGACCACTTCCTCACTAATCAGACTCACGACGAAGTTCGAACCACAGAAGGCGATCAGGCTCAAAGGGCGGCCTGCCGTGCGACATAGAAGATAGGCCGGAGGTAACCATGTATTTGCACGAAGTACCACGCGTTGCTGCGAGAGCCGGTACAACGTTTGTAACCCGCTTTCACCCCGGCGTGAATCACGCTCATGCTCCCACCGGACGGTGGGTCGACGTGCAGAGCGACGCCGCCTCTCGATGCCAGGGGCTCCGCGATCGCGCCTTTAAGGACCCACGGCACGCACCCGCCATCGCGGAGGCGCTGGCCGTCGAGTGCGCGTGCTCGAAATTGTCGCCCCGAAATGTCGCTCGCGTCGTGCGAAACACTCTCATGCGCTTGTTGCCTCTGGCGCAATTGCACCTCGACCACTACATCGACGGCCACGGTGCCACATTCAAAGAGAATCTCGAGGATGTGATCCGGCGCGATCGCAAAGTCCGAGCCAAGCTTGCCAGTCACGTGCGGGCGAACAGCAAAGGTCACTTCAAAGTAAATCAATCTGACTTTGACGTTAAGGATTTTCAATTCGCCTTTGGCGCCATTGATCGCCTCGATTTCGAGGTGAACCGCGCTGCCGGTCTCGTGCACGTCTGGTTTCAGGACCGCTACGAGTGGCATCCCGTCGGATTTGGATACAACAAATTTCCCGATGATTCGCGGCGTTCTACAAATTGCGTCCATGCCGCTATGGTGGAGCTCAAGAATTCCGGCGCGCGCGACTACTGGATGCAAGGCGATGCGCTCATTCCGCTCAGTGTCGTTCTTGCGCCTGCCGCTTCTCCGGCGCCGAAGGTCAGAAATTTCGGATCCGAATATGAGCATCGCGTTACCTTACAGCCAACTCGCCGCCCATTATGACGAGTTCGTGGGCCTCGCGCAGTTTCGTCAGGTGCGCCGCATTTTCGATCACTGCGTGCGCGCTCACGGCCTTCGATTTTCTCGAGCAGCAGACTTCGGCTGCGGTACTGGCTTGCTCGCTCAGTATCTGGCATCGCATTGGCGTGCATTGGTCTACGCCATCGACCGCTCGCCGCAAATGCTGGACATCGCCCGTCGCCGCTGTAAAGGGTTGCGATGCAGATTTCTGATGAGCGACTTTCGGGATCTCAGTTTGCCGCAGCCTGTCGACCTGATCACCATGTTCTCGTCCACTCTCAATCTGGTTGAATCGGCCCGTGTGCTGGCACACGTAGTAGACAGCGTTTGGCGAAATCTCGTGCCCGGAGGGTATTGGATTCTGGATTTTCTTACGCCGCGTCTATCTGCGGCATTTCCACCCCAGTCAGAGCGGTTCCTTAATCTCGAGGCCGGAAAATATTGCCTTCGAATTTGCATCGGACGGCCGGGTCAAGGGGGCCGCCATGAAGAGCTTCATTGTGCCCGATTGCTTGCGCCCTTGGAGCTGCGCGACCAACTCGATCGGCGCGGATTTGTTTTGGTTGACGCGCTCGCCCCCGCTCCTCTCGGTCCGCCGCAACACGCTTCGCCTTCTCTCGTCTTCGTCGTGCGCAAACCGGTCAGGCAGGCATGTTGAAAATGAAAAGGAGAGTAAATCTTGTACATCTCAACGATTCACCCCCAATCCGGTCTCGGGTACTATGCTCAAACGGCACCCAGATTAGCCGCTTGCCCCACCGACCTCGCAATAGATGCGAAGACGGCCCTATTGTTCAGCGACGCCGCGCCTCTGGCCGGAACTCGAAAGACAGGCTGCGACCATAAAGCAATCTGGGCATTCGTTCCGTCGTCGCGACCGAGCGCATTCTCCACATTGATTTATCTCCACGGAAACAACAACGCAGTGCCAGTCGATCGCAGTCGCCCGGGCGGACGTCCGCCGGATTGGGCTCCGAAAAGAACGGGCTCGGCCTTGCAATCTGCACACGGCTTCCTTGTTCCTGGTGCACCAGTCGCCGCCGGACCAAAGTACGGACTCGACACCGCCGCTCAAACATCCGCCCAACGCCCGGTCGTTCTAGTTCCAGAAGATGTCGTTCCGTCCAACGGCGCGTTCTGGGCAATCGGAGCTTCTGGAGGACTAGCCAATCCTCGCCGCCTCGGCGATATGGTTACCGACTGCCTTCAGCGTCTGCAGCACCTTCGCTCCCCTGTCGGCGGCCCTTACCTAGGCCAGTCTGATCTGGCCACCCTCCGCCGATTGTTTCTGTCGGGGCACTCTGGCGGTGGTGTACCCCTCGCGCCCTCCGCGGTTAGCACGCTTGCTCTCACCATTCCTACCGATCTATGGCTGTACGACTGCACCTACGGCGCGCAGCGCAATCCAAGCTATGTACGCTTTTGTCAGCATTGGCGCAGCCGTGGCCTCCTAGGCAACGACGCCCGCTCCAGTCGTATGGCGATCTTCGTTACTTCCGACCCTCGCACCACCTCTGTGGCCGCCAACATCGTCCATACCTTGCGGAAACCGTTCCATGCCCATGGAAAGAGCTTCTCCGGTTTCACCTACGCCCGTCTCACCCGCGCCGGCCTGCCACCCTCGTCTCCGCGGGTGGATATTGTCGAAGCTATGCCCGACTCCACAATTGCACACATCGAGGCCGCGCTCCGTTCTTCACCCGTGGTCTTCGTTCACACCGGAGTCGCGCACGATCACATTCCGCTGTTCTGGACGCCGCATTTGCTTAATACCGCAGCGGTACCATAGTGCCGTGCGATGTCCAGCTGGCACACTCGCCGCAGGTCACGGTACTCGGAGCGAGCAGGAACTGGGTATTGGCCCTTTTGGACGTCGAAAAACCGATTCCCAATCGTCGGTTTTTGCCTAGACGGCATGCACCGGGGCCCTGCAGAACTGCACGCCCCTCATTCCCAAGGACGAAAGAGGATCCTGAGAGTGGGTGAATTATTTTTCAATTACGTTCTTATTTTTAATAACTTGCCGGAGAGAGTGGGATTCGAACTCGGCTTATAACACAGTTTCACTAACATAGAGATCACGGCGGGCACCGTAAAAGCGATAGAAGACACTGGTAACAAGAGTCGGTTTGCTTTTGAGCGTTTTCGCCACATGCGCGTCGATCTTCGACTGGAAGCATTGCGGATCGGTGCATTAGTGGAATCTGGGTAAACAGCAGGTTTTTCCTGCTGGCTCGCAGCCGCCGCGCCGACCGCGTGGGTCAGCAGGCCACACAGCGGACTGCTTCGACCGGAATGTCAGGCCGGATTCCGATCTCATCTCAGGAGTTGCTATAAGCACGGCTTTGAATTGAGGCGCCGCCATGATAGAGGAGTAGACAATCTACCGCCACTGCGAGTAGAGTGTCTACATCTATGAACGAGAAAAACCAGTATAAAAACCGAATTGAGCTGCTGCAGGGAACACTCGACATGCTCATTCTGCAGACGCTGCAATGGGGACCGCAGCATGGATATGGCATTGTCCAGGCTTTGCGTTTGCAAACCGGAGATGTGCTTCATGTGGAGACCGGATCACTGTATCCGGCTCTCCATCGATTGGAGCGTCAGGGCTGGGTGCAGTCTGAATGGAAGCAGTCAGAGAGCAAGCAAAAAGCCCGATACTACCGAATCACAGCCAAGGGGAAAAAGCAGTTGGCCACGGATCTGGGCCGATGGGAGCGGATTGTCGAAGCGATTGGGTCGGTGATGTACGTCAAGCCGAAGGAGAGTGCGTCATGAAGTGGTTTCCCAGCTTCGGTTCTCAGCGGCGCAATCGCGAATTGCAGGAAGAGATCGATGCTCACCTGCAGATGGCAATTGCAGATCGAGTGGCGCGAGGCGAGACGGAAGAGACGGCGCGACAAGCGGCAGCCCGGGAGTTTGGAAACATTGCTCTGGTGCAGGATGTGACGCGCCAGATGTGGGGCGGAGGCTGGTTCGAACAAATAGGCCGGGACGTTCGTTATGCCTTGCGACAGCTGCGTAAGAGCCCGGGTTTTGCGATCACTGCGACGGCGATGCTGGCCGTAGCTATCTGCGCCAACAGTACGGTATTCAGTTGGATCGACGGCACCATGTTGCGTCCGATTCCTGGCGCGCGAGACACGGGCGACCTCGTCAGCCTGCAGCGAGGCGAACGGAACTTCTCTCCGGTTCCGCCCTTGTCTTATCTCGACTATCGCGATCTGCGCGAGCAGAACCACACTTTCACCGGAATACTTGCCTATCATCACGATTGGATCACGCTGACGGGCGGCGCACAGCCCGAGCGTGTCTATATTGCGAACGTGTCGGCGAACTATTTCGACGTGCTCGGCATCAAGCCGATGAAGGGGCGCTTCTTTCTGGCTGAAGAAGAGGCGCGCGCGGTTCCCAACGTGGTTTTGAGTTACTCGCTCTGGAAGACGCGCTATGCAGCAGACCCGACAATTGTGGGCAAGTCGATCGAGATCGCCCGGCATCCCCTGACGGTGATTGGCGTGGCGCCGAAGGGCTTTGTCGGAGCAATGCCCGGGCTCCGTGACGATCTGTGGGTGACGCTTGATCCCCTCGGGACGGATGGGTGGCGGCTGACGCATCGCAGTGGTGGTGCGGTCTGGCTGAACGTAATAGGAAGATTGCGGCCTGGAGTGAGCCGTGGCCAGGCAGCCCAGGACCTCGATACCGTTATGCGCACTATTGTCGCGGCGTATCCGGACGAGCATCTGGGCGATAACCGGATCACGCTCGATCCCATGTGGCGCTCGCCATTCGGAGCCAACGGATACATGG
>JBKOUZ010000245.1:0-4090 GCA_046723715.1 Acidobacteriota bacterium | reverse complement strand
CCTCACCCGTTGGGTCCGACTGCGACTGCGGGCGGCACTGTGGCGACAATGGAAAACACCGCGCCGTCGACGAGCAGCACTGCTGGAACTGGGAGTTCGTCCGCGACTGGCTAGCAACACGGCTGGTAGCGGACGCGGCCCCTGGTACCTCGCTCGGGCCAAAGCCCTCTCGGTGGGGCTTTCCAATGCTCACTTCAACTCGCTCGGACTTCCAACGTTGATCGAGGGATGCTAGCGGAACCAACTCGAACCGCCGTGTACGGACCCGTACGCACGGTGGTGTGGCAGGGGTCGGCGGGTGACCGCCGCCCCTATGCCGATCTGACGGGCTACTCTTACCTTACCGGGTTAGGTAATAGTAGCCCGTGACTCGGGACAAAAGAAGCTCAGGAGTTCCCGGCGCTCCTAGACGAGCCCGTCGAACTGCGGAAGGACGACCAAATCGGATACGCAGCACACAGAGTAATTCCGGTAAGCAGGACTCCTGATAGCACAAAGGGTGGTCGCGCAGCACGTTCGATCGCATTGGCGTGCCACAGGGTGGCCGCACCTACTGCAAACACAAACGGTGCCAGGAACCCGGCTGCCAGTACAAGCGCGCGCCGGGATTCTCGGCTCATCCATGCGTGGATGACTGCCCCAGCAAAGACCAAGCAGATGGCTAAGAGAGGCATACGAGCAAGTATTTCCGACGACGCTTCGAGGATATTCCTCACGCGGAAGCCCGCTTGATCGATCATGCCGCTGGCGGCAAAGGCCTCGTGCAATTGCCAGTCCGCACGTGCCGCAAAAAACAGATTAAAGGAAATCGCAAAGCAGAGTGTGGTGAGCGTCGCGACGATGGCACAGTAAACTCCGCCGATTCCCGCCAGCATCAGCGATCCGGTTCGTTCCCAGGCTGCCGCACCTGCCATGCCTAACAACGCGAACGTTAGCAACACGGGGATGATAACGACAACGAACGGTCTGGCCGAAACGAATGCTTCAATCAGATGATTCGAAATTCCGACAGCACCAACGAGCAGGCCGATCTGCGCCCCAACCGTTGCTGCAGTGATCGCGCTGGGTAGCCTTTGCTTCCAGACTAGCATTCCTGCAAACCCGTATGCGAACAGCAATGCGATGTCCATCCGGAGCAGGCCAACTCCAGAGCTTTGAGCGCTCGTGCGATGCTGCATGACACCAGTGGCGACGAGCGAAAGCACAAGAATTGTGCCAAGGAGTATCCCCAACCCGAGGATCTGCTGCCTTTGCATCTATAACCCTTTTGCACTTGTATCATTAAGACGTGTTTTAGGGCACGACCACCGCGGATCTTTTCGCCATGGCGTTGGGCCTTGCCGCAGGACCAGTGTCGCAGGTGAACGTACCGCAGACCCTGATCTCAGCCACAGGCAATTAACACATGCGAGCCGGATTCGATGGCGGTCTCGTTTTCAACTACGGGAGTTACTCCGATAACACCATCTGGAACACATCGGGCGTACGTCCAAACGTGAACGGCAAGCTGCAGTCCTATTCAATTTTCTTTGGACGAGTCTGGTAGTTTCGATCACCCCCAGCCATCAACTCTTGGAAACTGCTGTGGCAGAGGACATCTGAGGCTCAGCCGGGCAACCGTCGTGCTAGGCCCTAATGTGTTTGCGCTATTGTGCGACGACAGCCCGTCCGATTAGTTTGTCACCGCTTTAACTTCGCCATGTCACGGCTAAGTCAATCTGGGGAGACCAAAAATGAATCTGCCAAGAGCGGTGAGACTCGTTTTTCTGTGTGTTTTGACTATCGCTGCCGTCGCGGGGAGCGCGGATACGGACAAGACGATTACAGTCCATGGCTACGTTTTGGATTCAGCCTGTGCATTCACGAAGGGCCTAAAGAAACCCATCAGTTCAGAGTGCGCCACGGCGTGTGCGAAGGCGGGGTCACCGCTGGTGATCCTGACGGACAATGGCACTATCTATTGGCCAATCGCGGACACTACCCCTTCCTCCGGACAGAATGAAAAACTGTTGCCGTTTGCCGGGCAGAGAGTCACGGCCAGAGGGAAGGTCTTTCAGCGTGGCGGATCGAGCGCTCTCGTCATTGAGAAGATTGAGCGTCAGTCCGATCAAAAGTGATCTTTAAGCGTGTTCGCTTAGTTTCGCGGGCCTCTTGCTTTCCGTGGTTATCTGTCCGAAGACGACGCGTTTGAAATGCCATTGCGACGCAGAGAACAGCGACGGCAAGGAACAGTCGGGCAACTTGACGAACTTCCGATGGCAAGAAGCACACCAGTCGTGCGACCGATCGGTCGAGAATGGATGGCATTGTTACCCTTTCAGCGGACGCGGCACCATATGGCAAACTCGCTAGCGAGAAGACACTACTGAGGATGGCGGGCCGCGGATCGCTCTGCGTATTTCGCTGCTTAAGGAATCTGCACCAATCCCTTTCGGATCTCATACGCCACAAGTTCGGCGGAATTGTGGCAGCCCAGGGTCCTGCCGATTCGAGTGCGGTGCGCGGACACAGTGTTTCGGCTAATTCCGAGGAAACGCGCGATGTCCTTGCTCGATTTCCCGTGAACAGTGAGCCGAAGAACTTGAAGTTCGCGTGCTGTTAGTCCGCACGCATGCTTCTTTTCTGCTTCGAGTCGGTCGAAGGCTTCTAAAGCTCGCGGCGAAAGGTTCAAACTGCGGAAGTTGAAGTAATATCTCACCATTGCACTCGTTGATCCGATTCTTAGTTACCGATGTCGTGCAGTCTTCGAGTCTGTGCTGGCTGCCTTGGTCATCCAAGACGCGGGGATGGCAGCGAGAACGACGTACAACCCTCGTGCCGCAATCAGTCCCCACGAAAACATCGGCTGACCAGTCCAGTGAGTCACAACTTGAACGCCTCTGAGTAGCAGCGCATTTCCAACTATCGCTAATGCCAGCCCCCGCCAACCAGTTTCAGCCGTCCATACGGGCGGACTGTGGGCGCTATCTGATGTGTTTCATGGCATTCATCATAAGCCTATGGCGAAGCGAATCTATGCATACGCTTTCGCTGATCGAAGGACCGGTTTGCAGAGTGTGGCTCTGTTGACAGGTCTGGCGACAACGGGTCTCATTCCGCTCTGTTTATTGGGATGACTTGCGTCATGAAGGACGACGGTCCGCGTCCTCCGGCGGCGAAGACATAAAGGAAAAAATCGTTGCCGTCCGACATGGGATCGTTATGTTTGGTTCGATCGTCCAGCTTTCGAGTTCGGCAAGCTATTACGCAATTCCCGTGTTGTGGGAAACCTCATGTGGGCGCTCAACAATCGTGTTTTCCGAATCAGAAAGTCTCATGGCATCAAATGCTTGTTAGTTTCAAACACGGCCGCTCGATAGAGATAGTTCCAGTGATGGCTCTTGAGATCACACTTCACCATCGCGCGGCCTCCAAACTTGCTAGCAGGGCAGGGAAGGGTGAGACCATCGAGACTGAGGCGCCGTCCCTGCCGCGCCCGCTCCCTTCGTGGTGGGTCGAAGGGGAGAAGCGGGATTGTCGTCGATTGAACGGTTAAGAAAAAGTACGCTCCGAGGGCACACTTGTCCGTGACCTCAAGCACAGCCAATCTCGCCTTGACATTCGCGCCGATTGGACTATGGTGAAGACAGAAGACCTCTACCTACCAAGCAGCAGGCAAGCCCTCGAAATCTTCTGCGATGGAGTTTAGTCATGACAATGGCATTTCCCCCGTGCCTGAATCGCTGGAAGTCTCTTTACAGAGCCGCCATTTTGGAAACCAACAAGGTGCTTGTTCCACAGCGAGTCTTGGAAGCTGAAGAAGCCGTTACAGCGCGTGGACGCGAAATCTTTTACGGAAGCGGAACACCAGAAGAGAAAGAAGCCTTAGAAGACGCACTCTATGCCTTGCGTGCGTTCAGAACCGCCTGGCGGCACAGCGAAGCCGCGTGATTCCTTTACCTGATGAGACTAAGAATGATTGCAGTCTGGTTTATAGACTGGTGATCTCACTACCGTGAATAAAGGCGGCAACAATGAGCACTCTATACGAATTGGTCGAGTGGGAAGATCTTGGATTTAATCTTCCCCAGTCTCTTGCATACCCAAGTGC
>JBKOUZ010000249.1:0-29892 GCA_046723715.1 Acidobacteriota bacterium | reverse complement strand
CGCTGAAAGACACCAATTTCAGCCCAAGATCTCAGCCCAAGAACAGAGCGTCTTTTGCGAATTTTGAAAGACTTACGCAGCCACCTAAGACGCCTGTTAAGTTGTTGCAAATACTGTTTACCGCCAGACTGAAAAGGCTGGCGTCGGCGGTTCAACTCCGTCCCTGGCCACCATGTTTTCAATGACTTATGACAATTTCTTAAAGTTTCGCAACAGCGGCGGAAGACCACTATCTTGGGCTGATGGAGATACAAGTTTCTCCGATCTTTTCTGATTTCAATAAGTTGCGTTCCCACGGCTGCAATGAGCGCAGACTTTGGCAAGCTGCGATTGCGAATTCGAAAAACAATTAAGAGTGAAGGCGACGCATCGAGTCGCGATCTCTTATGTCACCTGTCGGAGTGGGCTTCGCTGCCGCGCCGCAAGAACGGGATTTTCACGGTTCGCGCGATCTCCGGCCAGAACTCCCGGAGTACATCGCTGCCTATATCTGTTGCGAGTGCGGCAGTGGCTCTGCTTGCTGTGGGGCCGAATCCGCGACGATTTCCAGGGTGATACAGGTTCTGCACGGAAGTACACGTTGCAGCTGTAAACCACTCGGAATAATTCAACATCCGC
Source organism: Acidobacteriota bacterium (assembly GCA_046723715.1). GTDB lineage: Bacteria > Acidobacteriota > Terriglobia > Terriglobales > Acidobacteriaceae > Sulfotelmatobacter. The sequence goes on along the minus strand of JBKOUZ010000249.1, from coordinate 29,274 downwards.
GATCCCGAATCCGAACGAGCCACAACAACATGCACTAGCGCATGGCGCAGTCGCCCAGTAGCACTTCCGGCGGTGCGACGGTAGTATCGCGGGTCTTCCTTAAAGAGAGACGGATAAAGAAATGTTCCAAAGAAGTTCCCGGAAGCGTCGTCTGCTAGGGCTGCCCCGAACCGTTTTCCATAACTGGCCGCGCCCTGACATGACCTCAGCTGAAGGCGAAGATGCTTTGGACGGCATGAAAATCGACCAGAAGGGCAATTTGTACGTTTCCGGTCCGGCCGGACTGTGGATCATCTCGCCAGAAGGCAAGCACCTGGGAACGATCATTGGCCCCGAGCACCCACACAATTTCGCGTGGGGCGACGACGACGGGAAAACTCTTTACTTGTGTGCGAAAACGGGTCTTTACCGCATTCGTCTCAACATTGCAGGGGTTCGTCCGTAAACAGCCCTTGAGCTAAGAAAGGTTATGGAACTCTCGCGACCAATTCTTTTGGTTTCCAGTGAACCGGGGCAGTCCCGGCGGGCCTCATGGCTGGAGCTATTCTTCGATCTCATTTTCGTTGCGGCTGTCGCTCAGGTTAGCGTGCCTCTCAGCGCGGATTACGCGGTGCACGGCTTGATGCGTTACGCGCTGATGTTCTTACTCATTTGGTGGGCATGGCTGGGACACACGATGTACTCCAGCCGTTTCGATTCAGATGACGCTTTGCATCGACTCCTCACTTTCATCCAGATGTTCGCGGCTGCAGCAATGGCCGCAAACGCGAAAGCAGCTTTCGACACCCGCGACTCAGCGGGATTTGGCGCCGCCTATGCGGTCCTTCGTACGGTGCAGTCAATCCAATACGTCCGCGCAAGAAGACTGCGAGAGACACGGCGACTTGCTACGCTATATGCAGTCGGAACCGGGGTTGCGGCTGTCGCTTGGGCCGTGGCAGCCATCATGCCCGTTCCAGCGCGGTTCTACGTTTGGGCACTGGCGCTTGTCGTGGATCTGAGTACACCGTGGACGGCAACTCGATACACACGCAAGTTCCCACCCCATCCCGAACACCTGCCCGAACGCTTCGGCCTTTTCACAATCATTTTGCTGGGGGAGTCCGTTGCCGCGGTCATGCGCGGCATGGAGAGCCAGGATGCCTGGCCTGCTTCTGCTGCCATCTCTGCTATCAGCGGATTAGGCCTGGCTTTCGGATACTGGTGGTGGTATTTCGACGGGGTGAAGGGAGCCGCCGAGCGGCGAATCCAGGCTGGCCGCGGTCTGAAGGCTTTTCATGTGTGGACATATATTCATTTTCCACTGTATCTGTCCATAGCCGTCGTTGGTGTCGGGGTGGAGCATGTCATCTCGCTCCCAGCCGGAAGTCATCTTCATCGTGAAGAGTCTTTCATTCTCGTATTATCTGGTTTACTCGTAACGATACTGCTTCATATCGTCGGACTCACGTCGGAAATCTCGCACAATAGCAAATCATGGCTTCCGCGCTTGTATCGATTAATGCTTTGCGTGGCTACATGGCCATTCGCTTGGCTTTCTGCCACAGTGCCAGGCTGGGTGGTGTTGCTGTATTTGTCCGGATCCTGTGCAGTAGGCATCATCCTGACACTATCGAATTATTCGCGCAGACCTACGGTTGATTTATCGAGTCGACTGTGCGGATCTGCGGAGGAAGGCATGCTGTAAGGGAGGAGCAACCGTCGTGCCACAGACGCCGGGTAAGGATGTCAGTAAACTTCCCAAACACCGGGCGTAACCACCTCCAGCAAATGACCGTCCGGATCGCGAAAATAGAGGGCCTCGCCGCCGTAATTCCAGCGTTTCCGCGACTCGATTGCGATTCCCAATTGACCTAGCCAATCCTCCCACACAGGCAAGTCCGAACGTGAAATGGCAAAAGCGATGTGAATTGCGCCTTCGGCATCGGTGTCCGGCGTGCCGCATCTCTTGAACAGCAGCAGCACGCTGCGATCCCCCGCACGCATAGCACATAATCTGGTGCTGTCATCCAAGCTCTCATCGGTCGTCGGAGCGATGACGGTAAAGTCGAATACACGCCCATAAAATTCTGCGGAGCGCGCTGCGCTTTCCACATACAGTGACGTCTCTAGGACGCCGTTCACATGGGGTGCTTTGGATAAAGCTTCTGGCATCTTGTCCTCGTATATATCTGCTTTGTGATTGCAAAAGCGCAAAGCCAAGAATCGTGAATCCGTGCTGAACACTTTACTGATGCGGGCGGGACAGTGATGACGCAAAAAAGCTTAAGCAAGCATCCCACGTGTGTCTGTAACTTTTCCAAATTCTGTGAAGCTCAGAAATATGACAGGGCTCGGTTGCACCGTGAATAGCCCTGAACGCCGATGGAGGCCATGTGCCCGCTACTGCAAAACTTCAGCGATGGTCATTATTGCCTCTGCGGTTGATTGTGGGATACGGATTCATTGCGCACGGTTATGCAAAGGTCAGTAGAGGCCCTGATAACTTTGCTGCAGTTCTTCAGGCGATCGGCGTTCCCCAAGCCCATGTAATGTCCTGGCTGACCATCATCATCGAACTTGCGGGCGGAGCGGCCGTATTGATGGGTGCGTTCGTTGCATTCGCGATCGTGCCCATGGCTGCCGTGCTCGTCACGGCGATTTTCACCTTCCATCTACCCTACGGCTTCAGCTCAATCAAACTTCAAGCGATTACAAATCACGGCGCACAGTTTGGCCCTTCGGGTTATGAAGTCGACCTTCTGTACCTAGCTTGTATGGTGACTCTCGCCCTTACTGGCGCTGGACCATTCGCAGTTGACAGCCTTATTCGGAAGAGGACAAAGGTTGCAGGAAAAGCAGCTGGGTCGAGATGAACCAAACGGCCAGACTGCACGGGGAACCGAAGAATTCTTCGCACAACCATGTGTATACAATCACGCACGCTCGGCAAAAGGATCTTCCAAAATTAGCAGCCATAGAGCTCGCGGCCGCCGAACTTCTTGCTGGCCATGCGCCTGATTCCGTATTAAGAGAGACTACGAGCTTGGAAGAATTCACACATGCCCAGGTTCAGGGCCATCTTTGGGTGGCACTAGTCAACGATGTGCCGCTTGGATTTGCGCACGTAGGGATACTCGAGCCTCTGGTCGCTCATCTCAAAGAGGTCGATGTCCATCCTGACCACGGCCACCGGGGTATTGGTACCAGATGAACCGTAACTTTCAATGACTCCCTGAATCTCCTTTCCTGCCGCTTCAAATTCAATTGAATCAAAGAAGGAGTTGCTAATGGGAAGTCGCATTCGCACGCTGTTGATTGTTATGTTGGCGTTCGCAGCAGGACTGCCGGCGCGTAGCAGTGCTCAATCAGAGGAAGGTGCTGGGGCAGTATTCGTCATGACGAACTCCGCCTCCAGAAACGAAATTGTTGCTTACAAGCGAAACCCGGATGGTTCGTTACAAGAGGGAAGTCGCGTTTCCACAGGTGGCCGGGGAAGCGGTGGCTTGACAGACCCGCTGGGTTCACAGGGATCGCTCACCCTTACTACAGACCGTTCCTTCCTGTTGGCAGTTAACGCCGGCAGTGGAACCATTTCCGTATTTCGCGTTCATGGCGCGGGACTCTCGTTGGTCGACCGCATACCTTGTGGCGGAAGCGAACCGGTTTCCGTGGCTCAGCGCGGAAATCTCGTTTACGTGCTGAATGCCGGCGGAAGCAGCAACGTCGTTGGATTTCGCTTGGCGTTCAACGGGAAACTTAGGCCGATTGAGAAATCGATTAAGTTTCTGACCACAGCCAATTCCGGCGCCGCATCGCTGGCCTTCAGTCCCGATGGTCAGTTTCTCCTTCTAACAGAGAAGCTCACGAACACTGTCAATGTCTTCCGCGTGCAACCTGATGGAACCCTAGGCGCCATCAAGCCGAATGCAAGCGTTGGACCGGGACTGTTTTCAGTCGTGTTTGCACCAAAAGGTGCGGCCATAACTACCGAAACCGGGCCAGCCGGTGGCACAAACGCATCCGCCGTTTCGTCCTATGCCGTGGATACCAACGGGACACTCGCTCCCATTAGCTCTAGTGTACCTACTTTGGGTGCGGCAACTTGCTGGCAAGTCGTAACGCCGGACGGACGTTTTGTCTACACGTCTAACGCCGGCTCATCGACCATTTCTGGATTTTCGATTGCTGCTAACGGTACTCTCACCCCGCTGCCGGGAACGGTCGTAACGACCCAACCTGCGGGCAGTACCAACCTGGACATCGCGATCAGCGCGAATGGCAAGTTCCTCTATACGTTGAATTCGGGGTCGGGCACAGTCGGCATGTTCGTTATTAACAGCGACGGGAGCTTGACCACTCTCGGCGAGATTGGGGGGCTTCCAGCCTCTGCCGGTCTTAACGGGATAGCGGCATTCTAACGTACAACAGTAGTGGGTTGCATGCTGGTTGCAACCCACTTTTTAATTGTTCACTTGAATTGGACTGCGCCGTGGGCTGTGATGACTAGTTCTGCTTCATACTGTCATCGTGCTTCATGTTATCGTCCTTCTTCATTTCGTCCTTCTTCATCTTGTCTTTCTTTGTCTTTTTAGATTTCTTCTCCTTCTTCATGTCATCGTGCTTCATCTGATCGTTGTTCATCTGACCATTCTTCACGTCATCTTGTTTCATGCTGTCTTGCTTCATGTTGTCACCAGATTGAGCGAAAGCTGCAAGGGACACCGTGACCAGACATATAGAAATGAAACTCAAAATTGTCTTTCTCATAACTTCTCCTTAGATTGGGGATAGAATCCGCGTGGGATTCACTTCGACTCGGTATGGGTCGCGTGGCCGGCGATAAAGTTACATACTCGGGCATGGGCAGCGTCAACTGCTCGTGTCTGCCTAATTCCTAATCTGAAGACTGAGCAATGCGCTTCCTTTGCGCGTAGGCCGCCACCTTGAGCCGGTTTCCGCAGAGTTGCATGCTGCACCACCGGCGCGTGCCTTTCTTGCTTGTATCCAGAAAATGCAGCACGCACTGGCCGCACTTTCGCACCCGGCTGCGATCCACGCTGGTAAATAACATCGCTGCGCTTTGGGCAAGTGGGGCAAAAAGGTCCCCCGGTTTCTGCACGGTGAAGTAGAGCTCCGGCAAATGCTCGTTCCCATCTTCTTTCAACCTGGTACGCATCGGATGCTCGGCCATGAGCCGATTAAGCGCCGCTATCATTGAATGATGGACAGAGCCACCGTCCTCCCAGGCGACAATTTCTTTCCTGATGCCTTCCCGCAGCGACCGCGCCTGCTCGAGCATTTGCCTGGACTCGCGTGATTGGCCCCACTCCCGCCCCATCTGTGTCGCTTCACGAGAGCTGAGCAAACCTGCCGCCCGAAACCAGCGCAAGAGAGCGCTGAAGTCTACTAGCAACTCCATCGGTTCACCGTTCTGGACTGGCCGGGTATTCAGGAAATCAAGTGCCAAGTGGTTGCCCAGAAATAGAAACCCGTCCTTCCAGGGTGAATCCGTTCTGCCATAGCTTTAGCCATAATTGGGCCCATTTCAATTATAACACCAATAATGAATCATTTTATCGGTTAGCGAATCTGATGATGTGAGCAGGGGCCGCGAAGCAGCAGCGCTGCCGATCGGTACACCCGGGCTATTTGGTTACGTCTTCTAAGGAGGCTCATTATGACTCGGTACCAGCACGTCAGCGTCGACGGCATCAAGATCTTTTATCGCGAAGCCGGCTCGAAAACCGCCCCAACCATTCTCTTGCTGCATGGGTTTCCAACCTCGTCCCACATGTTTCGCAATCTGATTCCAGCCCTCGCTGATCGCTTCCACGTTGTCGCCCCCGATCTGCCCGGCTTTGGATTCTCGGATGCACCCGATCGCAAACGCTTTCGTTACACGTTTGAGAATCTGGCCAAGCTCATCGGCAGCTTTACGCAGAGGATTAGCATCGAGCATTTCGCCATCTACGTCTTCGATTACGGTGCTCCCGTGGGGCTCCGCCTTGCATTGGCTCACCCGGAACGAATCACTGCCATCATCTCGCAGAACGGCAATGCTTACGAAGAAGGCCTAAGCCAGGGGTGGAACCCAATTCAGAAATACTGGAAGGATCCGACGGCAGAGAACCGCGCGGCTTTGCGCGGCTTTCTAACGCCAGAGGCCACGAAATCGCAGTACCTCTATGGCGTTCAGGACTTAGGGTTGGTGGCGCCGGAATCCTACGAGCTCGACTCTGCGCTTCTGGCTCGGCCCGGCAACGACGAGATTCAACTCGACCTGTTCCTGGATTATGCAAGCAACGTCGCTCTTTATCCTAAGTTTCAGGAATATTTCCGGACCAAGCGGCCGCCGCTGCTTGCCGTTTGGGGCAATAGCGATCCGTTCTTTCTGCCGCCCGGCGCCGAAGCGTTCAAACGCGACAATCCCGCTGCAGAAGTGCACTTCTATGAAGCTGGTCATTTTGCGCTGGAAACACATGTGGAACAAATCGCAGATGCCATCCGCGAGTTTCTGAGCCGCAAGCTGAAGACGCAGGCAAGAGCAGCGTAAGGACTCAAGCCAAACAAAAACACAGCGATCACAAATGACCACGAGGACATGCTCATGAAAACTCTCGAAGGAAAAGTTGCAGTCATTACAGGCGGCAGCAGTGGGATCGGGCTGGCTACTGCCAAATTGTTTCAGCAAACGGGTGCTAAGGTCGCGATCTCCGGCCGTAACCAGAAATCGCTCGACGATGCAGCGAAGGAATTAGGGGGAAGAGTCCTCGCGGTGCGTTCTGACGTCAGCAAACTCGGCGATCTGGATGTGCTATTCGACACAGTAACGAAGAAGCTCGGTCGAATCGATGTGCTATTTGCCAATGCTGGAATCGCCAAATTCGCACCGGTCAGTGATGTTTCGGAAAACGCCTACGACGAGACATTCGACATCAACGTGAAGGGTGTCTTCTTCACCATCCAGAAAGCCATTCCCTTCCTGAACGACAACGCTTCGATCATTCTGAATACATCGTTCGTCAACCAAGCCGGCGTTCCCACGACTAGCGTTTATGCGGCAAGTAAAGCAGCGGTGCGCTCACTGGCACGAAGTCTTTCTTCTGAACTAGCAAGTCGGGGAATTCGTGTCAACGTCGTTAGTCCAGGGCCGATTGCGACGCCGATTTATGGAAAGCTGGGGTTGCCCAAGGAGGCTGTAGATGCATTTGCCGCGAACATCGTCTCTCAGGTCCCTCTGAAACGCTTCGGCACCGCGGAGGAGGTGGCCCAAACAGCTCTGTTCCTGGCCAGCAGTGCGTCTTCCTATGTCACGGGGGTCGAGTTGAACGTGGATGGAGGACTGGGTCAGGTGTAGTTTGCCAATGGGCCGCACACGCGGCCCATTCAGTTTAGTCAAGAGTCGCGAGAAAAGGTACAGAGGCAGGAACAATTATGAAGGTCATTTCTGTAAATGTAGGGTTGCCGCGAGAGGTCATCTGGAAGGGCATGAACGTCTCATCCGGTATTTTCAAAGCGCCGGTGGATGGACCTGTGAAGATCCGTCAGCTGAACCTCGACGGCGACAAACAGGCTGACCTTTCTGTTCATGGTGGACCTGAGAAGGCAGTTTACGCATACCCCGCCGAGCACTACGAGTACTGGCGACGCGAGCTTCCTGAACGGACACTTTTGTGGGGAGAGTTCGGCGAAAACCTGACCACAGAAGGTCTGATGGAAGATACCCTCCACATCGGAGACCGTGTGAGAGTGGGTTCCGCAACTCTGATGGTTACCCAGCCTCGAATGCCTTGTTACAAATTGGCACTCAGATTCGGAAGGGATGACATGATCAAACATTTCCTGATAAGTGGCAGAAGCGGATTCTACTTTTCGGTAATCGAAACTGGCAGCGTTGCCGCAGGTGCGACGATCGAAATCTTAAGCCGCGATCCCAATCGAGTGTCTGTCGCAGATATTGGCCGACTATACCTAGGCCCGAGGCGCGACCAGGAGTTGCTCGCTCGAGTGGGCCGATTAACGGCGTTACCCGAGAACTGGAAAGCCGAGTTGGCGTTGAGGGCCGCTACAAGGGGCCGCTAACTTGGCGTCACGCATTTGAGTCAAACTACTTCTCGTCGACCGGCAACACGGCAGCTCCGAGCACTCTGCCTTGCCCAGGTTCTTGCACGAAAGCGATCAGTCGTCGGTTATGGGACTTCGACACGGGTCCGAGGCTCAGATGTATATCCTGGGACAAGCAAAGACCTCGTTGTAAAGTGCCAATTTTCGTTAGGCTCGTGACAACCGAAACGTGCTCCAGTCTTTGTCCGGCATTTTCACCAGCAGAAACCTTTGACTCCGCATGGCTTAGAGCAATGGCAATTTGCACATCAGCATCTCGTGGGCTGAACGAAGGCTCCAATGTCCCAGTATCCAGATGTACATGCAAGCCAGATGACAGATCTGTCGACATAAAAGAGAGGTGGACAGGAATCTTCGGAAATCCCAATGCCTTTGCAAATGCTTTGTCCGCCAAGACAGTGTTGCTGCCGACAAACTCGCTTGACCCATCGACCACCATTTGCGGCGTGTAGACGGTATCCAAACCGAACCTTTTGCCGTAGACGCTTTGCCTTTCGCTATACAGATGGGCCGAATACGGGTCCTTTCAGCCGATATGGTTCCAGTAGTCCACATGTTCACTCAGCACAATCATCTCCGCTCCGGGTACGGGTTGATGATCGAGCTTTTCCAGAAATTGATCAGCCGGCGGACAGCTAGAACATCCTTCTGAGGTGAACAATTCAATTAACACAGGAGTCAGATCTTTCGCTTTGTGGGCAGATTCCGATCCCGAGACGAGAATCGAGGCTGTGACTGACAGGGCAACTAGCAACGGAACAAAAGCGACTTTGATCCTCATGGAGATGCTTTCCTTTGAGTTGATGCGCGGTGTGCAAGAAAGTTACCGTCCTGCAATTGTGATTGGACGATGCGCCTCAGGAAATACTCGCCGACACCTAACGGCCATACACGAGAGTTCTCCACGTGGATGCAGTAGCGGCTGCCCTAACCTTGTTGCCGCCCTTTTCCAAAATCCCATTGCGTTTCGGTGCGAGCTCCGGAATAGCAATTACGCGATGAAATGCGAAAAGCCACCCAAGGTTCCAAAATCTCCCAGTTCTACCTTTACAAGCCGCGCTGCGTGGAGGCTCATGCGGCCTTCTGGCTGTGCCCACAACCGGAATGAAGAACGTCCGACTAGTTTCATGAGCTTCTCCACCGTGGAATGCAGTCCCGGAATGGGGAGATCAAAATGCTGCGCGCATACGACGAGCAAGGGGTTCTAGTCAATGCCTAAGCAGACTGGGCCGATTGCGAGGGCGTGGTCGAGAGGTGTTTCAGCCGCGATGAGTTACTTACGCACGTGAGTCTCTATTGGTTCACCGAGACGATCGCGTCGTCTTGCCGCATGTACCTGGAGAGCCGAAGGGCGCCTCTAGTGTTTGGGAAGGACGAACGGATCGCGGTCCCTTGCGGTGTGCTGCGCCTGCCAAGCGAGGAGCCGATGCCACCACGGGCCTGGGCGGAGCGTGCGTACAACATCGTTCGCTGGACGGAAAAGTCCAAGGGCGGCCACTTTGCTGCCTGGGAAGAACCGGAAGTATTTGCCACGGATGTGCGGGAGTTCGTCACCCCGTTTTGAAAGCAAGCACTACGCGAAAGCGCGTGAATTTTAAGAAATGAAGGAAACACCCCATGGCTTTCTTACAAGGCCCGTTGGCTTCACTTCCAGAAACGCTGGGTCGAGCGCGGAAGAACGCGCAGCACTGGATAGCTTCGTCAACGCGTACTGTTCTGGGTGTTCTGGGTGTGCCGCAGAATGTGCCGTACGCTTCGAGCCGGTATGCGCCATAAGGAATAAGGACGTCTTCGGCAGAACACCCTTCCCGTCGGTTCGGATCCGGCGAGCTTTCACCGAGCATTTGCCAGATTTCGGGTGTCCAGCTTGTCCCAAAATCCTCTTCCTGCATTTCGGCGCAAGGCTGGGACACGCGATTTGAAAAAGCGCGAGTAGCACTCAGGTGCTGTCCCGAAATCTACAGTGTCTGGTGTCCGTGACATAAGTCATCGTCACGCACTTGTCGCAGACCTATCGTTGCCTCTATCGGCAAGCGAGGTGGGCAACTCGATGAACACCATCAACGAAAACGTAAGCGTGGCTGAGGTTGTAAAAAGCTGTCCGAACGCGCGACGCATCCTTGACCGCCATGGACTCAAAGGTTGTGGCGGTGAGCACGGCCCGAGCGAGTCGCTCTCCTTCTTTGCGACGGTCCATCAGGGCAACGTGGATGAACTGATTCGGGAAATCAATTGCGAAATGAACAATCCGTCCGCCCAACCTTACATCTACAAAGAGACCTTGCCGGACTACATATACCGGCGCTTCTTCAAAGCGGGTGTCCTGACAGTGTTGACGGTCGGTTGCTTATGGGGTGCGGTGAACCTGTTACAGATCGCGCTGGGCAGGAACTTCCTGCAATTGCACCTGCTCCCCTCGATTCATGCACACGCGCACGCCATGATCTTCGGCTGGGTAGGGATGTTCGTCATGGGATTCGCTTACCAGTCGTTTCCGCGGTTCAAGAACACGTCATTATGGCGTTCGGACCTCGCGAACCTCAGTTTCTATCTTCTGGCGGGGGGCATCCTGACAGGCATGACCGCAGAGATGCTCTTGCCCACCCCAGCCTCTTTGGTGCTGGGAGCGCTTTCCGGCATCGCTCAAATTTCTGCCGTTGCGATCTTCATGCTGGTGTTGTTCCGTACGTCGCGGCAGTCGATCGAACCACACAATCCCTATGAAAAGTTCATCGCCAGTTCGTTCCTGTGGTTCCTGTTGGGCACGATCCTGAATGTCCTGTTTTTCTTTGCAAAGGCCACAGCCCACGCGGAGCATGAGTTAATTATGTGCATCGCGCTGATTGACGGGCCGCTACGGGACATCCAGTTGCTTGGCTTCGCAGCACTGCAGGCGTCAGCCAACGCTTCGTCCCGCAGGTGTACGGGCTGGAGCGGACTGCGCGCGACCGCCAGAACCAGATTTTCTGGTTGATCAACGGCAGCCTGATTCTAAACATCTTCAGTTATGTTTTGCTCCTCACAACGCACGCGCTTTACTTTGACCTCGGCCTAGAAATCGCCTATTTGCTCATGCCGGTTTGGGCCTTTCTGCTGGCGCGGCAGATTGGCGTGTTCAGAAAACCTTCGCAACCGGACCGCACCTTCAAGTTCGTTCGAGCAGCGTACATGTGGCTGCTATTTTCCTGCGCGATGATGCCATTCTTCCCGCTCTATGGCGTGCTTACCTACCAGGTGTTCGCACACACCTACACATGGGTTGGCATCGACATGCATTCACGGTGGGTTTCATCAGCCTGATGATTATGGGTGTGTCTTCGCGGGTTGTTCCCATCCTGGCAGGTAGGGACTCTAATCGGATGAACTCGCTTTGGGTCCCCTTCATTCTCATCAACCTTGGCTGTTCGGGGCGCGTATTGTTGCAGGTACTCACTGATTTCGTGCCTAGCGTTGCTTTTCCGCTGGTGTGATTGACCGGCTTTATCGAGTTCACGGCGCTGCTCTGGTGGGGAGCTGAGCTATGGCGAACCATGAACGTGGCGAAGACGAGCCGCACTAAGATGCTGACGGCACCGTTCCCGCTCGGCGTGCGATAAGCCGCCGCAAGGCTTCCCCCGTCCTTGTCCGCCGGCTCGCGTCTGTACAATAGCCACTGTGGCGGAAATCAAGGTTGACCACGATCAGACTCTGGCGAAGGTCCAAATTTTCTCTGGGCTCACGGAATCTGAACTAGCTTTCCTGGCCCAACGTGCGGTGCCTCGCAGTTTTTCTCCGGGCGAAACCGTTTTCGGCGAGGGGGAACTCTGCGCTGGACTCTATGTGGTTGAGTCCGGACACGTCCGCATCTTCAAGAGTTCCTCCAGTGGCCGTGAACAGGTTCTCAGTGTCGATGGGCCGGGCAGTTCCATCGCAGAGCTGCCGGTCTTCGATGGGGGAAATTACCCGGCCTCGGTGACCGCGGTCGACGACGCCACACTTCTGTTTGTCAGTAAACAAGACTTTCAGGCACTCTGCCTGGCTCATCCTCAAGTTGCGCTCAAGGTGCTGCGCGTGGTCGGTGCTCGGCTGCGGAGGCTGGTGGGAATTATCGAGGAGCTTTCATTTACCACCGTGCGGCACCGGCTGGCTTCGTTTCTGTTGCGCCTCGCCCGAACTGAAGGCAAGCACGCGGCTGACGGAGTGGAAGTTACTTTGCCGGTCAGCAACCAGGAATTGGCGTCGCAGATTGGGACGGTCCGCGAGCTGGTTTCCCGGAATCTCTCCCGTTTTCAATCCGAAGGCTTGGTAAAGATCGATTGGACGCAGCGTGATCATTCATGATCTGAAGGCTTTAGAAGCTGAAATCCAGTTTCCCGAATAGCTCTTTCGACCTCCCAAACCCTTATCTGACGGCTTGCGGTCGCCGTGACAAAAGTCATCGGCAGGCGGCCGCCCTTCCACTAACGTCAGAGCATCAAGCGCACACAAGAAGTAGGGATGCGATGCCGAGGAGGATGTGATGAGCATGACCACCGAGAAAACTGTGCGGGAATTGGCCCTGGAAAACCCTGCCGCAACCCGGGTCTTTGAGAAGCTGGGCATCGACTATTGTTGTGGGGGAAATCAGTCTTTGGAACAAGCCTGCCACGCGGCCAATCTGGCTGTGGATCAGGTACTAGATTCGCTTGAAATGGCCCAGCAGACAACGCGGGCGGAACAGAAGGTCCATGACTGGCAAAGGGAGATGCTGGGCGATCTAGTTACGCACATCAAGAGTACTCATCACAAGTACACGCGCGAGGAGATTGCCCGCCTCGGTCCTTTGCTTGAGAGAGTGTGCTCGGTCCACGGCAAAAACCATCCCGAGCTGCTGCACATTCGCGCGAGCTTTGCCGGGCTGGCAAAGGAATTGACCATGCACATGATGAAGGAAGAGATGGTGCTGTTTCCTTACATCGTTAGGATGGAGGAGGCTGTGATTCAGAATGAGCCCATCCCGCCGCCGCCTTTCGGCAGCGTGCAAAACCCAGTTTCGATGATGGAGCACGAGCACGACTCCGCTGGTGCTGCATTGCGAGCCATGCGCCAGGCCAGTGGTGGTTACGCCGCTCCTCCCGACGCGTGTATCAGCTACCAGACGCTTTACAAAGCTCTGGCGGAATTCGAAGCAGATCTGCACCAACACATTCATCTTGAAAACAACGTCCTGTTTCCGCGAGCGATCGCGATGGAACAGGCGCGGTAATCGACTCGAACTCGTGACTTTGGTCACAGACTGCCCTTGTCCTCTCGCATAAGGTGGACTATCCGGTATCTGTGGACAGCAGGCGAGAACAGTGGACGAACCACGCTACAGCGTCCGAGTGGCGGACAACGGGTACTGGCGCGAACAGATCAAGTGCCAGTATGCCTGTCCAGTTCACACCGACGCTCGCGGCTATGTGCGGGCAATTGCAGCGGGGGATTACGAACAGGCGTACCTGATTGCACGTGGGCCCAATCCTTTAGCGTCGCTCTGCGGACGTATTTGTGGTGCGCCCTGCGAAGCGGCCTGCCGTAGGGGAACCATTGATCAGCCAATTTCCATCCGCGCTCTCAAGCGCTTCGTCTGCGAGAAATTCGGGAGCGATGCACGCAGGGATGCTGGGCTCGAACTGTTCCCCTGCCTGAAGAACAAGACGGAAACGCGCCAGTGTGACGACGTTGAAGAACTCAACCACCTGCTTGAGTTCCTTGCGAATGCCAGCTTTCCCAAACCCACGGGAGAACGAGTCGCGATCATCGGTTCTGGGCCAGCGGGGCTAGCCGCGGGACACGATCTCGCCCTGCTGGGATTCCGCCCCACGATCTTCGAGATGGAACCGCAGCCTGCCGGAATGCTGTACACCGGTGTTCCTGGCTATCGCTTGCCGCGGGAACTGATCCGGGCAGAGGTCGCGGTAATTCAGTCCCTTGGCGTCGAAATCCGTTGCAGCACACAGGTCGGGAAGGATGTCAGCTTTGTAGATCTTCGGCGCGACTTTGCCGCCGTCATCATCGCCTGTGGCGCGAAGCGCTCGCGGGCGCTCCCCATCCCCAACGCCGACGCTATTGGCGTGATGGGTGGTGTGGACTTTCTGCGAGATGTGTCACTGAGCAAAGAAGTTTCCCTGGGTCAGCGGGTGATTGTGATCGGCGGCGGCAATGTTGCTTACGACGTCGCCCGCACAGTACTACGCCAGGAAGAGTATGACGTCTCGCGCACAGCGGCTCGCATGGCAGGTGTGCGGCAGGTGAACTTGGTTTGCCTGGAATCTCTTGAAGAGATGCCTGCCGACACAGTCGAAATTCTGGAGGGTCAGGAAGAGGGTGTTGCACGCCACAACAGTTGGGGGCCGAGAGAAGTTTTGGTGGACGAGAGAAACGGACAGAAATTTGTGCGCGGCGTGAAGTTCGCACGATGCACGCGAGTGTATGACGAGAACAAACGCTTTGCGCCGAAGTTCGATGAGTCGACGACAACTGAAATCGAAGCTGACACGGTCCTCCTTTCAGTTGGCCAGTCTGCAGATCTCAGTTTTATAGATGCGCAACGCGACGGGATCGAGATGCGATCGCCGCAGCAGATCGTCAACGATCCTGCAACATGCACGACCTCAGCTTCCGGGATTTTCATCGCCGGTGACATTGCTTACGGACCCCGGCTGATGATCCATGCGATTGCCAGCGGCAAGCAAGCCGCTCGTTCCGTCTATCGTTTCCTACGTGGCAAGGAGATCGCTGCGGAAGAAGTGCAGTTTCACTACCCCATCGAGCAATATCGGCGCGAGAAGCATTACGAGCGCCGTTCACGCCTGCATATTCCCACACTCACTGCGGAAGAGCGTCTGAAAAGCACCAGCGCGCTTGTCGAAATCGGATACAACGAGGAACAGGCATGCGCAGAAGCCGGCCGCTGCCTCGATTGCGGCATCAACACCATCTTCGACGGAGAACGTTGCATTTTGTGCGGAGGCTGCGTGGATGTCTGTCCTACCGTTTGCCTGAAACTGGTGAGCTTCGACCGATTGTCGGTTACGCCCGAGCTTGAGACTGCAACCCGGGAGTTGAACCTCGATCCTACCGATCTCTCAGCCATTATTAAGGATGAAGAACGCTGCATCCGCTGCGGATTGTGTGCGCAGCGCTGTCCAACCACCGCCATCACCATGGAACAGTTCAGTTTTGCCAAGGAGTGGAAGCCATGTCCCGTTTAGATCCACCCCGTGTTAGCCGGCGCAGCTTTTTGAGCTTGACGTCGTTGGGAAGCTTCTTTGCCGCAATGGGCACCGCGGCTGTCGGCATGCTCCGCCTGCCGAATCCGGCGGTGCTGCCCGGACCTGTGCGCCGTTTCAAACTCGGGCCGCCAGAACAGTTTTCCGCCGGAAGTGAAACTCCCTTTGCCGAGCAGAACCTTGTGCTCTTTCGCGACGACGAAGGCTTCTACGCGATTTCGAGCACGTGCACGCACTTGGGCTGCACCGTGGCGCGATCAAAGGACGGGTTTGCCTGCCCTTGCCACGGTTCCCGTTTTAACAGTAAGGGCAGCGTGGTGGGCGGTCCAGCGCCGCGACCACTGCCTTGGCTCGAAGTCAGTCGCGCGGCCAACGGCGATCTGATCGTCAACGCAGACAACGAAGTCCCGGAGGGCACGCGCTACCGCGTGTAGGAGGCACACCGTGGCAGAGACCGCAACCAAAGAATTCCTGCACAACCTGCGCGAACTCCCCCAAACGGTGAAGGACTCCTGCTTCCGACTGGGGAAAGAACCCGAATCAGAGCGCGAAGAATCGCAGGCCACATTTCACAACCTTTTTCTGCACATCCACAGCGTCCGGGTCCACGTGCGCACGCTTAAACCGACGCTTACCTTCGGTCTCGGCTTAGTGGCCACGGCCAGTTTCCTGATCACCCTCATCACCGGCGTGCTGCTGATGGTCTACTACAAGCCCTCGACCGATCTCGCCTATCAATCGGTCAAAGATATTCACTTCACAGTTTCCACGGGACGCTTCATTCGCAATATTCATCGGTGGTCGGCGCAGTTGATGGTGCTGGTGGTCCTGTTGCACATGGCGCGGGTATTCTTTACCGCGAGTTACAAGAAGCCGCGAGAATTCAACTGGCTGGTCGGGCTGGGGCTGCTGGTGATCACTCTGGCGCTGAGCTTCACCGGCTACCTGCTGCCTTGGGATCAACTGGCGTACTGGGCGATTACGATCGGCTCGAACATCGCCAACTCTCCTCGCGAGTTGACCGATGCAATCGGCATTACCAAGTTTTTTGACCCTGGTGGCTTCCAGAAGCGGTTGCTGCTGGGCGCGAACTATGTCGGCCAGGACGCGCTGATTCGCTTCTACGTTCTGCATGTCTTCGTTCTCCCACTCGCATTGGTTACGTTGCTAGGCGTGCACTTCTGGCGCATCCGCAAAGATGGTGGCTTGGCCAAACCGGAAGACCCGCCCGGAGGATTGGCCGAGTGGGGCGGAGAAAGGCGCCCGGTATTCCAGCCGCTGGCCACGAAAACCTATGGCCTGATGGCTTTAGTGAAAGGTAAGCGTTCACCGGTGAATCGCGGGCCCGAGAACACGGTGATGAGTTGGCCGCACCTGTTCTGGGCGGAACTCTCCGTCTTCATGGTGACGGTGGCGGTCACTCTGATCCTGGCTTTCTATAGCGATGCACCGCTGAAAGAACTCGCGAACGCCGCCATCCCCGAAAATCCGGCGAAGGCGCCGTGGTACTTCCTGGGGCTTCAGGAACTGGTTTCCTATTCGGCGTTCATGGGAGGCATGTTGATTCCCATGATTGTCCTAGTCGGACTTGCGCTGATTCCGTTTCTAGATCGCCGTCCTGGAGGCGAAGGCACGTGGTTCGGGACCAGCCACGAGCGCTCGGTGTTTTGGCAATCCCTGTTCTTTGCCTGCGCCGTGACCGTCGGAATGCTTGCTTTCACGGTCAACTATGGTTGGCTACGAAACTGGTCTCCCAACATTCGCCAACTCTGGATCATCGCGATTAACCCCGGTTCGCTTTTTGTCCTGATCTTTGCTGCCTGGTCGCTCTTCATTCTGAAGCGCAAAGATTCGGTGCGCCTGGCAGCAGTCTCATTATTCACCTGCTTTCTGGTTGGGTTCACACTGCTGACCTACTTTGCGACGGTCCATCGCGGGCCCAACTGGCACTTTTACTGGTGGCCTTCGCAATGGCCGGTGCACTGAGGAGAATGCGATGAAAGACCCATCCCGGATTTATCGCTGGCTCCTGCTGGTGGCGAGCGTCGTCACCGTCGTCTATCTGGTCGGCGCCGCGGTGCGCGAGAACTATCTGGCGCAGTGGCGGACCGTGCAACAGGAATATCGCAACATTCTTCGCGAGAAAGCCACCGACGATCGCGGCCGAGAACTGCTCGCCAAGTTCCGCGTAGAGATGAAGCAGGCCAGCATCCCCGCGCTCGGCACGGTGGATCGCTGCGTCACCTGCCATAACGGCGTCGACGATCCGCGCATGGCCGATGTCGAGCAACCGCACCGTACACATCCGGGGCATATTCTCGACAAGCATCCCGTAGATCGCTTCGGTTGCACCGTCTGCCACCACGGGCAGGGCGCGGCGCTGACGTTCCGCGAAGCCAAAGCCGACGACGTGTTCTGGGACTATCCCCTGTTACCACCAGAGATGACCGAGTCGACCTGCGTCGCTTGCCACGACGCAGAGAAGTTGCCACCGGATCAGATCCCGTTATTGACCGTGGGCATGAGGCTTTATCGGGAGAAAAGTTGTGGGTCCTGCCACAAGCTTGGTGGACGCGGCGGGACGCTCGGTCCAGCGCTCGACAATGAAGGCGCGAAGACCAAGCACCAGCTCATCATGACGAACCTGAAGCCTCCGCACACCACCTGGGCCTGGCACAATGCGCACTTTCGCGATCCCGGAGGAGTGGTTCCCGACAGCCTGATGCGCAATCCAACCGTCACTCGGCAGGAAGCGCTGGCTCTGACTACTTTCATGCTCTCTCAATGGAAGCGAGATGTTCCTGAAAGCTATCTCGCGCCCGACAAGATCGAGCAGAAATACCGAGCGCTCCATCCCACACCCCTGGCCGGCGAGCAGGTTTACAGGCAGTACTGCACTGCCTGCCACGGCAACGGAACCTACACTCGGTGGGACAAGAAATTCAACCGCTTTATTCCGGCGATTCGCGGTGTTTCTCTGATCTCAACCACAACTCCCGAGTATTTCCGAAGCAACATCGAGCAAGGACGTCCCGGCACGCAGATGCCAGCTTGGGGTCTGCATGCGGGCGGCTTGCTTCCCGAAGAAATCACGGGAGTGATTGAGTATCTTCGTTCGGGTGCTTCGAGCGCGGGCGCTCTGGCAGTTCCCGACGTGACGGCGCTGAGGCTCCACGGGGACGCCAGCAACGGTCTTTCTCTTTTCCTGAGAAACTGCGCTGGCTGCCACGGCATGAATGGCCGCGGTGGAATGGCACCCGAGATCGGCAACCCGGTGTTCCAACAGGCTGCCGCCGACGAATTCATCGTCCGCACCATCCGCAACGGCCGCATCGGAACCGCAATGCCCGCCTTCCAGCGTACCGAGGCGCCGGCGTTCAGCGACCAGGATCTCGCCGACGTGCTCGCTTATCTGCGGACACTCGGAGACGCAAAAGATCAGAAAGCGATGGCGCAGAACGCAACTTCGGGAACTCCTTCGGGAGGCAAGCCATGAACGAAAAGAAGAGCGACAAGAGCAAACCTGAGAGACCTTTCTCGCGGCGCAATTTTATTCAAGCCGCCGCCGTGACGGCCGCCACCCTCGCCATCCCCGGTTGCTCGCGCAAAGAGAAGCCCGTCTTGACTACGCTGACGGGGGACTTTGATCCACTGCGAAGTTATCCCTATCGCGGATGGGAAGACTTCTACCGCAAGATCTGGACGTGGGACAAAGTCGTCCGCTCCACGCATTCCGCTAACTGCACCGGTTCTTGCTCGTGGAAGGTGTACGTACGCAATGGCGTTATGGTCCGGGAAGAGCAGGCCGCCGACTATCCCCGTATCAACGCCGACCTGCCCGACTACAACCCCCGGGGCTGCCAGAAGGGCGGCTGCTTCACCGAATATGTCTATAGTCCGCAGCGCCTGCGCTATCCGCTCATTCGCACGGGAGAACGCGGCGAAGGCAAGTGGCGCCGCGCCACCTGGGACGAAGCGCTCACGATGGTTGCCGAAAAACTGCTCGACAACATCTACAACTACGGCCCAGATACCAATTCCTTCTTCAGTGTCATCCCCGCCATGAGCCCGGTCAGTTTCTGTGCCGGTTCACGCCTCGCTCACTACATCGGTGGTGTTTTCCTTTCTTTCTATGACTGGTACTGCGATCTGCCCCCCGGCGAGCCTTTGACTTGGGGTGTTCAGACCGAATCTTGTGAGTGCGCCGACTGGTTCAATTCGAAATACATCGTGCTCTGGGGATCGAATATCTCGCAGACCCGAATCCCCGATGCGCATTTTGCCTACGAAGCCCGCTACAACGGCGCCAAGATCGTGTGTATTTCACCAGACTACAACTCCAGCGCCATCCATGCCGATCTGTACTTCCGCATCAACCCAGGGAGCGACGGCATTCTCGCGCTGGGCGTAGCCAAGCTGCTCATCGATCAAAACCTTATCGATCTGCCGTACGTGAAGGAGCAAACCGACATGCCGCTGCTCGTGCTCTCGGGCACGAACCGTTTCCTCCGCGAGTCCGACCTCAAGAACGGAGGCAAAGAAGACATCTTTTATTTCTGGGACACGAAGCAGCAGCGTGCCGTTCCTACACCGGGTTCGATGGGATCGGAGCAAAAGACCATTCAACTCAATGGTGCCGACCCTGCGCTGACGGGCACCTTTCACGTGCAACTCGCCGACGCCAAAACCGCCGAAGTCACCACGGTCTTCGAACTCCTAAAGAAAGAAATCGCCGGTTACACAGTGGACAAAGTCGCAGTGCGCACCGGCCTGCCCGCGCATGAGATCGAACTCTTTGCCAAAGAACTGGGTACGCGCAAGCCAGCCATGATCATCCACGGCGCAGGCACCAACCACTGGTTCCACAACGATCTGACCAATCGCTCCTTCATCCTGCTGGTTGCGCTCACCGGAAACACCGGCAAGAACGGCGGTGGATTCAATCACTACGTCGGGCAGGAGCGCCTCTGGCCGGAGCAGGGATTCTTCAAGCTCGCCTTTCCCGAAACCCGCAAGAAGCAGCGCTTCCAGAACACCACGCTGTGGAGCTACGTTCATTCCACCAACAAAGATCCTCATCTCTACAACGGAAAGCCGATCGAATGGTACATCCAGGAATCGGTCAAGAACGGATGGATGCCGCTCTGGCCGAAGAACGGGAAGAAACCCCGCGCGTTCATCGTGTGGCGCGCCAATTATCTGAACCAGGCCAAGGGCAACGAGATTCTTGAATCGTCGCTCTGGAAAGATCTCGACCTCATTGTCGACATCAACTACCGCATGGATACCACGGCACTTTACTCCGACGTGGTCTTGCCCGCGGCCAGCTACTACGAGAAGGTGGACATCAACTCCACTGACTGCCACAGCTACATTCATCCCTTCGGCAAGGCCTGCGAGCCGCTGTTTGAAAGCAAGACTGACTGGGACATCTTCCGCGCCCTCGCAGAGAAGATGGCGGAAATTGCAGCCAAGAAAGGCCTGAAACCGTTCCACGACGAGACCTTCGACTGGAATCGCAATTTCACCCAACTCGCACACGATTGGACTGGTAAGGGCGCGATCCAAAGCGATGAACAGGCTGTGGACTTCATCCTTGGCAACGCGGAAGAAACCAAGGGCATGACGTACCAGCAGTTGCAGGACAAGCCGAAGCGCTTCGTCGCCACCGATCCCGAGTCTTGGAACAGCGATATTGAAGAGGGCGTCGCCTACACCCCCTTCAAGCATCAACTCGAAAAGAAGCGTCCGTGGCGCACGCTAACGGGTCGCCAGCAGTTCTACATCGACCATCCCTGGTATATCGAGCTCGGGGAGCAACTGCCGACGTTCAAAGAGCCGGTCGAGGAGAAGTATCCGCTCTTCTGGAACACGCCCCACGGACGCTGGTCGATTCACTCCACCTGGCGCGACCACCGCGCCATGCTGCGCCTGCAACGCGGCGGGCCAATCGTCTACATGCATCCTGACGACGCCCGCAAGCGCGGACTGCAGGACAATGACTGGGTTCGTATTCACAACGAGGTGGGCCACTGCCTATGCCGTTTGCAGATACTGCCCGGCGAAAAAACCGGCCGCGTCACCATGTATCACGGCTGGGAGAAATATCTCGGATTCAAGGAGGGCGGATGGCAGTCGCTCACCTACATCAAGATCAAGCCCACGCAGCTGATTGGAAAGTACGGCCACGTCAATTTTCGCCTGAACTACTGGGGACCGACCGGCAACAACCGCGACATCAAGGTGGACGTTGAGAAGGCGAAGGTCTGAGGAGAAGCAGCCATGTCAAGACACCAATATGCAATGGTGATGGACCTGAACAAATGCCTGGGCTGCCAGACCTGCACCATCGCCTGCAAGAAGCTGTGGACCGACCGGGACGGCACCGGCTACATGTACTGGAACAATGTCGAGACCCGTCCCGGCCTTGGCTATCCGAGGCAGTGGGATCGTATCGGCGGCGGTTGGAAAGACGGATCGCTACAGCCCAGCCCATTACCGACGATGGACGATTACGGGCACGCCTGGGAATACAACTACGAGCAACGTCTCTATGAAGGCAAGAAGCAGCCGGTCATGCCCTCGCCCGAGCCGAAGTCCGGCTGTAACTGGGACGAAGATGTGGGCGGCATGAATGAGGATGAAAATTACTTCTTCTACTTGCCACGCATCTGCAACCACTGCACGCATCCTGCGTGCTTGGAAGCCTGTCCACGCAAGGCCATCTACAAGCGCGAAGAGGATGGCATCGTAGTCATCGACCAGGACCGCTGCCAAGGTTATCGCTACTGCATCAAGGCGTGTCCTTATAAGAAGATCTACTTCAACGAGGTCACTGGAAAATCCGAGAAATGCATCTTTTGTTATCCGCGCCCGGAGAAAGGGAAGGTCAACGCCTGTGCTGCGCAGTGTCCCGGCCGCTTGCGCTTCGTCGGCCTGCTCGACGATCCCGAATCTCCGGTTCATAAACTGGTCTTAGTTCACAAGATCGCTTTACCGCTTTTCCCCGAGAAAGGTACGCAACCCAACGTGTTCTACGTGCCGCCGTTCAATCCTCCGAAGCGAGAGAACTACGGCAAGAGCATTCAGGAAGATTCGCGGGTTCCCCTCGACTACCTCATCTATCTCTTCGGACCGGAAGTGAAGGACGTGATTGTCCGTCTGGAGGCGGAGCTCAAGAAAACGCAGGAGGGCGGGCGCAGTGAGGCGCTGCAATTGCTCATCGGTCGCGACGCCGAGACCCGTTTCCTCGTCCGGCCCCAGCTCGTTCAGATCCAATTGTAGGAGAACGTCATGAGAATTCGTCAACTTCTGATCATTGCTTCAGGCGTGTTGCTTCTCTCCTCGATGATCTCGGCGCAGGCCGGGGCAAAGCCAACTGCCGGGCAGTCGCTGTCCGTCGCCGTATCGTCAGCGAGCGCCGACAGTCTGCTTAATGGCGGACCTGCCGCGTGGAACCAAATTGCGGTGAAGCGCGTGGCTTTGAACCGCACACCTCCTCTCTCTGACACCGACGAGCCCGCGACCCTGGAGATTCCGAGCGTTGACGTCCGCACTGCTCGCGCTAGTGGAAAGTTGCTGGTGCAGTTGACCTGGCGCGATCCGACGCGTGATACGGCAACACTTGCGGAGGTCCCCAACACGCCGCCCGAGACCCGCTTCCGCAAAGTTCAGACGGAAGCTGACGACCGATTCTTCGATGCTGCCGCTGTCATGTTTCCTTCAAGATCAGGCTCCGGTGCGATCGCCCCTTCGCTGCAGATGGGAGATGCCGAACACCCAGTGGAGATCTACCACTGGAACGCCACGCGCGGCGCGATGCTGATGCAAGCCCAGGGGCGCGGCACCACGCGACGCACTGGTCAGGATTTTCCGGCGAATAGTACATACCAAAACGGCCAGTGGAATGTGACCTTCGAGTTACCCGATCTGCCCGCTGGTACGACCGTGGCGTTCGCCCTGTGGAACGGAAACCAAAAGGACCGCGACGGCCGGAAGTATTTCTCGGTCTGGCAAGTGCTGGAGTAGAGAGGGAAGTACAAAATAGGAGTCACGATGCCGATAATCGCTCCAGAGGAAAATACCGTTATCTCGATCGACTGGCGGCAAAATGATCTCTACCGATTCTTCGCTTTCGTCTTTGCACCGCCAACGCAAAAGAGCTTCGGACTTCTGTCGCAACCTGCCCTGCCGGAGGCACTACGAAATCTATGGCAGCACCTGAAATGCGAGGGAGAATATCCGGGATTCGAATGGTTCGCCAGTTACGAGCAGTACGAGTCAACCTATATCGCCCTGTTTGATGTTGGCATACCCGAGCCGCCCGTGCCTCTATTCGAGTCAGCCCATGACAAGTCTCATCCGGCGCAGGAGATTGCGCTGGAGAATACCTACTTCTACGAGGTTCTCGGGCTCAAATCGGATCCCAGCCGCGCCGTCCCTGATTATCTTGTCACCCAACTGGAATTTCTCGCCGCTCTCCGCTATACGTGCGAACACACATCCGAAGAGAGCACCGCTGTATCGCTGGCGAGGGCTGAGACTGAATTTCTAGAACGCCACTTATTAAACTGGCTCCCCGCCGCTAAAGCCAAGCTGGACCGCACCAATGCGCCCGGCTTCCCTGTGCTCATGAAAATGCTCGTGCAGTTTCTTAGACACATGCACGAGAGCGGCTGAGGCAGCACCACGAGCCAAGGATTGGAGCATGCTTTGAAAACTTTCATCGTGGTTACTCTTGCGATAGTTCTAGCCCTTGAGCTGCTTCCTGTCCCCACGTGGGCGCAGAACGCCACAACTCAATCCTCTGACGGAAGCTTCCTGGGCGACTGGTTCCAGCGGTCGTCACGCGCCGAAGCTGAGCAACCTCACTGGGCGGCTCCGATGTTTACCGTGACTCCTCGACTCGTGCAGCAGTTTCGCTATGACATGGGTTGGCAGTTGAACAGTGGCTTCACCAACGCCAACAATGGTAGCGGCAAGGGGCTCGAACTTATTCCTTTGGACCGCGTTGAGCTGTACGTGAGCGCTCCCCCGTACCTTACTCACACCAAACCCGGAGTCAACGACGGCATCGGCGACATGACTCTTTTGTTCAAGTATCGGGCTGCGGCCGGTAATCCCGAGAATGGAAACTACGTGGTGACTGCAATGCTGGCTGCCACTGTCCCAACCGGCACATTCACGAACGGTTCAACAGATGCCTCACTTACTCCCACACTGGCATTTGGGAAAGGCTGGCGAAACTTTGATCTGCAAGGCACGGCTGGCGTCACCGTTCCGACAGGCGATCGGAACGTGCTGGGCACTCCAGTAGGTCTCAACGTCACGGCGCAATACCACCTGTTGAGGTATTTCTGGCCTGAGCTCGAACTTAATTCGACGATGTGGGCCAACGGTAAGAACGACGGGAAGAAGCAGGCATTTGTGTCGCCTGGCTTGGTGGTTGGCAAGGTGCATTTGTGGAAACGGGTAGGCTTCGCTTTTGGGGGTGGTGTGCAGATTGCTACCACACAGTTCCATGCCTACGAACACAATTGGGTGGCGTCGGTACGCTTCCCCTTCTGACAGAGAGCGAATGAGAATGAACAGTAATTGTGTTGGTACGGAACTGATGCCCTTCGATTTGGTAAGGAGCATACTTGCCGATGCCGGCGAGACTCTAACCGCCGAGTTGGAAATACAGACCAGAACGGTCCCTTAGTGCAAGTTGTAGTTAACCGGAGGATTTATGAAAGTTCGAGCGTCATCGTGGATGGGGATGTGTGCTCTTATGTTCGTTTCTTGTTCCGGTTTGATCTACGCCGCTGACCAAGCGGTGTCAGCTTCGCAATGCATCGATTGTCACAGTAAAGTTACGCCGAACATTGTTTCTGACTGGAGACTCAGCAGGCACAGCCAGGCCGAGATCACCTGTGTGAGTTGTCACGGAGACCAGCACACCTCGGCGAGCGATGTGGCCAAGGTCAAGATCCCCACTCCTGATACGTGCGCGACCTGCCATGCTACACAAGTAGAGCAGTACAAGAAAGGAAAGCACTCCCTGGCGTGGGCAGCAATGAAGGCGATGCCGACCATTCATTGGCAGCCCATGGCGATGATCGAAGGTGAGAAGGGTTGTGGAGGCTGTCACAAGATCGGCCTGAAGACACCGGCTGAGATCGCCGACCTGAAGCAGCATGGCTCGGAGTTCGGCGCGGCCGCCTGCGATTCCTGCCACACCCGCCACACCTTCTCCGCAGACGAAGCGAGGCAGCCGCAGGCCTGCGAAAGTTGCCACATGGGATTCGATCATCCCCAGTGGGAGATGTATTCATCGTCGAAGCACGGCGTCCGCAATGAACTGAAAGACCTGAAGGTGTTACCGGCCAATGCTGCCGCGCCTACCTGCCAGACCTGTCACATGCAGGGCGGGAACCACGAAGTACGTACCGCGTGGGGCTTCCTCGCCGTTCGCCTGCCCCTGCCGGAGGACAAACAGTGGGCCGCGGACCGTGCCGCTATCTTGCAGGCGCTCGGGGTTCTGGATCCAGACGGCAAACCGACCGCGCTGGTGGATACGGTGAAGGCCGCCGACGTCGCGCGCCTGACACAGGAGGACTGGCAACGCGAGCGTGACAGGATGCTCAAGACGTGCAACCAATGCCACTCAGGGAATTTTGCGAAGCAGCAGCTTGAGCAAGGCGACGACATGATTCGCAATGCGGACCATCTCATGGCGGAAGCCATCCGAGTCGTTGCCGGCCTTTACAAAGATGGCGTGCTCCCCAAACCCAAGAACTATGCGTACGCATTTCCCAATCTGCTTACCTTTCACGATGCCCCGACCGTAATCGAGCAGAAACTGTTCGTCATGTACCTCGAACACCGAATGCGGACCTTCCAAGGCACATTTCATGCCAGCCCGGACTATGCGATGTGGTACGGCTGGAGCGAGATGCAGCGCGATTTAACAGAGATCAAAGAATTGGCTGAAACGATGAGGCGAAATGGCAACACGGCAATGCGGGAGCCAAGCAAATCTGAGCACTAAGTAGGGTCCAACGATTGACTTTGCCGCGATTGGTACCGGTCACTTAAGACTGAGGCTAGACGACCACGGGCTTGGAGTTAGCAACCTGACCGGTTGGCGAAAGAGTCAGGGACTCATTCTCGTCAGCAAGATGGATCCTTCGTGAAACACACGCGAATCATTGTCACGCACTACGGCGGACCTGAAGCGTTGCAGCTGATTGAAGAGGCGTGCCCGCAGCCTCACCTTGGCGAGGTCCGGGTGAAGGTGCTGGCCGCGGGCGTGAGTTTGCCTGACGTACTGGCGCGCGAGGGTGTCCATCCGGAAACACCGCGCGTGCCCTATACGCCCGGTTGGGACCTGGTCGGCATTGTGGATCAGATCGGCGAAGGCGCTACCGGTTTCGAACTGGGCGAGACGGTTGCGGCCATGCCGATCAGCGGCTGTTACGCACAATACGTTTGCTTGCCGCAACGCAAGTTCATTCCAGTGCCCGCAGGTTTGGACCCTGCAGAAGCCGTCGCGGTCGTGTTGAACTACACAACGGCCTACCAGATGCTCCATCGTTCGGCGAAGGTAAAGCCGGGACAGCGCGTGCTGATTCACGGTGCCTCAGGCGGCGTCGGCACTGCGTTGCTGCAACTAGGGCGGCTCGCCAGCGTCGAAATGTACGGAACGTGTTCGGCGAAGGCGGCGGATGTTGTGAAGGAGCTTGGCGCTACCCCCATCGACTATCGCAATTCGAACTTCGCCCAGGAGATCCACCGCCTCACCGGTGATGGTGTGGATGTTGTTTTCGACGGCATCGGCGGGGACAATCTATGGCGCTCGCGCGAAGCGCTTCGCGACGGCGGCCGCGTAGTGGTTTACGGATTCCAGGCCAAGCTGCGCGGAGGAAGGATAGCTTCGGGCGCGCCGAGTGGGCGGCACCCGATTCGCGAATCCGCGATCTTGGGTTGGTACATCCTCCGGAACTGGTTTCTGGCAGGCCGCAAGAGTATGGTGCCTTACAGTATCCAGTGGTTGATGCGGCTGAAACCCGCATGGTTCCGGGACGACCTGCTCACGCTGTTCGACCTGTTGCAGCAGAAGAAGATCAAGCCACTGATCGCACAACGCTTGCTTCTGTGCCAGGCGCGGCAAGCCCACGAATTATTGGGAAGCGGAGGCGTGATCGGCAAGATCGTGCTAATGCCGAGCGGTTAGCGGAAGCGTTCCTAAAATGACGCGGCGATGCGCCTTGATCGCGTGCCTACAACGTCATCCTAGGTGAGAAGGCGATCGCCTCGGGAATTGGGCAACGGAGCGGCTCTCAAGGAAATGAGCGATGGTCCGACACGGATTCTCTTTCCGTAACGACCATGCCACGAGGAAGTGTTAAAAAAGTTGAAGTGATCGCCAAAGCTCGGGACGGAGTCATCAGTTGACATCAGGGACACTGCCAGCCAGTTGATGATCTGAGAAGGGGGCGCTATCATACGAGGCGCTCGTTATGCGATTGAATCCATATCTGATGTTCGATGGCCGATGTGAGGCGGCCTTTAGGTTCTACGAGAAGTGTCTGCCGGGGAAGATCGTCCTGATGATGAGGTATAGCGATTCGCCACTCACGAAGGAGACTCCACCTGAGTGGTCTCAGAAGATTATGCACGCCACCTTCGCTTTTGGGGAACACATATTGCAGGGATCGGATGCACTCCCGCAGAACTATTGCAAACCGCAGGGATTTTCGGTGATGCTCAATGTGGACGCGGTGACTGAAGCGGATCGCATCTTCAATGCTTTGGCCGAGCAGGGCAATGTTCAGCGCCCTCTCCAAGAGTCCTTCTGGGCGCTGCGTTTCGGCGAACTGATCGACCGATTCGGCACACCTTGGATCATCAATTGTGGGAAGCCTGTGACAGGCATTTGACCAAAGATTCCCGTCCCTCCGTCATCTCTACCGTGCGGCTGGATTTGGGGTTACCGCTTTGATCTCGTTCACCGCGCAGAAAAGAGCATTCCTGAAAGCTGACGAACGCTCTGTCGTAGCGCCTCGAATGCCGCTGCGATTGTGTTGGTTTGTTTAGCCTCGTTTCTCTTTTTCACGTTGGGCTTGCAGCCCTTGCGCCCGCTTCAGAATTTCGTGTTGGAGTGCTGGCTCCAACTCCGCAAATTCCCTATCATCGCGACTGTTTTTTCGGTATTCGGCAAGAGCTTCGAAAACGTTGATGTCATCATCGCTCATTGCAAGTTGTCTCTCTCCAGCCTTGCAGACTGTGATAGTGCCAGTCTATGGCCACCGACTCGCACAAGTCGATCCCGAAGTACTTGTGCCGGATGCCTGAACAGACGCTCGTACTCTTCCGCGTTTCTGCGCGAATGTCGAAGCGCACTTGGGTCTCTTGGTTACCTGCATTTAAGTGGCAAGATTTTGCAGAAAATCGTCGCCCACGTACGCGTCTGTGGATTTTACGCCCGATATTTCGCACCTGCTGCCCTCAACCCGCAGAGCTGGAATCCGAGCTAGTCCAGAAGGGAAAAACTGTTGTCAACCGATTACTCCCGATAATCCACGAGTGACTCTTTTCCCAGTGAAAGGTCAGTGGGGACCTTGTGATGTGGTGGTAGCGAATGGAGGATGGCTTGGTTATGTCGCAGACGTTTCTGGGCACGGTATCCCTGCCGGTGTAGGCTGCATAGGCGAAGGTGATAAACATGTTTGGCGTCAACAAAGGCGCGCAGCGCTCTTTGTCATGCTCATGACTCGGCGGGTCCCAATCTCGCGTTCTCATCTGCGGGACATAAGAATGATTGCAGTCTGGTTTATAGACTGGTGATCTCACTACCGTGAATAAAGGCGGCAACAATGAGCACTCTATACGAATTGGTCGAGTGGGAAGATCTTGGATTTAATCTTCCCCAGTCTCTTGCATACCCAAGTGC
>JBKOUZ010000244.1:0-15673 GCA_046723715.1 Acidobacteriota bacterium | reverse complement strand
GGTGACCCCCGTCGCCCGAACGCCGGGTCCCATTCAGTCTCTCACTGCTTTTACCAGGCAGGATGAGGAATCTTGCGTCCTTGCAAGCAATAGACAGGGTACCGGAAAATACCCCTTTCTCGCGCCCATTGTCTACGAGCAGGGGGCATTTTGACTCGGGGGGCAGTCACCGCGCAGTGGGCACCGGATAATAGCCAGCCTTGGTGTAGATATAGAGTCCCCTCTTATTCACCAGCACCTCGACATTCCGGTACGCCGAGCTGCCGGCCACCGCTTGCGGTGTATATCCCAAGGTGTACTGGTTTCGTGCTTCAGAAGTGATCTGCGCATATGCCTCTTCAATGGAGTTGCGTGACAGCTCGCTAAAGACATCGCCACCACCCGTGGCGTTGCAGTACCTTGGCAGAATGTTGGCATATCCCTGTCTGAAGATGTGGGGAAGCTTCTCCACCTGCTTGTAGCCGGGCAAGGCGCCCTGGTCGAGCACCACAGCTTTGACCTGGATCCCATAGGTCTCCAGCAATTTCAGCACGTCCTTATAACTGGCTTGGCTGCCCCGCTCTCGCCCGTCACTGATCACAAAAATCACCTTGCGCCGGGTGCGATCGCGTTTGCTCAAGTCCAGGGCCGCCCGCAAGATCGCATCGTTGAGCACGTGCGATTCTTTCGGGGGAGTCATCACCGGCGGTGGTCCCTGAGTACCCACCGGGATGCCATTGATAATCGGTCCCTGATTTGATAGCGGACCGCCCATCACTGGCGGACCGTAGCTCCCTCCGCGCACCAGTTTCATCGCGTCCAGAGCCGCCGTAAGTCTCTCGGGACGCCCCGTGAAGTCTGTAACCCGCGTAACCGTGCTGCTGTATGTGTAAAGGGCAAATTCGTCGTACGGACTGAACGCACCCACCAGCGCCGAGTACGTCTGGTTTACCTTCTGGAACGCGACGTCTGCCATGCCCACGTCGAGCACAACCGCTACCGACAGCAGAAACGGATCACTGGTAAAGAACCTCAACGTCTGCTTCTTTCCGTTCTCCAGAACCTCAAAATCCTTTGAAAGTAAGCCGTCCACCCGCCGTCCGTCCTTGTCCTTCACCATCACTGGGAGCAGCACGAAGTTGACCGGAGTTCGAATGGTGTACAGGCCTTCACTGGGGTTGAGCTGATTCTTCGGCCCGGTCCCCTGTTGCGGACCGCTTTCGACCTTCGTGCCGGGAGAAATCGTTTCCACCGGCGGCATTGGAGGAGGCGCCGGCTTTTCCTGAGCCGGTGTTTCCTGGGCAGGCTTCTGGCTCGAAGATTGTCCACTTTCATTCTGCGGAACGTCTGGTGGGGGTGCGACCTTAGCGGGCGGCGGCTGCACGGTCGAGGGGGCGTCGGGTATGTCGGGTGCGGGCTGAGTATTGGAGGGCTGCTGGGCTGGATTCTGTCCCGCGCTCGACTGCGCTTGCGATGCCGGGACCACCAAGACCGCAGCCATGGCCAGGGCTACCAGCCCGCGAGTTGACCATTGAACCCACTCTCTGGTTCCACTCTGCCCAGTCATAACGTCCCTCGCCCTAAAAAACCGCTCCCGCTGCCTTCTGGGATGCCAATACGTCCATGTTTGGTGCATCTAAAGATTCAGGATTAGACTAACAAAAGAAGGCTCTGAGAATCCCGGATGCCAAAATCTTTGCCGTCCCAGCTGCGATTAGTGTGTATTTTTGCCTGCGGCCTCTTGCTGGTCGCAGCTCTGGCCCTGTCTCAGTCAGCGCCTGCACCGCAAACAGCGCAAACCCAGCAGCCCGCATCGGGTAGCCGGCAGTCCGACGACTCCCAGGAGCCCACTACTACCCTCAAGATCAATGTCAACGTGGTGCAGCTCTTTTTCAACGTCAAAGACAAGCATGGCACACTCATCCCAAACCTCACAAAGAATGATTTTGAGATCACCGAAGACGGCAAGCCTCAGACGATAAAGTACTTCACCCCAGAATCGAATTTGCCCCTAACGTTGGGGATGATGATCGACTCCAGCGGCAGCCAGCGCAACGTGATCGATATGGAGAAAGAAGTGGGCGGGGCTTTCCTTCGGCAGATTTTGACCGACAAGGACGAAGCCTTCGTCATCAGTTTCGACATTACAGTGGACCTGTTGCAGGACTTCACCCGCGACAATCACCGCCTGCAAGCTGCCCTGAACAAGGCCAAGGTGAATACGGATTACAGCAGCGGAGGCATACCTGGAATGGGTGGGGGCCCCGTCCCGCAGCGCGGAAATTCCCCCGGCACACTGCTTTATGACGCGGTCTATCTCTCCTCGCATGACATGCTCGCCAAAGAAGTCGGCCGCAAAGCCATGATCATCCTCACCGACGGCCAGGACGAAGGCAGCCGGCTCAAACTCCAGGACGCTATCGAGGCTTCCCAGAAGGCCGACGCGATCGTCTATGTCTTGCTTTGCGCCGACCGCGGATTCTACGGCGGCTTCGGTTACTCCGGCGAGGGCGACATGCGCAAACTAACCGAGCAAACCGGCGGCCGCGTGATCAACGTCGGCAACAAATTCGACAAGCTCCGTGAAGCCTTCGACCAGATCGCCGCCGAGCTCCGTAGCCAGTACAACATCGGCTATACCCCCACCAACGAAAAGAAGGACGGCACCTACCGCAAGATCGAGATCAAAAACAAGCAGGGCCACAAAATCCAGGCCCGCGCCGGCTACTACGCAGGCAAAGAGGCGCACTAGC
The DNA here is from genome assembly GCA_046723715.1 of Acidobacteriota bacterium. Taxonomy (GTDB): domain Bacteria; phylum Acidobacteriota; class Terriglobia; order Terriglobales; family Acidobacteriaceae; genus Sulfotelmatobacter. The sequence goes on along the minus strand of JBKOUZ010000244.1, from coordinate 12,941 downwards.
GATCCTTTGTCACCAGAGTCTTGGAAGCCGCGGAACTCTGAAAGTGAAGAGCTTGCCTTTGACTTTCCCGCGTCGCTGCTTCAAACTCCCCAATCGGAGGATCCGCATGCCACGCTTCTCCCGCCGTTCTTTCCTGCACCTTTCCGCGGCTGCAACAGCCGCCGTAAGTTACCGCTTTATAACCGAGCCCGCGCTGGCCGCCGCCGCGAGACGCCGCCATGAGCCTCATCCGCCCGGCGCAGTCGTGATCGACTCAAATGAAAATCCGCTGGGCCCGTCGCAGTCGGCCCGCGACGCCATGGCCGGCATCCTCGCGCAGGGCGGACGCTACTCCGACAATCTCACCGACGATCTGGTCAATACCTTCTCGCAGATGGAGGGCCTCGATCCCGCTTACGTTTCCGCAACTGTCGGATCGACTCCTCCGCTCGCCCTCAGCGTTCTGGCCTTCACCAGCCCTCAAAAAGCTTACGTGACTGGCGATCCCGGCTTCGAACTCGGCATGATGACCGCCGAGAACAATGGCGCTCGCGTCGTAAAGGTCCCACTGACAAAAACGCACGCCCATGATGTCAAAGCGATGCTCGCCGCTGCGCCGGATGCCGGCGTCTTCTACATCTGCAATCCCAACAATCCCACGGGAACTTTAACTCCGCGTTCCGATATCGAATACCTTGTCGCCAATAAGCCCGCCGATTCCGTGGTGCTAATCGACGAAGCTTACATCCACTTCACCGAGGCCGCGCCGCCCTGCCTTGACCTGGTGAAGTCCGGCAAGGACGTCATTGTCCTGCGCACCTTCTCTAAGGTTTATGGCATGGCAGGTATCCGCTGCGGGTTGCTGATTGCTCGCCCCGAGCTCGCAAAAAGAGTCTTGGAGCGCGGCGGATTCAACTTCATGCCCATCACCGGCGTCGTTGCCGCCACCGCTAGCCTGCGGGATTCCTCATTGGTTGCCGAACGCCGCCACATTAACGCCACCGTCCGCCAGCAAACATTCCAATGGCTCGACCGCAACGGCTTCACTTACATCCCCTCCGAATCCAACTGCTTCATGGTCGATGTGAAGCGTCCGGGCCAGGAAGTCCGCGACGCCATGGCAAAAGAGAACGTCATGATAGGCCGCATCTGGCCCATCATGCCCACCTGGGTCCGGATCACGGTCGGGACGCAGCAAGAAATGGCGAAATTTCAGACTGCCTTCGCGAAAGTAATGAAAACGTAAACCGCCGTTGACATGTCACCGCGCTGATTGTGGAACTTGCGCCCTGTCCCCCCGATCTCGCTGATCCCGGACTTCCCTCGAAGGCGAACTCGCCGATTACCAACGTAAGCTGCGAGCGGCGGCCCGCTCCGCTAGCCTGACCACGAGACGAACTGTCTCGACCAGTGCCGCTGTCAGTCCACATCCACCGCAACTCCGACCCCGCAGGCCTGCTCATCTGGTGCGTGATCGGCTTCTGCGCCGGAATCGCCCTCTTCCTGTATGGATTCAGGCTGCTTCAGCGTCGCCGCCTGATTCTCGAAATTCCGTTTTCGAAAATCCGGAGCGCTTCCATTGGCATGATAGAAGTCAGCGGCCTTGCAACTGGTCCCTACACCATGATCGCTCCGATCACCGCGCGTCCCTGCTATTACTACCGAACGCTGATCTGGGAATGGAAGCAGCGCGGCAAGAGCAAGCAGTGGGTCAAAATCGCCGGTGAATGTATGCACGTTCCGTTCTTCGTCGATGACAATACCGGACGCGTGCTCATCGATCCTCGCGGTGCCGATCTCGACCTGCACCGCGATTTCGAACAGGAATTCTGCGATTCCTTTTTCACCACCAAAGAACTCGCGCCGGAAAACGTCCGCACCTTCCTGGCTCGCCACGGCGTAGTCACCAACAATAAGATCAAAGTGGAAGAGTTCTGCATCAAGCCAAAGAACGCTCTCTTTATCCTCGGAACATTGGCAGAAAATAGGGATGTGGAAGTAACTCGACAACCGATTGGCGTGGATCTGCAGATCTCTTCGGTGAGCCTCGGTACTTTTTCTCTTTCGATCCGTCCGATGTCGCTGTCGTCCACTGCGGAACGGGACGAGCTCGCAGTCGTCACCCAGGCGGATCTCGGGTCGCATGAAGTCGTGCGTCTGCCCTCCGCCTCAGGTCCCTGCAATACCTCGGAGATGACGCAGCAGCAGAAAATCGCAGCCGCGCTCGTGAGGGCTGGCATTTCGAATCCGAATGCATGGTCCGCCGCGGGGCTCCCGTCCGATTCAGCATCGCCGGTGCAAGTCTTTTCCGAGCCTGCTTGGTTGAGCAACGGCCAAAGCACGCCAAATCACTTCGATCTGCGTCCGCCGGTGGTCCTAAAGAAAGGCGAAAACAACCAGACATTTCTTATCTCCTTCAGGAACCGGCAGGAACTCGGTCGCATTCTGGGCTGGAAGAGCACGCTCATGATCTGGGGCGGCCCCATTCTGGCCCTGCTCAGCCTTTACGTGCTCTTCGGCGTGGTGAACCTTACTCGCTAGTCACCGCGGGGTATCACTCGCAAACGCACCACGGTGCTAACCCCGCGGTAAGTATTTGACGCCCAAGTCCCGCGCTCGCCCTCTAGTACAATCAAGCGCGTGAGCGACGCGGTGCGCATCGGGATTCTGGGCGACTTCAACACCGAGTTTCGCTCGCATCACGCTACCAACGACGCCCTGCAGCACGCCGCTCGTAAGCTAGAGACCGCAGTCGAATCCGAGTGGATTCCCACTCCCTCGCTGACCACCCCTGATGCGGAAAAGAAGCTTGAATCCTTCGACGGACTCTGGGGGGCGCCTGGCAGTCCCTTCAAGAGCTTCGAGGGAGTGCTCAAAGGAATCGAGTTCGCCCGGCGGCGCGATTGGCCTTACCTGGGCACTTGCGCCGGATTCCAATACGCCTTCATCGAGTTCGCGCGACACGTGCTCAACATCGCCGACGCAGATACTGCGGAGAACAATTCCGGATCGAAGAACATCATCATCTACCCGGTGGCTTGCGCTGTTCCTGACCGTCACGGGAACGCGCCGAAGCTCTCGGGAGCTGTGCCGGAAATTCGGCTTCGTCCCGGCTCCTATCTGCAGTCCTTCTACGGCAAAGATAAAGAAACAGTCACGGAAGAATTCTTCTGCAACTTTGAAATCAATCCCGACTTCGAATGGACCACGATGGAAGCCGGATTCCCTGTGGTTGCACGAGGTCCGCAAGGCGAAATCCGCGCCATTGAATCGCCGATGCACCGCTTCTTCGTGGCGACGTTGTTCCAGCCGCAACTGTCGTCCAGCGAGAAGAATCCGCATCCCGTAGTGCTGGCCTTCGTGCAAGCGGCCGCTGATTGGGGCAAGAAGAAACTCGACGACAGCGTCCTGGAGTAACTCAGTCCGATTTCGGACCTTGGCAAAGGCTGAGGTTTCAGGCATACAGAAGTTACGAAAGTCGTAACACTCTCCGTCGCATCGTCCCATCCCCAACCGCATCTGGAGCGGCAACGTTCGGCTCGCTACACTCATCCTCGTCGGCCGCCGCCCTCCCTGATTGCGTCCGCAGGAGTCTCTGATTCTCATGCACACGCTGCAAATGGTGAACTCGTTCCGTATCCCATGGGGCACGCTGATCAGCTACATCCCCATCATCGCTACGATCGTGACCACGTTCTTCAGCATCATCCTGGCGCGGGCGACGCTGCGCTACGTCGAGGCCACCGACAAGGGCCTGGCACTTGCGCGCGAAGAGTTCGAGCGGGAGTGGACACCCGACCTGCACATCAAGCTGGAACGTGTCTCGTCCGAAGAAGCGCGCGTCATCGTGACCAATCTGGCGAAAACATCAGTCCTGTTGCAGCTTCTGCAACTGCGAAAGCTTTCCCACGCAATGCCCTTCGAGCGCTGCCGGCTGAACGATCCGCTCGTCGGCGGCATGACCTGGTCGCAGGACATGGGCAAACGCATCCTGTCGTGTACGGGATACGAATTCGAAGGACCACTGGCCGCGTCGATAACCTTCTACGCCGCCGGACGCATGTTCCGCACCGACTGGTTTCGGGCGCAGATCGTAGTGCGCGAAGGACGCATCGTGAGCCTGGAGCCCAGCCAGATGCCATCGCGCCGCGTCCGCCAGATCGAACGCAAAGGTCCTGAGCGCCGCCGCGAATTTGTTCAGGATGTAACCGGTGGTGTGGACCAGGAAGAGAACGACGAAAGCGCATTCGCAGCCGGGACCAGCTCATAAATAACGCTCTCCGTGCCTGGAATTATTAGGTTGAAATTGCGCTTAGCGAATCACGCGGACGCCGCGACTTGCCGAACTGCCTCAGCATCGCTCGCCGCGGCGAAAAGGCGTAACAATCGTCTCCTTGAAGGGTTCCGTAGATCAAAGCTTGCAACAGTTACGTGATTTTGTGCGGCGGGGCCAAAGCGGTTCTAAATCTTGTAGTCTGCAACTTTCGGGCAGACAAGCGTACATCCTTCACAGAGATTCTGACGGGAGAGCCACCACAGTGCCAGTTCCAGACGAGTGCTCATCCCAGTCTTGTCGTAGATGGTTCGCAGATAGTTCTTGATCACCAGTTCTGTCGTAGCCACCCGAGGGGCGATTTCCTTGTTCTTGTAGCCAGCAGCAGCCAAGCGGGCGATGCTGACTTCTTTGGGGCTCAGTGCGGAAGAGCCGTACATTCCCTTCATGGCGATTCCATCTTCAGCTAACCCGTCGGATATAGAAGCTGTGTTGAGAGTAAAGATTGGGCCAGCCGACTATCGCGGGCCTTGTTGCGCGACAAAGTCTCGGGAACGATTCCCTGTCGGTCAATGCGGCACCTGCATGTAATCTTTGCCTCTCAGCTGTCGCGATGATCTCGGATTCTGATTCTGGAACGCAAGGGCAGATGTCACACCTTCGGTGCGCCTGCCTGTGCAGAACCCACAGAGCAGGGTGAGCAGAGTGGTGTTCCCGAATTGGGATCACTTGATATTTAGAAGGAAAGATTCCGCGTCAGGCGGCGCCTTCGGTTTGGGTGACTATCGCTTGAGCTATGGGCAAGATTACTTCTACTGCGGTGCCTGCGTCGGAGGAGCGGATGGTTAGAGTGCCGCCGAGTTGGCGAATGCGCTCCTGCATGCCGCGGAGACCTACGCCGCCGCCGGACTTTGCAATCATCACGCGCTTCTCCCGCGGAATTCCCTTTCCTTCGTCCCGGATCTCTACGTGCAAGTTGCCCTGCTGGAGAAAAATTTTTATCGAGCACGTACTAGTGCCGGAGTGGCGATGAATATTCGTCAGACACTCCTGAACAGCGCGGAAGATGGCCATTTCGATCTCTGCGGGGTAGCGGTCCAACCGGTCCGGCATTTCGAGACTGGCGGAGATCTTGCTTCGCTGTTCGAAGCCTTCGATATACCAGCGTAGTGCGGAAGACAATCCGACTTCGTCCAGAAGGGGAGGATGCAGAAGATGAGAAAGGGTGCGGATCTCTGTGCTCAACTGATCCACCATGGCGGCGTTGTCCGAGATTCGGGCCGCGGCTTCCTTACTCAGGTTGTGAGCTTCGGATTGCACTACGGCGATGTTCATGGCGATAGCGACGAGCAACTGCCCAGCGCTGTCGTGTAACTCGCGGGCGAGACGGCGGCGTTCCTCATCCTGCATTTGCTGCAGACGAGAGGAGAGCTCGCGCAATTCCTGATTGGCGAGTTGCAATTCCGAAGTGCGTTGTTCCACCCGGCGCTCCAGTTCCTCACGACTTTCTTCCAGGGCAACCTCGATTTGCTTGCGCTCGGTAGTGTCCTGATAAAAGACGGAAATTCCCCCATCTCCCGAAGGATAAAGCCGAATCTCGTACCACCGCTTCCAAGGCTCGTGGTAGTTCTCGAAGTGGACAGAAACACGCTCGGCCATGGCGTGAGAAAATTGCGTTTCCAGATTGGTGCCCTTACTGCGAGGAAAAATGTCCCAGAAATTGCGCCCGACCAACTGATCGCGAGTCATGTTCAATGTGCGCTCGGCGGGCGGATTCGCATATGTGAATCGCCAATCGCGGTCGAGGGCGAAAAAAGAGTCATTGATGCTTTCGAGAATGGTGGCGGTCCGCTGGTGGGCAGTTTCCGCCTCCGCGCGCAAAGCGCGTTCGTGTTCCGCGCTTTCGCGGCGCAAGCGTCCCATGGCGAGGTGCGCGCCGACCCGAGCGAGGAGTTCCCTCGCGGTAAAGGGCTTGACCATGTAATCGTCGGCTCCGGCTTGCATGCCTTCAATGCGTGCATCTTCGCCGGCGCGCGCTGACAGCAGAATGACCGGGATTGTTTTTGTAGACTCGTCCGCGCGAATCTCGTGCAATAAGCCGAAACCATCCAGGCCGGGCATCATGACATCGGTGAGAACGAGGTCGGGAGGATGGCTGCGAATTTCTGCCAGGGCATCAGCCCCATTCGACACGGCGGAGACCTCGTAGTTGTCGCCGAGCAGGCGTCGGACATAACCGCGCATGTCGGCGTTGTCATCGGCGAGCAGGATTCTGCCGGTGGTGGTTTGCAGGTGAGGCGCCTGCACCGAGTCGGAGGCGAAGACCGGCGGCAGCTGAATGTTGCTATCCGATTCAGGCAGCCAGCGCAGGGCCTCCTCGACATAAGCCGAGGCGGATACCCCCGTGGACTTCAGCGTTCGCGGTTGGCAGTCGACTTGAGGGAGATGTGCGCGACCCTTTGGAATAGAGACTACGAAGGTGCTGCCTTTCCCGACAGCACTCTCCACTCGGATGGAGCCATGGTGCAATCTGACGAGTTCCTGAACCAGGGCGAGTCCAATGCCGGTGCCCTCGTGGGTTCGTCCGCGTACGCCTTCGAGGCGGTGAAAGCGTTCGAAGACTTTGGACTGCTGATCTTCGGGAATACCCAAGCCCGTGTCTTCAACCCGCAACTCGATTCTTTCTGAAACTTCGGCCAGGCGAACTGCGACACGGCCGATGAGCGTGAACTTAAAGGCGTTGGAGATCAGGTTGAGGATGATCTTTTCCCACATGTCGCGGTCGACGTAGGCGGGCTCCGCGAGCGGCGGGCAATCGACATGAAATTCAAGTCCTGCCTGCTCCATGGCGGAGCGGAAAGCGCTGGCGGTATCGGCGGTTAATGCCGACAAGTCTGTGGGCTCGTACATGGCGCGGATGCGACCCGCTTCGATTCTGGAGAAATCCAGCAGAGTGTTGACCAGTTTTAGCAAGCGCATGCTGTTGCGATGGACGAGTTGCAATTGGTTGCGCTCGACCATCACCGAGGGCTGAGCGGACTCGAGCATAGCTTCGACCGGGCCCAGAATGAGCGTCAAAGGAGTCCGAAGTTCGTGGCTCACGTTGGAGTAGAAAACGGTTTTCGCGCGATCCAATTCGGCGAGCATTTCGAGGCGCTTTCTTTCTTCTTCGTGAGCACGGGCAGCCGCCAAGTTGCTGGCCAGTTGCCGCGATAAGATATCCAGAAATAAGCTGTAATCCTGATCGAATTTCTTGCGAGCGTTCAGTCCGAGCAAAATGCACGCGGTGGGGGATGGATGTCCTGGGAAGACGACCGGCAGAGCCAAAGCTTCGACAGGAGGGATGCCCCAGATGCCAGCCGGCAACTCCAAATTCTCGACGTGATTGACAAGAACCATCGCACCTTTGTTGAGAGCGCTTCCCACGGCTTTGAGCAACGGGGAATCGAGGCGGCTTATCTCTCTTGGCCCCTGGCAAAGAACATGATCGGACGAGATGCCGTTGCAGCTTTTGGGATGAAGGTACTTGCGGTCGGAAGAGAGGGCATAAAGAATAGAAAACGAAAAATCATAGCGATTTCTGCCCAGGATCTCGGCCGCTTTAGCCCACATCGTCTCTTCTGATTTCACTTCCGCGCTGGACGTGGCGAGTTCGCGAAGGGTGTTGGAGCGGCGCTCATTGATCACCCTCTCCGTGTTCTACATTACCGGCGTGAACACACCTCCAACACCGCCAGATTCATCACTGATGGGGCTGTAGGAAAAAGTGAAGTAACACTCCTCGGGGTATCCGTGGCGAGCTAGAAGCAGAAGCAAATCATCGGACCAGGTGGCTTCGCCGCGTTGCAGGACACCTTCCAGCATGGGGCCGATCGTGTCCCACACTTCCGGCCAGCATTCGCGTCCGGGTTTGCCCAGGGCAGCGGGATGCTTGGACGCGATAATGTCGCGGTAGGCATCGTTGTACAGCATGATGAGGTCGGGTCCCCACCACACAAGGATTGCAAAACGAGAGTTAAGACAAGTGCTAACGGAAGTACGTAGGCTTTGGGGCCAGCCATCGATTGGGCCGAGTTTGGTACTCGACCAGTCCATGGAGCGCATCAGAGCGCTGAGTTCACCTCCGCCCGAGAGGAAATCACGAGCCAACTGCGTAGATTCGATGCCGATGGTGGCCACTACATCTCCTTCCGGCCTTCCGGTGACCATCCGAGACCAGGTTCTACCTGCAAATCACGCTTGTATTTTAGCCCCGAGGCGCAGGTGACGAGTTGAATAGCTCAAGCGCATGGCAATGTCAATAAGGGCTGTTCCGTGAGCTTTGGTCTGGCAGAGGGCTGCGACGTCGTTTGGTTGTAAGGAAGTTGTAAGATTCAGGATGTCTAAGGCTTATACCTTAGCTGATACCAGCAGTTGATGCGCATCATAGTTGCCGGCGTGATTGCGGGGAATCCAAAGACGGGGCGGGGAGTCGCCGCAGCGGCAGTTGCGCTTCTGCTGGCAATGATTCTTTTTACGGCGTTGGTCGCGTTCAGGAAAAGAACTGCACCGCTGCAGCAACCGCCTTTGCATCCTGCCCCTGCGATCGCGTTTCACTCCCGCGGCTAGGCCGCCGCATTGACATTGGGCACGACGCAGTTCCGCAGGGCGCGCAACGCATATAACGCATCGTCCAGAATCTGGTCCTCTTCGACGTGATCACCCTCGATGTGGAAGAGTTGCTTCACACGGTCGAGGATGGCGCGTTCCGCCGCATCAATTCTGTTCGGGATCTTCGCCCGGTCACTTTCAAAAAGGGCTGCCTGATACAACGAATGCCACGCGAGGGGGGAATCAGACATCGTGGGTGGGCGCCTTTTCATACGTTGTAGTCCTTTTTCAGCACGCTGGCGGTAGATTGCGCAAAGGAGCGTATACGTGGAAATTGGCGCGGCGAATCAGGTATTTGCAGTATTTTACACAGGTCAGACGAGAGGTGATTTGGAAAGATGATGCAAGTAAAGACCTCTGCCCCAAAAAGTATTGTGGAAGGGCTCCGGTAAGCCCTTCCACGCGAAAAACTTCAGGCAGCGCGCCGGGACCTGCCGCCGGTCTTTTTAGTGGAACCGCGGGTTTCGGCCGCTTCCTCTTCTCCACTTACCTGTTGGGCTTGTGGATTTATCTCTTCAGCCAACTGGGTCAGTTTTTCGTCCGTCTCCTTCTCTTCCTCGAGGGTTTCCTCGAGCAAGGAAACGTGCTCATCCTCTCCCAGCAACTGGGCAAACTCACGGACGGTACCGTAGGCAGCAATCTCATAGTGTTCAACCCGCTGAGCAGCGCCGATAATCGCAGCGTCCATTAGTGCGCCTTCGTAGTCCTCTTTCATCGTTTCAGCACCCTCTTTTACTAGCCCTTCCATGCCGAGGCATTTCTTGCCACTGGGCTTCTCGCCCAGCATCTCGAAGATCTGCTCCAAACGTGAAACGTGCTCCGAGGTCTGGCGCAGGTGCTCTTCGAAACCTTGGCGCAGTTCGTCATTGGACGAGGCTTTTGCCATTTTGGGCAAGGCTTTGGTTAACTGCGTCTCCGCATTGTATAAATCTCGTAATTCTTCGACATAAAGCTGTCGTAAGGATTCGTTCGCCATTATGGATCCTCCCGTTATCCCAGCGGAGCGGACTTCCTTTCACTGGTCTCTAATTCGAAAAGTATTTTTCCCCAAGTGAGCAAACAATACCCCAGATGCTGTATTGGTATTAGGCCCTCTAGCACTATTCCCGGGCACTGCCCTGCGGGTGCTTCTCGGTTGGAATTTTTCCGTCGTAGCCGAAATCCAAGCCGAAGTGGGGTTCGCTGCGGGTGCCTGTGATTTTAAAGGGAAGCTCGGTTCCAGCCCCGTTCTTGTGGAAGAAAGGATCAACGGGCTTCAAAAGAATGGACTTCCAGCCCGTAGTCATTTGGGAAAGCTTGGCATCCATCCTGAGCTTGCCGTGGAAGTCGAATGTATTGCCATCCAGACTGTACCGACCTTTCATATCCGCATGTGTGCCCGGAACCTCGAAGTGGAGAAATGAAAAGGACAGCATGCCGCGATTGAGAGTGAACGTGCCCTGCAAATCGGTTGGCACCACGATCTCGGGAGCTTTGTTGATCAGCTTCGGTTCCCCCATGCCGCGGAGGCTGAAATCGTCAATTTTCTTTTGCAGCTTGTCATTGCTGAAGTGACCATTTAAGACATGGAATTTTCCTTTCAGTTGCAAACGAGCGGCGATGTCGTCGGGACCAGGGTGTAAGTTGAGCTCGGTGGTCATGTCGACTGCTCCGGACATCACAGGAGGATCAGTTCTCACGCCGAGGATCAGCAGATCCTGGATTTGGGCATGGGACATCTGGACGTGCAACTGGATGTCTCGGCCCGGCGCGTTCTCCAGATGCTCGACCTTGCCGCTGGCCACGAACGAGGAATTAAGAACACGCGCCTTCACCGGTTCGAGGTACGTGTCGCCATCGGTGCCATCTACAATGGCGTGAAACTCGGTGTGCAGAGGAACCGGGTGGCCGCTGATGTTCACACGGAAGTCGGGCGTGTCGGTTTGACCGTTGACTTCGATGCGGCCCAAGGTACCGCCATACTGGCCGGTGGAGGAGAGAATCCCACCAATTCCTTTCAGGGTTCCCAAATCAGCATTGGTAAAGGAGTAGGTGCCGACTACTGCGGAGTCGCGAGGACTGGTCTCGTTGAGCGGGCCGAACATGCCAGTGGATTTAATGTCTCCCACCGGCTTGGGGTTCAGGAGCGTGGCCTGGAATTGCAACGGCTTGGATGGACCGATGTCGATCAAATGCAGGTTGCTAATGTCGAAAACGAGAGGCGCTTTGCCCGGCTTCAAGGTGTTGATCACCAGTTTGGTGTCTGTGCATAGGAACTGACTGACGGCGATAGACATTTTGCCGCCACGGCGGCGCATGTTGGCGAACTGCTGCCGATTTTGCTTGGGGGGAATGTTCATGCTGAGGCCATCAACGTAAATCGTATCGACACGCATGGGCTCGCGGAACAAGTCCCGTAGCGGGGTATTGAAACGAAACTCACGGATGGCGAGCAGCGGCTGTACGCCAGCCTGGGAGGGATTGGGGTCAGTAGCACCGAAAATTTTTAGCCCCTTTCCCTGTACGTGCAAGCCGTCCGAGATGGAAACGTGGAGTTCTGCAAGTTCGACGGGACTCTTGAACCGAGTAGAGAGTGTTTCAATGACCCTGGTACGGAGAATGGGCTCGGCACGTAAGATTGCAATGCGCACGCAGATCAGAATGACTGCGAGAAGCAGCAGGGCGATTCCGGTGATCCACAGCCATTTGCGGGAACGGCGACGCCGAGGCGGGAGCAGAGTGGGTCCACCTGGGGCCTGCGACGGCACTGCGGAAGGAGCCGACAAACTCTAAGCATAATGCCCGTTCCGGGGAAAGGAATCGGGTCTTTCCTGCAGCGTCGGAAGGTCGGGAGTGCAAGATTCGCGCTAGAGCCAGTGCGCTTCTCTCCTTAGAGAAACGATTTTGTAGGGCTGCAGCCGCTTGGTTCGAGAAAAGAAAGTGCGCAGGAGCGGGGTCCCGCGATGTATTATTGCGGCGTCTCCATCTCTACAGCGTTTAAAGGGTTATAAGCAACTCATGGCTATCGCGTCTCCTAATGCCGCAGCAAGCACGACCACCGCACCGACCGGCCAGAGCTATGGTGCGCCCCTGGCTACCGTTACCACGCTCTTCTTTATGTGGGGCTTCCTCACGTGCCTGAACGACATTCTGGTTCCACACTTGAAATCAATTTTTGACCTGAACTACACACGGGTCATGTTGATCCAATTCGCATTTTTCGGGGCCTATTTCATCTTCTCAATACCCTCGGCAAAGATCATTGACGCAATTGGGTACCAGCGCTCCATGGTAGTGGGATTACTTACGATGGGCGTCGGAGCGTTCCTGTTCGTCCCAGCCGCAAGCGTTCCGTCGTATCCATTATTTTTAGGTGCGTTGATTGTGCTGGCTGCCGGTATTACCTGTTTGCAAGTGGCGGCGAATCCGTATGTCACCGTGCTGGGCAAGCCGGAAACTGCCTCTAGCAGGCTGAACCTGACGCAGGCATTCAACTCCCTGGGAACGTTCCTGGCGCCCTTTTTCGGCGGACTGCTGATCTTGAGTTCGGCGCCGAAAACCATTGACGAGATACGGGCTATGGCGCCAGCCGACGCGCTGGCCTACCGCTTACACGAAGCATCGAGCGTGAAAACACCCTATGTGGGATTGGGGATCGCGCTGGTGCTGCTGGCTGTGGCGATCGGCAGCTTCAAATTGCCAAAGATCGAACACGCGCAACATAAAGTCGGGGAAAAGGTGAACGACTCAATCTGGAGACATCCCAACTTGATCTTTGGGGCGATCGCGATCTTCGTTTACGTTGGTGCGGAAGTGTCGATCGGGAGTTTCCTGGTGAACTACTTCGCTCAACCGGAGATTGGAGGATTGACTGAGAAGGTCGCCGCCAGCTTTGTGGCATTCTACTGGGGCGGGGCTATGGTGGGACGTTTTATCGGATCGGCGTTGCTGCAGAAAATGAAGACGGGGGGATTGCTGGGCATTTGCGCGGTCTGCGCCGCCGGGTTGGTCGCCATCTCGATGTTGACGTCGGGGCATTTCGCTATGTACAGCATTATCC
>JBKOUZ010000267.1:0-22919 GCA_046723715.1 Acidobacteriota bacterium | reverse complement strand
TTTCTGCGCTCCAGGCTTGAGCATGAACGTAGCTGAGAACTTTCTCCAGGGTGTCGCCGAGGCGCGCCTCCTCGTTGTAGGCCGGGATTACGATGCTGTATTTCGGCGGCAAAAAGTTCTCAGTTCTTGGCTGTCAGTGGTCAGCGATTACGCCGGCACTGAAAACCTCGCCGTATGAGGACTCCGTCATTGTATTGCCTTCTTGCTTTTCAGGAAATAAGGGGAAAAGGAGACTCGAGGGCATAGCACCGCTAAGCTACCTGTCGTTTAGCGTCGAGCATTGAGAAATATTCGCCAACCAGTTCTGCATCCCATAGGCCGCGACGGGCTTCCTCGCGCATGGTCTGTGCGGCTTGTTCGTGGCTCAAAGCAGGTTTGTAAGACCTGGCGGTTCGCAACGCATCGTAAACATCCACCACCTGCAAGACTCTGGGCAGGACGGGAATGTCTGCCGCGGTGAGGCCGTCAGGATAACCTGAGCCATCGGAATGTTCGTGATGGTAACGGATGATGGGCAAAACCAGACGCAGGGAATGAAGCGGCTTGCAGATGTTTTCGCCGGTGATGGGGTGCAGCTTCATGACCTGCCATTCCGCTGGAGTGAGATCGCTTCCTTTCTTGAGTATCTCGTCAGGGACAGCAATCTTCCCGAGGTCGTGGAGGTACCCACCGCGTTTGAGCGCGAGAATGGAATCTTGATCCATACCGAGATGACGGCCAAGGTCGGCGGCGTGAATAGAAAGGCGCTCGCAGTGACCTTCAGTGTAGGGATCGCGGCCTTCAACGATCAGACCAAGCGTGCAGAGGACCGAATCAGCAGTCTCCAATTCGTCGGTAAACTCCTTCAGGCGGAGGAGGGACTTCACCCGAGCGATGAGTTCCTCGGCGAGAACGGGTTTATTGAGGAAATCATCAGCACCCGCCTCTATGCCGCGAACTTTATCACTGCTGTCGCTCAGTCCGGTAATCAACACGAATGGAATGAGACGCGTCGCCGGGTTTTCCTTCATAGTACGGCAAAAATCGTAACCCGATTTGCCGGGCATCATGACATCAGAGAGGATCAGGTCAGGGGTGCGCCGGCGTACTTCTTCTTCGGCCTGGTCGGCGCTGGAGGCGGTCACGACGTCATAGCCGCGGATGCTGAGAAGCTGGCTCATCAGCCCGGCGATGCTCGCTTGATCGTCAACCACAAGAATGCGTGGCGCTCGACGTCTTGGTAGAACGTCCCCCATGTCTGAATAAGAAGCGACTTCGCCCACTGAAGTTGTCCGCCTATCCGAGCGAGTAGCGCGAGAGGAAAATGCGACTTTCATCGAAAATCCATTATCTTTCCCGATTCTACGCCATCATTGCGCTCAGGCCCGGCCAAATTTCTGGTCACAGTAACACTGTTCGGCGAAAGTTTCCATTCCCAATTTGACACCGTACGCTCAAATTGTGATGCACGTTATTGCTGCCACAGGTTATAAGCCATAGCCTCGCGGTATGAGGAAAATTCTGGGAGTCCGCAGAAGAGTGGTTCTGGCTTCTGCCTTGGCTATATCGACTCTGGCCGCGGCGGCTGCCAAAGTACACGTCATGGCCCTGGGGAAATGGATCCCGGTGCCGTGGTATGGACTTTCGGACTCCCCTCCACTTACGTTGAGAATTCGTCCCTTGCTCGTTGACGGAAGGATCAAAGAATATGTGCTCGGTTCAACGCATGAAGTGACGGACCGGCTGTTCGTCGCCCGGAGGGTATTTCGCATCAATGACGGTCTTCCCGAAGACGCCGTTCCGCGCTGGCAGTGGCAACGTGGTGGATGGCTGCTGGTGGATCGAGTGAACGGCCGGATCTCCCCAGTCGTTTTACCGGACTTTGATCCGTATCATTCGCTGGCGAGTTGGTACCGGGATTACGCGGCGTATTGCGCGGTCGGAGAGGACGGCAAAAGGACCTATGCCGTGGTTGCGGAGTTAAGCCGGCGCAAGCCTGTATTGAAGAAGCTGCTCACCGGGAGCGTGAAAGAGGATGCCGGGCCTGATTCAATTTGTCCTGCTCCGGCTTGGCAACGCAATCCGGTGCGCGTTACCTTTGAGCCGCCGGGAGGTGAGAAATTGACATTCGTCATTCGGGGGACCGCGGTGGATTTAGTTAACGATATGGACGAAGAAGAGTAAGGAGTCTCAAGCTGAATCTAGTCGCCTGAGGTCTCCACGGCCGGCAGTTCTTGGCCCCATGTCTTCTCCTTTATTTTCGCGCTCGTGACCAGGATGACCGAAAGCACAACGATCGCACTACCGCTGAGGATGAAGCGATCAATCCGTTCGTGAAGGATGAGCCAGCCAAGAAAAACTGCGACTACAGGATTCACGTAGGCATAGGTGGAGACCTTCGACGTAGGAACGTGCTCCAGCAGCCAGATGTAAGCGGTGTAGCCGATCCAAGATCCACAAACGACGAGATACGCCACTGCGGCCAGTCCGCGGGAAGTCCAGGTCACGCGGTGCAGGTCGCCACTGAACAGGGCAAAGGCAAAATTCCCCGCACCCGCAGCAACGACCTGCCAGGCCGTGGAGCTGAACACATCCATCCCGGACTGCCAACGTTTCGAGAGGACGGAACCCAGAGCCCAGCTGAAAGATCCCCCAATAAGGCTAATGGAAGCCCAGAGCTCACGTCGTCCGAGCGATCCGGCCGCCAGTTGAGGCCAAACGAGAACGAACAGGCCGAATATTCCCAGGAGTAATCCAGCTTTGCCGCGGTTGGAGATGTGGTGATCTCCGAGTAGAAGGGAATCCAGGACTAGAAACCAGAGCGGCGTAATGGCCACGATCAGCGCAGCCAGCCCGGAGGATACGGCCAGTTCGGCATAAGAGAGCGTGAGATTGCCTCCCATCAGCAAAAGGAGACCCACAACGGACGCGAGTGCGATCTGCCGCGCAGAATAAAAGATTCTGCGTCCATTGGCTGCGCAGACGATAAGCATAACGATTCCCGCGACCGAAAATCGCAGACCGCACATCAGGGCCGGAGGGATGTTCTGCACTGCGATATCGATGGCAAGATAGGTGGAGCCCCAAAACAAGTAAACGAGAGCGAAGGCGAAAATCACCATCCACCGGCTTGGGCGCTGAGCGGAATACATTGGGCTGAGGAACTACAAGGTATCAGACGACAGAAAGCTTCCGTTCGATTCTAAATCGCGCGTGCGGCGATCAGTGGGGTAACGTTGAGCTGTGGTCGAGACGCGCCTCCGCCTGCCATTGAGAAAGCGATGAAGTCTGCTTCAATCAGTCACCAGCCTCTGCAACATCAGACACCCTGCGCTCCGCTGAGGTTCCAGGCTGCGCCGAATCGAAACCATCGGCTTCCTCGTAAAACTGCAGAGCACGGAGCCTGAAGGGACGCCGACTTGGCGTGACTTTGCTAACCACGTCACCTCGCTCGACGACAGATCCCTAACCGGCGGGCGCCGGATTGGGCGTGAATGGAGGTGGCTCGGGCGGCGGAAAATTGCCGGTGGCCGGAAGCGGAGGCGCGGGGGGTGGATACAAAGCTAAGCTGAGTTGCCGATAACGTGGGGCAAAGAAATACATGGCATAGGCCGGGAAGAACACAATCACCGGAACCGAGATTAGCGAGATCACGAACATAAGGATGGCCAGCAATACGCAGCCAACCACCACCGCAAGAGTGATGGTGAAAACATTCCATGTCAGCCCGGCTGTTTTGCCCGCGGTTGCTGAGACAAGAACAACAGCCATCGCAGGAATCACCAGAGCCATCACGAGGATGAAACTTGCGATTCCGACCACAATACCGGCCCCGATCGCAAGCGCGATCTTCATCAGCGCATAGACTGCATAGCTACCCTTTTCCTGCTGGATCTTTGGCCACAACCTGCGCCAGCCCTCGACCGCACCGACACCCTCCAGCGCCATCTGCGGCACTACAAAATCCTTTGTGAAAACGTGCACCACGGCGATGACAACGCCGCTTACGGCGACCAAAGAAAAGACAATGATCCCCGTCAGAATCAGGGCTGCGAGATGCTCTCGCGGCGACTTAAACCAGCCATTGGCAAATGCAAATAGGGCCGGTATGCCCACGAGAATGACCATTAAGCCGAATACAAGGAATGTGAGGGCCAACTTCCACAAGAAATATTTCCAGCCTGCATCTTGCCGGCGAGCCCATCCCGCCCGAATGTGGCACTCTCGAATGAGCACGCTGTCAAACAAAATGAATCGCATTGCGCTGCTGATGTAAGTGAATACGACAAAAAGAACGAAGCCCGTGACCACTATGACGGCAACGAGGCCTACCAGGATTGCGGGATCGATTTTAGGAAAGCCGCCAGCAGAAGGGTGATGCGGTCCTTTGAAGGAAGAGGGGAAATTGAAGCCGCTGCTCGACCCTAGTTCCCCGGCAAGCAACCCGACAAATGCCAACCGAACCCACTGGCCGAGACGAAATGGCTGCGCGAGTTGACGCTTTGTGTGCTGGAACGCCAGAGAGATCGAATCGACCGCCGAGATAGGCACAGGGCACCTCTGCAATTACTCTTCAACAGCAAGGTACTGCTTGGCGGAGCCGCGAGCAAATACATTCGGCTCAAATTTGAAGTCCGAGCTCTCGCACAATCGGATAGGACTTGATGTGCTACTCGTACCGCAGGGCTTCAACCGGATCGAGCTTTGACGCGCGCATCGCCGGAACGAGTCCGCTGATGACGCCAACGATGAGCAGCACGGCACTCGAAATCAGGACCGTCATCATCGAGATTCGGAGATGAATATCGCCCTGGCCGGACTCGTCTTCAAAAAGAGGTCCCATCATGGGCAACGTACCTACTGCCCACGCGACCAGATAAGAGAGCAGAACTCCTATTGCGCCGCCCAGCAGCATGATCAGGAGAGTCTCCGCCAGGAATTGCAGCTTGATGTGGCGCTTGCGTGCCCCCAGCGCGCGGCGCAAGCCAATCTCCCGGATTCGCTCATCTACAGAAACCAGCATGATGTTCATCACGCCCACGCCCCCGATGCCGAGAGTCAGGGTTCCGATAAAGGTGAGCAGAACCTGGAGGCCAATCGTGAGAGCGTCGATAATCGGACGAAATTCGTCGCGTCCAAACATCTGGAACGCTTTCGGATCAGTAGGCGAAAAGTTCTGCCGCGCTGCAACCGCAGCCAATACCTGGGCCATTGCTTTCTTTTCGAACTGCGGTGCAATGGGCTGGAAAACCATGACGGCCGCATAACGTGTGTTCCACAGATCTCCCGCGGCGGAATAGGGAATCCAGGAAGATTCATCGTCACTTGAGAAATAATTGCTGAGCTGTATCTTGCGCGCCATTACGCCGATAACCGTGAATCGCACTCCCGAGACCAGCACGGTTTCTCCCACCGCGGGTCGGCCGCTGAAAAGCTGTTCTTTCAGGCGTCCGCCGAGAAAGATCACGCGCCGCCGTTCGAGTTCATCTTCGGCATTGATCCATCGTCCTTCAGAAGGCACTTCGTTGCGCATCTCACCGTATTCTGGGCAGACGCCGCGAACCGGCGCCGTCCCCACCATCCGATCACCAAAAGCAATACCCGGCCGGCGGACGGTCTCGAGACATACGTGCTTCACAAGGGGCGCAGTCGCTTTGACGATGTCCAGATCGGCCTTCTCCAGAAGCACTTTTTTCCCCGCCCGCTGGCCTCCCGGTTGCTCGCTGGTCTGCTGCGGCCAGCAGATGACCACGCTCTTGCCGAAAGCGTCGAAGCCGTGTACCAGGACACTGCGGAAGCTGCTCCCATATGCGATAAGAAGAGTTACCGTAGCAATGCCCCATACGATGCCCAGCATTGTGAGCAGGGTTCGGGTTACGTTGCGCTTGAGTGCGACCCAGGCTTCGAGAATGATTTCAACTAACATGAGGTTTCGAGTTTCCGGTTTCGAGTTTCACGTTTGAGCGTCAGGTTTCGTCTTTCTCTTTCGAGCTGTTATCGCGATGCCTGTTGCAATATGAAATCCGAAACCTGAGACTTTACCCTCCCGCTTCATACCGCAGAGCCTCAATTGGATCGATGGAGGCCGCTCGACGCGCCGGATAAAGCGCTGCGCCGACTGCAATCGCTCCGAGCAGACCGGCAGCAGTCAGTCCCGAACTCCAACTAGGAACCAGTCCTGCGAAGAAGTCGGGCATGGGCAGCATGTTCACCAGGGCGCAGAATCCGAAAGCCACACCCAGGCCGATTCCTCCGCTCAACAGCGCGATGATCAAAGCTTCGATAAAAAACTGCCGCAGGATAGTTCCTGAAGGCGCACCGATGGCCTTGCGCACGCCGATCTCGCGTGTCCGCTCACGCACTGCGACGAGCATCACATTCATTACTCCGATACCGCCCAGCAGCAATGTGACAATTCCGACTGCTCCCAGGAAGAATTTCATTCCGTCGGTCATGGTCTTGAAAGCCTGTGCTTCCTTGACTGTGTCCCAGATGGGACAGGCTTCTTTGTCGTTGGGATCGTAGCGGTGCATGCGCGCCAGAGCGACCCGCACTTCGTGCTTGCAAGCCTCGTGTTGGTCAACCGACTTCGGAGTGACCAGCATTTGATCGAAGGTTGTATTCGTACCCGGAGGCTTGTCGGGAAAATCGCGCCGCATCGCAGAGAAAGGCACAAAAACTTTGTTAACATCCCATCCGTCGTAGCTGGAGTCTTGCTTCTTCTTGGCCATCACTCCGATAACGGTGAAAGGAAAGTCGTTGAGGTAGATGGTCTCGCCCACGGCGTTGCGTCCAGGGAACAACTGCTTGGCGGCATCGGAACCCAGAAAGGCAACGCGCCGTCCTTCCCGCATATCCTCCCAGTCGTAAAAACGCCCAAGTCCGACGTCGAGAGTGCGAATGTAACCAAACGGGGGATAGGATCCCGTCACGGTGAATGCGCCGCTATTAAAATTGGAGTGCGTCCGGATGGTGTCTTGCTCAAGCTCAGGAACGACGTATTCACAGTCCGGCGACTCTGCCTGCACGACTGCGACATCCTGATCTTCCCAGCGCACGGACCTCCCTGCATGCGTCCCGCCGGCCTGCAGGCTGGTGCGGCCGTGAAACACAATCATGACGTCCTTGCCGAGGTTGCGGGCCTGCACTTCCTGTCCTTTACGCAGACCTTCGCCCGCCGCGACCATCAACACGATCGAAACGATCCCCCAGGCGATCCCAAACATGGTCAAGAACGCGCGTAATTTGTGGGACCACAAGGTCCGCAGTACGTCGAGAAAGAGGTCCCGGAGTGTCATAACCCTTGGATTGGACGGCCTTAGTGGACGAAAGTAATCCCCTTGGGGCCTGGGGAGAGATACGGAATCGGCGAGGGTTTTGTTGCAGAAATTCGTAGAAACGAGGTGGCTAGACTTTGCCCGTCAGGCTGTCCAGGGGTTCACGACTTCACGGACATGAATCCAACCTGGTCGATCCAAGTGTCAAATTCTTTGAGAGCAGATTCGCACTGCAGCCGATGTCGTTCCTTTCGGTCCCGGAGTTTGTGATCCAATGGCGGCAACAGGTCAAAAGTAATGTTCGCTGGCTGAAAGTTTCTTGCATCTGCATGCGTAACATAATGAGTGAGTGATCCGAGCGCCGAGGCACGAGGCGGCGCATTCGGCCGCTCGCCCAAGGCGAGGGTAGCGGCTTCGATGCCTGCAAGCAAGCCGGTCGCGATAGATTCAACGTAGCCTTCGACTCCACAAATCTGCCCCGCGAAGAAGACATTCGGATGCGCTTTCATCTGCAACGTGGACTGCAGAAGAGATGGGGCGTTGATATAGGTATTGCGGTGAATCTGCCCATAGCGAAGGAAACGAGCGTTCTCTAATCCGGGAATCAGACGGAGCACTCGCGCCTGCTCGCCGAACTTCAGGTGATTCTGAAATCCGACCAGATTATAGGAGTCCGCACGCAGATTTTCCTGCCGCAGTTGCACGACAGCGAACGGCACTTTGCCGGTTCGCGGATCCTTCAGTCCCACCGGCTTCATTGGGCCAAAACGGAGGGTATCGCGTCCGCGCCGGGCAATTTCCTCAATCGGCAGACAACTCTCGAAATAGTTCAGGTTTTCCCAGTCGCGCTCCTCGACAGAATGCGCCGCCAACACAGCGTCATAGAAGCGTCCGTACTCCTCCTGGCTCATCGGACAGTTGATGTAGTCCGCCGATCCCTTGTCATACCGCGCAGCCATGTAGACCCGAGACATATCGATCGAATCGGCTTCGACGATTGGACTGATGGAATCATAGAAATACAAACGCGGGGCAGGTGCAGCGGGGGCTTTCGTTCCCTCCATTACAGGGGAACTTGCGCTGAGGCGCGCGATCTCAGTAGCGAGTGCTTCGGAAGTTAGTGGTCCAGTTGCGACCACCGTGATTCCATCTGACTCATGAATGTTCGCAACTTCCTCGCGCCGCACCTTGATGCGGGGCTCGCGCGAAATCTCTTCTGTGACGCGGGCAGAGAATCTCACACGGTCCACCGCGAGCGCATGTCCAGCGGGGACGGCGCACTCGCGCGCAATCGATAGCAGAAGGGAGTCCGCTCGCCGCATCTCTTCTTTCAGCAACCACGGCGCGGTATTTTCACTATCAGACTTCAATGAGTTCGAGCACACCAGTTCGGCAAAGTCCCCCGTCTGGTGTGCGGGCGTGGGACGCAGCGGCCGCATCTCGAAAAGTTCAACCTCAAAACCCCTGCGTGCGCACTGCCAGGCCGCTTCCGTTCCGGCAAGCCCTGCTCCAATGATTTTGATAATCGCCATCTCTCCCTATTCCGAGGTTTTTCGTCTAAGACACGTTTGCTGGATCTTCTCGTGTTGCTTGAGCATCTCGACAAACTCTCCCAATTATGGCGGTCCGAGTTTCTGGCTCAACAGGCAATCCGATTCGACGGGTGAGCTCGCAACTTCAAGGCAGAACTCCGGGGGTTCGTCCTCCAGTTTAGAATGGAAAGCTCCTGCCCTTCTGATCTCCGAAGTTCTACCCAAAACTTTCTTTTCCAATACTGCGAAAGTTGCTTTTCAACCGCCCCGACCTGTCTTACAATGGCCTGCAGCGAGGCCAGAGCCTCAGGGCGTTTCTACGTTGTTCGCTTCCTCCCAGCTATCCGTTGTACGGTCACGTGCCCGTGAGCTGTTGCGCAGGGCACGAGCGGATAAACGTGTATTCAATTACCTAGGTCACTTGGCGGAAGGCACTCTCTCTTTCTAACATGCAAACACCGAGAGAAATTAGCGAGAACCGCGCCATGCATGGGATTGCCGTCGCCCTCCTTTCCGAAGACCGGGAACTCCTCTCCACCCTGCGGGATCGCTTGCAAGCAACACGCCTGGGGAACGAAGTTTTCAGCCATGTCGGATTTCCAATCAATGCGACCGATACCATCATCCGGCAGCTTCAGGAGTCCCGTGCGGAAGTCGTAATCGTTGATGTTCCTTCCCGGGATGCGCAACGCGCCATACGCGCGATCGAGCTGATTCACAGCACCACTCAGCAGATTGCTATCTTTGCCAGTGGCGACATGAGCCAGCCGGCCAATATCGTCGCCAGCATGCGAAATGGTGCGGGCGAATATTTGGATCGCTCTGCCGGACATGAGGTTCTGCTCGAAGCCTTAACTCGCTACAGCTCCGCCCGCACACGAGCATTAGGCGGGTCGGGGAAAGCGCGGGTATTCACCTTCCTCAGCGCCAAGGGCGGATCTGGCTGCACTACGGCTGCCGTAAATACCGCTCTCGCATTGCAAAAAAGTCACGGTGACGTCGTTTTGCTGGACTTCGCTCCGATCGGCCATGCCGCGCTTCATCTGAATTTGCGGCCTCAGTTCGGCGTTTTGGACGCCCTGCAGAACTTACACCGCCTGGACGTTTCTTTGCTGGATGGTCTTATGACCACCACAAAGGAAGGTCTGCATCTGCTTGCTGGACCACAGCAGCCTTATCCGTCCGACCCCACCCCCGGGGAACTGGCACGGTTCTTTGATCTTCTGGTGAATCACTACCGCTTCGTCGTCGTGGATGCCTCCAGCCGTCTGGATCCCACAACCCGTCTGCTTTCCGATCTCTCCAACGCGGTACTCGTGGTCGCACAAACCGATGTGGTTTCGCTGTGGTGTGCCGGGCGCATTCACAGCTTCCTTGAAGAGGGCACCGGTCGTGATCGAATCCGCATGGTGTTGAACCGTTATAAAAAGATCCCGGGATTCGGCGACGAGGACGTCCAGCAGGTCACAAATTGCAAAGTGCTGTGGAAGGTTCCGAACGCCTTCCATGTCATCTCGCCCTCCATTGATCATGGAAGCCCCGTGGTACTGCAGGAGGGCTCCGAAATCAGCCGTTCGTATCGCGGTTTGGCGGCCGCGCTGGCAGAGGCTTCCTCGAACACGGATGATGCGGATCTTGTGTATGGCCCGGAAGGGGCACCTCAGCGGGGTCCCGGCCGGCTCCGCCTTTCACCACAGCGATCCGGAGATTAATTCCAGCAAGCATTGCTCCGTGCCATGCGCGGGGTTCAACGGCGATGTCAGGATCTTCTTGGTTTTCCTGTCAGGAAGTCTACTTGGTGTTGCTACTTCCGAGCAGCTGGCGTCGGCGAGGAATCCTGGGGAAAGCTCTTAAACACGACCTCGCGCGAGCGGGATGTGATCTTCTTATTGGCGTCGCTGTCGTTTTCCGTCAGTGTGCCCTTGAGCACGTAGTAAGACTCTTCTCCGGGAGATTTCCCCGGCCCGCGCTCGACCGACCCTTTGAATTCGAAGATGACTCCATGGACCATCTCGGTTGTGAAGCTCAAGTGGTTGCCATCTAATTTCCCGCTTTTGAAAAACTGATCGAGGAATGCACCTTTATCGCTCTCTATATCACCGTAACGAGAGATAAATCCGGTGAGACGCCCGTCGTCCTCCACCGTCACCTGCACGAATTCGCCATCCTTCAGGAACGAATACATCCCCGAATAGGCTTGGCCAGAGTTCCTCGTCTGTTCCGGTGGAGCAGGCGTTTGCGCGCTCCTTGCACCTACGACCAGCAAGCATAAGAACGCGAGCACGCGGCCGATTTGTTTCATGCATCTCACCTTCGTCGTAATTCTATAGGTAAACGGACCCAGCGACGCCAGATGTATCTCAACTGCCCATGAGATTTACCAGTCGCCCCAGTGCGAGGCAGTCATCTGAAGAAATTTCATCTTCCAAATATCGCCCTGCTTGACCCAAATACTGCTGAAATGCTGGTAACGAGGTGGAGGCCCTTGATCCTCGGCCGCGGGAACGCGCAATACGACGTTGTAAGTGACAATCGCAGTTTCGGGTCCGGCCGACACAACCTGCATTTCATAGGGCATGATGTCGAAACCGCCCGCACCGTATTCGTCGATCATTTCCCGCCTGGAATAGAGTTGCCCGTCGAAGGAGACGTAGGAGAAATCGTCAGTAAGGGTGCGCTTAAAAAACCGCACATCTCCCCTCTTCGCGGCCGCAATAAACTCTTTTTCGGAATCGATGAGCGTTTGTTCAAACGCACTGGGCCGCTTGGCCGGGGCGTTACCTTGCCCGGCGCCGGCCAGGCAGCAACTGCAACACAGCAGGATCGCCAGAGTGATGAAGCTGTATTTCATGCGCCCTCCATACATGTGGTTATAAAATGCGTCTGTAAGAAGCTGTACGCGAGAACAGAAGAGGTTACTCTCCCCGAATTCTTTGTACCAGTTCCGCGCGGGGCACCAAGATCTGCTCGCCGCTGGCGAGATTCTTCAGTGCGAAAGCGTCGGTTTTCAGCTCGTTCTCACCCACGATCAGGATGTACTTCGACTGTGCTTTCGTGGCCGCTTCGAAAGACTTCTTCAGACGGAAGGTGTCATCCCCCAGTTCGAGCACGACATCGTGCCGCCGGAGTTCCCTTGCCAGGAGCGCTGCTTCGCCGTTCATGCCCGTCATCGGAGCGATGTAGACGTCCGGTCTGCGCAACACGCTCTCCGCAGAAGCTCTTTCCTGGAGAGACATGACCAGGCGATCCTCGCCAATGGCAAATCCAATCCCCGGAGCGGGTGGACCGCCCAACGATTCGGATAGTCCGTCGTAACGGCCGCCACCGAGAATTGCGTTCTGCGCGCCCAGTGCACCATGCGTGAACTCAAATGCGGTGCGGGTGTAATAGTCCAGGCCCCGAACCAAACGATCGTTCAACGTGAAAGGGACTCCAACTTTGGTCAGAATGGCCTGCACTGCCTCGAAGTGCGTGCGGCAGCCCTCGTCGAGGAATTGGCTGATGCGCGGCAGTTTCTCGATGATTGGCTGATCCTCGGGAATCTTGCAGTCGAATACTCGGAGCGGATTGGTTCCAGCCCGGCGCTGACAATCTGCGCACATCTTATCTTGGACTGGCTCGAGGGCCTTGCGCAAAGCTTCATTGAACGAGGCGCGGTCGTTTGGACATCCCACGGAATTCAACTGCAGATTCCAGTTAGAGATGCCAAGGCGGCCCAGCAGGGCGGCCAGCATCTCAACCACCTCAGCATCGCGTGCCGGAGATTCGCTGCCCGCGCTGGACGGGCCAATGACTTCAGCGCCGATCTGATAGAACTGCCGGTAGCGACCTTTCTGTGGGCGTTCGCGTCGAAATTGCGGACCGATGTAGTAGAGCTTGTTGAGGCCGCGATCCCACATTTTGTGCTCGATGTAAGCGCGGACGACGCCGGCCGTGTTCTCGGGACGAAGGGTCAACGATTGGCCTTTTTCGCTCGCTGCCCGCGACCGGTCCTCCCAGGTGTACATCTCTTTCACGACGATGTCGGTCTGTTCGCCGACACCGCGAGCAAACAGCTCTGTGGATTCGAAGATCGGTGTTCGGATTTCCTGAAAGTTGTAACTGCGAAACACGTCGCGGACTGCAGCCTCAACAAAATTCCAGAGCGCCGTTTCCGGCGGCAACAGGTCCCGAGTTCCGCGAACCGCTTTGATCATTCTGCTCCTGATAACGACTGGCTACCCACCAGTGTCTTTTAAATACTCATCCTTGTAGCCCAAATAATTTTTGGCGTAGCGCATGATCATCTCGTCTTCATCAGGCCCCAACTTGCGCCGGAACTTTCCAGGGGAGCCCATCCACAACGAGCCCGGCTCGACCACCGTCTTCTCAGGAATTAGAGTCCCTGCAGCGATAATCGATCCGGCCCCGACACGGGCACCATTCAAGATGATCGAACCCATGCCGATCAGGCAGCGATCCTCAATCACGCATCCATGAAGCGTGACCGAATGTCCAATCGTCACGTACTCTCCGACATAGACGCCCCATTGCTGCTTCATGCCGTGGAGAACGCTGTTGTCCTGAACGTTGGAGTACGCGCCAACTCGAATTTCGTGGACATCTCCGCGCAGCACTGCATTCATCCACACGGAAGCGTTCTCCCCGAGGACGACATCGCCAATGATTTGCGCAGACCCATCGACAAAACACGTCGAAGGAATGGTGGGCGTCACGCCTTTATAGGAGCGGATCATGCAATTTCCGGAAAGAAATTGAACATAACACGACCGCGCAATTCCGCGGAAGGGCGTGCGCGATGCGCTCCTCCGCTGCGACAACCGTTCGCAACCGAATCGAAGTTTTCCCACTCCGGGAAGAATCAGGAAAAAGTTGCTGCCGATCACAGACCGGGGCGCTTACCGATGCTATACAGGCGATGGGTGTCCCTCTTCTGCGGAAGAGTCTCCCGGCCGCGCAGTTCTAGAATGTGCCCCCCGGCACTCCTCCGCAGTGAAAGCGCTTGCGTCCGGTTAACGTTGGCGATCCCTCCGAGACAATCCACATCAGGACGCCCCTATGTTTTCGACGCGCGCGACTTGTTCGTTCGTTATCACCATGTTCGTGGTCAGTCTGTTTGGCACGGTTTCAGCGCAGGATTCTGCGACCGGATCCATCCGGGGAACTGTCTTCGATCCGGCTGGCGGACGCATCGCCCGTGCCTCTATTGTGGTTGTAAACACCGCGACCGCGACTCGCTATGCCGTGCCCAGTGACGCCGAGGGGCGTTTCTTATTCGACCTGCTGCCGCCCGGCGACTATTCCGCTCGCGTCGAGGCCCCGGGCATGTCGCCTGAAGTGACCCCGCAAATGCATGTTGACGTGGGAGGCACGGCGGAACTCGAATTCCATCTGAAGGTGGCCGGCGCGCAAGAAACGCTCACCGTCTCCGCCATGCCACAACTCGTGGAAACCAAGCCAAGCGCGGTCTCCACCTTGCTCGATGAGCGAGCCGTGAATGATTTTCCGCTGAACGGCCGTCGGTTCTCCGACCTGGCGCTGTTTTCACCCGGCGTCACCCAGGATCCACGCAGCCTCACTTCGGCCACCAACGGCGATCTCTCGTTTGGCGGCATTCGCGGTTTTCAAAACACGTTCTTGGTAGACGGGGGCGATTACAACAACGCGTTTTTCGCCCAGGCTCGCGGACGTTATCGAACGCCGTACAACTTTTCGACTGAAGTGGTGCAGGAGTTTCGCGTGTCATCGAACGCTTACGGAGCGGAGCAGGGCCGATCCGGCGGTGCGGTTATCAACGTTGTGACCAAGTCGGGAGGGAATCATGTCCATGGAACAGCGTTTTATTACCTGCGCGACAGTTGGTTTGGCGCTTCCAATCCCTTTCTCGCGTTCAAGCCGCACAATCGTCAACAGCAGGTCGGAGGCACTATCGGCGGCCCGATCAAGGCCAATAAGATCTTTTTCTTTATGGGATTCGACCACCACGTTTTTCACGTTCCCAATGTAGTCGAATTCTTGGACGGCAGTACGCGCGTGACGCCTCTGGCCGGTACGCCGGCGATTCCAGGAGACTACGACACGCCGGATCAGGACTTGGTTCTGGCGGCGGCTGCACGGCTGTCATCGCTCACCGGGGAGTACCCTGCCGCTCAAGTCGGCAATTCTGCTTACGCGAAACTCGATATCAATATCTCGCCCCGTCATCAACTGGGGTTGCGCGTCAACACGACTCGGTACTGGGGGGCAAACAACGTGTTCCTCGATCCTGCAAGTCCAGTGACCTATGACGCGATCAGCAATAACGGGCAGGAAGTAGTCTCCACCGAAACCGTGAATCTGTCTCTTACGAGTGGGCTGACCATGCGGTGGCTTAGCCATTTCCGCGCTCAGTTCTCTCGCGACCGGCAACAGTCTCACACCAACAGCACCGACGTGCTGGTAAAAATTCCGACGCTGCTCAACGGCATGGGGCGATCTAACATCCTCCCGCGGCAAACGCGCGAACAGCGGCTTCATCTGGCGGACACGATCAGCGTGGAAGGCCCGCGCAACGCCTGGAAGTTCGGCGGCGACTTGCTGTTAACCAAGATTTACGATTTCTTTCCCAGGCAGCAGAGCGGGGAATATCTTTTCTATCCGGTCAAGGTGAATCCTTTCACCTTCGAGCCTCAGCTCGGAGGCCTCGAATTGACGCCTCTGCGCGCCTACGCCCACCAGATCCCGCATTACTATCTGCAAAATTTCGGCAGTGCCGCGTCGCATCCGGATACGAATGAATACGCCGCGTTCGTGCAGGATACGATCCGAGTCACAAACCGGCTGGCTGTCAACTTGGGAGTCCGGTGGGACCGGCAAACCTTCACCCGTAAAGAACTGCTCTCGAATCCACTGTTTCCGCCGGCTGGCAAAGTCCCGTTCCAGCCCTACAATTTCGCTCCTCGCGCCGGGCTGGCCTATTCGATCGGCAACCGACGCCCGCTCGTGGTGCGCGGTGGCTATGGGATCTTTTTTGTGCGCATTCCCCAGATCTACAACTCGGTTATTCAAACGGAAAACGGTATTTCAAATGCGCATCTCTTTTTGAACAACTCGAACTACTACGATCATCAGGTCTTTCCTTCTTACCCGAACCCGCTGGTGAGTTGTCCGCTTCACGCCGAACACTGCGCCATTCCTAATGGCTGGACGCAGGGGCTGACGCACGAAATCTCCGCGTGCGCCCCAAACTTCGTCACCCCGCGCGTCCAGCAGTCAAGCCTGACCTTTGAAAAGGAAGTTGTTTCTCGAACCACAATCGCGCTGTCATTACTGAATGTGCGCGGCGAGCACCTGATCCGCGCGCTGGACATCAACCTGCCCCAGCCGGTAGCCATGACCTATCCGCTGTTCGACTCGACCGGATCAATCTTCAGCGGCGGCTACTACACCGTGGATTCGTTTTCTACTTGGCAGTTCACGCGCACCCTGAGTTGTCCATGGCCGCCTTGTATTAACCCCCTGGGGCGGCCAATCGCCGCACTGGGAGCGATCAATGTTTTTCAGAGCGCAGGCACCAGCAGTTACAACGGCGCCACGCTTTCCATCAATCGCCGGGTGGCGCGGGGGACCTACGCCCGGTTCTCTTATACGTGTGCGCGCGCCATTGACGACGGACAGGATGCGCTCGTCGCGGGGCAGCCCGCGACCGTACAGAACTCGTACAATCCGGCAGCGGAGCGCGGCCCCAGCGTTACTGATCAGCGGCAGCGGTTAGTGGCGGCGTTCTCGGCTGAGCCGAGGTTCTTTCATCGCGGGCATGAGCTACTCGGGCATTACTTCAATGATTGGAAAATTTCGACAGTTGTGAACTACGGAAGCGGGCGTCCCCATAACGCGACGGTGACCGGCGATCCCAACCAGGACGGCAACAGCCTTAACGATCGCCTGCCTGGATATATCCGCAACGCGTTTACTGGCCCGGATTACGCCACTACAGACGTTCGCTTGACACGAACCATCCGCTTCCGTGAACGCTACAAGGTCAATTTTGTCGCCGAGTCGTTCAATCTATTCAACCGCGACAACAAGCGTCTGACGATGACATCGAACGGGATGGTCGCGTCCGCGAGCACCTTTGTGCAGAATTCGGTGACCCCCAGCGCCGCACCATACCCCGGTTACTATGCGCTGCCCGGTAATTTTATGAAGCCGAATGCAGCGTACGCGCCAAGACAGATTCAGTTCGCGCTGAAGTTCAGCTTTTGAATGCGATGTGCCGCCCGTGCAGGGAAGATACCTGTACGGTGTCCACTCACTGGGCTTTGCTGGCGAGAGAATTGAGCCTATTCCCGTCCTGAATTCCACCTAGGATTCCTTTATACTTCCTCGTTCCCATGAAACGGACTGGCATTTCCCGCCGCAAGTTCCTCGGCGCCGCAACTGCGGCTGCCTCCATCAGCATCATGCCTGCAGAGCTGCGCGGCGCGGCAAAGCTGATTGCAGCCGGGGAAAACCCCTCAATCGTCCGGGTATCTTCCTCAGTCACGCCAATCATGTTCGATCCCGACCATGCGCTCGGCAGTTCGATGGACATCCTCTCGCATGATGTCATCGAAAAGATCTACACCGAGCCCATGGTGAAGCAGTGCCTCTCTGCCGGTTGGGGTCCGATCACCTATCGTCAAAACACTGAGCTTTCGATTGGAGCATGGCATTGGAATCCAGCCGGAAGCTGGAGCGACGCCGCAAATAAACGGGGATACTTCATTGGCAGCAGCGACTTGAAAGATCCCATCCGGCACTCGTTTGGTTATCCGCTGCCGCATCGCGGCCACACTCGCAATGGCGGCGCAGAGCATGGCTATTCACGCCTGACTGATGGCGATCCCGAATCATATTGGAAAAGCAATCCGTACCTCGCAAGCAAATACACAGGGCAACCGGATTCATCCAACCCGCAATGGATTGTC
Source organism: Acidobacteriota bacterium (assembly GCA_046723715.1). Taxonomy (GTDB): domain Bacteria; phylum Acidobacteriota; class Terriglobia; order Terriglobales; family Acidobacteriaceae; genus Sulfotelmatobacter. Next base: position 5,183 of record JBKOUZ010000267.1, on the reverse strand, counting down.
CTCGACCTCGGCTCGACTGTGCCTGTTTCCCACATCCGCATCGATTGGCATGATCCTTACGCTGTGAGTTATGTAGTGCAGTACTGGGTGGCGGAAAAGACTTCCTCAAGCGAAGGTCCCATGGACCGCCCCACGTCCGGGACATGGACTTTATTCCCCAATGGCACGATCACGAGTGGCAAGGGGGGCTCCCCCACTCTGCAACTCTCCCCTACCCCAGTCCAGGCGCGCTATCTGCGCATTTGGATGACGCAGTCCTCGAACACTGCTGACGAGCGACCGAATGCCACGCACGATCCGAACGATGCGCGCAGCGCCATGGGCTATGCCATTCGTGAAGTGTACGTCGGCACGCTTACCGAGCACGGAGATTTTGTTGATCTCGTCCAGCACCGCGCCGATCAGAACCAGACCGTCACGCTGTGTTCGTCAATCGACCCCTGGCACTCGGATTCCGACATCGATACGCATGGGGATCAAACGGGACTCGATCTCTTCTTCACCAGCGGCATCACCAACAATCTGCCCGCGATGATTCCCGTTTCAATGCTCTATGGCACTCCGGAAGATGCCGCAGCCCAGTTGGCGTACCTGACGAAGCGCGGATATCCGATCTCCTATGTTGAGATGGGGGAGGAGCCTGACGGGCAGTACATGCTTCCGGAAGATTACGCGGCCTTGTACCTGCAGTTTGCCACTGCCATGCACCGTGTAAATCCAGAGCTAAAGCTCGGCGGCCCCGTATTTGAGGGCGTCAATGAAGACATCAAGGTATGGCCCGATACGCAAGGCCGCACGTCATGGCTGGGCCGCTTCCTGGATTACCTGAAAGCACACGATCGTCTCTCCGATCTGGCATTCATGAGCTTCGAACACTACCCGTACCCGCCTTGTGAAATCGTCTGGGCTGATCTGTATCGCGAACCTCAACTCGTCAGCCACATCCTGGACGTCTGGCGCGAGGACGGACTGCCGACCAACGTGCCCATGATGAATACCGAGAGCAACGTGACGTATGGGAATGCACAACAGATGTCCGACATCTTCGCCGCACTCTGGCTCTGCGACAGCGTTGGCGCATTCCTCACAGCGGGTGGTGCAGTGTACTATCACTCGCCGATTCAGCCCGAGCCGTTGCGCCCGGGATGCCACGGCTTCGGAACTTACGGCAATTACGTTGCGGACGAGAACCTCAACGTCAGAACTTTCACATCGCAGTATCATGCTAGCCGTTTGATCAACCTGGAATGGGTTCAGCACCGCGCGGGAGTTCACAAACTGTATCCTGCGACCTGCGACCTGAAAGATGCAGGGGGTCACACGCTTATTACGGCCTATGCGGCCTTCCGCCCAGATGGTCTGTGGTCGCTCATGATTATCAACAAAGATCAATCGAACCCGCACCAAACCAAAATGGCGTTCGATGCTGCTGGAGCATCCGTGAAGCGTTTTTCAGGACCGATCACTACAACGACGTTCGGCAGCGAACAGTACATGTGGAAATTCGAAGGAGCGAACAGCCGTCCCGATCCGAACCAGCCGCCGGTCACAGGGACACTGCCCGCAGGCACCGAAACCATAACGCTGCCCAAAGCTTCTGTCACGGTGCTCCGCGGCAAGCTCTCCGGTTGATAGTATCGCGGAAAAGTGAGCACGTATAATGCTGCCAGCTTGAATCTCCGAACGCCGCACATCCCCGAATGACTTCAACCAAGTCAGTCCTTTGGATATTCATCCTGGGCTGCCTGCTATCTTCGGCGCGCCTCATTTTCGACAGGCCCGTAGCAAGTGCCGCCCAAGACACTGCACTGCGCTCTGGGCAGCGGTTCTCTGAGTTGCGGGACGTTCTCCCCAAGGCTGGCGTTGTCGGCTACATTGGCGAATCGGATGCCGTTGCCGTGGGGCACTACTACTTGACCCAGTACGCTTTAGCCCCGCTGGTGGTAGATCACTCGTCAGAGCATGCAATCGTGATTGGCAATTTTCCCCGTTCCCAGCCGACAGCATTCCCAGAGAAGCTGAGGTTGGTGAGGGATTTCGGCAACGGAATCTTGCTGTTCGCCAATAAGGACGCGAATTGATGGCCGCGATCGGCTCGGCAATTCTCTGTTTCGCGACCGGATATCTCTTTGTAGCGCTTGCAATCGGCGAATACCATTCTCAGTCTGACCTACTGTTGCGCATCTGTTTGTCACTGGGATTGGGCCAGGGTTTGTTTTCGATCGTCTACTTTTTTGCTCGTTTGTCCGGCTTCAGGGCTCTCTGGTGGATCGACTTCGCGATATTGGCCTTACTCCTCGCCGCGTACTTATTTTCTCGAGCGCGTCGGCGAAGCGTTGTTTTGTCACATCAAGTTCGTCAATCCTCGCCACGCGGACTGGTGACAATCGCCTTCGCCGTAGCGCTCTTCGCAGCGCTCTATTCGGCAACGCTGAGAATTTTGGCTCACCCGTACGGCAGCGGCTGGGACTCGTTCGCGATCTGGAATCTCCATGCCCGGTTTCTGTATCGCGGCGACGCGCATTGGCGAGATGGATTCACTGCGCTCATCTCCTGGTCACATCCCGATTATCCCCTTCTCCTTCCCGCCGCCATCGCGCACTTCTGGACGCTTTTAGGCCACGAGACGCCCTTCGTTCCCGCGCTTCTCGGGTTGGTTTTAACGTTTGCTACCGCCGGATTACTATTTTCCGCTCTCGACATTCTTGTTGGCCGTACCTCGGCTCTGTTGGGAGGAATGGCTCTACTGGCGACGCCATTCTTCATCGAACTAGGCACCTGGCAATACGCGGACGTCCCTCTTTCGTTCTTCTTCCTGGCAACTCTGGTCCTACTTCAGATAGATGGCGCGCAATTCCGGCCCGGGGCGGTTGCTGGCCGGCTCAGCCGTGGGTTTTTGGCTCTGGCTGGAATAACGGGCGGTCTGGCTGCTTGGACCAAGAATGAAGGCGTTCTTTTCCTCTGTGCCCTATTGCTGTCACGGCTATTCGTCAGACCTGATAGCCAGCCGCTTCCGTCAACCAAGGGTTCATCCCGCTCACCTGGTTTAACGCCGTTTTTGCTCACACTGCTCCCCACGTTTTGTATTCTTCTCTTTTTCAAACGCTTTATAGCTCCTGCCGGAGATCTGTTCTCCACCCCTGTATCCATGCTTCACAAGTTGCAGGATCCATCCCGCTATTGGGCCGTGCTGAAATGGTTTGGCAAAGAGCTTTTTCGCTTCGGCCACTGGATGTTGATTCCCATTCCGCTTCTGATGGTCGGCGTTTTCATCATGCTGAAGGGTAAGATCCCGCCCAAGGCAAGCCCCGGCGTTCGTGCCTCGGCTCTCGCCGTGGCGTTGACCCTCGGGGGATATTTCTTTATCTACCTGATTACGCCCTATGACATTTACTGGCACCTGCGTTTTTCGCTCAACCGCCTCCTGATCCAACTCTGGCCCAGCGCGATTTTTTTGTACTTCCGGAGGATTGGCTCGGAGCCGCTGGATTTTCCATCCATCACGCGTGACCGCGTGCACAGTCGCACCCCGCAGGCGTCAGAAGCTGTCTCAAATTGGAAAAATAACGTTTTTCTGTAAACAAATTTGACAGTCCCTCTTGACTTGCAATGTAATCCTTGTAATAACTATTCGGTCCATCCGGACGAGTCTGGGGGTGTGTAAGTTTGGCAGAAGTACGACTTCAAGAGGGCGAATCCCTCGAGAATGCTCTACGCCGATTCAAGCGCAAGGTGCAACAGGAAGACATCATCAAGGAGGTCAAGCGCCACTCCTTTTACCTGAAGCCCGGCGAGAAAAAGCGTGTGAAGGCCGCGCTGGCTCGCAAACGCGCTCGAAAGAAAACACGAAAAGAACAGGATTAACGCAGCAAAGAGCCGCTCCATCCCGGGGCGGTTCTGCTCAATCTGGCCCCCGCCGAGATTGAGTTGCAGCAGGGATTTCATACTTCAAAGTTCTTCCCGGCATCTTCGTAGAGTTTTATCCGCGCACCGTTCTGGCGCGTGGTGGGCCGAGTCCAAGGGCAGTGGGGCAGTGCGGAGGGGGAGCAAGACGACCTGCATTTTCGGTGTTCCACCGCAGTTCTTTCCCCGCGGGTGGGCGCGCGGAAACGGGCTGAAGGGAGCCATCCTCAATGGATTTTCAGGACAAGGTGCTCAAGTGTATTGACTGCGGAAGTGACTTCATTTTCACTGCCGGGGAACAGCTGTTCTTCCACGATAAGCAGTTCAAGAACGAACCCAAGCGTTGCAAGAATTGCAAGAACAAGCGGGTAGCCGTACTCGGGGCGGCTCCTCCGCAGGGACAGAGTTATCGTTACACCAAAGTCGAGACCCAGGCCACGTGCTCGGGATGCGGAAAACAGACAACCGTCCCGTTCCGCCCGACGCAGGGCCGTCCCGTCTTCTGCCGCGAGTGCTTCCAATCGCGTAGAACTGCGGCCTCAGCCTAATCGACTGTCCATCAGCCCTGTGCTCAAGAGCTACCGTAGCAGTGTGCGTTACCATAGAGTGTGCCTGGATTCTATGTAGAAAATTTCGGATGTCGCGCGACGCAAGCCGATGGCGCCGCCCTGGAACGGCAATTCGAAGAGCGCGGACTCTCCCGCGCTTCCAGCCCCGCGCAAGCTTCTGTGGTTGTCCTCAATACCTGCACAGTGACAGCCGGGGCGGATCAGGACGCCCGTGCTGCGATCCGCAGAGTTCGCCGCCAGAATCCGGACGCGCGCATCGTGGTCACCGGGTGCTACGCGCAGCGTGCACCCGACGAGATCGGGGCCTTGCCCGGCGTGGACCTGGTAGTTGGGAATTCCCATAAGCATGAGCTTGCGCGGATAGCCCTTCCACATCTCGTGACTACCAACAGCCTTCAATCAAACTTCGTCTCTCTGGAACGGTTAACTCACAACCGAGTGGCGAGCACTGAGTACTCGCCGGAAAGCGCCATTTTCGTCTCTGACATCTTCGCCCACACTGAACTGGTGGCCGCACCCGTCTTCGATGCCGCCAATGAGCGTACGCGTCCCAATCTGAAGATTCAGGACGGGTGCGACAACAGATGCTCGTTTTGCGTGATTCCATATGTCAGAGGCCAGAGCCGTGCGCGCGGTGCCGGGCGGATCAAAAAATAAAAAAAATCCCGGGTCCGATCCGGGTTTAGGGGATGAGTGAGCAGCGGTAATAAT
>JBKOUZ010000228.1:0-9104 GCA_046723715.1 Acidobacteriota bacterium | reverse complement strand
GACGCATTGCACGCCGGGACAGCAGATGTGTGGGATAGCGGCAAAACGCAGTCCGATGAATCCGTTGGGGTCGCTTACAGCGGTCGCGCGCTGGAATCTAGAAAGCGATACTACTGGACAGTTCGAGTCTGGGATGCCGCAGGCCAGATGTCCGAATCAACAGAAGAAGCCTGGTGGGAAATGGGCCTGTTGCGTCCCAGTGACTGGCAAGCCAAATGGATTCTCTGGAAAAATCCGGACGACGAAGCCGATCGTGCGGGTATCCGCTGGATCTGGGCGCCAGGGCAGGATGCGTTCGCGGTTGAAGGGAAAAAAACCGCGTCTTTTCGGATCACGTTCAGATTATCTGAGAAGCCAAGGTCGGCGGTTCTCGACCTGGCTGTGCGTGGAAGTGTCGTTGCGAAGGTGAACGGTCACGAAGTGGACAACAAGCGCAGGTGGAGCACCTTCGATTGGAGGGATATTTCCGATCATCTAGTGACGGGAAATAATTCCGTCGAAGTGATGGTTACGGCCTCCGAATCATCCGACTCAGGGTCGGAGGCCGGAGCTAAAACGACGAAGGCCGGATTGGCGGCGCTGCTGAAAATTACCGCTGCCGATGGGAGTACGCTGCGCTTTCCATCCGACAAGCACTGGAAGGCCGGCGTGGAAGGCACGTCGAAGTGGCAACCGGCTAAAGTCGTGGCGGATTTGTCGGACAAGAGAATGGGCGATCCCGGCCCGTTGCCGCAAGCGGTTGCCTACCTTCGGCGAGCACTGACCATCTCGAAAGGTGTGCGGGGGGCCAGACTGTACGTGACCGCGCTTGGCAACTACCGGGTGTTTCTCAATGGCGTCCGTGTGGGCAACGATGTTTTGACACCTGACTTCACCGATTACCGCAAGCGTGTCCTGTATCAGGCCTACGATGTGACCAATCTGCTGGTGAATGGCGAGAACGTGATCGGGGCACTGCTGGGAGACGGCTGGTACGGCAGCGGGCTGACCTGGGTGGGCATGCATTTCTTTCCCCCGCCAGATCGGTTTATGGCTCAGCTCGAGCTTGACTACGCCGACGGCAGCCATGAGGCGGTCCTGAGTGATAATTCGTGGAGGGCGGCCCCCTCCGCGATCCGCCGCTCCGACATTTATGGGGGAGAAGTGTACGACGCGCGACTCGAACGGACCGGGTGGGCGAAGGCCGGATTTGATGATTCCAAATGGAAGGCCGCCGCGATTGGTGAAGCACCTTCTGTAGCCGTCTCCAGCCAGAACACTGACCCCGTGCGCGTCGTTTCCACGTTGAATGCCAAGCAAGTCACGGCTGTTGCCAATGGAGCGTACGTTTTCGACATGGGGCAGAACATGGTCGGATGGGTCACCTTGAAGGTGAAAGGTGCTCCGGGGACCAGGGTTCGGCTTCGGTTCGCTGAGATCCTGAATCCTGACGGCACGATATACACCGCCAATCTGCGCGATGCGGACGCGACAGATGTCTACTTCCTTCGCGGCGAAGGGGAGGAGAGTTTCTCGCCGCACTTCACCTTTCACGGTTTTCGCTATGTCGAAGTCTCAGGTTATCCGGGCGGTGCGCCACCTGCGGATGCAATCCAAGGGGACGTGCTCAGCAGCCTGAGCGGCGACCCCGTCGGCAAATTGACGACTTCCAGCGATCTCGTCAACCGCATGTGGGGCATCGGCATTTGGGGCCAACGTGGAAACTTCGTCAGCATTCCGACCGACTGTCCACAACGCGACGAGCGTCTGGGCTGGATGGGCGATGCCGGCGTCTTCTGGCGAACTGGAAGCTACAACTTCGACGTTGCTGCTTTCTCGCAAAAGTTCATTCAGGACATCGCCGATGCTCAAACGGGGCCGGGGGCGTTTACGAATGTGTCTCCTAACACGCTCCCTTCAAGCGGAGGAGGAACGGAAGAAACGTCGGCTTGGCAGGAAGGCATGGTCGGAGCGCCGGGATGGGGCGATGCCGGCGTAATCGTTCCCTGGACAACGTGGCTGCAGTACGGGGATAAGGCAGTCATCGAAAAGAATTGGGAGGCAATGCTGCGTTGGATGGACTTCATTCAGAGCCGCAATCCTGATTTCATTCGCAGGAACGGTGTCGGCCCGAACTTCGCGGACTGGCTCGCGCCAGACGAAAATACAAACAAAGACCTGCTCGCGACTGCTTACTGGGCCCTGATCGCCAAGATGATGTCGCAGATGGCGCACGCTGTCGACAAAGAGCCGGAGGTAAAGCGCTATGACGAACTCGTCAACAACATCCGCATGGCATTCCAAAAGGCATACATCACGCAGGACGGGCAAGTCGGAACCGGAACTCAGACTTCTTATGTAGTGGCGCTCTATACGAAGATGGCGCCAGAGGGCCTCGAACCTTTGTTGGTCGAGAAGCTCGTAAAAGACATTGAACGCCGCGAATGGCACTTGTCGACGGGTTTTCTGGGTACCCCTTTTTTGCTTTTCAGTCTCGCGGATCACGGCCGTTCTGACGTGGCCTACCGGCTATTGCTCAATGAGACTTATCCATCATGGGGTTACATGCTTTCCAAGGGGGCAACCACCTGGTGGGAGCGCTGGAACGGCGATACCGGCGATCCCGCGATGAACTCGTATAACCACTACGCGTTTGGCTCGGTCATCGCATGGGTGTATCGCTATGTTGCCGGAATCGACACTACTCCCAGTGCGCCCGGCTTCAAGGAGGTCATTGTTCACCCGCACCCGGATTCCCGCATGCCATCCGCGCGCGCGGAGTATGACTCCGTTTATGGGAAGATCGTCAGCGATTGGAACGGAACGTCATCTGGGCGCTTCTCTCTGCGAGTCATTATTCCTGCCAACACGACGGCGAGAGTGTTTTTGCCCGCTGTTTCTGGGGCCCGGGTAACTGAGAGCGGAAACCCGGTTGAAGGGCAGGCCGAATCCGGCTCGTACGTTGTCCGGGTGGGCTCCGGGACCTACAACTTTGAAGTGAAGTAGCCGGGATAGAGGCAGTCGTCGGTGCACAAATTCAGATCCAATTCGTGGCTACGGAGTGGAACCCTGAAAAATTAATAAATATCCACAGCTGGGAGCACCATATGACCAGACAGAAGCATATACTTCGCCGGGCTTGAATTTAACGCTCGGAGAACTCCCCCATGAAAACTGCAGTCGAAGTCCTTCTCACTGCTTTGGCACTGGCCGGGATGTATTGTGCAATGCCAACAAGCTCTGCCCGGGTCGGCAACCCTACCATTGGGGCAGAACAAATCGTGTTAGTGGCTGATGGAAGTGACCCCATGCCCTTGTGTCGCGGGAAGAGGTGCAAATAACAAGGGTGCTGAAATAACTGAAAGACGGGGCCGGCCTCGATAAAACTCTTGCAGGGCCGTCGTAGGACAAGTATGCTTCTGGACTTCGGGGGACGGAAGCAATGGACGGAATCATGATGTATGTGAGCTGGCTGGGGGGTCCGATCCTGCAGATCACGCTTGTTATCTGCATGATGCAACGCAAACTGCACGTGGTTTTTCCGCGATTCTTCTCCTATATTGTCTTTCAGATTGTGAAATCCGGAATTCTTTTCGCAATCTATCGCTACTACCAGGAAAACTACTTCGACGCATACTGGACCGGCAATGCCATCAGTGTATTAGTAGCCGTCGCGGTGATGGATGAAATATTGCACAATCTGCTGAAGCAATATGGAGGTATTCAGAGGTTGGCCTCCATCATATTCAGATGGTCCTGCGGGCTGTTGCTCTTGCTTTCGATCGTGAATGCCTTGTCTAGCCAGCAGACCAGTGCCGACAGGGTGGTATCGGCGGTGCTGGCTTTCGATCGCAGTGTTCGCGTTATGCAGTGTGGGCTCTTCTTCCTCTTGCTGATCCTTTGCCGCTTTCTCAGAAACTGCTGGCGGCAGCCTGTATTCGGAATCGCGCTAGGATTCGGAATCTTTGCCAGCGTCGAGCTAATACTGGTCAGTGTTGTCATGCACCTCGGCGATGGTCCTGTTGCGATCATCAGTTTGATCAAAAGTGCCGCATACAATGGGGTTACTCTCCTCTGGATTGGGTACCTGAGCCGTGCAAGAGACTCGATACTCGTGCTCGACGTGGCCCCGCAACTTGGCTCGGTGAATTTTGCGTTAGCGGGACCGGCTCAAGCAGGGCCGGGCCAAGCAGGGGATAACGCATTTCTTTCAATGGTGGAGCAAGCCGTGGATCGGGTTCTGACTCGTGGCTCGTGGCCCAGACCGTCTCGGAAGGGATCTTCAATTGTCGGCCGCGAACCAAACCGAGAAGAACGCAACTGAAATTTGCTCCATCAGGTGTTAATGGATGAGACTCACGGCGAAGCAAGCGGCGACGGGGCCCAATTGGCCTCCGGAAGAGGGTCAAATCATCACGTTCAAGTCCGTTAGTGGTTTGAACACGGGCGTCGTCAAAGAGGTGAGATGGGGCCTGGTCTGGCGAGATTTTATTCTCGAGGATGGACGAGTGATTCCAGAGCACAAAATCCTGGATCACCCCGAACCTCCAATCTGGCGCGACGCTGACGATGTTACCCAGGATGAACGGGAGGCTTGGGAGAGCCGGCTGGTTTCAATGGCCGAAGCCGGATTGGATCCCCGCGATCAGGAGCAGTCTTTCTGGGCCGAACTGAACCAGTATCTGGCGTACACATATCTCAGGTTCAAGCGGAGTGCGCAAAAACCGGCTGATTTTTGAGATGGATGAAGTTTGCCAGGAGTACCCATCAGAGTTTTATAGGAACGGAGTGTAGAGCAGTGACGCGAGAATCGCGAGAAGATGAGGAATCCCAGAAAGAACAAGTTTGGAAAGTGCTTTCGGAAGCGGGTCTCATAGACATATCCCCCGATGACTTTCCAGAGCGGATCAAAGAGGCGAAAAATGTTCTGATGGGACGGCTAAGCGAACTGCTGGAAGTGACGACCGACGTTCAGGAACGCGAATCCGCAGCGTACTCCCTGGCCACTCTGAAGAAATTAGAGACAACATTTTGGCGAGCAGCAAGAACTCGCAGCTCCGATTGAGGGGCTAGAAAGGCGCCTTTTCGCACCGGGCATCACAATCGTATGCGAAACGAGGCGCCTTTCTGCAACTCGGTGTACATGCCGGAGCCAGGGATACCGTCTATTTGGGGTGGGAAAGCCGCTTAGAGATGATGGTGGCGTGAAATTCACCTTTGTCGTCGTAAGAGCCGACACATGTCACGTAATCACCCTCTTTGACCTCGCTGGGATCAACGGCGTTCATATTCTTGTCGCCGTGATATTGGCTATTCCACTTGGTGGAGGAGTCGTAATGTATCGTTTTCTGACCTCCACCACCTGCGTTTCCCTCCCGAATTGTTAGCGTCGACTTGTCCTTATCAGTGAGCGCGACGCGTCCCTCGACACGTCCCTTCTTTGCGGCCGCAGCGAATCCCGGCGTCGACACCGAAAAAACTAGCACGGCCGTCAACAACACACCTGCTACTTTCTTCAACATGTGACATCCTCCTTTTCAGTTGAGAAAACGGAATACCTAGCCAAACAGTAAGAATTTACACCGAGACAGCAGAAGCCCAGATTCCCTTCCCAAGACACGAGGCATCCCTGTGATGGTTACGCCGCAATGCGCGTATGCCGCGATTAATAGAGCACAGCCGCCTCGCCTTTTTCACGAACGAGTTGCTCGAAGCGGGCTACGATCTTGTCCCGCCGCGCAATTACAGCCTTAAGTTCATCCTTCGTCAAGTAATGTTTAGTCTTCTCAGAGAGCTGCTCGGCATTGAGTGCCTTCAGTTTCTCCAGCAATTGGCGGTCACACCGCACCAGATTATTGGCGTCCCGCAAGTCCTTGTTTGGCCGGAAAGCGCGAGTAAAATCAACCCTCCAGATCTTCCAGTCCTCACCGATGAGAACATTGGTGAGGTTGGCATCGTTGTCGTGAACCAACTCGTCAAAGACGCGGATTCGGTACATCTGGGTATTCCACGCGTCGATATCGGGCACTGCTATTTTCTGTTTTACACGGTCGGCTTCATCCATTTTGATCGGCAGCCACCAGCTTAAGGAACCGGGTCCACGTATATATTTGCGTTCCACATAGACGGGTAACATATCTTCCACGCCGAGCATCTCAGCCAGTTGATACGCGGCGAGGTTGTACTTATACGAGTCGACAAAGTTTATTTCGGTGTGGCCGTCACTCATTTGCAGCGTGTTCCTGTGTTCGTCGACCGCTTGGTAGGACGCATCATGGGTCAACTTGCCATCGCTCAGGGTTAGCCGCAGAGGCTGAGTGATGCCTTTCGAAGAGTCTTTAACGTGAACTATCTTAGCGGTCAGCAGGAACTGCTTGATCTGGTCCCTGTTTAGGCCGGCGTCCTGCCCAGCGGACGCCAGAGGGATAATAAGCAGGCACATCGCGAGGGCCGCACTAAGCTTTCCCCAACCGAGGGCACGCGTAGCCATAGCAACCTCCAAAATTGTCACCACAATCTACTCTCTCCACGAAAGGGGATGCAAGCTTCCCCGGGCGGGTCAGGAGTCTCCGCGACCCTTCTGAGCGCCGTGAGGGGAGACTGGAGCCGGTCCCTGGACCTCTCGGGACAGGGAGCGACAAAACCGAGCCGCTCAATAAGTATCTAGACAATTGACTTGCATGCCATGGGAACTTAACATGCACTCGGTCCAGTGGGAGGTTCCTCTGCCTGTAAAGGGTTCAAGCCAGTCATTCGCTATCGAAGGCGGCCAGACGGTAAGAGGGCCGGCTCGGATGCTACTCTCGGGGCTGACTGCTGGAGTTCTCTTGATCCTGCTGGGCACGAGCCTTGGGCGATCAAGCGCAGCGGTGGCGCCACCAGATCGAATTGTTGCCCTGGGAGACGTTCACGGGGATTTTACCGACCTTTGCCTTATTCTACGGCGTACGCAATTAGTAAATGAACAAAATCACTGGATAGGTGGCAGCACTACCTTAGTTCAGACCGGTGATCTGATCGACCGCGGGACTAAGGGACGGGAGTCCATGGACCTGCTGATGGCGTTGCAGGCAGAAGCTAGCAAAGCCGGAGGAAACGTTGTACCCTTGCTCGGAAATCACGAGGTGATGAACATAGTAGGCGACCTGCGTTACGTGACGCAGCCGAACTATGCGGCCTTTGCTGACACTCAGTCCGAAAAGCGGCGCAAGGCGGGCTACGACAACTACGCGGCGTGGGCAGCGAGTCACGCGGCATCCTTGGCCACTATCAAGCAGCCGGGCGTGCCCGCGTCGGAAGCGCAATGGATGGCAGAACATCCGGCGGGCTTTCTGGAATATCGGGAGGCTTTCAGCCCGAATGGGAAATATGGAAAATGGGTGCGGCAACATGCTGCCGTAGCCGAAATCGGGGGAATTATCTTCTTGCACGGCGGAATCTCTCCCGGTTTGATTTCCATGTCGCTGGAGCAGATCAATCAGCAGGTGCGCGAAGAGATCGCGAACTTCGACAAGACGACGGAAGAGTTGGTCTCGCGGAAGGTAATTCTGCCATTCTTCACGGTTCGTGAAACTGCCCTCGCGGTTCAGTTGGAATTATTGGAACATCCCTCCGCGAATACTGCGCCCGACGCCGAGTACCACAACAGACTGGTGCGGCTTCTTGATTTCAGCAACTGGCTTTGCATGCGCGACGAAGGGCCTCTGTGGTTTCGCGGCTACGACGGATGGAGTGACGAAGAAGGCGGTCAGCGAATCTTGCAAATTCTGACTACCTACAATGCAACCCACGTCGTAGTTGCGCATACCGTCCAGAAATCGGCGCATATCCGCAGTCGTTTTCGAGGTGCCGTTTTTCTGATCGACACGGGAATGCTTTCCACATACTGGGCGGGGGGACGCGCCTCGGCGCTGGAGATTCTTAAGGGCGGCAAGATCGTCGCCCAATATCTGGATGGGCAGGAAGTGCTGTTCGAGAAAACAAATGCAGCGCCGTCAGACTCCCCCAAATGAGCTATACCTATAAAACCGAGTCGAGAAAAAGGTGGAAGACATGAGCCGCTGGCTTGAGCGGGTTCTCAATGTTCACCCCGGAGATTTGAAGCGAGGCGTTCCGCTCAGTGCCTGTCTTTTTCTGACGATCAGCGCGTATGTGACCGGCAAGGTAGCCCGAGACGCTTTATTTCTCACTCACTTCCAGGCTGTTCAACTGCCCTATGCCGACATCGCCAGTGGAATTCTGGTTGGCTTCGTCGTTGCATTGTATTTGCAGCTGGCGCGTCGAATTTCACTGGGCAGTTTGCTCATAACGAGTCCTTTATTCTTTGCCGCCAGTTGGGCGGTGTTATGGGTGTTCACGCATTATTCACGCGCGGCATGGCTCTATCCAATTTTTTACGTTTGGGTGGGCATGTTTGGAGTTCTGGCGCCTACACAAGTCTGGACGTTAGCCAATTATCTGCTCACGGCACGCGAAGCAAAGCGCATTTTTGGCATGGTGGGAGGCGGAGCGATTGCTGGCTGGATTTTTGCAGGGTACCTATCGAAGATCGTGACTCGAGCCTTCGGCACGGAAAGCCTGCTGCTTTTCATGTCGATTCTGCTGGTTATCTGTTCGGCTTTGATGGCAGTGGCGACCCGGGGAGGGAAGCTTCAGCGCGAGACCGCGAATGAGGCCAATTCAGAAATTTCAGGAATCGGCCGGCGAGATTTGCGGGCTAGCATCCGCTCAATTGTTTCTTCGCGATATCTTTGCGCCATTGCCGCCGTGATCTGTATTTCCTCTTTCGCAACCACGCTGACGGGCTGGCAATTCAAGGCTCTCGTGAAGCAATTCTCAACGGGCAAGGACGCAATGGCGATTTTCTTCGGCGATTTCTATTTTTACGCCGGAGTTGCGGCATTGCTGTTTCAATTACTGCTGACGACCAGGCTGTTGCGCCGGTTTGGTATCGGCCCCATGCTCTTTCTCCTGCCTCTTGTAGTTTTGGTGGGGTCGGCCGGTCTGCTTGTCTCGGGAACAATCGCGGCGGTTTTATTTCTCAAGGGTGGCGACCAGGTACTGCGCTACTCCATCGACCGGTCCACGGCTGAGTTGCTCTATTTGCCGCTGTCCAATCGAGTGAA